>NZ_PVZR01000020.1:0-128178 GCF_003024455.1 Ensifer sp. NM-2
GTCCCGACCAATCAGCATCCGCCAATCAAGGAAACCTTAAAACGAAGGACATCGTCGCCAGCAGCGCCGCCGCCCTCGTTCAGTGATCGGGCTTATAGACCCCACTCACCGAACACGTCAACAGGCAATCGCAAAAAATCGACAAGATCGAACAACACATTGAAAATACACACGAATTGGAAGCGAGAGTTATCAACAGCCCAGCCGAAACCACCAAACCAGCAAAACCAGAACCAGAATCATTCGCCAATCGGTCGAAAAGCGTTGCCAAGAGCCAGGGAAACGCCGTCGCTCACGCTTACCTCTCCTTAGGAGCTTCGCAAAAAGGCCGCCCACCCGGCGGAAAACGCCCATCTTCACGGCAAACCGTGCTCATCGAGACTGCCGTCGTTTCACCGAAACGTGACGGTCGCCACCATCGGCGCGCATTGACGCCACAGGCGCTTGGCTTACCTTCGCGCCGAAACACGAATGCGGGGGAGTGCAGCATGATCGGATGGGTAAGACGATGGGCAGCGGCGGTCGTCGCCACACTTAGCCTTGCCTGCCCGGCGGCCGCTTTCGACATCGACAACTGGGCTTCGGTCGTTTCCGAGGCCAAGGGCGAGACGGTTTATTTCAACGCCTGGGGCGGTTCAGCCAATATCAATGCCTATATCGCCTGGGCGGGCGAACAGATGAAGGCGCGCTACGGCGTCAACGTCGTGCATGTAAAACTCGATGACACTGCCAAAGCGGTCGCAACCGTGCTTGCGGAGAGATCGGCGGGCAAGGATGCTGCCGGCACCGTCGATCTCATCTGGATCAATGGCGAGAACTTTGCCGCGATGAAGCGGCAGGGCCTGCTCTTCAGCCCCAGCTGGGCAACCCGGCTTCCGAACTGGGCCTATGTCGACCACGAGACGAAGCCGACAATCCTCACCGACTTCACCGTACCGACGGAAGGGCTCGAAAGCCCTTGGGGCGGCGCCAAACTGGTCTTTTTCTATGACAAGGCCCGCACGCCAACCGCGCAGCTGCCCACATCGGCAAAAGACCTGCTTGGCTGGGCAAAGGCCCATCCGGGACGCTTCTCCTATCCGCAGCCGCCGGATTTCGCCGGCTCCTCGTTCTTGAAGCAGGCGCTGATCGAGCTCATCGATAACAGGAGCAAGTTGCTGAAGCCCGTGGACGAGGCAACGTTTCAACAGGATGTGGCGCCGCTCTTTGCCTATCTCGACCAGCTGACGCCGTTGTTATGGCGCAAGGGAAAGGCCTATCCGCAGAACTACCCCGATATGAAGCAGAAGCTGGCCGACGGGGAACTCGACATCATCTTCGCCTTCAATCCCGCCGAAGCTTCGGCGGCTATCGCCAATGGCGAGCTGCCGGACACCGTCCGCTCCTTCGTCTTTTCCGGCGGAACGCTTGGCAACACCCATTTCGTTGCCATTCCCTATAACGCCAATGCTGGTGCGGGCGCGCTGCTGCTTGCGGATTTCCTGCTCTCTCCCGAGGCGCAGTTGCGCAAACAGGACGCCCAATACTGGGGTGACCCGACGGTGCTGGCGATGGTGAAACTACCGGATGCCGACCGTGCCGCCTTTGCAGCCCTCGATCTCGGGGTGGCGACATTGCCGCCCGATCAGCTCGGCCCGGCGCTTGCCGAACCGCATCCCGACTGGATGACGCGGATCGAAACCGAATGGATCCGCCGATATGGCGCCGCCAATTAACGGCGAGTGCCGGCGCCATCGACGGACATCCCTGTGAGGGACGCCCTGCAGCGGGGCATCGGCACAGGTGTGGCGGTCATGCTGTGCCTGCCGGTTTTGGCTGGTCTCGCCGGCACCCTGCTTCCGGCCTTCGGCTACCTGCCCGCACTCGGCGGTACGCAGCTCACGCTCGGGCATTTCGAGGCGCTGGTCGCCCAGCCGCATATCCTGCGCTCGGCTCTGATCAGTCTGGCGGCAGGGTTGATCAGCACGTTTGTCACCCTGATGGTGGTCTGCACCTTTGTCGCGGGTTTCGCCGGAACGCGACCCTTCGCCTTCATCCAGCATCTGCTTTCACCGCTGCTGGCCGTTCCGCACGCCGCATCGGCATTTGCGATCGCCTTCCTGATCGCGCCGTCCGGTTTTCTCATTCGGCTCGCCTCTCCCGAACTCACCGGCTTCGACCGACCGCCGGACTGGCTCGTGCCGAACGATCCGCTCGGGTTGTCGATGATATCCGGTCTTATTGCCAAGGAGATGCCCTTTCTGCTGCTGGTAATGCTGGCGGCACTGCCGCAGCTGCCCGTGGCGAAT
Source organism: Ensifer sp. NM-2 (assembly GCF_003024455.1). Lineage (NCBI taxonomy): Bacteria > Pseudomonadati > Pseudomonadota > Alphaproteobacteria > Hyphomicrobiales > Rhizobiaceae > Ensifer > Ensifer sp. NM-2. The sequence continues at coordinate 2,289 of NZ_PVZR01000020.1, forward strand.
GCGCGACGTTTGATGTCAGCTCTCGGCTATGGCCGGGTATCGGGCTTTATCATCGCGCTCTGGCCGCTGCTTTATCGGCAGATCCGCCTGCCTGTCTTCGCGGTGCTGGTCTACTCGACCTCGGTGATCGACGTCGCGATGATCCTTGGGCCCCGATTGCCGCCGACATTGCCGGTACGTATCGCCCAATGGCTGGCCGACGACGACATCGGCGCCCGGTTCCTCGCTTCGGCCGGCGCCGTGCTGCAGCTAGCGCTCGGCCTGTTCGCGATCGTGGTCTGGATCGGCGTCGAACGGCTCGGTCGTCTTTGTCACCGGCGCCTGAGCGCTTCGGGAAAACGCCTGAGTGACGACCGACTTCTTCGCCGGACCGCAGCCGTGATCACGACCTTGTCCGCGGCGTTGATCTTTACCGGGCTCGGCCTGCTGGCGCTCTGGTCGATTGCAGGGCTGTGGCCATTCCCTGATAGTCTGCCGACAAGCCTCACCTTCAGAACATGGCAACGCGCCCTTGGAGGGTTCGCCGGACCTCTGGCCAACACTATCATCATCGCCCTGCTGTCATCGCTCCTCGCACTTGCGATCGCCATCGGCCTGCTATCGCGCAGTGCTCACGGCACCGCCGAGCGCTGGTTTCCCGTCTTCCTGCCATTGCTGGTCCCGGAGATCGCCTTCGTGTTTGGATTGCAGATCCTGGCAGCAATGGCGGGGTTTTCGCCGTCGATCGCCACCGTTGCCGCCGTGCATCTGGTCTTCGTTCTGCCCTATGTGCTTCTGTCACTAGCGCCGCCCTGGCGGGCGCTCGACCGGCGCTACGAACAGGTCGCATCGGGACTGGGTAAATCGCCACTCAAGATCCTCATGACCATTCGACTGCCCATGCTGCTTCGCGCCTGCCTGACGGCATTTGCCGTCGGCTTTGCGGTCTCCGTCAGCCTCTACCTGCCGACCGTGCTGATCGGCGCCGGACGGGTGACGACGATCACCACCGAGGCGGTGGCGCTTTCGTCGGGAGGAGATCGGCGCATCATCGGCGTTTATGCGCTGCTTCAGGCACTGTTGCCGTTTCTCGGTTTTCTCATTGCATCGCTCGTGCCGCAGTTGCTATTCCGCCACCGACGGGCAATGAGGATCTGAATGCGAACGCCAGGCAAGACGATGCCTCTGACTTTGTCCGATGTGACGATCCGGCTGGCCGACCGGCTGCTGCTTTCCGTTTCGGCGACGGTCATGCCCGGCGACGTCCTGACGATCATGGGTCCGTCGGGCTCCGGCAAGTCGACGCTGCTCGCCTATATCGGCGGATTTCTCGACCCTGCCTTTACCGCCAGCGGTGCAGTTCTGCTCGGGCAGGACGATCTGATCGCGCTGCGGCCGCAACAGCGCCACACCGGCATTCTCTTCCAGGATCCGCTGCTGTTCCCGCATCTTTCGGTCGGCGGCAACATCGTCTTTGCCATACCCGAGGCGTTCAAGGACCGAGACGTCAGGCGTCGGATGGCAGAAAACGCGCTCGATGAAGGCGGGCTTGGCGGGTTCTTCGACCGCGACCCGGAGACGCTTTCGGGCGGGCAGAAGGCGCGTGTCGCGCTCCAACGCGTGCTTCTCTCCGAGCCGCGCCTGCTGCTGCTCGACGAGCCTTTTTCCAAACTCGACATGGCCTTGCGCCAGCAAACGCGCGAGCTGGTCTTTGCGAAGGCGCGGTCCGCAGGCCTGCCGACAATCCTCGTGACCCATGACCGCGCGGACGCGGACGCCGCCGGCGGTGCGCTCATCCATATCGGAGCGGAGAGACAATCGTGACGCTTACCCTGCCCGCCTTGCCGGTTCGCGAGGTCCTGCCCGAGATCGCCGAAGCTCTCGACAAGGCCCGCTCCGTCGTGCTTTCGGCGCCACCCGGCGCCGGCAAGACGACGCTCGTGCCGCTGTTCCTGCTCGAGCAACCGTGGCTCGACGGCGGCAAGATCGTCCTGCTCGAACCCCGGCGGCTCGCCGCCCGGGCAGCGGCCGGGCGCATGGCGGAGCTACTCGGCGAGAAAGTGGGCGAAACCGTCGGCTATCGCATGCGACTCGACAACCGGATATCGGCCAAGACCCGGATCGAAGTAGTGACCGAAGGCGTTTTTGCCCGCATGATCCTCGACGATCCGGAGCTGGCGGGCGTCTCCGCGGTTCTCTTCGACGAATTTCACGAACGTTCACTCGATGCCGATTTCGGCCTGGCACTGGCGCTCGACGTCCAGTCTGCGCTGCGCGACGATCTCCGGATCATCGTCATGTCGGCAACACTCGACGTCGAGCGCGTTTCAAAACTGCTCGGTGACGCGACCGTCGTCGAAAGCCAGGGGCGTAGTTTCCCCATCGACATCCGCAACCAGGACCGCGGCGGCGAGAGCGTCGAGGACGCAGTCGTGCGCGCCATCGTCGAGGCGCATCGCAGCGAAGAAGGATCGATCCTCGCCTTTCTGCCGGGACAGGCCGAAATCACCCGGACGGCGGCACGGCTTGCCGACCGGTTTACAGCCGATACGACGGTCGTTCCGCTTTACGGAAACCTGACGCAGAAGGAGCAGGATGCGGCGATCCGGCCGGCGCCGAAAGGCACGCGCAAGATCGTTCTTGCCACCTCGATCGCCGAAACCTCGATCACCATCGACGGCGTGCGGATCGTCATCGACAGCGGCTTGCAGAGACTGCCGGTCTTCGAAGCGTCGACCGGCATCACCCGGCTTGAAACCGTGCGCGTCTCGCGTGCGTCGGCCGATCAGCGCGCCGGCCGAGCCGGGCGAACGGAGCCGGGCATTGCCATCCGCCTCTGGCATGCCGGCCAGACTGCAGCGCTTGCGGCCTTCACGCCGCCGCAGATCCTGGCCAGCGATCTTTCCGGACTGCTGCTCGACATGGCGCACTGGGGCGTCACCGATCCCGCAGCGCTTGCCTTCATCGACCCACCGCCGGAAACGACCCTGATGGAAGCGCGAAAGCTGCTGAGCGAGCTTGGCGCGCTCGATGGTTTCGGCGCGCTGACCCCAAGGGGACGCAAGATCCGTGATCTGGCCCTGCCGCCGCGCCTTGCGGCCATGGCGGTTTCGGCGGCCGAGGAGGGCCAGGGCGAGGCGGCCTGTCTGCTCGCGGTCATGCTGACGGAGCAAGGCCTTGGCGGCAACGCCATCGACCTGGAGGACCGGCTGCGCCGCTTTCGCCAGGAGCGCGGCGAGCGCGCCGAAGCCTCGCGCAATCTTGCCCGCCGCATGGCGGCGGAACTCAAAGGGGCGCGAAAGTCGAGCGAACCGGTCCAGCCCGGCGCCTTGCTGATGCACGCCTTCCCGGACCGCATCGCGCTTCAGCGCGGTGGCCGTGGGCGGTTCGTGATGGCAAACGGCCGTGGGGCCGAGATCGCCGAGACCGAGCGCCTCGCTGCGGCAAACATGCTTGTGATCGCCGACCTCACGGGCCGCGCCGGCGGCCAGCGCGTGCTGGCGGCGGCCGAGCTTTCGCGCGCCGACGTCGACGCGCATATGCCCGAAGCGATCGTGCGGGAAGAGCAAAGCGTCTTCGACCGGGCGAGCCGCCAGGTGCGCGCGCGCCGCGTCACCCGGCTGGGTGCGATCATCTTCGAGGAGGCGCCGCTTCCAAGACCGACTGGCGAAAGCGCAGCACGCGCGCTTGCCGATGGCGTTCGCCAGCTTGGACTGGCGGTCCTGCCGTTTTCCAAGGAGGCGATGCAACTGCGCGATCGCATCGGTTTCCTGTATCGCTCGCTCGGCGAACCCTGGCCGGACGTTTCCGACGCAGCCCTGCTTGCGACGCTCGAGGACTGGTTCGTTCCGTTTCAACACGGCGTCACCGCTATCGCCGACATCAAGGCCGGCGCGCTTTCCGAAGGATTGCTGTCGCTGGTCCCGCACGACCGGCAGCGGGAGCTGGCAAAACTGGCACCGACGCATTTCGAGGCGCCGACGGGACAACGGCATCCGATCCACTATGACGGCGACGAACCGCTTCTCTCCATCCGGGTGCAGGAACTCTTCGGGCTCAAAAAACACCCTGCTATCGGCGATGGCCGGCTGCCGCTGCTGCTCGAACTGATTTCGCCCGGCCGGCAGCCGATCCAGACCACGCGTGACCTGCCGGGTTTCTGGGCCGGGTCGTGGCGGGATGTCCGGGCCGACATGCGCGGGCGTTATCCCAAGCACCCCTGGCCGGAGAACCCGGCGGAGGCCGCGCCGACGACACGGGCAAAACCGCGTGGTACATGAGGCAATACCCTTGACGGGGGCCATAGGAACAAGAGCAGGCATGACGGCAGTGGCACTGGAACACAATGATCCGACTTCGAACAGAAGCCTGCGCCTGCAGACGCTCATTCGCCTGCGCTGGCTTGCGGTCGGCGGCCAATCGATCGCCGTCATCATCACAACGCTGTGGCTGCAGTTTCCGCTGCCCTTGCTCTTGTGCCTGGTGCTGATTGCCACATTGGCGCTGGTCAACACCTACCTCACCCTGCGCTTCCCCCCGACGCACCGGTTGCGACCGCCGGCCGCATTTGCCTTGCTCGGGCTCGATCTCGCGCAGCTGACCGGCCTGCTCTTCATCACCGGCGGGCTTGCCAATCCGTTTGCGCCGCTGCTTTGCGTTCCGGTCATCATTTCCTCGGCCTCGCAGCCGAAGCCGCACAGCATCGTTCTTGCCGGCCTTGCGGTCATCGGTGTGACCGTCCTTGCCTTTTCGCCGTTCCCGCTGCCCTGGTATCCCGGCACGCTTCTCTTGATGCCGCGGGTGCTGACGGCCGGCATCTGGTTCGCGATCGTGTCGATGACGGCCTTTGCCGCGTTCTATACCTACCGCGTCTCGCTCGAAGCGAGCGAACTGTCGGAGGCGTTGACGGCGACCGAGCTCGTGCTCCAGCGTGAAAAACACCTTTCGCAGCTCGACGGCCTGGCGGCGGCCGCTGCCCACGAGCTCGGCACGCCGCTTGCCACGATCAGTGTCGTTGCCAAGGAAATGGAGCGTGAGCTCGGTGACGACCCACGCTTCGGCGAGGACGTGCATCTGCTGCGCAGCCAGAGCGAGCGATGCCGCGACATTCTCAAGCGGCTGACGACGCTGTCCTCCGAAAGCGAAGAGCATATGCGGCTCTTGCCGCTATCCTCGCTGGTCGAGGAAGTGATGGCGCCGCACCGCGAGTTCGGCATTCACATCAATCTTGTCGAAAAGGGTGACAAGGCATCGGAGCCGGTCGGCAACCGCAATGCGGGCATTCTCTACGGGCTCGGCAATCTACTGGAAAATGCGGTCGACTATGCCAAGCAGGAGGTGACCGTGACGGTCGAGCACACCGCCGACCACGTCAAGGTGACGATTGCCGATGACGGCGATGGATTTGCCCCCGATATTCTGATGCGCATCGGCGAACCCTATGTCACGCGCAGGCAGAAGGATGACAGCGCCGGCGGCCTGGGGCTCGGCCTGTTCATTGCCAAGACCCTGCTCGAGCGGTCCGGCGCGCGCCTACGCTTCGAGAACGGCGGCGCCGATCGCCCCGGCGCCAAGGTCAGCGTCGAATGGCCGCGTGCGCTGATGGACACGAAACTGGCGAAATGACGTTTGGCAGTTTATTGAACGGGATGACAGGAAACCTATAATCTCGGTGAAAACGTCCCGTTTTTCGCCCAAGGATTGCGAGAATGACCGAAAAATCGACAGCTTCGCCCAGCACGCACGCCCAGGACGCCGAACTGATCGGACCGGACAGAACGCTGCTGCTCGTCGACGATGACGCGCCGTTCCTTCGACGCCTCGCCCGCGCCATGGAAGCGCGCGGCTTTACCGTCGATATCGCCGAGTCCGTTGCCGAAGGCATCGCCAAGGCGAAGGGCAACCCGCCGAAATACGCCGTCATCGATCTGAGGCTCGGCGACGGCAGCGGCCTCGACGTAATCGAGGCGATCCGCAGCCGCCGTGACGACACCCGCATGATCATGCTTACCGGCTACGGCAATATTGCAACGGCCGTGAATGCGGTGAAGCTCGGCGCGGTCGACTACCTCGCCAAGCCTGCCGACGCCGACGACATCTTCGCAGCACTGGTGCAGCGCCAGGGCGAACGGGTCGAACCACCGGAAAACCCGATGTCGGCCGACCGGGTGCGGTGGGAGCATATCCAGCGCGTCTATGAGATGTGCGAGCGCAACGTGTCGGAGACGGCGCGTCGGCTCAACATGCATCGCCGAACGCTGCAGCGGATCCTGGCAAAACGCGCGCCGAAGTAGTCAACCCTCGGCTGACCCGTCGCGGGAGCCGGAAACGATATCGCGAATGGAGTTGCCGAGTTCGCCATTGCGCTCGGCAGCCCACTCCGCCAGCATCAGCCGTTGTGCGGCGGTGCGGGCAAAGAGCTGCAGCACGGACTTGCGGGTTGCCGGTGCAAGCCGGTGTTCCGGTGCCTCGCGAATGATGTGTCCGTCGTAGCCATCCGACAGCAGCAATCCACAATCATCCGGAAAGATATCGAGCGGGACGTCACCATGGGTGGCGAAGAACAGCCGGTCGCAGTGCTGCCGATAATCAGGCCATTTGCGATCGACGCGGAAATCCTCGATCGACGTCTTGATCTCGACGATCCAGATTTCGCCCTTCGCCGACAGCGAGATGAGATCGGCACGCCGGCCGCTGGCGAGCGTCAATTCCGGCAGCACCGCGTGGCGCAATTCCGTGAAAAGCCGCTGAACCCCGCGGCGCACCATGAGCGCGCGATTCGATTGTCGACCGTCCACGAGAGGGTTGTCGTCATGGATAGAGAGAATTGTCATTCGTCTAGACTCTCGTCTGCCACCGCTTTTGTTGCAAAAAAGCCAGCGTCACGGAATTTACACTTTCCCGCCGCCTTGTTGCCACGCAATCCCTTGCATAGCAGCAACTAATCGAAAATAACCGTTGTCACTGATGGTCGGGCCGACCCAGTTTTTCTTCGCTTCTTATTTTAAGAGACTCCTATGCGCTTCCGCAATGCCTTCCTCCTGTGCAGCCTGGCGGCGACACTCGCCGTAGCCGGCTGCTCGACAACTTCGACCAAGTCCGAGACGGCAAGCGGTGAGCCTGCTCCCGTTGCGGAACAGGTCGCTTCGGATCAGATCTTTTCGGGCAATTATGGCGCAGTTGAGGATCACGGTTACGCGCTCCCTGCAGTTCCGATCAACAAGGTCGATGGCCGCTTCCATCGCCAGATCGTCGATTATTCGACGAGCGAGCGTCCCGGCACCATCGTCGTCAACACCCCGAACCGGTTCCTCTACTACGTGCTGCCCGGCGGCAAGGCCGTTCGCTACGGAATCGGCGTCGGCAAGGCCGGCTTTGCATGGGAAGGCGAAGCCTATATCGCCTGGAAGCAGGAATGGCCGATGTGGCACCCGCCGAAGGAAATGGCGGAACGGAAGCCGGAAGTGGCCAAGTATGTCGAGGCAGGCATGGGCCCGGGCCTGAAGAACCCGCTCGGCGCTCGTGCACTCTATCTCTTCAACGACCAGGGCAAGGACACGCTGTTCCGCCTGCATGGCACGCCGGAATGGTCGTCGATCGGCACGGCCGCTTCGTCGGGCTGCATCCGTCTGATGAACCAGGACATCATCGATCTCTACTCCCGCGTTCGTCCGGGCAAGAACGCACGCGTGGTCGTTCAGCAGTAAAACGCGACCAGGATCATGCAATCAGAAAGCCGCCGGATTCCTCGGCGGCTTTTTTGTTGGCCGAACGTCCGCGACGATATTTCCTCGACGTCGCTACGCAGAGTTGCCCCGCTTCCGGTGCTTCAAACCAGGGTGGCTGGCTTCCGGTTCCGTTGCGATTATTTGTTCAAAAAACGCGCAAGAAGGCCTGAAATTCAGCGCCTTATTAAGTAAGGATTATCTAATTAATTAAAAAGTGTGGCCGAGAGATACCTAACCAAGGGACCGCCATGCTGATCAAGACCAAGCTCCTGAGTGCGATTGCACTGTTGTCACTCATCGCGATCGGCATTGCCGTCTACAGCCAGCATGCGCTTGCCGAAAACAGCGCGACGATGGATGCGGTCTATGCCGACCGTATCGTTCCCTTGAAAAATCTGAAGGCAACATCGGACGCTTTTGCCGTCTCGATCGTCGATGCGGCGCACAAGGTGCGCAACGGAAACGAGACGATGGAGGCCGGTCTTGCCTCGGTCAACGACGCCCGGCAGGTGATAACCGCCAATTGGGACGCCTATGTCGCGACCTCTATGACACCGGAGGAGCAGAAGCTTGTCGAGAACGCCAAGCAGCAGATGGTGGTCGCGATGGACTCGATCGCAACGCTGACGAAAATCCTGTCTGAGCGTGATTCTGCGGCGCTCGACAGCTTCGTTCGCACCTCGCTTTACGAAACCATCGATCCCTTGACCGAGACCATCTCGGAAATTTCCGACCTTCAGGTGCACTTGTCGGACAAGGTCTTTCAGGAACAGCATCGCGAATTCGAAACGGTGCGAGCTGTCAGCATCGGCATCATCCTGCTCGTTCTCGCGCTGGCTGCTGGAACCTACCTGGTGGTTTCACGTGGCGTCATCGGTCCGCTCGCCAGGCAGATCGGGGCGATGCGCAAGCTGATCGACGGCCATCTCGAAGACGACGGATCGAATGTGACCGGCAAGGACGAAATCGCCGAGATGGCCCGCGCCATCCAGTCGTTCCGGGAAGCGGCCCGATCCAACCTTCGTCTGCAGGCCGAGGCCGAGGAAAGCCGCCGCAATGGCGAAGCGGAACGCACGCGGATGCAGGACGAGGCCGAAGAGGCCGCGCAGCAGAAATTGATCCAGGCGACGTCAGGCCTTGCGACCGGCTTGCAGCGGCTGGCCGACGGCGATCTCGCCGTGCGGCTGGAGGAACCCTTCTCCGCAGAGTTCGAGCAGTTGCGTCACGACCTCAACAAGGCCGCCGCGCAGCTCAACGATGCCATGCTCGCCGTCGCTGACAGCGCCGGCAATATCGGCATGGGCACCCGCGAAATCAGCCAGAGCGCCGACGACCTGTCGAAACGCACGGAGCAACAGGCGGCATCCCTGGAGGAAACGGCAGCGGCCCTCGACCAGATCACCGCCAATGTCAGCAATTCCTCGCGCCGGACGGAGGAAGCCCGCGACGTGGCAGGCGAAGCAAAGACCAGCGCGACGCAGTCGGCCGTCGTCGTGGCCAATGCCGTCGAGGCGATGCGGCGGATCGAAGAATCATCCAGTCAGATTTCCAGCATCATCGGTGTGATCGATGAGATCGCCTTTCAGACCAACCTTTTGGCGCTGAACGCCGGCGTCGAGGCAGCGCGGGCGGGCGACGCCGGCAAGGGATTTGCGGTCGTGGCGCAGGAAGTGCGCGAACTGGCGCAGCGTTCGGCAAAGGCAGCCAAGGAAATCAAGGAACTGATTCGCAGCTCCAGCTCCGAAGTCGAGAGCGGGGTGCGGCTGGTGCGCGACACCGGCGAGGCGCTCAAGACCATCGAGGCGCACGTCATCACCATCAACGAGCATATGGCTGCCATCGCCACCTCGGCCCGGGAACAGTCGGTAGGGCTGGCCGAGGTCAATACCGCCGTCAACCAGATGGATCAGGTGACGCAGCGCAACGCCGCCATGGTCGAGGAGGCGAATGCCGCGTCGGCGACGCTTGCCCAGGAAGGCACGAACCTTCGCGCCCTGATCGGAAGGTTCCAACTTTCCGGGGAAACCCGTGCCGCGGCCAAGCCAGAGGCGCGGCGGACGCCGCCCCGCGCCGTCACGCCCCAACAGCACGCGAACATCGGAAACCGACCGCCTGCGGTACGATCGGCTGGGTATGCGGTGCAGGGCAACGCGGCCTTGTCCACCGAAGGCTGGGCCGAGTTCTGATCTACAGCGTTTCCGCCCCAAACGGAGGCACGGAAACGCCCTATGTCTTTGGTTTTTCGCGTTTCCGGACGGAAAACCGCTTCGCAGTTTTCCTGGAAAGTCTCCGGCGTTGATGAAGCCCGGCGCCGCCTTGATCAGGCGGCCAGCCGGGCCTTCAACTCGCGGCGACGGCGATGCAGGACCGGTTCGGTATAACCGTTCGGCTGCTCGCGGCCCTTGAGCACCAGCTCGAGCGCTGCCTGGAAGGCAATCGAGCCGTCAAAATTGCCGGCCATCGCTGCATACTGTGCATCATCGGCGTTCTGGCCGTCGACGACGGCGGCCATGCGCTCCATCGTCTCGACCACCTGCGCCTCGGTGACGACGCCGTGATGCAACCAGTTCGCCATGTGCTGCGCCGAGATGCGCAGAGTGGCACGATCCTCCATCAGGCCGACATTGTTGATGTCGGGCACCTTGGAGCAACCGACGCCCTGATCGACCCAGCGCACGACGTAGCCGAGAATGCCCTGCGCGTTGTTATCGAGCTCGCGCTGGATTTCCTCTGGCGTCCAGTTCGGACGGGTCGCGACCGGAACCGACAGTATATCGCTGAGCTTGGCCCGTGCCCGGCTCTTCAAGCCGGCCTGAACGTCGGCGACATTGACCCGGTGATAATGCGTAGCGTGCAGGGTCGCAGCCGTCGGCGACGGCACCCAGGCGGTATTGGCACCCGCCTTCGGGTGGGCGACCTTCTGCTCCAGCATCGCCGCCATCAGGTCCGGCATGGCCCACATGCCCTTGCCGATCTGCGCATGGCCGGAAAGCCCGCATTCGAGACCGATGTCGACGTTCCAGTTTTCGTAAGCGCCGATCCAGGCGGCCTGTTTCATGTCGCCCTTGCGGATCATCGGACCGGCTTCCATCGAAGTGTGGATCTCGTCGCCGGTGCGATCGAGGAAACCGGTGTTGATGAAGACGACGCGTTCGCGCGCGGCGCGGATGCACTCCTTGAGATTGACCGTCGTGCGGCGCTCCTCGTCCATGATGCCCATCTTCATGGTGTTGGCGGGCATGCCGAGTGCCGCCTCGACGCGCGAGAAGATCTCGCAGGCGAAAGCGACTTCTTCCGGCCCATGCATCTTCGGCTTGACGACATACATTGAGCCGTCGCGGGAGTTCATGCGGCGGCCGCCCTGGCCGATATCGTGCAGAGCGATCAGCGCGGTTGCCATCGCGTCCATGATGCCTTCCGGCACCTCGTTTCCGTCGCGATCAAGGATAGCCGGATTCGTCATCAGGTGACCGACGTTGCGCACCAGCATCAACGAGCGGCCTGGCAAGGTCAGCGTGCCCCCACTTGGCGCCGTGTAGACGCGATCGGCGTTGAGGCGGCGCATGAAGCTGCGGCCGCCCTTGGCGACTTCCTCCTCGAGATCGCCCTTCATCAGGCCGAGCCAGTTGCGGTATACGACGACCTTGTCTTCGGCATCGACCGCCGCAACCGAATCTTCGCAGTCCATGATGGTGGTGATCGCGGATTCGAGAATGACGTCGGAAATATGAGCCGGGTCATCCTTGCCGATCGGAGTCGTCGCATCGAGAACGACGACGGCATGCAGATTGTTGTGCCGGAGAACGATCTGCGACGGCGCTTCGTGCGAACCCGCAAAGCCGGCAAACTGCTCGGAGTTGCGAAGCGTCGTCTTCGCTCCGCCCGCAAGCGCAACCGAAAGGCTGCCGGAAGCAATCTTCAGCGACGCAACATCCGCCCAGCTGCCGCTTTCCAGCGGCGCGCTTGCATTGAGGAAGTCGCGCGCCCAGGCAATGACCTTGGTGCCGCGCTTGGGATTGTAGCCGCGTCCCTTTTCCGCACCGCCTTCGTCGGAAATGGCATCGGTGCCGTAGAGGGCGTCATAGAGCGAACCCCAGCGTGCGTTGGCGGCGTTGAGGGCATAGCGTGCATTCATGACGGGAACGACGAGCTGCGGACCGGCGATCGTAGCGATTTCAGGATCGACATTATCAGTCGAAACAGAAAACTCGGGGCCCTCAGGCAGGAGATAACCTATCTCCTTCAGAAAGCCCTGGTAGGCTTCGAGGTCGCTCGGCGCGCCATTTTCGCGATACCAGGCATCGATCCTGGCCTGCAGATCGTCGCGCTTGGCAAGCAAGGCGCGGTTCTTCGGCGCGAGGTCATGGACGATCTCCGACAGCGCGGAAAAAAACCGCTCGGCGTCGACGCCGGTGCCCGGCATCGCCTCGTCGACCAGAAAGCCATGCAGACCTGCATCGATCTTCAATCCGTATTTCTCAATGCGGTCCATCTTTTTACTCCTTGAAACAGGCCACTCGCGCGCGTGAAAGGCCGGCAGTTTCTCACCAATTCATTCCCTGTCAATTCAGCAAGGATGCGAAGAATTATTTCCAAAATCGAAAAGATCAGCCATGGGCAATGCGCGGCCTGCCGCTCGCCGACGCGATGAAACGTGCCTCGACCAGCTTGCGGCTTCCTTCGACCTCGGGAGCGTCGATTTCTTCTCGCAGCATCGAAGCCGGCTCGTCGGCACCGTTGGTGCGTGCCGCCTCAAGCGCCATCGTCTCGGCGCGACGGCGGGCCGCTGAAAAGGCCTGGTCCTGATCGAGAAAACGCTCGCTCACCCCTGCTCCGTTGACGATGAAAATGCCCTCTTCCGGCGTGGTGACGAACACGGTGACGGTTGCCCGCACCTGGCCGACAACCGCACCGATGGCATTTGCGACATCGGCCTCATCAGGGATGGATGGCTCGGTGCCAAGCATGTCGGCAATAGCGGGATAATAGACCGGGGCCGAAGCCCCCAAACCGACGAGCGGGCGATCGAGACCGATCGAAAACCGCACGATACCAGGCGCGCGGGTCAGAGCACGATCGACTGCCTGCGAGACCGCCGGGTCGATGGCCCCTGCCCCGTCTTCGCCGAGACAGGCCTGCAGGATGACTTCGCACGATTGGCGCGTGACGCGATCGACGATCATCTCGGCCATCGCCTCGGCAGATGCAGCAATCGGCTGGCCGGAGCCGTCGCGGATGCGCGCTGCCAGTTCGATGCCGAGACGGGCAGCCTCGACGCTCCATTGCGACTGCCTGCCGAGCACATGCATTGCATCGGAGGGCGTCAGGCCGCAGATATGCACCAGGCCGCGTGCCACCAGCCGGTCCAGCGTTGCCCGCTGCGGCGTCGAGGTCAGCAGGTTTTCAAGCGAGATCGGCACTGTGCCGATGCGCTCGTAGAGCGCCTGCTCCTGTGGCTGCAGACCGCTCGCCAGATGGTCGGGTAGACCGGTGCGAACAGCCAGGCGGCCGTTGTTGCGGCCGGCATGTTGCGCCCGCAGTTGTTTTTCCAAAACGGACAGCACCGCATCGCCATGCAGCGCCGCCGCGAGGCTGAGCGGCATCAACCGCCTCGGCCCAAGGTCGATCTTCGCCTTCAGCCCACGATCATTGATGCGGACCTCCGAATCGCCGCCAAGGCCATAGGTGCGCATCGCCACCGCCTCGACCATGGTGCGGAAACCGCCGACCACCGCACCTTCGCCATCGAGCCGCGGACGACCGCGGTCAAGTACCGCGACATCCGTCGTCGTGCCGCCGATATCCGAGACCACGGCATTGTCGAGGCCGGTCAGGTGCCGCGCACCGACAAGGCTGGCGGCAGGGCCGGAAAGGATCGTCTCGATCGGCCGAAGTCTTGCCTCCTCGGCCGAGATCAAGGCGCCATCGCCGCGCACAACCATCATGGGCACATCGATGCCGCGGGACTTCAAAAAGCCCTCGCACGAGCCGATCAGGCGATCGATCATCGAGACGAGCCGGGCGTTCAGCAGTGTCGTCAGCGCCCGGCGCGGGCCGCCGAGCTTGGACGAAAGCTCATGGCTGCAGGTAACCGGCAGATGCGAGACTTCGCGGATGCGGTCGCGCACCCGCTTCTCGTGATCCGGATTGCGGACGGCAAAATAGCCGGCGATCGCAAAGGAGGAAACCTGATTGGCCAAGGTCGGCAGGGCCTCATCGAGCGCGGTCATGTCGAGCGGCGTCTCGCCGCCGTGAACGTTGTGACCGCCCGGCAGGAAGATCACCGGATCGGAGCCGAGCGCATCCTGCAGCCCGTCACGCTTGAGATCGTCTGGCCCGAAGCCGATCATCACCAGGCCGGCACGGCCGCCCTGGCCCTCGACGAGCGCGTTGGTCGCAAGCGTGGTCGACAGGGATACGAGGCCGATGGCGGAAGCCGGGACGCCGGCCTTCTCCAAGACGGATTCCACCGCGCCGGAAATCCCGACGGCCAGATCGTGGCGGGTCGTCAGCGCCTTTGCCTTGGCGACGACACCCGCCGTTTCGCTGAAGAGAACGGCGTCGGTGTAGGTTCCGCCGGTATCGATGCCGAGAAGAAAATGGGACGTCAATTCAAGCCAGTCCAGTGTTTCGGCCCGGGGTAGCGCCGGGTTCAATGGGGATCGATCCGGTGATATGACATATTGGAAGAGAAGGCCATCGTGTCGCGGACATTCGCAGTCAGCAGAGCGACACGATACGAACGGGGGTGCGGCATGACGTTTTCCAGAGCTTCGGCAGTCGCCGGCATTCTTGCGGCAGGTCTGCTCTTCGCCCAGCCGGGCGGCGCGCAGGACGCCGTGGAGGAGGAATACAAGCCGCAACTGCCCGACGTCTCGATCTACAAGGCGATGCTCGACGCCAACAAGCAGACCGGGTGGATCCAGTTTCGCAACTACGACGACCGGCAGCTGATCTATTTTACCGCGCTGCAGACGATGCATTGCCGGCTATCGGAAATCCGCTACTCGATCAACTCGGACGCTCTCGACAAGCGCTTCCCCTTGGCAAAATGCAATCCGCAGATCCCCTTCAACCTGCCCGCCGACGAAACGGCCGAGTATGTCTACATCTCGCTGCCCGCAAACGAGGCCAAGACATTGACGATCCAGGCGGTGTGGGACGACGGTGCCGGCAGCGAGATCGTCGTCTACAAGCCCTGCGACAATGTCGGGGATGCGACCTGCGCCGCGATCAAGACCATCAAGAAGCCATCGAAGCTGTTGCCGCAGCCGATGCCGGCGGATTCGCCGGTGCGTGGCGTGCAATCGGCTATTCCCGGCAAGACCTTCAGCGAGCCGAAACCCGCATCGGCAAGCCGCCCCGCGGTTGAGTAGTCAGCCTCTGCACCGGCCAGGGCCGGGTCTCGTCGGTGACGTCGAAACGGAACCGATGCATCAGGACGGCAAGCGCAATGACCGCCTCCTGCAGCGCGAAGGTCGCGCCGATGCAGATGCGCGGTCCGGCGCCGAAAGGCAGATACTGAAAACGATGCAGCTTCTCGCGGTTTTCCGGCAGGAAACGCTCGGGCATGAAGGCGCGCGGCCGGTCCCAGTAGAGCACGTGACGGTGCAACGTCCACGGCATCACCAGAACCGCGATGCCCTTGGGTATCCTGACGCGCTCGCCGGACGGTGACGTCCATTCGTCCTCCTCGATGGCGGCGCGATTGATCGACGGCGCCGGCGGGTAGAGACGCATCGCCTCCTCGAAGGCCGCCAGCACATGCGGCATCAGGTTCAGCCATTCGACCGGTTCGGCACCGCTCTTGAGCACGGTGTCGATCTCCGCCTCCATCGTCTCGCGGAAAGCCGGCGTGTTGGCGACGCAATAGAGCGTCCAGGCCAACGCCCGGGCAGTGGTCTCATGCCCGGCGCCGATGAAGGTGAGGATATTGTCCTCGATCTCTTGCGTCGAAAGGCCGTTTGCGCCCTCCGTCTGCAGCAGCAATGTGAGGAAATCGTTGGGCGTGCCTGCTGGGTCCGTCGCCATGCGCTGGCGCCTCATCGCCATCGTTTCCGAGACGATCGACCGGAACCGGTTCATGACCTTCTTGCCGCCGATGCGGGTCAATCGCGGCAGCCATTCCGGCGCCAGCAGGATATCCATCGGATCGACGCGCCCCATGCGGTGCAGAAGCTCTTCGACACTCTGGACGAAGCCCTCCCTTTCGACGGCGACCTCACCGGAAAACAGCGTTTCCGCCAGGATATCGAAGGTCAGTTCGGTCATGTCGCTGGCGACATTGGTGGTGAACGGCTTCACCTTCGCGTGCGCGTAGCGTTCGACGAACTCTTCCGACCGGCGCAGCATCTGCCCGGCGAATCCCTTGGCGTGGCGCGGGGTAAAAACCGGCGCAATGGCCTTGCGCGACCGTTTCCAGATCTCGCCTTCGGCCGTCAGAAGACCGTCACGCAGGATCGGGCGGAGGATCAGCCGCCGAACCTTCGACATCTCATAGTTGCTGACGTTTTCGACGAGGATATAGCGGATGAGGCCGGGATCGTTGACGATCAGGGTGCGCTGCGTGATGAACTTGGTCTCGATCCACGGCAGCGTGTAGGACGGCTCGCCCCAGAGTTCGAGCGGATTGCGCAGAACAGTCTTGATGATCTTCAGGTAGGACGGCACGCCGACCCGAGGAATGGGAGCCGGTGGTTCGAAGGGCTCCGGACGCATGTCCATGGTGATAGGCCTTTCTCGATTGCGCCAGGATTTCAGGTTTTTACGGCGCAATCAAGGAAAGTGCTTCACATGAATCACAACAGGCCTTCGAGCTCCACGAGCTTGTCGTTCACCAGCCAGCCGTAATAGTTTTCTTCGGGCCACTGGGTCTCGCCGCCCTGGTTCCTGGCGGCAAGGGCTGCTGCGCGTTGGTCCGGATTGCCGACATTGTAAAGCGTGGCGGTGACGCCGGGATTGCCTGAAATATCGACGCCGGCGATCGACTTGTAGACGTCGATCGAGTGGCGGATCGAGGCGGCCATATAGGCGAGCGAGACATCAGGATCCATGATCGCCTCGTAGACCCCGGCGGCGTTGTTCTCGTCGAGCCGTTCGTAGCCCGACGTCTTCGAGACGATATCGGTCAGCATCAGGGCGGTCAGCGGATTGATCTGCCCGAGGCCAAAGGTCTGGCCGGCAAAGAACGGCTGGAAGAAAACGGCGCTGAAACGGTTGTTCGGGAAGGACTTGCCGTCGACGGACTTGCCGCGGAATTCGCTGTCCCAGACCCGCTCGCGGCAGCTCCACAGCGAATAGGAGCTCTTCTTTCCGGTGCAGTCGGCAAATTGCGGGCGGGCGACGAACTCAGCCACCGTCTCGCCGTCATAGCCGAACTGGAAGCTGTTGCCGGCATAGGCTGCAGCCTTGACGTAGTAGGACTGCAGCCGATCGTAGGCATCGACATTGTAGGTATGTTCGCCGACGATGGCGCCGATCATGTGGATCGGTGCGATGCCATAGGCGCGCGACGTCGACTTGATCTTGCTGATCAGCTGCCGGTCATTGGCGAGCAGATCCCGCACCTTCTCGAATTTGGCATCGAAGGACGTGCGGCCGGCCTTGGTGCGGCGAACGGATGCGCCCGGGATGCCGGGTTGTTCGACGTTCCGGTTGCCCGGCGGAACAACATTGGCCGCCATCGTCTGGCCTGCGGTCAGGCAAAACGTGGCAATAGCGAGCATGCAGGCGGTAAAACGCACGATCTCTTCTTCCTATGAACGGTGGAGACGCCCTATCCGGCGGTGCGGCTCCTACGACAGGATCGTGTCGGAAAGATGCCTCCGGCCACGATCGATTGCGGTTTCCGTGTTAGAAAAAATGAAGGCGCCTGTCGAGAGACAGGCGCCTTGCATCTTCACGGTTGCCTGACGGCAAAGGATTGCCGCCACCTCCGCGTTACAGGATGCAACGCGTGCGTCACAGGATGTAACGCGACAGGTCGGTGTTGGCGGCGAGATCGCCGACGTGCTTGCGCACATATTCGGCATCGATCGTGATAGCCTGGCCAGCGCTATCCGGCGCATTGAACGAGATTTCATCCAGCACGCGCTCCATCACCGTCTGCAGCCGGCGGGCGCCGATGTTCTCGACGCTCGAGTTGAGCTGGACTGCCACGTCGGCAAGCGCATCGATGGCATCGTCGGTGAAGTCGAGTTTCACTTCTTCCGTCTCAAGCAGAGCCTTGTACTGACGGATGAGGCTCGCCTCGGTCTCCGTCAGGATGCGGCGGAAGTCTTCCTTGGTCAGGGCACGCAGCTCGACGCGGATCGGCAGGCGGCCCTGCAGTTCGGGCAGAAGATCGGAAGGCTTCGACACATGGAAGGCGCCCGAGGCGATGAAGAGAATGTGATCGGTCTTTACCGGTCCATACTTGGTCGCAACCGTCGTGCCTTCCACCAGCGGCAGCAGATCGCGCTGAACGCCTTCGCGCGATACGCCGGCACCCATGCCGCCTTCACGCGATGCGATCTTGTCGATCTCGTCGAGGAAGACGATGCCGTCGTCCTCGACCGCCCTCATCGCCTCGCGCTGGATCTGCTCGTTGTCGAGCAGCTTGTCGGACTCGTCGTTGACGAGCACCTCATAGGAAGCCTTGACCGTCGTCTTGACCTTCTTGGTGCGTGCGCCCATCGCCTTGCCGAACATTTCCGACAGGTTGAGTACACCGATATTGGCGCCCGGCATGCCCGGAATTTCGAAGCCGCCCGGCGCGCCGGTCTCGGCGATATCGACCTCGATCTCCTTGTCGTCCAGTTCGTTGGCGCGCAGCTTCTTGCGGAAGGAATCGCGCGTTGCCGGCGAGGCCGTGGCGCCGACCAGCGCGTCAAGCACCCGCTCCTCGGCATTCTGGTGCGCCCTTGCCTTGACCTCCGCCCGGCGCTTTTCGCGCACGAGACCGATGCCGACCTCGACGAGGTCGCGGATGATCTGTTCGACATCGCGGCCGACATAGCCGACTTCGGTGAACTTGGTCGCCTCGACCTTGACGAAGGGTGCACCGGCAAGCTTTGCCAGACGGCGGGAGATTTCCGTCTTGCCGACACCGGTCGGCCCGATCATCAGAATATTCTTCGGCATGACCTCGTCACGCAACTCGTCGCCGAGCTGCTGGCGCCGCCAGCGGTTGCGCAGCGCAATCGCCACCGCGCGCTTGGCGTCGTTCTGGCCGATGATGAACCGGTCGAGTTCCGACACGATTTCCCTAGGTGAAAAAGTACTCATGTATTCCTCTCAAACTCGGTCCGCGTCAGCTCCATCAGGAGTGTGCGGCCGGACGCATCTATCCATTCGCCAAAGGGCACGAAGCCAGCTTTCGCATAGGCCCTCACGGCCCTTCTGTTGCCCGCATCGGGGTCGATCACGATCCGTGGTGCGCCGGCGGCAAAAAGCGTCTGCGCAAAGGCCCTCAAGGCCAGCGACGCCACGCCTTTTCCGGTCATCTCCGGCGGGCCGATGAAGATATCGACGCCGGGGACATCGCCGGGCAGATCCTTCGCCCACGGCTCTTCGTCATATTCGGACGGTGTCCAGGACTGGATGTAGCCGGCGGGCTCGCCGGCTACATGGAAGATGAAGCCATCCACTTCGCCCGTGGCGCAGCCGTCGCGGATCAACACGACTTCCTTGTCCGGATCACCCCACCATTGCCGCACATGCGGCTCGCTCAACCAGGCATGCAGCATCGGCAGGTGGTCATCGGCCACCCGTTCGAAGCTGACATGAACCTGGTCAGTTGCCATCCAGCGTCTCCACCACGATATTGTGGTTGGTATAGACGCAGATGTCGCCTGCGATCTCGAGCGCCCGGCGGGCGATTTCTTCGGCCGACTTGTCGCTGTCCATCAGGGCGCGGGCCGCGGCAAAGGCATAGTTGCCGCCCGAGCCGATGGCGATCGTTCCATGTTCCGGCTCCAGCACGTCGCCATTGCCGGTAATCGCCAGCGTGATCGACTTGTCGGCGACCAGCATCATCGCTTCGAGATTGCGCAAATACTTGTTGGTGCGCCAATCCTTGGCGAGTTCCACTGCCGCGCGCATCAACTGGTCGGGATATTGCTCCAGCTTGGCTTCGAGCCGCTCCAGAAGCGTGAAGGCATCGGCCGTCGCCCCGGCAAAGCCGGCGATAACGTCGCCCTTGGCGAGACGCCGTACCTTGCGGGCATTGCTCTTCATCACCGTCTGGCCAAGGCTGACCTGGCCGTCGCCGGCCATCACCACCTTGCCGTCCTTGCGCACCGTGATGATGGTGGTCGCATGCATCGTTCCGTAGGGATTGTGTTCACTCATTGAAGATACCTGTCGGCCCCAGAACCAGGGGCGTTGGGGGCTCGAACGAGCCTGGTTGCTTGGAGCCTATGTAAGTGCGCCTTACGCGATTGCAAATCCCGGTGAGCCACGCAGTTGACCGTAAATCGGGCGCCTGCCCGAATCGTTCGAATCTCAGCCGCGGTTCTGGATATTTTCCGCCTCCCCTGATAAGGAGCGGCTCCAGCGCATACAGGAGAGCCTGATGGCAGAAGCCACGTCCAGCCGCACCGGCCAAGTTTCGCGAAAGACGAATGAAACGGCCGTGTCCGTATCCGTCAATATCGATGGAACCGGAACGTCGAAGATTGCGACCGGAGTCGGCTTCTTCGACCACATGCTGGACCAGCTTTCCCGACATTCGCTGATCGACATGGACATCAAAACCGATGGCGACCTCCATGTCGACGATCACCACACTGTCGAAGACACTGGCATTGCCATCGGCCAGGCCATTGCCAAGGCGCTTGGCGACCGGCGCGGCATTACCCGCTACGCCTCGCTCGACCTTGCCATGGACGAGACGATGACGCGCGCGGCGGTGGATGTGTCCGGCCGGCCGTTCCTTGTCTGGAACGTCGCCTTTACCTCACCGAAGATCGGCACGTTCGACACCGAACTGGTGCGCGAATTCTTCCAGGCGCTCGCCCAGAATGCCGGGATCACGCTGCATATCCAAAATATCTACGGCGCCAACAACCATCATATCGCCGAGACCTGCTTCAAGTCCGTCGCCCGCGTGCTTCGCACGGCAACCGAAATCGACCCGCGCCAGGCCGGACGCGTTCCCTCGACCAAGGGTACGCTTGCCTGAGCGGTCATTATCTGGCTGATGACCATGGCCTCTTACATGATCCTGACCCCGCCGGGCGCCCGCGCCGACGATGACCGAGCGCGTTTCGTCGCCGACGGCTTCTCGTGGGGCGCCTTTCTGTTTCCGGCGCTCTGGCTTTTCGCCAAGCGCATGTGGCTCTTCGGAATCGCAGTTGCTGTTCTGCAGATTTTGTTAATCTCTCTGTCGGTGATCGGTGGCGGCCTCCTGGCAGCGCTGCTGTTGCATCTGGCGCTCGGCCTCATGGTCTCGCTGGAAGGCCCTGTTTTCATCGCCCGCCGCCTGATCGCCCGCAACTGGACGGTGCGCTCGATCGTGCCGGCGCGCGATCTTGAGACCGCCGAGGAAATCTACTTCGCAAACGTGGCCCCGGCCGACCGAAAGGCAGCGGAGCGGCCATCTGTCGACTGGCCGAGACAGGCGCCGGCAAACACCGGCCCGGGTCTTGGGCTTTTTGAATCCTACGGAGAACGCTGATGCGCGTCGCCATTATCGACTATGGATCGGGCAATCTGCGCTCGGCAACGAAGGCTTTCGAACGGGCAGCGCGGGAAGCCGGCATCGACGCAGAGATCGACCTGACGGACAGGCCCGAGCGGGTGGCGACCGCCGACCGCATCGTCCTGCCGGGCGTGGGCGCCTATGCCGATTGCCGTCGCGGCCTTACGGCCGTCGACGGCATGGAGCAGGCACTGACCGAGGTCGTCGAAGAGGCCGGTCGCCCGTTTCTCGGCATCTGCGTCGGCATGCAGCTGATGTCGTCGCGCGGCCTGGAAAAGACCACGACCCACGGCTTCGGCTGGATCCCCGGCGACGTCGTAGAAATGAGGCCGGCGGATCCGTCGCTGAAAATCCCACAGATCGGCTGGAACACGCTGCGGCTTGCCCGCACGCACCCGCTGTTTGACGGCATCCGCACCGGCGACGACGGCCTGCACGCCTATTTCGTGCACTCCTACCATCTGGCCGCGGAAAATGCCGGCGATGTTGTGGCCGAGGCGGATTACGGCGGCGCCGTCACCGCCTTCGTCGCCAATGGCAACAAGGCCGGCTCGCAGTTCCATCCGGAAAAGAGCCAGGCGCTTGGCCTTGCCCTCATCTCGAATTTCCTGCGTTGGAAGCCCTGAAGGCTCCGGCGACCTCTGATCGGATAGATACATGATCCTTTTTCCC
Organism: Ensifer sp. NM-2; assembly: GCF_003024455.1. Classification (NCBI taxonomy): domain Bacteria; kingdom Pseudomonadati; phylum Pseudomonadota; class Alphaproteobacteria; order Hyphomicrobiales; family Rhizobiaceae; genus Ensifer; species Ensifer sp. NM-2. Next base: position 24,348 of record NZ_PVZR01000020.1, read on the forward strand.
GCTATCGACCTGAAAGACGGGCAATGCGTGCGCCTGAAGCTCGGCGACATGGAGCAGGCAACGGTCTACAACCCGGATCCGGGCGCCCAGGCGCGCGCCTTCGAGGAGCAGGGTTTCGAGTGGTTGCATGTGGTCGACCTCAACGGTGCCTTTGCCGGCGAGACCGTTAATGGTGCTGCCGTCGACGCGATCCTCAAGTCGACCAAGAACCCGGTCCAACTCGGCGGCGGCATCCGTACGCTTGACCATATCGACAACTGGCTGTCGCGCGGGCTTGCCCGCGTCATCCTCGGCACCGTCGCGGTGCGCGACCCGGCACTGGTGATCGAAGCCTGCCGAAAATTCCCGGGCAAGGTCGCCGTCGGCATCGACGCTAAGGGCGGCAAGGTTGCGGTCGAGGGCTGGGCCGAGGCGTCGGAACTCGGCGTCATCGAGCTTGCGAAGAAATTCGAGGGTGCCGGCGTATCGGCGATCATCTACACCGACATCGATCGCGACGGCATTCTCACGGGCATCAACTGGCCTTCGACGCTGGAGCTTGCCGATGCGGTTTCGATCCCGGTGATCGCTTCGGGCGGTCTCGCTTCGATGGATGATATCCGGCGAATGATCGCCCCGGATGCGGCAAAACTTGAAGGCGCGATCTCCGGCCGTGCGCTCTATGATGGCCGCATCGACCCGCAGGAAGCCCTGGCGCTGATCCGCGCCACGAGAAAGGCATGAGCCGATGACCCTCAAAGCCCGCGTTATCCCCTGCCTCGACGTCAAGGACGGTCGGGTCGTCAAAGGGGTCAACTTCGTCGACCTGATCGATGCCGGCGACCCGGTGGAGGCAGCCCGCGCCTATGATGCGGCCGGAGCGGACGAGCTCTGCTTCCTCGACATCACCGCCTCGTCGGACAACCGCGAAACCATCTTCGATGTGGTGGCGCGCACGGCCGAGCAGTGTTTCATGCCACTGACCGTCGGCGGTGGCGTGCGTCAGGTGGCCGATATCCGCAAGCTGCTTTTGGCAGGCGCCGACAAGGTGTCGATCAACACGGCGGCGGTGAAGAACCCGGAGTTCGTCGCCGAAGCCGCCGACAAGTTCGGCAACCAGTGCATCGTCGTTGCGATCGACGCCAAGAAAGTCTCGAAGGACGGCGAAGAGAACCGCTGGGAAATCTTCACCCATGGCGGCCGCCAGACGACGGGCATCGATGCGGTGGACTTTGCCCGGCGCGTCGTCGATCTCGGTGCCGGCGAAATCCTTTTGACCTCGATGGATCGTGACGGAACGAAGAGCGGCTACGATATCGCGCTCACCCGGGCGGTTGCCGATGCGGTGCGTGCGCCGGTCATTGCGTCCGGAGGCGTCGGCACGCTCGACCATATGGTTGCCGGCATCCGCGACGGCCATGCGACGGCGGTTCTGGCCGCTTCGATCTTCCACTTCGGCACCTATAGCATTGGCGAAACCAAGCGCTATATGGCCGAACATGGCATCGCCATGCGTCTCGATTGAGTTTCAGGGTTTCGTTCATGAGTGATTTCTCCCTTTCCGACCTCGAGACCATCGTCGCCGCGCGCGCCAAAGCGTCACCGGACGAATCCTGGACGGCGAAACTGGTCGCAAGCGGCCAGCAGAAAGCGGCCAAGAAGCTGGGCGAGGAAGCGGTCGAAACCGTGATCGCAGCGATCCGCAACGACCGCCAGAATCTCGTCGATGAGAGCGCCGATCTGCTCTATCATCTCATGGTCGTATTGAAAATTGCAGACATTCCGTTGCAGGATGTGCTCGACGAACTTGCACGGCGGACAAGCCAATCCGGTCTGCAGGAAAAGGCTAATCGGCAGGATCCATGACCCTAGCTGCGCAAGACATCGAAACGGTCGATCTCCCGGACAATCTCCAGAACCGGGACTATTCGCCCTATCATCTGTTTTCTGCCGAAGAGTGGTCCCGCTTTCGCGCGGACACGCCCCTGACGTTGACGGCAGACGAAGTGCAGCGTCTGCGCTCGCTGAACGACCCGGTGGACCTCGGCGAGGTCAGGCAGATTTACCTGTCGCTGTCGCGGCTTCTGTCCGCGCATGTGGAATCGTCCCAGCTTTTGTTCGAGCAGCGCAAGCGCTTCCTCAGCATGTCCGGCGAGACGAAGACGCCCTTCGTCATCGGCATTGCCGGATCGGTCGCCGTCGGCAAGTCGACGGCCGCACGTATCCTTGCCCAGCTCCTGTCGCGCTGGCCGTCGAGCCCGAAGGTCGATCTGGTGACGACGGACGGCTTCCTCTATCCGAACGCCGTCCTGCAGCGCGAAAACATGATGGATCGCAAGGGCTTCCCGGAAAGCTACGACCTCGGCGCGCTGCTGCGGTTCCTCTCGGCGATCAAGGCCGGCCAGCCCAATGTCAAGGCACCGAGCTATTCGCACATGACCTATGACGTGCTGCCGGACCAGTACACGGTCATCGACCGGCCCGACATTCTGATCTTCGAAGGCATCAACGTCCTGCAATCGCGCAACCTGCCCGCCGACGGCAAGATCGTGCCGATGGTCTCGGACTTCTTCGACTTCTCGATCTACATCGACGCCGAGGAGAGCCTGATCCACAGCTGGTATGTCAGCCGCTTCATGCGCCTCAGGGAAACGGCCTTCAAGAATCCGGAATCCTACTTCCACCGCTATGCGACCATCAGCGAGGATGCGGCGCGCGCGATCGCCGAAGGACTTTGGCACAACATCAACCTGAAGAACCTGCACCAGAACATTCTGCCGACGCGGCCGCGCGCCGACCTCATCCTGCAGAAAGGCCCCAACCACCTCACCGAGAAGGTGGCGCTGCGCAAGCTTTGAGCGTGCAACATGCGTGCGACCCGAGAATACGCAGCGATGGCTTCGCGGAAAATGTGGGCGTGACGCGAAGGCTGCCGCTCTATTTTGACGCGACATGCCTTAGGGGTTCACCCGGCGCAGCGTCAGATTGAGTCGGCCACCGTTCTTGAGCAGCGTCGATGTGTTCGGATAGATCCGGTCGACGCCGTGGAAGGCCAGACGCCCCTCGCCGCCGAGCACGACGATATCGCCGCTTTCGAGCCTGAAGGATATGGTCTGGCTGCCGCGCTCTCTGCCGCCGACCCGAAACAGGCAGCTATCGCCAAGGGAAATCGAGACGACTGATGTTTCCAGATCGCGCTCGTCCCTGTCTTGGTGCAGACCCATGCGGGCCTCGTCGGAATAGAAATTCACCAGGCATGCTTCCGGCCGTTTGTCGCTGGCCGAAACCGCATTCCAGATTTCAAGGAGAACATCCGGCATCGGCGGCCACGGCCTGCCCGTCCCCGGATGCTGCGGCTGATAACGGTAGCCCTTCTCGCGGTCGGTCACCCAGCCGAGCGGGCCGCAATTGGTCATGCGCACCGACATCGGCTTACCGGTCTTCGGCATCGCCGGCACGAACAGCGGCGCTTCGTGCACCACGCCCCTGATCGCTTCAACGATCTGCTCCTGACGGGCCCGGTCGAGAAAGCCAGGGATGTGTTTTATTCCTTTCGGGAGAACCTGCATGAGGTTGCCCTCACTCCTCAAGCCCGAGCAGTTTTGCCGGGACGCCGTAGCGCTCAGACCAGCCGGCATAGGCGACATCCGTCGGACCAACGACGTGATCCACCAGATTCCATCGACCGCCCTGGAAGCTGACGAGCGCGAACACCGTCAAGCCATCCATCATGTCGGCCTCGTCGCGAAACCCGGTCTGCGCGAGATCGATGCTGCCGCCGCCCGGACGTTGCGGCTCGACCTGGACGAAGGCCCAGTTCGGCGCCGCTCGCATCGTCGTGACGACGAATTCAACCGAACCGCGCATCTCCGCCTCGACGGCAGGCCGCAAGGCATCAAGGATCGCTGCACGCTCCGAACTACCCTTAGCCGGCTCACGCAGCGATTGCGCGGTGCCGGCGGAGGCAAGTCCAAGACTTGCGACCACCAGAACGACGCTCGAAAATGCACGCATCGACAAGGCTGTCACGCGGCATCCAGATCCGGAATGCGCAGCACCTGACCGGGGTAAATTTTGTCGGGATGGGTCAGCATCGGTTTGTTTGCCTCGAAGATGACCGTGTGCTTGGCGCCCTTGCCCTTGCCGTACTGCGCCTCGGCGATCTTCCAGAGGTTGTCGCCCTTCTTGACGGTATAGAAGACGGGGGCCTTGGCGGGCGCGGGCGCTGCACCGGCATCCGCCACCTTCAGCTCAGACGCTTCGACCGAAGACACGCCGAGCGTGTTGCCGACGGCGACGACCGCCTTCTCGAACGCCGTCTGATCCTTGACGACACCCTTCAGCACCACCTTGTCGTTGACGACTTCGACCTGGACGTCCTTGGTGCCGAGATCGTGCGAAGCGAGTTCCTTCTGGACGCTGTCGGCATCAGGCGCATCGTCGTCACCGCCAATGCCCAACTTCTTGCCGGCGTTCTTGATAAAACTGAAAAGGCCCATGGATTTCTCCTTCTGCAAAAGTTCCTGCGCGATAAGAGAGGGCGCTTGGCGACAAAAGACAAGGGACAGCCGAAAAGAATCCGCAACCGCAAGTCACTCGCCAGTCGGGCGGCCGCGCAACTTCTTGGTCTCGCCGCGACCGGTTTTTTCCTTCAGTCGGCGCTCGATCGAGCCGCGTGTCGGCTTGGTCTTCCTGCGCGGTGGCGGCGGCGGCTCCGCGGCCTTCAGGATCATCTCCTTCAGCCGTTCACGGGCATCCTCGCGGTTGCGCTCCTGGCTGCGAAAGCGACTGGCCTCGATCATCAACACGCCGTCTTTCGAGGCGCGGCGACCGGCGAGCTTCAGGGTGTTGGCCTTGATGCGATCGGTGAGCGCGGGCGAGGCCTGGACATTGAAGAACAACTGAACGGCCGTCGACACCTTGTTGACGTTCTGTCCACCCGGCCCGCCAGCCAGCACGAATTGCTCGCTGAGTTCCCACCCGGCGATAACGATCTGTTCGTTGATGTATAAAGGGTCGCTGGCCATGATCGCTCCTGGCGCTTTCTACTGCATAATTCCTAAAACCGGAATCGATTTACGGAGAAAATTATGCAGCAGATCTCGAGCCTTACAGCGTCCTTTGCGCGTCACATTTGACGCGTGCGCTGCAGCGCACAGAGCGAACCGCTTGAAAACAAGCAACCACAAAAAGTGAAACCCGGCCATTGAGGCCGGGTTTCACGTGAATCATAGCCAGCAATGCTTATTCGGCGGCAATCTTCGTGCCGGGAGCTGCATCGCGGACGCTGCCATCGACATGGTCTTCGAACTTGGCGAAGTTGGCGACGAACATATCGACGAGGCGACGGGCCTGAGCGTCATAGGCGTTACCATCAGCCCAGGTCGAGCGCGGATCAAGAATGCCGTCGTCGACGCCCGGTACCGAAACCGGCACGGCGAAGCCGAAGTTCGCGTCAGTGCGCAGTTCGCTAGCGTTCAGCGAACCGTCGAGGGCTGCCGCGAGCAGGGCGCGGGTCACCTTGATCGGCATGCGGCTGCCGGCGCCATAGGCACCGCCGGTCCAGCCGGTGTTGACCAGCCAGCAGGTGACGCCGTTGTTGGCGATCAGATCCTTCAGCAGGTTGCCGTATTCCGACGGGTGACGCGGCATGAACGGCGCGCCGAAGCAGGTCGAGAACGTTGCTTCCGGCTCGGTGACGCCCTTCTCGGTGCCGGCGACCTTGGCGGTGTAGCCAGACAGGAAGTGATACATCGCCTGTTCCGGCGTCAGCTTGGCGATCGGCGGCATCACGCCGAAGGCATCGGCGGTCAGCATGATGATCGTGCGCGGCTGCGGCGCGGTACCGGTTTCGCTGGCATTCGGGATGAAATCGAGCGGATAGGCGCAGCGGGTGTTTTCGGTCAGCGAACCGTCGTCGAAATCGGGAACCCGGCGTTCGTCGAGAACGACGTTCTCCATGACGGTGCCGAAGCGGCGGGTCGTCGCGAAGATTTCCGGCTCGGCCGCTTCGGAGAGACGGATGGCCTTGGCATAGCAACCGCCTTCGAAATTGAAGACGCCCTGCTCTCCCCAGCCATGCTCATCGTCACCGATCAGCGTGCGGGTCGGATCGGCCGAAAGCGTGGTCTTGCCGGTGCCCGACAGGCCGAAGAAGATGGCGGTATCGCCTTCAGGGCCGACATTGGCCGAGCAGTGCATCGGCATGACGCCCTTCTTCGGCAGCAGGTAGTTCAGAACGGTAAATACCGACTTCTTCATCTCGCCGGCATAGGACGTACCGCCGATGAGAATGAGACCGTTGGTCAGATCGCAGGCAATGACCGTTTCCGTGCGGCAGCCGTGCCGCTCGGGATCAGCCTTGAAGCTCGGCAGGTCGATGATCGTCAGCTTCGGCAGGAAGGAAGCCAGCGCACCACGCTCCGGACGGATCAGCAGGTTGCGAATGAACAGCGAATGCCAGGCAAATTCCGTGACGACGCGGGTCGGCAGGGCATTGTCCTTGTCGGCGCCGCCAACGAGATCCTGGACATAGAGCGACATGCCCTTGGCATGATCAAGCATATCCTGGCGCAGCACGGCGAAATGCTCCGGCGACAGCGGCTTGTTGTTGTCCCACCAGATCTGATCGTCGGTGGACGCATCACGAACGACGAACTTGTCCTTCGGGGAGCGGCCGGTGTGCTGACCGGTGCGCGCAACGATCGCGCCGTGCGCCGTCAGCTGAGCCTCGCCGCGGCGAATGGCTTCTTCATAAAGCTCTGGGGCTTCGAGGTTGTAGCGGACCACATCGAGATCCGTAAAGCCGAGTTTTTCCAAGCCGTTCGCTGCATTGCGAGTGCCGAGTTGCTCCATGGTCAAGCTTCCTTCGTGTTTGGCCATTGGCGTTAAATCTGGCCGGAACATACTTGCATGCTCGCTCAAAAACAAGGCGACGTCAAAAAAAGAATAATGATTTCAGTATATTAATCGATTTAAAGAAAATTATCGTTTTTTTAATCGGTTGAATCCGAGTTCCCTGCGCCATATCTGCCTCTGGGCGACGGAGTGTACGCTTGAGCGCATTTTGGGCTTCGCCACAATTTGTTCCACCTTTATACTCAAGTAACGCACCCGTGACTCGCGGTTGCCGCAGATTCGGAGACGAAACCGGCGATCGGCCTCAAATGACGGAGTTGAACACGATGCAGACCATCGCGCTTGTCGATGATGACCGGAATATCCTGACGTCCGTATCCATCGCGCTTGAAGCTGAAGGCTACAAGGTCGAGACCTATACCGACGGCGCCTCGGCGCTCGAAGGCCTGTTGGCCCGACCGCCGCAGCTTGCGATCTTCGACATCAAGATGCCGCGCATGGACGGCATGGAGCTGTTGCGGCGCCTGCGTCAGAAGTCGGATTTGCCGGTGATCTTCCTGACCTCCAAGGACGAGGAAATCGACGAGCTCTTCGGCCTGAAGATGGGTGCGGACGATTTCATCACCAAGCCGTTCTCCCAGCGCCTGCTGGTCGAGCGCGTCAAGGCGATCCTGCGCCGGGCGGCCAACCGCGAAGCGGCTGCAGCCGGCGGCACCGCCGGAACACCCAAGACTTCCGACACGCCCTCGCGCTCGCTCGAGCGTGGGCAGCTGGCCATGGACCAGGAGCGCCACACCTGCACCTGGAAGAACGAGCCGGTCACGCTTACGGTGACCGAGTTTCTCATTCTTCACTCCCTCGCCCAGCGCCCGGGCGTGGTGAAGAGCCGCGACGCGCTGATGGACGCCGCCTATGACGAGCAGGTCTATGTCGACGACCGCACCATCGACAGCCACATCAAACGGCTGCGCAAGAAGTTCAAGATGGTCGACAATGACTTCGACATGATCGAGACGCTTTACGGCGTCGGCTACCGCTTCCGCGAGATGGCCTGAAGCGACGCGGGGTCTCAGCACTTGCCATCGCGTCGTTTGTGGAGCATTCAGAACCGACGCGATGGCGGCAGGCTTTGACCCGCCTCTTGGCTTGGCCGGTGGCATCGGATCCACGAGACCGAAGACCAGAAAGAACATCCGCGGATCTGCGAAACCCGACATCCGGGTGACGCCTGGTCGCAATCAGAAGATACGGCGGGGATACTCCCGCTGCGGGAGCGGAAAGACTTGGTGGAAGTCTTGCAAGGCGATGTCGATGAACTTGACGGACGGACATCGGCGAAAGGCCGGCGCTGGGCCTATTCGTTCACGCTGATTCGCCGCCTGTTCGGCAACGCCGTCTTTTCGAGCCTGACGCGACGGATCGTCTTCTTCAATCTCGTTGCGCTCGTGGTTCTGGTCGGCGGGATCATGTATCTCAACCAGTTTCGCGAAGGGCTGATCGACGCCCGCGTCGAAAGCCTGCTGACCCAGGGCGAAATCATCGCCGGCGCCATTTCGGCTTCCGCCTCCGTCGACACCAATTCGATCACCATCGATCCTGAAAAACTGCTGGAGCTGCAGGCCGGCCAGAGCATCACGCCGCTGCCGAGCGACGAAGACCTCGATTTCCCCATCATCCAGGAACGGGTGGCTCCGGTGCTCAGGCGGCTGATCTCGCCGACCCGCACCCGCGCGCGCCTGTTCGACGCCGATGCGGATCTGCTGCTCGATTCGCGCCACCTTTATAGCGGCGGCCAGGTGCTGCGCTTCGACCTGCCGCCCGTCGATCCCGAAGCCACCGGTATCGAGGAAAAGTTCGGAAGCTGGATCAACCGCCTGCTGCAGTCGGGCGACCTGCCGCTCTACAAGGAGCCGCCGGGCGGCAACGGATCGATCTATCCGGAAGTGATGAACGCGCTGACCGGCGTGCGTGGTGCGGTGCGCCGCGTGACCGAAAAGGGCGAGCTCATCGTCTCGGTCGCCGTGCCAGTGCAGCGGTCCCGCGCCGTTCTCGGCGTGCTGCTCTTGTCCACCCAGGCCGGCGATATCGACAAGATCGTGCATGCCGAACGCCTCGCCATCATCCGCGTGTTCGGGGTAGCCGCCCTCGTCAACGTCATTCTGTCGCTGCTCTTGTCGTCGACGATCGCCAATCCGTTGCGGCGCCTTTCGGCCGCCGCCATCCGGGTGCGTCGCGGCGGTGCCAAGGAGCGCGAGGAAATTCCTGATTTCTCGTCGCGCCAGGACGAGATCGGCAATCTCTCCGTCGCGTTGCGCGAGATGACGACCGCACTCTACGACAGAATCGCGGCGATCGAGAATTTCGCCGCCGACGTCAGCCATGAGTTGAAGAATCCGCTGACGTCGCTGCGCAGCGCAGTCGAAACGCTTCCGCTCGCCCGCACCGACGAATCGAAGAAGCGGCTGATGGACGTCATCCAGCATGACGTTCGTCGCCTCGACCGCCTGATCAGCGATATCTCCGACGCCTCGCGTCTTGACGCCGAGCTTGCGCGTAGCGACGCCAAGGTGATCGACCTCGAAAAACTGCTGGGCGACCTCGTCGATATCTCGCGCCAGATCCGCAGCAAGAAGAAGCCGGTGCTGCTCGATTTCGTCATCGACCGCAAGGACAGCCCCAAGGCGCGCTTCGCCATCAACGGCTACGAACTGCGCATCGGCCAGATCATCACCAATCTGATCGAAAACGCCCGCTCCTTCGTACCCGAACAGGGCGGCCGCATCGTCGTGCGCCTGACGCGCTCCCGGTCGCGCTGCCTCGTCTATATCGAGGACAATGGTCCCGGCATCCAGGCAGAAGACATCGACCGGATCTTCGAACGCTTCTATACCGACAGGCCGGAAGGCGAAGACTTCGGCCAGAACTCCGGTCTTGGCCTGTCCATCTCCCGGCAGATTGCCGAAGCGCACGGCGGCACGCTGAAGGCCGAGAACATCATGGGTCCGGATCGGCGGATCGTCGGCGCCCGCTTCGTGCTTTCCCTGCCCGCCGAGCCGCACGCGTGACGCCGCGGCACAACATTCACGGCACGGCAATGGTTCTCGGCACGACCGGCTTTCTGGTAACCGGACCTTCCGGCATCGGCAAATCGCGGCTGGCGCTCGCCTGTATTTCGGCGGCACAGCAGATGGGACACTTTGCGGCACTGGTCGCCGACGATCGTGTCGACCTGTCAATGGAGCAGGGCCGAATAATCGCCCGTTGCCCCGCGTCGATCGAAGGCCTGATAGAGATCCGCGGCGCCGGCATTGCCAGGCTCGAGACGGTGCATGCAGCGGTAATGGATTGGGCAATCCTGCCCGTCAACGCGCCATTCGATCCGCGCATGCCGCCGGAAAACGAGGAACTTCCCCTACCCGGCGGTGGCAGCCTGCCAATTGTTCGCGTCCCCATTGAAAACGGCGTACACGTGCTTGCTGTTCTGCGTGTGCTGCTACCCGAAAAATTAGGATTTTAGCTATAGTTGCAGGCAACTGGGCTGGTTTTTCGGCATTTTTGGCTTGCACTTCGCCTTTTCCTTGCCAAGATGGCCGCCCCAACAGGTGGACGAAATTGCTGCATTGCGATATCTGACCATCAGTGAATTGCGCGTGCAGTCGGAGAAAAGATACCCATGATCGGACTTGTGCTTGTCACCCATGGCAAGCTGGCTGAGGAATTCCGGCACGCGCTCGAGCATGTTGTCGGTCCGCAAAAAGCTATCGAGACCGTTTGCATCGGCCCCGAGGACGACATGGATCAGCGTCGGCAGGATATCCTCGACGCCGTGACCAATGTCGACGAGGGCCACGGTGTCATCATTCTCACCGATATGTTCGGCGGCACGCCTTCCAATCTTGCCATCTCGGTCATGCGCAGCGGCACGGTCGAAGTCATCGCCGGCGTCAACCTGCCGATGCTGATCAAGCTGGCCGGCGTGCGTGGCGAAAGCGACATGGACAAGGCCCTGCTGGAGGCTTCCGAGGCGGGACGCAAATACATCAACGTCGCCAGCCGCGTCCTGAGTGGAAAATGATGGACCATCGCACCGACATGTTGCTGACGCGCGAGCTCCTCATCGTCAACAAACGCGGCCTCCACGCCCGCGCTTCGGCGAAGTTCGTACAAACGGTCGAGGCCTACGATGCCGAAATCACGGTGTCGAAGGACGGCAGCACCGTCGGGGGCACCTCGATCATGGGCCTGATGATGCTGGCCGCCAGCACCGGCTCAAGCGTTTGCGTCACCGCCAGCGGTGCGCAGGCCGAAGAAGCGCTGAATGCGCTCGACGCGCTTGTGCGCGACAAGTTCGGCGAAGAAATGTGACCGACAATATAAAGATATAAAGACTTCTTTATATCGAGGTTGCCCTGCCCCAGGATTCCTGATAGATCGATCGCACTCTCACCGCGATGACATGCGCGGGAGGCATAGTCGTGCCGCCGGATGGCCAGAGGGCCAGAGCGGCTTGAAGAGATCAGCCTGGAGAATTTCATGACCACCACTCAGGATTACATCGTCGCCGACATCGGTCTTGCCGATTTCGGACGCAAGGAAATCACGATCGCCGAAACCGAGATGCCGGGCCTGATCGCCTGCCGCGAAGAGTTCGGCGCCTCCAAGCCGCTGAAGGGCGCGCGGATCACCGGTTCGCTGCACATGACCATCCAGACGGCCGTGCTGATCGAGACGCTCGCGGCTCTCGGCGCTGACATCCGTTGGGCCTCGTGCAACATCTTCTCGACCCAGGACCACGCAGCCGCAGCAATTGCTGCCAGCGGCATCCCGGTCTTCGCCGTCAAGGGCGAAACGCTTGAAGAATACTGGACCTACACCGACAAGATCTTCCAGTGGACCGACGGCGGCGTCTCCAACATGATCCTGGACGACGGTGGCGACGCGACCATGTACATCCTGCTCGGCGCCCGCGCCGAAGCCGGCGAGGACGTTCTCTCCAACCCGGGTTCGGAAGAAGAAGAGATCCTGTTCGCGCAGATCAAGAAGCGCCTCCAGGCTTCGCCGGGCTGGTTCACCAAGCAGCGTGACGCCATCAAGGGCGTGACCGAGGAAACGACGACAGGCGTCAACCGTCTGTACCAGCTCCAGGCCAAGGGCCTGCTGCCCTTCCCGGCAATCAACGTCAACGATTCCGTCACCAAGTCGAAGTTCGACAACAAGTACGGCTGCAAGGAATCGCTGGTTGACGGCATCCGCCGCGGCACCGACGTGATGATGGCCGGCAAGGTTGCCGTTGTCTGCGGCTACGGCGACGTCGGCAAGGGCTCGGCTGCTTCGCTCAGCGGCGCTGGCGCCCGCGTAAAGGTCACGGAAGTCGACCCGATCTGCGCCCTGCAGGCAGCCATGGACGGTTTCGAAGTCGTCCAGCTCGAAGATGTTGTTTCGTCTGCCGACATCTTCATCACCACGACCGGCAACAAGGACGTCATCCGCATGGACCACATGCGCGAGATGAAGGACATGGCGATCGTCGGCAACATCGGCCACTTCGACAACGAAATTCAGGTCTCCGCGCTGCGTAACCTGAAGTGGACGAACATCAAGCCGCAGGTCGACATGATCGAGTTCCCGAAGGGCAACCGCATGATCCTTCTGTCGGAAGGTCGCCTGCTCAACCTCGGCAACGCCACCGGTCACCCGTCCTTCGTGATGTCCGCTTCGTTCTCCAACCAGGTGCTGGCTCAGATCGAGCTTTTCACCAAGGGTGAGAACTACAAGAACGAAGTCTACGTTCTGCCGAAGGCGCTCGACGAGAAGGTTGCCCGCCTGCACCTGAACAAGCTGGGCGCGAAGCTCTCCGAGCTGTCGCGCGAACAGGCCGACTATATCGGCGTCGGCCAGCAGGGTCCGTTCAAGCCGGAACACTACCGGTACTAATCGTTACCCGGGCAATCCACAACATGTTGTGGCCGCGTTCTTGACAAGAGAGCGCGGCCTCTTTTTTGGGCAGCTCCCTTCCCGGCGATTCGTCAACGAAGTATGCTCTAACCCATTGATTCGTGATGCCGGTGCGGACCTTCGGGCATTGCGAGTGGGATGTCTTGTCGGCAAGCGGCAAACAGACGGAGACAGACCGGGGATGCAATCAGAACTGACGCGAACCCTTCAACCGGGTATCGCCGGAACTGCGCATGGCACTACAGGGCCGGCAGCACCCTTCGGGCAGACGGGGACGGCAGCGCCATGACAACAGCACAACAAACCTCATCGGGCGGTCGCCGCAAAGGTCCGGTATATCTCCGCCGCCTGATTTCTTGCACGGCGCTTTTCGCTGCGACCGATGCGGTCGCCCAGGTCTCGGCGCAGAAGGCGAATATCTTCGGTTCGTCGGAGGTCATCACCTTCTCCGTCCTCATCGGCGTCATTTCCGCGGCGATGATCTCGGCAATCTGGCTGATCCGCCAGCGCGGCAATATCGAGGCTGAAAACCGCGAGCTGCGATCCGACCTTTCGGACGCCAATCAGCGCCTCTCGCGCTTCCAGGCGCTCATTGCCGACAAGAACCGCCGCATCGTCATCTGGGATGGGCTTGCCGAGCGGGCCGAGTTGCTCGGCCAGTTGCCGGCAGAAACCGGCGCGCCTGCAGACGATCGCGAGTTCCTGGCCTTTGGGCGCTGGATTAAGGCGAATTCCGCCAGCGAGCTCGAAAAGGCGATCGACGCCTTGCGCACGCAGGCACGCAGCTTCGATCTGGTGCTCGAAACGACGCGCAACGAAGTCCTGGAGGCACAAGGCCGCGTTTCCGGCGGACGCGCTTTTGTGCGCTTCATCGCGCTTAACAACATGCGGGCTGAACTGGCTGAACTGAAGCTCGAACGCGATCGCCTCAACAACTCGCTGACGTCCTTCCGCACCCTGCTCGACGCGATCGACCTGCCGGTCTGGCAGCGCGGCACCGATGGAGCGCTGAGCTGGGTCAACGAGGCCTATGCCGACGCCGTGGAAGCCCCCAACGTCGCTGCAGCCATCGCCGAGGGCCGTGAACTGCTGGCGACCGTGGCACGCGAAAAAATACGCGCCGTCTCGACCTTCGACACGCCATTCCGAGACAAGCTGTCGACCGTGGTCAAGGGCAACCGCACATTCTTCGACGTCGTCGACGCACGCAGCCCGGCCGGAACGACCGGCATTGCCATCGACGTCTCCGGCGTCGAGGCTGTGCGGGAAGAACTCAATCGCACGCTCAAGAGCCACGCGGAAACGCTTGACCATCTCGCAACGCCGGTCGCAATCTTCGACGGCAATCAGCGCCTGCAATTCTACAACCAGGCCTTCCAGCGCCTCTGGAACCTGGACATGGGCTTCCTCGAGCGCAAGCCGGACAATGGCGAAGTGCTCGACCGTCTGCGCTCGGGCGGACAGCTGCCCGAACAGCTCAACTGGAAACAGTGGAAGGCGAACGCGCTCTCCGTCTACCAGGCGCTCGATACGCAATCCGACCTCTGGCACCTGCCGAACGGCCAGACGCTACGGGTATTCGCAACGGCACGGCCGCAAGGCGGCGTCACGTGGGTATTCGAGAACCTAACCGAGAAGGTCGATCTGGAAACCCGCTACAACACGCTGGTCCAGGTCCAGGGCGAAACGATCGACCATCTGGCCGAAGGCGTTGCGGTGTTCGGTCCCGATGGCCGCATCCGGCTTTCCAACCCGGCCTTTCGCGCGACCTGGGGCATCAACGAGACCGAGGCGAAGCCAGGCACGCATATCCGCGCGATCGAGCAGGCCTGCCTCATGTCCTACGACCAGCCGGACGGCTGGAAGCGGTTCTCCCATATCATCACCAGTTTCGACGACGAACGGCCCTCGAGTCGAGGCATTCTTGAACTTCGAACCGGGCTGATCCTCGACTACGCCGTCATTCCGCTGCCAAACGCCCAGACGATGCTGACCTTCGTCAACATCACCGACAGCGTGCGGGTCGAACGGGCACTGACCGAGAAGAACGATGCGCTGCGCAAGGCGGATGCGCTGAAGAACGACTTCGTTCATCACGTGTCCTACGAGCTGCGCTCGCCGCTTACCAACATCATCGGTTTTGCCGATTTGCTGAAGACGCCTGCCTTTGGTGACCTCAACGATCGGCAGGCGGAATATGTCGATCACATCGCCACGTCCTCGTCGCTGCTTTTGACCATCGTCAACGACATTCTCGATCTTGCGACCGTCGACGCCGGCATCGTCGAGCTCGACATGTCGGAAATCAATCTTACCGACTTCCTCGACGACATCGCCCATCAGATGGCTGACCGACTGGTCGAGGGCGGCGTCACACTGCGCGTTGCGGCACCCGACAACCTCGGACGCATGGTCGCCGACCAGCAGCGGCTGAAGCAGATTTTCGTCAAGCTGCTCACCAACGCCGCCAACTTTGCTCCTGACGGTAGTGTCATCGAGCTTTCGTGCCGGCGCGACGGTGGAGACTTCGTCTTTTCCGTTTCGGACAGCGGACCGGGCATTCCCCAGGACGTGCTCGATACGGTGTTCAACCGCTTCGAAAGCCACGGTCAGCGCGGCGGCGCCGGCCTTGGCCTGTCGATCGTCGAGAGCTTCGTCAGCCTTCACCACGGCACCGTGTCGATCCGCAGCCGTGAGGGCGAAGGCACCGAGGTCAGCTGCCGTATCCCTTCGGCAGAGGTCCCGAAGATCGTCGCGGCGGAATAATGAAGCCGATCGAACGCTTCCTGAAGGACGAGGCAGCCACGATCCAGCTTGGCGAAGACCTGGCTCTGGCGCTGAAAGTCGGCGACTGCCTGGCTCTCTCGGGTGATCTTGGGGCCGGAAAGTCGACCTTGGCACGCGCCTTCCTGCGCGCCGTCGCCGATGACGACGGGCTGGAAGTCCCGAGCCCGACATTTACGCTGGTGCAGAGCTACGACCTGCGCATTCCCGTGGCGCATTTCGATCTCTATCGGCTGGCAGATGCCAGCGAACTCGATGAGCTGGGCTTCGACGAGGCGCTGTCTCTGGGCGTCTGCCTGGTCGAATGGCCGGAGAGGGCCGACGGGGCGTTGCCTTCCGACAGGATCGTGCTGCAGATCACCCATGAGGCGGCCGGACGAACCGCCAGCATCGCCGGCCCCGAAGATGCCCTGCAGCGCATTACCCGCTCGCTGGCGATCCGCGATTTCCTCGCAGGTAACGGATTTGCGGACGCGCGCCGACGTCACCTGAGCGGCGATGCCTCGGTGCGAGCATACGAACGGGTCGACGGCCGAGACGGCCTTCCGAGCCGGATCCTGATGGATGCCGCGCGGCATAAGCCCGGTCCGATCCTCCAGGATGGCAGGTACTACCAGCAACTCGCGCATATCGCCGAAGATGTGATCCCCTTCGTCGCCATCGACGAGCTCCTCAGAGAACGGGGCTTTGCAGCACCTGTGATCTACGCACGCGATCTCGACCAGGGAATTCTGCTGATCGAGGACCTCGGCTCCGAAGGAGTACTCGACGAGGCCGGGAAGCCGATCGAGGCACGCTACGTCGAAAGCGCGCGCTTGCTCGCCCGACTTCACGCCACCCCGGCAAGGCGTGACATCGCGCTCTCCGGCGGCGTAGAGCACCATATCCCTGATTTCGACCGGAGGGCGATGAAGATAGAGACCCGGCTGCTCACCGACTGGTACCTGCCGTGGAAACGCGGCGAGCCGGCGACGGAACAGGAAAAGCAGGAATACGCGGCGATCTGGGACGACCTCATCGACCTCATCGCGACGTCGGAGAAGAACCTGCTCCTGCGCGACTTTCACTCGCCGAACATCATCTGGCGTCCCGAGCACGAGGGTCTCCAGCGTGTCGGCCTGATCGACTTCCAGGATGCGATGATTGGCCCGACGGCCTATGACGTGGCGTCACTGGTGCAGGACGCTCGGGTGACGATCGAACCGGCACTGGCAAGCCGCATGATGGATGCCTATCTCGGCGACCGCCGCGCTGCCGGTTCGTTCGACGAGGCCCTGTTCCTTCGCGACTGGCATCTGATGTCGGCGCAGCGCAACTGCAAGCTCGTCGGCATCTGGGTGCGGCTGATGCAGCGCGACGGCAAACCCGGCTATATGAAGCATATGCCGCGCACTTTCGCCTATCTCGAAGTCGCTCTCATGCACGAAGCGCTGAAACCCTTGCGCGACTGGTGTATGAAGACGGGAATCATCGTGCCCGAATCAGCGAACTGACAGAGAAGCAATGTCGATCAGCAATGCGATGGTGCTCGCGGCGGGCCTCGGTACCCGTCTACGCCCGATCACCAACTCCATCCCGAAGCCACTGGTGAAGATCGCCGGCAAGCCGATGATCGACTATGTTCTGGATCTGCTGGTGAACGCCGGCGTCACCAGGGCAGCCGTCAACGTCCACCACTTCGCCGACCAGATGGAAGCACATCTGGCGCAGCGCCCGGCGCCCGAAATCGTGATTTCCGACGAACGCGATGCGCTGATGAATTCGGGCGGTGGCCTGGTCAAGGGGCTGAAGCTGCTTGCCGATGGCCCCGTTCTGGTGATGAACGCCGATCTCTTCTGGGTTGGCGAGGAAGCGGGCAAGCCCAGCAATCTCGAGCGGCTCGCCGGCTTCTTCGATCCGCAGCGCATGGACATGGCACTGCTTTGCGTGCGCGACGAGGATACGACCGGGCACAACGGCAAGAGGGACTTTTCGCTCGGCACCGACGGCCGTCTGGTCCGCTATGCCGAGGGCATGGACAATCCCGTGGTCTATGCCGGCGCGATCGCGCTCGACAAGAAACTGTTTGCCGACGCGCCGGATGATGCGTTCAACCTGAACATCTATTTCGATCGGGCGATCGCCGAAGGCCGATTGTTCGGCATCGTGCTCGACGGCCACTGGATGACTGTGGGCACGCCAGAGGCGATCGAAGACGCTGAAGCCGCGATCCGCCGCTACCAGCCGGAAGGATGAGCATGTCCTATCGCGGAACCAACGTCTTTACGATTCCGCCGGGCCTGCCCTTCCTGAAGACACTTGCGCGCAAACTCTGCGACGGGACGCTGACGCCGGATTTTCGCTACGATCCCGCGGATCCGCTGCCGCTTGCCGGCGTGACGATTTTCGTCCCGACGCGTCGGTCCGCCCGCGTGCTGCGCTCCGAATTCGTCGATCTGCTCGGCGGCCGTTCGGCAATCCTGCCGACGATCCGGGCACTCGGCGAAACCGATGACGACAGCGGCTTCTTCGATGCGGAAGTGCCGGCGATCTTGGACCTGGCGCCGCCCCTTCCCGGCACCGCCCGCCTGATCGAACTTGGCCGGCTTATCCTTGCCTGGCGAAACCGCCTGCCGAAGGTGGTGCTCGACATTCACGCGGAAAGCCCACTGATCGCCCCCGCAAGCCCGGCGGACGCCATCTGGCTGGCGCGCAATCTGGCCGAACTCATCGATGCGATGGAGACGGAAGAACTCGACTGGGAGCAGCTCGACAGTCTCGATGCCGGCGAACATGCGCTGTGGTGGCAGCTGACGCTCGAGTTCCTGAAAATCGCCCGCACCTATTGGCCGGAGCGGCTGGAAGAACTCAAACAATCCTCGCCGGCACGACATCGCAACGCCATCCTGCAGGCCGAGACCCAGCGCATTGCCGCGGGCGCGCTTCAAGGGCCGATCGTCATTGCCGGTTCGACCGGCTCCATCCCGGCGACGGCCGCCCTGATTGCCGCGGTTCAGAAGCTGTCCAACGGCACGATCGTGCTGCCGGGGCTCGACCAGACGATGACCGACGCCGAATGGGGCATGATCGTCGGCGAGACCGTCACCGGCGGCAGATCCGATCCGGCCAGCCGCAGCCACCCGCAATACGGCTTTCACCGCCTGCTGCAACGCATGCAGGTGGAACGCCGCGATATCCCGACCCTCGACCAGGCCGATGCAGGGCTCATCGATCGCAGCGAAATCCTGTCGCATGCGCTTTTGCCCGCCAAGGCGACGAATGGCTGGACTGAAACCCGCAACGAACTTAAGCCCGAAACATTGCAACGGGCCTTTGGCGACGTCGCCCTGATCGAAACCGCCAATGAGCGCGAGGAGGCGACGGCGATCGCGATCGCACTGCGGCTGGCGCTTGAGGGAAGCGACGACAGCCAGGCGGCCCTGATCACCCCCGACCGCAATCTTGCGCGCCGTGTCGGCGCGGAGCTGGCACGTTTCGATATCGAGGCCGACGATTCCGCCGGCACGCCGCTCGCCTCTACGCCTGCCGGCACGCTGATGCGGCTTCTGCTGGAGGCAAGTCTCAGGCCCGGCGATCCGGTACCGTTGGTCGCTTTGTTCAAGCATCCCCTAGCCCGCTTCGGCCTGCCGCAGGCGGAGATGCGCCGCAGCGCCGATGTGCTGGAGCGCTTGGCGCTGCGCAGCGGCACCGATATCGCCGACATTTCGCTTCTGGTGCCGCTGCTCGAACAGGCAGCCGGCCATCACAGGACGGACCGCCATCCCCCGGAATGGCGGATCGGCATTACCGAGGACGACATTCTCGCCGCGAGGGGCCTCGCAGCGCGGGTAAAGGTGGCAACGGACCCACTCGCCGGCGCGCTGGTGCGGCGCAGCCATGGCCGCCGCCCCTTCTCCGAGATATTTACCTTTGCCGAATGGGCGACACGAACCGGCCAGGCGCTGGAGGCCGTCTGCGGCGACGAGCGCGCCGACCTCAGCGGTCTATGGTCCGGCGAGGCAGGCGAAGCCTTGGCGACGCTGCTGCGCGGCATCATCGAGACCGAAGGCCAGATGGATGCCGACGGACCGCAATGGTGCGACATCATGGAGGCGCTTGCCGCCAGTGAGGCGGTCAAGCCGCGCTCGATGCGCCACCCCCGCGTCTTCATCTTCGGCGCGCTGGAATCGCGCCTGCAGAGCATGGATCTCGTGGTGCTTGGCGGCATGAACGAAGGCAACTGGCCGGGGCAAACCGCCAATGATCCCTTCCTTTCCCGAACGATGAAAACCGGGATCGGCCTCGAGCCGCCCGAACGCCGCATCGGCCAGCTCGCCCACGACTTCCAGATGGCGTGCGGCACCCGCAAGCTGATCTTCACCCGCTCGATGCGCCAGGGATCGGCGCCGACCGTCGCATCGCGATGGCTGCAGCGGCTGCTGGCGCTGGGCGGCAAGCGGCTGGCAGAGAACCTGCGATCGAACGGCAGCGACTATCTCCTGTGGGCGCGGATGCTCGACAAGGGTGGGCGTCAGGCCTTGGCCGAGCGCCCGGCACCCAAGCCGCCGGTCGACCTGCAGCCACGCAAATATTCGTTCAGCGAAGTCTCGCGGCTTCGCCGCGATCCCTATTCGATCTACGCGCGCCGGATCCTGCGTCTGCATCCGCTCGACCCGTTCAATCGCGATCCGGGCGCGTCAGAACGCGGCACGCTCTATCACCGCATCGTCGATCGTTTCGTGCGCGGCGGCTTCGACATCCTGTCCGCGGCTGCAGAAGAGGCGATGGGCCGCCTGCTCAATGAAGCCTTCGACGAAGAACGGCTGCCCGCCCATATCGACACCATATGGCGGCCACGCTTTGCAGCGGTCGGCAAGGCGTTCGTCGCCTGGGAACGGGAGCGTGCGCGGTTTATCCGCAAGCCGTTGACCGAAGTTGCGGCATCGATGGAGATCGGGGTGGTGGATATTCGCCTGACGGGGATCGCCGACCGGCTCGACACGATGACCGACGGGACGGTGGAAATCATCGATTACAAGACCGGCTCCAGCCCGTCGATCAAGGAAGCCCGCGTGCTGCTCGATCCGCAGCTGGCGCTGGAAGCGGCAGCGCTGAAAGCCGGTGCGTTCAAGGGCATGGGTCCCGGCCACCCGCAATCGCTGCTCTATGTCCGGTTGAAGCCCGGCTCCCGCTTCAAGGTCGAGACCGTCAACAACGAAAACAGCCGCGCCAAGGAAACGAAATCGGCCGATCAGCTGGCGGACGACGCCCTGACTGAGCTTAGAAAGCTGCTGACCGCCCTGATGTCGGGCAGACATGGCTTTGCCTCACGACTGATCGTGCAGAAGGAACGCGACTACGGCGGTGAATACGACCATCTGGCCCGGGTTGCGGAATGGTCGACAGCCGACAGCGAGGATGACAGCGATGAGGGATGAAAGCGCCGGCCCCGACGAAAGGACGCCCGAAGCCTGGCTCGACTGGACGTCGCGCCGGCAGTCGCTCGCCTCCGATCCCGCTCGCTCCGCCTGGGTTTCAGCCAATGCCGGGTCGGGCAAGACCCACGTTCTGACGCAGCGCGTCATCCGGCTGCTGCTTGCGGGCTGCAGGCCTTCGGCCATTCTGTGCCTGACCTATACCAAGGCGGCGGCTTCGGAAATGTCGAACCGCGTGTTCGAACGCCTTGCCGAATGGGTGACGCTCGACGACGAGGCGCTGGAAAAGCGGATCGAAACCATCGAGGGCGAGTTGCCCTCGCGGCTGAAGCTCCAGGAGGCGCGGCGGCTGTTTGCGCGCGCGCTCGAAACGCCGGGTGGCCTGAAGATCCAGACCATCCACGCCTTCTGCGAGGCGCTGTTGCACCAGTTTCCGCTCGAGGCAAACGTTGCCGGGCATTTCTCGGTTCTCGACGACCGGGCGGCGGCCGTGCTGCTGGCAGACGCGCGCCGCGCCCTCTTGACCGCGACAACGGCTGACAGCGATGCACCGCTTGCCGATGCCTTTGCCACCGTGCTCGAGCTTGCCGACGACACCGGGCTTGAAAAACTGCTGGGTGCGATCGTCTCCAACCGCACGGCGATACAGGCATTTCTCGACCATGCTGACCTCCATGGCGGCGTCGCCGTGCAACTGCACGCGGCACTCAGGCTTGAACCTGAAGACAGCGTCGAGCGCATCCTCGAAAGCGTCTGGCCGCTTCCCGGCCTTAACGGCCCGGCCCTCGAACGCTACCTTGGATTGGCTGCCAGCGCCGGCGGCGCCAAGGTGCTCGATTTCGCCGAGGGGCTTCGCGCAACGGCCAAGCTTGTCGATCCGATGGCCCGATACGAGGGGCTGCAGGAGCTGTTCTTTACCGGCACCGGCAAGCCGCGCGCCGAATCGGCCTTCGTAAACAAGGCCATGCTCCAGGCCGCGCCGGATCTGATTGAGCTGGTCGAAGCCGCCCGCGATCATGTCATCGCCTGCGCCGACCGGCTGAGCATCATCCAGATGTACGAGGCGACACTCTCGGCGCTGACGCTCGCCGATCGGCTCAACAACGACTATGAAGCGCTGAAGCGCACCCGCAGCCAGCTCGACTTCGAGGACCTGATCAATCGCACCGCAAGCCTGTTTGCGCGCGGCGACGTCAGCGCCTGGGTTCACTACAAGCTGGACCAGGGCATCGACCATATCCTTGTCGACGAAGCCCAGGATACGAGCCCGACGCAATGGACGATCATCCAGGCGCTGGCGGCGGAATTCTTCTCGGGCGACAGTGCGCGCGGCAACGAGCGCACCATGTTTGCCGTCGGTGACGAGAAGCAATCGATCTACTCGTTCCAGGGCGCACGCCCCGAGCGTTTCTCGCGCGAAAGCATCGAGACCGAGCGGCGCGTGCGAGACGGCGGCAAGGCGTTCAGTCCGATCCGCCTGCAGCTCTCCTTCCGCTCCACCGTCGACGTGCTCTCCGCCGTCGATACCGTCTTTGCCAACCCGGCGCATGCGCGTGGGCTGAGCGCCCGGAACGAAGCGGTCGTGCACGCCTCGAACCGCATCGGCCATCCCGGCGCCGTCGACATCTGGGATGTGATCGCGGCCGAGCCGACGGCGACCGACGACGAATGGACGGCCCCCTTCGATGCCACGCCGGAAACGGCACCGGTCAACATTTTGGCACGGCGCATTGCCGCCGTACTCGATAGCTGGATCGGGCGCGAGACCATCATCGAAAAGGGCGTGCGCCGCGCCATGCGCCCGGGCGATGTCATCGTGCTCGTCCGGAAGCGCGACGCCTTTGTCAATGCGCTGACCCGCGCCCTGAAGCGGCGCAGCGACATCCCCGTCGCCGGTGCCGACCGGCTGGTTCTGACGAGCCATATCGCCATCCAGGACCTGCTGGCGCTCGGGCGCTTCATGCTGCTGCCGGAGGACGACCTGTCGCTCGCGGCGCTGTTAAAGAGCCCGCTGTTTAACCTCGACGAAGACATGCTTTTCGAACTCGCTGCCCGACGGGACGAAGGCGCTAGCCTCTGGCAGAGGCTGCAGGAATCCGGCGCCATCGAAGGCTCCCCACATGAGGGAACCGTCAAGGCGCTTCTTCGTTATGCCGCCCTTTCTCAACAATTGGCCCCGCATGATTTCTATGCCCGCGTGCTTGGCGTTCATGGTGGGCGCGCGGCGTTTCTCGCCCGGCTCGGCAGCGAAGTGAGCGACATTCTCGACGAGTTCCTGACCTTTGCGCTCGAACACGAAAGAAGCGGCCTGCCCGGCCTGCAGGCTTTCGTCTCGACGCTCGAAATCGAGGCGCCGACCGTCAAGCGCGAGCAGGACAAGGAGCGCGACGAAGTCCGGGTCATGACGGTGCATG
Organism: Ensifer sp. NM-2; assembly: GCF_003024455.1. Classification (NCBI taxonomy): domain Bacteria; kingdom Pseudomonadati; phylum Pseudomonadota; class Alphaproteobacteria; order Hyphomicrobiales; family Rhizobiaceae; genus Ensifer; species Ensifer sp. NM-2. The sequence continues at coordinate 47,752 of NZ_PVZR01000020.1, forward strand.
CGGCCAAGGGGCTGGAGGCGCCGGTGGTGTTTCTGGTCGACGGCGGCGGCAAGCCTTTCAACTCCCAGCACGTGCCCGATCTTCGCTTCCTCGAGATGCCACTCGCCGATGGCTCGAGCTACCCGCTGCCCGTCTGGCGGGCGCCCGGTTCGGCTTCGAATTCACTCATCGCCGCCGACAGCGACCGGCTGAAGACGCTGGCCGAGGAAGAATACCGCCGGCTGCTTTATGTGGGCATGACCCGGGCTGCCGACCGGCTGGTCGTCTGCGGGTATCGCGGGCAGCGGCCAAGTGCGGACACTTGGCACGCCATCGTGCAGGCGAGCCTTTCGCAGGACGAGAATGGTCGCTGCACCCCTGTCACCTTCAAGGCGGGTGACGAAGAATGGCCAGGGCACTCCTGGCGGGAAACGCATGTGCCGCGCGAAGTGCCGTCAGGTGACGAGCTATCGGACCTCATGGCCCCCGCGAAGACCGGCCTGCCGATTGCTCTTTCGACGCCGCTGCCGCCGCCACGGCGGTTGCCGCGGCCGCTGAGCCCATCGGGCGTCGGCATTGCGGTCGATGAGGACGACGGCGACATGATCGTCAGCTCGGCGCTGTTTTCCGTGAAAACGCCAGCAAATTTCTCGATGCTGCGCGGCGCCATCCTGCACCGGCTGCTGCAGGTGCTGCCGTCGATCGCCCCGTCCGAGCGCCTGGCGGCGGCCGACCGATATCTCGCCCGCTCGGTGCCGCGTTGGCCCGAAACGCAACGCAAGCGCCTGCGTGATGCCGTCCTGCAGGTCCTCGATCATGGTGACCTGCGCGCGCTCTTTTCCGGCGCCAGCCGCGCAGAAGTCTCGGTCATGGGCACATTGAAGCTCGCAAACCGCGAATTTGCCGTTTCCGGCCGGATCGACCGGCTGTCGGTGGCGGATGGCGTCGTCACCATTGCCGACTTCAAGACCAATCGCAGCGTGCCCGCGTCAGCCGACAACGTCCCCGCCGCCTATAAAACCCAGCTTGCGATCTATCGCGAGCTGCTGCGGCCACTTTATCCCGCGCACCGCTTCCAGTGTGCGTTGATCTTCACCGAAGGCCCCGTCATCCACGTGCTCGAGGATGCGGCACTGGACAGGAGCCTTGAAGACCTCGCGACAAAGTGAGATACCCGATATTGAAAATCCAGTGGGACAGCCTCACATGAGACACAACATCTGGACACCGACATTTCGAACGCAAGGAGCAGCCGATGGCTACTGTAAAAGTCGATACATCCAATTTTCAGCAGGAAGTGCTGAACGCCGCCGAGCCGGTGGTTGTCGATTTCTGGGCTGAATGGTGCGGCCCGTGCAAGATGATCGCGCCGAGCCTTGAGGAAATCTCCAACGAGCTCGCCGGCAAGGTCAAGGTCGTGAAGCTGAACATCGACGAGAACCCGGAGCTGGCCGCGCAATACGGCGTGCGCTCGATCCCGACGCTTGCGATGTTCAAGGCCGGTGAAGTTGCCGACATCAAGGTTGGCGCTGCTCCGAAGACGGCCCTGACGTCCTGGATTTCGACTGCGGCCGCTTAAGGCCACCACATCGAAGTGACTTCAAAGCCCGGCTTGCCGGGCTTTTTTCTTGTCAAGAGCGTTTCCGATTTATGCGGAACCGCACAAACGCTCTATCTCTTTGTTTTTACGCATTTCCTGACGGAAAACCGCTTCGCACTTTTCCTGGAAATGCTCTAGAGGAAATTGCCCGGCTGCCAATTTTCGGGCGCCAGCGCAAATGGCGGCCTGTTGCGATCCTTGTCGCAGGCAACCGATCACTTCGGTGGCGTACCGTTATCGGCAAGCACGTCGCCGACGAGATAGAGCGAACCGCCGATCAGGATGCGTGGCGGCATCGGGTCTTCGTCGACGAGATTGGCGATGACGGTCAACGCTTCGGCCACCGATGACACGGCGGACGCCTCGAAGCCGACCGAGGCCGCGTCCTGCGCCAGGGCCACCGGATCCAGACCGGCATCGGAGCCACGAATCGGCACCGTGAAGACCTGTTCGGCCAGATCAAGGAAGGCGCGGAAGTAACCGAGCTGATCCTTGGTGCTGATCATGCCGATGATCAGGAACAGCGGGCGGGACTCCCGCTCCTCGAAATTCGCCATGGCTTCGGCGATCACCTGGCCGGCACCGGGATTGTGCCCGCCATCGACCCAGATTTCCGCATCCTGCGGGCCGTAGTGACCAAGCTTGCCACCGGCAAGACGCTGCAAGCGTCCGGGCCACTCGACGCCGGCGACACCGCGCTCGATGGCCGCATCCGGCACGTCGAAACCGGCGGCGCGGACGGCGCGGATGGCCGCGGCTGCATTGGCATACTGGTGACGGCCGGGCAGCTTCGGCAGGGGAAGGTCAGACAGACCCCGCTCGTCCTGATAGACAAGGCGGCCGAATTCCTCATGCGCCATGAAGTCCTGCCCGTAGACGGACATCGGGCAGCCGAGACGCTCGGCGGTCGAGGTCAGGACGTCGCGGACGCCTTCTTCTTCCTGCTGGCCGATGACGACGGAGCAGCCACGCTTCATGATGCCGGCTTTTTCCGCTGCGATCAGTTCGACCCGGTCGCCGAGATAGGCCTGGTGATCGAGCGAGATCGGCATGATCACGGAGACCGCAGGGCGGGTTATGACATTGGTCGCGTCGAAGCGGCCACCGAGACCGACCTCGATGATCGCGACATCTGCCGGGTGTTCGGCGAAAAGAACGAAGGTAACGGCGGTCAGGATTTCGAAGACGGTGATCTTCTCGCCGCCATTGGCTTCCGCGACGCGCCGAACCGCATCGGCAAGCACGGGATCGCTGACGAGCCTGCCCTTGCCACCCTTGACGCCAAGCCGATAGCGCTCGTGCCAGTTGACCAGATGCGGCGAGGTGTGGACGTGAACGCTCAAGCCCGCGGCTTCAAGCACCGCCCGCGAGAATGCGGTGACGGAGCCCTTGCCGTTAGTGCCGGCCACGTGAATGATCGGCGGCAGCCGATCCTGCGGATTGCCGAGCGCGGCCAGAAGCCGGGTTATCCTGTCCAACGACAGGTCGAAGCCTTTCGGATGCAAGGCAAGGAGTTTTTCGATCTCATAGCCTGCTTCGCTGGCTTCCACCGCTGTCATCTCGCCCTGCCCCGATAGGATCGTATGCTATGCGCTTGCCGCAACCGGCAAAGCCGCTGGTTCTGCACCGCCGCCGTTGAGTTTTACCGCATCGGCCGGCTTCTTCATCAGGATCTTCAGCACACGGGCCAGCGTCGAGGGAATGTCATGACGCTTGACCACCATGTCGACCATGCCGTGCTCCAGCAGGTATTCCGCGGTCTGGAAGCCTTCCGGCAGCTTTTCGCGCAGGGTCTGCTCGATCACGCGCTTGCCGGCAAAGCCGATTTCGGCGCCGGGTTCGGCCAGATGGACATCGCCAAGCATGGCGTAGGAGGCGGTTACACCACCGGTGGTCGGGTTCGTCAAAACGACGATATAGGGAAGGCCCGCTTCCTTGAGCATGTTGACCGCAACGGTCGTGCGCGGCAGCTGCATCAGCGACAGGATGCCTTCCTGCATGCGGGCGCCACCGGAGGCCGGGAAGATGACCAGCGGGCACTTCTCCGCAATCGCCTTCTCGAAGGCCTTCACGATCGCTTCGCCTGCGGCCATGCCGAGCGAACCGCCGATGAAGTTGAACTCATGCACGACGCCGACGAGCTTGACGCCCTGGACGCGGCCGACACCGGCCACGATCGTATCTTCCAGCTCGGTCTTGGCGCGACTGTCACGAAGGCGATCGGAGTATTTCTTGGAGTCGCGGAACTTCAACGGATCCTGCGCCACCTTGGGCTGCGGCAGGGCTTCATAGATGCCACCGTCGAACAGATCCTTCAGTCGCGCCTTGGCCGGCATCTTCATATGGAAGCCGGATTGCGGGATGACCCATTTGTTTTCCTCGAGATCGCGGTGATACACCATCTCGCCGGTTTCCGGGCACTTGATCCAGAGATTTTCCGGAACTTCCCTGCGGCCCAGCATCGAATTGATCTTCGGCCGAACGTAGTTTGTGATCCAGTTCACTTATAGACTCCTGAAGATTTTCTTCGGGTTGTGCGCGCTAATATAGGCAATTATTCGGCTGCTGCGAGCCGTGCGGACCGCACGCCAGCCGAAAGGCCCCTTACCAACGCTTCGACACCCGGTACCGTCGCGTCCGTTGCCCTGCCCTCTTCGGTCAGGCTCGACGCGATCTGATTGACGATCGCCGTACCGACGACGACGCCATCGGCGGAAGCACCAATGGCTCTTGCATGTTCCGCCGTCTTGACGCCGAAACCGACGCAAACGGGCAGTTTCGTATGGGCCTTGATGCGCTGAACGGCACCGGCAATCAACGACGGATCCGGCAGTGCCGAGCCGGTGATGCCGTTCATCGAGACGTAGTACACGAAGCCCGAGGTATTTTCGAGAACCTTCGGCAGACGACGGTCATCCGTCGTCGGCGTCGCCAGGCGAATGAAACTGATGCCCTTCTGCAAGGCGGGGATGCAGAGTTCATCGTCCATCTCCGGTGGCAGATCGACAACGATCAGGCCATCGATGCCTGCGTCCAAAGCATCCGTCAGGAAGCGATCGACGCCGTAGATGTAGATCGGATTGTAGTAGCCCATCAGCACGATCGGCGTGCGCTGGTCTTCCTCGCGGAAACGGCGAGCGATCTCCAGCGTCTTTGCCAGCGTCTGGCCGCCCTTCAGCGCGCGCTGGCCGGCAAGCTGGATCGCCGGTCCGTCGGCCATCGGGTCCGAAAACGGCATGCCGAGTTCAATGACGTCGGCACCGGCCTTCGGCAGCGCCTTCATGATGGAAAGGGACGTTTCGAAATCGGGGTCGCCACCCATGAAATAGGTGACAAGGACCGGACGTCCTTCCGACGCCACATCGGCGAACTTTCTGTCCATGCGTGCGGTCATGATCGTTATAGCCCCATACCCAGAATCTTGCCGACGGTGAAGATGTCCTTGTCGCCGCGACCGGAGAGATTCATCAGGATGATCTCGTCCTTGCCCATCTTCGGCGCACGCTTGATGACCTCGGCCAAGGCGTGCGAGGGCTCCAGCGCCGGGATGATGCCTTCAAGGCGGGTCAGCATCTGGAATGCCTCCAGCGCCTCGTGGTCCATGATCGGCACATATTCGACGCGGCCGACATCGTTGAGCCAGGAGTGTTCCGGGCCGATGCCGGGGTAGTCGAGGCCGGCCGAAATCGAGTGGCCTTCCTTGATCTGTCCGTCGCCGTCCTGCAGCAGATAGGTGCGGTTGCCGTGGAGCACGCCCGGCGAACCGGCCGTGATCGACGCGCAATGCTCGTCGCCGTCGAGCCCCTTGCCGCCAGCCTCGACGCCGACGATCTTCACGCCTTCGTCGTCAAGGAACGAGTGGAAGATGCCGATCGCATTGGAACCGCCGCCGACGGCAGCAATGACGAGATCGGGCAGCCGGCCTTCGGCCGCAAGCATCTGTTCCTTCGCCTCCTGGCCGATGACGGCCTGAAAGTCGCGGACCATTTCCGGATAGGGATGCGGACCGGCAGCCGTGCCGATCAGGTAATAGGTGTTGTCGACATTGGTAACCCAATCGCGCAGCGCCTCGTTCATCGCATCCTTGAGCGTGCCGTTGCCGGCGGTCACCGGCTTCACCTCGGCACCCAAAAGCTTCATGCGGAAGACGTTCGGCGCCTGACGCTCGACGTCGGTCGCGCCCATGTAGACGACGCAAGGCAGGCCGAAGCGGGCGGCGACGGTGGCCGAGGCCACGCCGTGCTGACCGGCGCCGGTTTCGGCGATGATGCGCGTCTTGCCCATGCGCTTGGCAAGCAGGATCTGGCCAATGCAATTGTTGATCTTGTGCGAACCGGTGTGGTTCAACTCTTCGCGCTTGAAGTAGATCTTGGCGCCGCCGAGTTCTGCGGTCAGCCGTTCGGCGAAATAGAGCGGGCTCGGGCGACCGATATAATGCGCGCCGAGATTGTCGAGTTCGGCCTTGAAGGCCGGATCGTTCTTTGCCTTGTCCCACTCGGCCTGCAGATCGAGGATCAACGGCATCAGGGTTTCAGCAACGAAGCGGCCACCGAAAATGCCGAAACGGCCGTCTTCGTCAGGGCCCGCCCGGAAGGAATTCAGTTTTGGCGCCTCGTTCACGTCTTGCTCCCTGACCGTGCCGTAACCGCCTCCGCCTGGCGAACGGCATCGAAAAACGATTCCATGAGCTTCAGATCCTTGACGCCCGGCGCGCTCTCGACGCCGGAGGAGGTATCGATGGCGCGGGCGCGCGTCTGCGCCAGGGCCTCACCGATGTTGTTCACGTTCAAACCACCGGAAAGCATGTAATCGACGCTGCCGTCAAGCGCATCGAGCAGCTTCCAGTCGAAGGAAACACCGTTGCCGCCGGGCAATTCCGATCCTGCTGGGGGCTTTGCATCGAAGAGAAAGCGGTCGGCGATCCCGATATAGGGCTCGACCTTTTTCAGATCGTCGGCGTCGCGGATCGACAGGGCCTTCATCACCGGAAGGCCGTAGACCGCCTTGACGGTGAGCACCCTGTCGGGCGTCTCGCTGCCATGCAGCTGCAGAATGTCCGGATTAAGCGCGGCGACGATTTCATCGAGATCGTCATTGTCGGCATTGACGGTCACGGCGACGATTTTCGCCTTGCCTCGGATTCTTTCCGCCAGGCGGCCAGCGTCATCGGGTTCCAGGTTGCGCGGGCTCTTGGCGAAAAAGATGAACCCCGTGTGCGTTGCGCCGAGCGCAACTGCGCGATCCACCGCTTCCGCGGTCTTCAGCCCGCATATCTTCACTTCGGTTTTCATGAGAAGCGACCTTGCATGAAATGTCGCTGGAGTCGAGCCAAAAACCACCCTGCACACCGTCGTCCAGAGGGTGCGGCATTGCGGTGTCGGCGTGCGCTCACCATATGCATTCTATCACAACGGAGAGACGAATGCGTCTGCTGCTTGCCCTCATTCTTCCCTGGCTTCAGTTCTTCACCATCGGCCGTCCCTTTGCAGGCATCATCTGCCTCATTCTGCAGATTACCCTGATCGGCTGGGTACCGGCAGCGATCTGGTCGGTCTATGCGCTTAGCCAGTACAAGACAGACGAGAAAATTCAGGCGGCACTCGCCGGCCCCAGCCGCGGCTAATTCCAAAGCAAATCAGTCGAAGTCGATGGCGTGCAGCATCGTGCCGTTGCGCCTTAGCCAGCGCTTGGCATCGTTGGTGTCGGGGCAAAGCTTTTCGCACAGCGCCCAGAATTGAGGGCCGTGGTTCATCTCCTGGAGATGCGCGACTTCGTGTGCTGCGAGATAGGCGATGACCTTCGGCGGCGCCATGACGATGCGCCATGAGAAGCTCAGGGCGCCATCGGCCGAACAGGAGCCCCAGCGGCTGCGCGTGTCCTTCAGGCTCAGCGATTTGGGCCGCCGGCCGATCCGGCCGGCATAGACCGCGACCAGGCGATCGAGATCGTGCCGCGCTTCCTTCTTGAGAAAGTCGACGATGCGGCGGCGCAGATGTTCCTCGCCGCCGCTGACACGCAATATCGCGTCTTCGCCGACGATGATTGCCTCGGTCAAACCTCTGATTTTTCCTGACCTTTCGATCCGATGCGCGATACCGCGGATCAGGATCGAGCCGCCCTCTTCCAGTTGGCTTTCGCCGGAAAACCGCGCCAGCTTTGTCATCAACCAGCCCTGATGGCGGTTGAGGAAGGCGTTTACCTCCCGATCGGCCAGCCCTTGCGGAACCGTCAGCTTCAGCGCCCGACCGCCGGGCTCGATGCGCAGCGTCATTCGTGTGGCGCGCGAATTCTGGCGGATGGTTAGCGGAAGCATCTTGCCCGCGACTTCGATTTCTCGGGTCGTGTCGACAGGAGCCGGGGGAATGCGCCGCCGCGTGAAAGAAGGGAACATGACGGCTTTCTATCCGATTCGCGGTCTTTTCGGCTAATGCATAATTCCCTAAGGCATCAACGATCCAGGGAATTGCCAGTGCCTGATGATCGAAGCGCCTGATGATCGATAAGGATCGGCCCGTTTTCTCATCGAGAGAGACACGTGGCCCGCATGGCTGATCGCGACATCCGGCGTTTCATGTGAAACACCGGATGTCTTTTTCGTCACTCAGTTTGCCTCGAACGGGGCTACCGGTCCGGAACCGCCGTTGCGGCGTTCGCGCATGAAGCGGTCGAACTCTTCCTGGTCCTTGGCGCGGCGAAGCTCGCGCACGTAGGAATCGAATTCCTCGCGCATTTCATCGAGCTTGCGACGCTCTTCATCGAGGCGGGTAAGCTCGGCTTGGCGCCAGTCATCGAAGGCGACGTTGCCGGTGCGATGATGCTGCGTCCAGTTGGCGCGATTGCCGCGCTTGAAGGCGGAGCACATGCCATCGACCGTGCTGTTGGCGTCCTTCTTGAACGTTTTCAGTTTCTCGCCGAAGAGGATGTAGGCGAGCATGGCCAGGCCGAGAGGCCAGAAGACCACGAAACCGAGCACCATCAATGCAATGGTCGCGGGCGTCCAATCCGGACGGATCAATGCAGATTGGTTCATCTTCAGGATTCCTCGCAATCACCCGGGCCACCCATTGCGGCCCGGTGAAAACGATGTGGGAAGGCGGGCTTTCGACTACAAGACGCCCTTCCCCGGAATCGGACAAACCCTTGACTCTAAGCGGGCAAAAGCCCGCATTTTACGGGGATCAGGCGGTTTTGCCGCCCTTGATCAGCTGCTTTACCGGCTTTGCGTGGCGTGCGTGCTCGCGCTGGAAGGCGACGATGCGCGGCGCGATCTCGCGACGGAAACGCGAACCGTTGAAGACGCCGTAGTGGCCGACGTCCGGCTGCATGTAGTGCATCCGCATGTGCTCGGGGATGTTGGTGCAGATCGTCTGCGCCGCCTTCGTCTGGCCGAGACCGGAAATGTCGTCATTCTCACCTTCGACCGTCAGCAGGGCCACCTTCTTGATCGCCGTGGTATCAACCCGGCGACCGCGATGCATCATCTCGCCCGTGGGCAAGGCATGCTGCATGAAGACGACCTGAACGGTCTGCAGGTAAAACTCTGCCGTCAGATCCATCACCGCAAGATATTCATCGTAGAAATCCCGGTGCTTCTCGGCCGCATCGCCGTCGTTCTTCACCAGGTGGGCGAAGAATTCCTTATGGGCGATCAGATGCCGGTCGAGGTTCATCGACATGAAGCCGGAGAGTTGCAGGAAGCCGGGATAGACCATGCGCATGAAGCCCGGCTGCGGCCACGGCACCGGCATGATCACGTTGTCGCGGAACCACTCGATCGGCCGTTCCTTGGCCAGCAGATTGACGGCTGTCGGGTTGATGCGCGTATCGATCGGCCCACCCATCAGCGTCATCGACGCCGGCGACAGCGGATCATCAGCCGCTTCCATCAGGGCGACGGCGGCAAGCACCGGAACGGCGGGCTGACAGACGCCGATGACATGGGTGTCGGGTCCGAGGAAGTGCAGCATCTGGATGACGTAGTCGATGTAGTCGTCGAGATCGAAGGTGCCCTCGCTCAAGGGAACCATGCGCGCGTCTATCCAGTCGGTGATGTAGATGTCGGAATGGGGAAGCAGGGCCTCAACGGTTCCACGCAAGAGCGTGGCATAATGGCCCGACATCGGCGCGACGATCAGCGCCTTCGGATCGGCAGCCCGCCCCTTGGGAAGCGCGCGCTCGAAATGGATCAGATTGCAGAACGGCTCGCGCCAGACGATGCGCTCGTGAACGCCAACGGGCTCGCCGTCGATCAGCGTTTCGGGAAGGCCGAATTCCGGCTTGCCGTAGCGGCGCGTCGACCGCTCGAAGACCTCGAGGCCAGCCGCCGTCGCGCGGCCGAAATAGGTGTGCGAGATCGGGTTCATCGGATTGCTGAAAGCAAGCCGCATGGCATCCGCCGCCGTTCGCCACGGCGCCATCATGGCATGATTCAATTCATAGAGCTGGTAGAACATAGGAAGCGTACCCCTTGGTTCAATCAACGACAACGCCGCTCCCAGTCGGACGCAAGCTTGCGATTGTTTGTCTTGGTGTCCGCAATCCCTGCCAGACTACCATGTTTCTTGTGCACTGCAACAAGTATACCCGTTTCGGTTCTAGACAAGCGACTTCTGCGAGAATGCGCCCGGATTACTGACAATTAACAAACGGACTTGCTCGGAGCTGGCCGAAAAGTCGCGTTTTCGTCAAAAATCGCGGATTTCGGCGAAGGCGTCTTACTTTCTCCGGCCGGCTTTCGATATCTGGCCGCCGATCCGCTTTCTCGCATCGCAGCAGAACGGGTCGTCACGCCGCCGCTATCCGGACGATCGCCTTGACCAGGCCCGACTTCTCATGCGCCCAGCGCGGCAGATCGTGGACCACCGCGTCCATCGTCGTTCGGTGGGTGATCAACCGCTCCACCGGCACCAGCCCCTCGCGTATCGAATTTACGACATGGTCGAAATCCTTGCGCGTGGCGTTACGGCTGCCGATCAACGTCATTTCCCGCTTGTGAAATTCCGGATCGGAGAAACGGATGCTGTCCTTGACGACGCTGACGAACACCAGTGTTCCCCCATGAGCCACATGGCCGAAGGAAGCCTCCATCGAACCGCCATGGCCGGTGGCATCGAAGACGACATCGAAACCATCGCCCCCGGTCGCCTCGGCGACGCGCCGAACGCACGCTTCGTCGGCAACGATGCCGGAACCGAAACCGAGCCGGTCGGTCGCAAACGCCAGCCGTTCGATGCTGGTATCCATCAGCGTCACCGCATGGCCGGCGATGCGCGAGAAGATGGCGGTTCCAAGCCCGATCGGCCCGGCGCCAATCACCAGAGCACGAACGCCGGCAGGGGCCGCAGCCCGGCGCACGGCATGGGCGCCGATAGCGAGGAATTCCACCGTCGCTGCCGCCTCTGGCGACAGATCGATCGCCGGATAAAGATTGCCCTCGGGAACGAGGATTTCCTCGCAGAAGGCTCCGTCGGTATGGACGCCGAGCACCTTGATCGCCGTGCAGCAGTTCGGCTTCCCCCGGCGGCAGGCGACACAGTCGCCGCAGGAAAGGTAGGGGTTGACCACCACAGGCGTTCCCGGCGCGATCGTCGTCGCCGGTCCGTTGGCAATTACCGTCGCGGAGATCTCATGCCCCATCACTCGCGGATATTCCAGGAACGGGTGCTTGCCGGCGAAGATGTGGTAGTCGGTGCCGCAGATGCCGACATGGCTGACGGCAACCCGCACCCACCCGGCCGATGGGGCGGGCGCGGGCGCGCGTTCAACAATCTCCAGGCGGCCGGGTTCCGGGCAGAGGACGGCTTTCATGTCATTTTCCGCATGTTGTCAGGGCCGGCGCCTAGCGCGCGCCGCGCCGCCTGAGCTGATCAAAATAGACGATCACGATGATGAGCACGCCGGTGATAATGCGCTGCCAGAACGAATTGACGTTGAGCAGGTTGGCGCCATTGTTGATCGTGGCGAGAATGAAGGCGCCAAGCAGCGGGCCGTGCACGGAGCCGACCGCGCCGAAGAGGCTGGTGCCGCCGATGACCGACGAGGCGATCGCCTGCAGCTCCCAGCCTTCGGCTTGCGTGGCGTTGCCGATGCCGATGCGGGAGGCGAGCAGCAGGCCGACAAAGGCCGCGCAGGTCGAGGACAGGATATAGGCAAGATAGATCGTGCGATGCACGTTGACGCCGGAAAGGCGGGCCGCCTCACTGTTGGAGCCGACGGCGAAGAGATAGCGGCCAAAGCGGCTCAAGTGCAGGAAGACATAGGCCGGGATCGCCACCACGATCACCATCCAGAACAGGCTGGGTACCCCGAGGAAGTTGGCGCGGGAGAAATTGGTGAAGGCCTCGTTGGTGATCGAGATCGTCGAGCCATTGGTGATCAACAGTCCGATGCCGCGCAGCGAGGTCAGGGTTGCAAGCGTGATGATGAACGGCGGCAGACCCATGCGGACAATACCGAAGGCGTGGAAGGCGCCGATCAGCACGCCGAAGGCGAGCGTCAGGATGATCGCAATCCAGAGCGGCACGCCGGCGGCAAGCAGCCAGGCGACGATCACGCTGGTGAAGCCGACAACGGCACCCACGGAAAGATCGATGCCCGCAGTGATGATGACGAAGGTCTGGCCGACCGCAAGGATCGCCGTCATGGCGCCCTGGCGCAACAGGTTGCTGATGTTGTTCGGCGTCCAGAAACTGTTGGTGGCAAGCCCCAAGAGCAGCCAGAGGAAAAGCAGGAGCCCGAGAAGCGTGAGCCCGAACAGGATGCTCACGCCTTTCCGCGGCGCGGGGCCGGCTCCGCTGTCGACCGTATCAGCACTCATCGTCGTCCTCCTGCTTCTTCTTGATTGTCATTGTCGCGATCAGACACCGATCGCCTGTGTCAGCACTTCCTCGTGGCTTGCCGCGTGATAGTCGTGGCTGGCGACCAGCCGTCCCCGGCGAAACACGTGCAGGCGATCGGACAGTTCGTAGACTTCAGGCAGGTAGGAGGAGATCAGGATGATCCCCGCTCCGTTTTCCAGAAGCCGGGCGAACAACCGGTAGATTTCCGCCTTGGTGCCGACGTCGACGCCGACCGTCGGCTCATCGAAGATGAAAAGCTTGGCGCCGTGGCTCAGCCACTTGCCGATGACGATCTTCTGCTGGTTGCCGCCGGACATCGCCGAGACAAGCACGCGGCGCGATGGCGTCTTGATCTTCAAATCCCTGATCTGCCGATCCGCATTCTCGATTTCCTTCTGACGGTTGATCGTCAGCCCGCGCGTCAGCCGACTGAAGATCGGCAGGTTGATGTTGAGGCCGATCGGCAGATTGAGGCAGAGGCCCTGATCGCGCCGGCTTTCCGGTGCCAACGCAATGCCGAGGTCTATCGCGATCCGCTCGTTGGCGATATTGACCTTGCGCCCCTGCCAGTAGACCTCGCCCGCAGTCGATGCATGGCGACCATAGAGGCCGAGCGCAAACTCGCTGCGTCCGGCACCGATCAGACCGTAGAGGCCGACGATCTCGCCGGCGCGAACGGTCAGCGACACATCCGCGAAACCGGGGCCGCTCAAGCCCCGGGTCTCGACGATCACTTCGCCGGCCGGAAAGTGTTCCTTGTGGTAGATCTGCTCGATGGTGCGATTGATCATCAGGGTGATCAGTTCGGCGTCGTTGGTCTCGCCGATCTTTCGCGTGCCGACGTGGGTGCCGTCGCGCAGCACCGACACACGATCGGCCAGCTCGAAGACTTCCTCCATGCGGTGGCTGATATAGACGATCGTCACACCTTCGCCCTGTAGCCGGCGAATGAGTCGGAACAGTTGCGCGGATTCCTGACGGGTCAGATAGGCGGTCGGCTCGTCGAAGATCAGAAACTGGGTGCCGCGCATGGCGGCGCGAGCGGTCGCGACCAACTGCTGCTGGCCGATCGTCAGGCTGCCGAGCGCCGCCGCGGCCGGCAGGTTGAAACCGAGATCGTCAAGGACGCTCTGGGCCGCCTCGGTCATGGCGCGCTTGCGCATCAGGCCGGCGCTGTTGATCTCGTCGCCGAGGAACATGTTGGCGGCGACGCTCAAGTGCGGGCATAGCACCACCTCCTGATGCACGGCGTTGATTCCGCGCGCAATCGCTTCTTGAGGATTGTCGAGCTGGACCGGCTTGCCGCACCAATAGACTTCGCCAGACGTGCGCCGGATGACGCCGGTCAAAAGCTTGATCAGTGTCGATTTTCCGGCACCGTTTTCACCAACGATGGCGTGAACTTCTCCTGATAGAAAGGTGATGGAAGCGGGCTTCAACGCTTCGACGGCGCCATATTTCTTCTGAAGCGCGCGCATTTCCAGGATCGGTTCGCCCCTCGGCACTGGGTGGCGGGCAGCCGTCCTCAAACCGTCGCTCTTGTTATCGCTGACCTCATCGAGACCTGGCATCTGCGCACTCCTCCCAATCGCACAGACTGCCAGCGGCCGGTCCTCGTATCCGGCCGCTGGCAACCGTATTCTCGGCGGCAGGCAATGCTCGCGCCTGCCGCCGATTGCCGTCAATTGACCTTCGGGTTCAGCAGTGCGTCGATCTTCGGTTCAGCCATGTTGGCCTTGGTCACCAGATTGGCGCCGGTATCGACATTGGCTTCGACCTTCTCCTTCTTCGAGACCGCAAGCGCCGTCTTCACGCCATCATAACCCATGCGGTAGGGATCCTGAACGACCAGGCCGGCCAGCACGCCTTCCTTGAGGAAGCCGACAGTCTTCTCGTCGCTATCGAAGCCGATCACCTTGATCTTGTCGCCGAGCTTGTTTTCGGCAATCGCCTGGCCGACACCCTGTGCCATGATCAGGTTGGAGGCAAAGACGCCGACGAGATTCGGGTTGGCGGTGATCAGGTCGGTCATCATGTTGAGACCGGTGGTTGCCTGGCCATCGGCATATTTGTCGGCCACGACCTTGAAGCCCGGATATTTCGTCTTGATCTGGTCGAGGAAGCCTTCGCGGCGCTGATCGAGCGAACCGACGCCCGGCAGGCTGGTGATGATGGCGATATCGCCTTCTTCCTTGCCCGACATTTCCTTGATCGCTGCAGCCAGACCATCGGCCGCGATCCTGCCACCCTGAACGTTGTCGGTCGTCAGGAACGAGGAGAACGCCTTGGAATCGGCGCCGGAGTCGATGCCGATGATCGGAACCGCCTTGGCAGCTTCGTCGATCGGCTTGCCCAGCGCCTTGAACTCGGTTGGTGAGATCACCACGGCAGCCGGAGAACCGGCAACGGCGTTTTCGAGGATGCTGATCTGACCGTTGATATCGGATTCGGACTGGGCGCCGAGCTCGGGAACGTTGACGCCGAGATCCTTGCCGGCCGCGCGCGCACCGGCCAGCACGATCTGCCAGTAGAAGGACGTGGTATCCTTGACGATGATCGGGATCGTGACATCCTGCGCGAAGGACGCGACGGGTGCCATCGCGGCGATCATCGTCGCGCCGGCCAGGGCAGTGAAGGCACGGCGGGAAAGAATGTGCTTGGCTATGCTCATTGGGGTTCTCCTCTCAGTGCACCTCGTTCCACCTTATGGAGATCGATTCGCCAGGTGCTTGCATATCGATCTTTTATCGATAAAAAACATATTGAAACGCTAATACAACGCTGTCCGCTTTGCAAGCAGTCGTTGCTGCGATTTACGTGACTGCACTGTCTCCTCCCAGATTACGTTTCGTTATGTGAAATTCGGGTTGTGCCTGCAAGGACCCGCGGGCTCGGCACCCTCAAGCATCAGGCCCGGACTGCCTCCAATCCAAGCTCCGGCGCCACAAGCGTGTAGGGCTCGAAAGCCGAGAAATCGTCCTTTGACATACGATGCCGCAGCGCATCGATGTTGCGCCTCAAGCTTTCCGGTTTCGCTGTCCCAAGCAGGACCGAGGCAACCACCGGATTGTCGAGCGGGAACTGCATGGCGGCAGCGGCCAACGGCACACCACGCTCCCGGGCAATGCGTTCCATCGCGCCGACCTTTTCGCGCACCTCGGCATTTGCTCGCATATAGTCGAAATGCGCGCCATCGACCGGGCCAGTCGCCAGGATGCCCGAGTTGAACACACCGCCGACGATCAGCGACGTCTTCTTTGTCTCGCAGAGCGGCAGGAGTTCGGCGACTGCGGAACGATCAAGCAGCGTATAGCGCCCCGCAAGCAGGATGCAGTCGATGTCGGCACGGCGCATCACCTCCAGGCAAACCGGAACCTCGTTGACGCCAAGCCCATAGGCCGCGATCACGCCACCAGCCTTTAGTTCCTCCAGCGCCTTAAGGCCGGAATCCAGCAATTGCCTGAGATAGACGGCGTTGCGGGCGACACCGTGCGTGTAGACGCCGATATCATGGACATAGAGGATATCGATGCGATTGAGGCCGAGGCGCGCATAGCTGAATTCCACCGAACGCATGATGGCATCGTAGCTGTAGTCGTAACGCACGTCGAAGTTCAGCGCCTTGACGTAGGAATAGTCCGGCACGGCGCCTTCAGGCACGGGATGCAGCAGCCGTCCGACCTTGGTGGACAGCACATAGTCACCGCGCGGCTTGTCGCGCAGGAAATCGCCGACCCGCCGCTCTGCAAGACCGAGCCCGTAATAGGGTGCGACGTCGAAATAGCGCAAACCAGAGCCCCAAGCGGCGTCCAGCGTTTCGATCGCCGCTTCGCGCGTGCATTCGCGGTAGAGCCCCCCAAGTCCGGCGGCGCCGAAGCTGTATTCGGTCACCGGCAGGTCGGTTCGACCGATCTTTCTCGTCTGCATTCCCTGTCTCCTCCCTCCTAGGATGCGCAAGCTCACATCATCAGAGTGTTGCCCCGAGATGCCAGGGCACGAATTCGTTGTCGCCGTAGCCGAAGAGTTCGCTCTTGGTCTTCTTTCCCGAAGCGGTATCGATGATGAGATCGAAGATCTCGCGACCGAGGTCGGCGATCGTCGCCTCGCCGGATGCGATCACGCCGCAATCGATGTCCATGTCTTCTTCCATCGCGCGGAACAGCGCGGTGTTGCTGGTCAGCTTGATCGACGGTGCCGGCCGACAGCCGAAACAACTGCCGCGGCCGGTGGTAAAGGCGATGACATTGGCTCCGCCGGCCACCTGGCCGGTCGCCGACACCGGATCGTAGCCGGGCGTATCCATGAAGACGAGCCCGTGTTCAGTGACGCGTTCGGCATAGCCGTAAACCGCATTGAGCGGTGAGCGCCCGCCCTTGGCGACCGCACCCAGCGACTTCTCCAGAATGGTTGTGAGGCCACCGCGTTTGTTGCCCGGCGAAGGATTGTTGTCGAGCGATGCACCATGCAGCGCGACGTAGTTTTCCCACCAGACAATCAGCCCGTCGAGCTTTGCGGCGACCGCCGCGCTGGCGGCACGGCTGCGCAACAGATGTTCGGCGCCGTAGATTTCTGACGTTTCGGAAAGGATGGCGGTACCACCGGCAGCCGCCAGGATATCCACCGCCGCTCCCAGCGCCGGGTTAGCGGTGATGCCAGACAGCCCGTCCGAGCCGCCGCATTGCAGACCGACGATGATTTCGCTGACCGGAATGGCGACGCGACGTTGCCTGCCGACTTCCTGGGCAATTTCATCGAGGATGCCGAGTGCACGCTCGACCGAGCGTCGGGATCCGCCGGCCTCCTGGATGTTGAAGTGGCGCTTTTCCTGCCCGGCTCCGCTCTGCCCGTAAAGCGTCAACTGGTTGACCTCGCAGCCGAGCCCGACCATCAGCACCCCGCCGAAATTGGCGTGGCGCGCGTAGCCCGCCAAGGTCCTGTGCAGGTTCATCATGCCGTCGCCGGTCGAAGACATGCCGCAACCCTGGTCATGCACGATCGGCACGAATCCGTCGATGCCATCATATTTCGGCAAGATGCGTCTGTTGGCCTCCTCGGCGATTGCCCGGCAGACGGTGGTGGAACAGTTCACGCTGGCAATGATGCCGATATAGTTGCGCGTCGCCGCCCGTCCGTCTTTGCGCCGATAGCCCATGAAGGTGCGCGCCCTGTCGGCGGCGCTCGCCTCTTCCGGCGCGCCTTGTGGACTGATGGCCAAGCGATCCTGATCGAAGGAGAGGTTGTGGGAATGGACATGCTCGCCGGCTTCTATATCGCTGGTCGCGCGTCCGATCGCCTGGGCATATTTGACCACGGGGTCGCCCGCACGAATCCGCCGTATGGCGACCTTGTGCCCCAGATCGATCTTCGTGGCGGTGCGAACTCCGCCCGGCAGGGCCTCGCCGGCAGCGATTGCCAACGTCGCCACGGCCACATTGTCCTCAGGAGCCAGAAGGATTGAAGACGGCACAGACACTCTGAATTTCTCCGTGAAAACTGCTGCGATTTTGAGAAGGGTCTATTTGTCTTTTATCCACAATAGACAGATCGCCGTCAATGGGTATTATGAAACGAGACAGCGCCGCCCGCCCGCAGGCACAGCAGCAACAGGGGAGAAACGTCATGATTTTGGTGCGAGAGCCAAAGACAAGCGCGCGCCGGCAGGTTAGATCGGCGGCCGACGAAAGCTGATCTTCCGATCAGCGGCTCATCGCTCGCGCAACCCCAACCGTCCGGATCCTGGCAATGGCAAAACAGAACACCGTCTTCAAGGATGCCTATAACCGCTGCCTGAAAGTGCTGGCGGAGACATCTTCCCTGCCCTCCGAGCCGGAACTCGGTCAGGTGCTCGGCGTGAGCCGGACGACGGTGCGTGCCATTCTCCGCCGCTTCGAAGAGGCGAAGCTGATCACCTGGGACAAGCGCAAGAAGATCGTGCTGCGCCAGCCGCAACCGGACGACTATTTCCCGACGGAGGAAACGGATTCGCTGGCCGAGATCATCGAGCGCAGCTTCATGCGCCGGATTCTGGCCGGCGGCGCCGAGCCTGGCATGCAGATCAACGAACTGGAGCTGGCACGCGAGATCGGCGCCGGTACCACGAGCGTGCGGGAGTTCCTGATCCGCTTCAGCCGGTTCGGGCTGATCGAGAAGCGACCGAACAGCCACTGGATCCTCAAAGGTTTCACCCGCGAGTTTGCGCTGGAACTGACCGAGGTCCGCGAGATGTTCGAGCTTCGCTCGGCTGCAAGTTTCGTTGCGCTGCCGGACAGCCATCCGGCCTGGCAGGAGCTGAACAGGATCGAGGCGCTGCACCACGAAATCCTGGCCGACATCGACAACCGCTACAAGGAATTCTCCGAACTCGACGAGCGCTTCCACCTCCTGGTGCACAAGTCGTCGAGCAATCGTTTCATCGTCGATTTCTACGACATCATCTCGATCGTGTTCCACTATCACTACCAATGGAACAAGACCAACGCGCGGCAGCGAAATGCGCGCGCGCTTGAAGAGCACCTTGCTTACATCGAAGCGCTCAGGTCTCACGATCCAAAACGTGCCGAGGAAGCCTGCCGGCGACACCTGCGCTCGGCACGCGAGACCCTGCTGCAATCCATTCCATAGCCAGCTACCGGAGCACCGGCATGAAGACCCCATTTGTGCAGTTTGGAACGAGCCGCTTTCTTCAGGCGCATGCCGATCTCTTCATCAGCGAGGCGCTGGAAAGGCAGGAAGCACCGGGGCGGATCACGGTGGTACAGACGACCGGCTCAGCGGAACGGTCGGGACGCCTGGTGGCACTGACGCAACCCGATGGTTATCCCGTGATGATCCGTGGCCTTGCCGACGGCAAGCCGGTGGACAAGATCGAGCGGGTCAAGAGCGTCGTCCGGGCCGTGTCAACAAACGACAACTGGGATGCTGTTTGCCATATCGTGGCGGACGAGGCCGAATTCCTGATCTCGAACACCGGTGATACCGGCTACGACGTTTCCGGCGACGACCTGTCGACATACGTGCCGCTGTCTTTTCCCGGCAAACTTCTCCTGCTTTTGAAAGCCCGCTTCGATGCCGGCGGCAAACCGCTGACCATCCTTCCGTGCGAACTGGTGTCGCGCAATGGCGACGTGCTGAAAGCCATCGTGCTGGAGCTCGCGCGCGAGCGCCTCGGCGACCCGCAATTCGTGTTCTGGCTGGCGAACGCGATAATCTGGGCCAACACGCTGGTGGACCGGATCGTCTCGGAACCGATCGAGCCCGCCGGCGCCGTGGCCGAACCCTACGCTTTATGGGCGATCGAGAAACAGCGGGGGTTGAGAGCGCCTTGCGCGCACGAATGCGTGATACTGGTCGACGACCTGACGCACTACGAAAAATTGAAGCTTCATATCCTCAACCTCGGCCACACGGTGCTCGCGGATATCTGGCTGAGGCAGGGCCGCGATCCCGACGAAACAGTCCGGCAGATCCTTGCCGATGCGGACGTCGCCAGGCGGCTCGAGGATATCTACGCACAAGAAGTCGTTCCTGCCTTTGCCGCCAAGGGCCTCGGGCGACAGGCGAGTGCCTATGTCGCAACGACGCTCGACCGCTTCCGAAATCCGTTCCTTGACCATCGCATGGGCGATATCGCCAACCATCACACTGAAAAGATCGTGCGACGGATTGCCGAGCTCCGGCGCTGGAGCCCTGAAGTTGCCATGCCGATGCTCAGCGCGATCTGCGATCAGTAGCCGGATTCCAGCTTGTCGGGTTTATGCCCCTGCTCGTCGGTAAATTCCTGGCGCAGCGCCTGTGTCGCCCGAACCAGGGATGTGACATCGGTGCCGATCGCCATGAAATCGGCCCCGAGATCGCGATACTCGCGTGCCTGCGCGAGATCGAGCGTCATGATTCCGCGCGCTTTTCCGGCCTTGTCGATGCGCGCGAAGGCATCGACAATCGCCGCCCGTACATCCGGGTGTCCTGGGCTGCCGAGATAGCCCATATCCGCGGCGAGATCCGACGGTCCGATGAACAGGCCGTCGACGCCTTCAAGAGCGGCAATCTCATCGATCGCCGCCAGGCCGGCGCGGCTCTCGATCTGCAAGAGAAGGCAGATCTGGTCATTTGCGGTGTGGAGATAGTCGGCTATCCGGCCGAATTGCGATGCACGCGCCAGTGCCGCGCCGACACCGCGAATGCCATGCGGCGGATAGCGGGTTGCTCGAACAAGTTCCCTGGCCTGCTCGGCGCTTTCGACCATCGGGATCAGCAGCGTCTGGACGCCGACATCGAGGATCTGCTTGATCAGCGCGGTATCGCCGACAGGAAGGCGAACGATCGGGTGGCTGGCGGATGCCGTCACTGCCCGGAACTGCGCCGACAACAGCGGCAGGTCGTTGGGCGCATGCTCGCCGTCGATCAACAGCCAGTCATAACCGCTGTTGGAGACGACTTCGGCCGCATAGGGGCTCGCCAGCGCGACCCAAAGCCCGAGTTGAAAGCGCTGCTCGCGAAGGGCGGCCTTGAAGGGGTTGGTTGGTGCCGGCATCGCGTCATCTCCTCTTTTCACGACGTCAACTTCTGTACCGGCAAACGAAAAAACCGGCCAGAGCTTTCCGGCCGGTTTCGCGATCAGATTGTATCGGACTGCAAATGCGTCAGGCGATGCCGCCGAGGCAGACATATTTGATCTCGGTAAACTCCTCGATCCCGTACTTCGAACCTTCGCGGCCGAGGCCCGAGAGCTTGACGCCGCCGAACGGTGCTTCCGCCGTGGAGATCAGCCCGGTGTTGACGCCGACCATGCCGTATTCCAGCGCCTCGGCCACGCGGAACACCCGCGCCAGATCCTTGGCATAGAAATAGGAGGCCAGCCCGAACTCGGTGTCATTGGCCTGTTCGACGACATCGGCCTCATCCTTGAAGCGGAACAGCGGCGCGACCGGGCCGAAGGTTTCCTCGCGGGCGACTGCCATCGCCTGGGTGACATCGGCCAGAACCGTTGCTTCGAAGAAGGTGCCGCCGAGCGCATGGCGCTTGCCGCCCTGGATGACGCGCGCGCCCTTGGCGGTGGCATCGGCGATATGCTCTTCCACCTTCTCCAGTGCCGCCTTGTCGATCAGCGGGCCGAGGATGACGCCCTGGTCGAGACCATTGCCGATCTTGAGCTTGGCAACGGCCGCCGCCAGCTTGTCGGAGAAGGCATCATAGACCTTGTCCTGCACGTAGATACGGTTAGCGCAGACGCAGGTCTGGCCGTTGTTGCGGAACTTGGCGATCAATGCGCCTTCCACGGCCGCATCGAGATCGGCGTCGTCGAAGACGATGAACGGCGCATTGCCGCCGAGTTCCAGCCCGAGCTTCTTGATCGTGCCGGCGCTCTGGCGATAGAGCTCGGCGCCGACCTCGGTCGAGCCGGTAAAGGTCAGCTTGCGCACCACCGGATTGGCGGTCATTTCGGCACCGATTTCGCGGGCCGAGCCGGTCACGACGCTGAAGAGCCCCTTGGGCAGGCCGGCGCGCTCGGCAAGAACGGCGATGGCAAGGGCCGAGAACGGCGTCTGCGACGCCGGCTTCAACACCATGGCGCAACCGGCGGCAAAGGCCGGGCCGGCCTTGCGGGTGATCATCGCGTTGGGGAAGTTCCAGGGCGTGATCGCAGCGACGACGCCGATCGGCTGCTTCATCACCATGATGCGCTTGTCCGGCTGATGGCCTGGGATCAGGTCGCCGTAGATGCGACGGCCCTCTTCGGCAAACCATTCGACGAAGCTGGCGCCATAGACGATTTCGCCGGTCGCCTCTGCCAGCGGCTTGCCCTGTTCGAGCGTGAGGATGCGGCCGAGATCGTCCTTGTTCTCGATCATCAGCTCAAACCAGCGGCGAAGCACACCGGCGCGATCCTTGGCGGTGCGGGCAGCCCAACCCTTCTGCGCCAGACGCGCCGCTTCGATTGCCGCCTTGGTTTCCTTGCCTCCAAGCTTCGGTACGCGGCCGACGAGTTCGCCCGTTGCCGGGTTCACCACATCGATCGCATTGGCGGCATCCGCTTCGATCCATTCGCCGCCAATCAAGGCAGCCTGGCGAAACAGTGACGGGTCCTTAAAAGTCATCGCGCGTCCTCTCTCAGAAAAATCTACAGAACTTATACAACTTTTTTATCGATCTCGACAATCACCCGAAACGCCGTTTCTGCATATTCCGTTTTAGCACCGGATCGGGCCGACAAAAGGACCGACGATCCGCGCGCAAAGCCGGTTTCATCGCTCCTCGATCCCATGTAGCGTCCGCAGCGAATCTCGCCCTACGTCTCGCTAACGACGGCAATCGTCATCGACGGCGGCGCGCTCCTCCCACGGGATTCCCGATACGATAAAAGAGGTATGTTCATGACGGAAAGCAATCACAGAACCGCCGACCACCCGATCGACACCATGTTCCTGAAACGCTGGTCGCCACGTGCGTTCACCCAGGAGGAGATCAGCGAAGAAGAACTGCTCTCACTGCTCGAAGCCGCCCGCTGGGCACCCTCGGCGAGCAACAGCCAACCCTGGCGGTTCGTCTATGCCCGCCGCGGCACCGAGCATTTCGCGCGCCTGCTGGATATTCTCAACGAGAGCAATCAGCGCTGGGCGAAGCATGCCGCAGCCCTGGTGATCGTTATCTCCAAGACGCACACGCAGGCAGCCACCGGCGAGATGCGGGCCGCCTACACCCATGCCTTCGACACCGGCGCCGCCTGGTTCAGCCTTGCGCTCCAGACAACCGCTGCCGGCTGGCACGCGCATGCAATGGCGGGCATTGATCGCGACAAGGCGATGACGAGCCTTGGCGTGCCCGCGCACTACCGGGTCGAGGCGGCGGTAGCAATCGGCCGGCTTGCCGACCCCTCGACGCTTCCGGACGATCTGCGTGAGCGGGAAAAGCCGAGCCAACGCAAGCCGCTTGCCGAACTGGCCTTCGAAGGCCGGTTCAAGGGGGAATAGAGCCTTTCCAAGAAAGGTGCGGAACGGTCTTCCGCCAGGAAGTGCGCAAAAACAAAGAGATAGAGCGTTTCTGCGTCTCAGTTTAAGCCGGAGACACTCCAGACAAAAAAGATCCCGGTGCCTTGCGGCACCGGGATCATTAGAAGTGCGGCTGATCGTATTGCGATCAGATATCGAGGTTGGCGACGCTCAGCGCGTTTTCCTGGATGAAGTCGCGGCGCGGCTCGACCTCGTCGCCCATCAGGCGCGAGAACAGGCCATCCGCGTCCGTCGCGTCGTTCACCCGAACCTGCAGCAGCGAACGCACGTTCGGATCGAGCGTCGTCTCCCAGAGCTGCTCGGCATTCATCTCGCCAAGACCCTTGTAACGCTGCATCGACAGACCCTTGCGGCCTGCTGCGAAGATTGCATCCAGAAGCGCGCGTGGGCCGCTGATATCTTGCCCACCATCGCGGCGGCGAAGCACCGGAGGCGCGGAATAGATCTCCTTGAGCTTCGATGTCAGCTGGTCGATGTGGCGGGCGTCGGACGAGCCGATCAGCGCCATATCGAGGATGGCGACTTCCTTGACGCCACGAACCATGCGTTCAAGCTTGAGACCGCCTTCGGCGGTGACCGCTCCGGTCCAGCCGCGTTCAGTCTCTTCGGCGATCACATCAAGCCTGCGCGCCACTTCGATCGCGACCTGCTCGTATTGTTCGCGCTGGCCGTTGAGTTCGACATTCAAGGCGCCGGCAATGGCTGCCTGTTCGACAATCGAACGATTGTAGCGCGAGTGAAGACCATCCATCAGGTTACGCACGCGCAACGCATCGTTGATGACTTCGCGCAGGTCCTGACCGGCGCGAACCTCACCGGAAGCAAGCTCCAGCGTAGCTTCCTCGAGGCCCATCGAGATCAGGTAATCTTCCAGCGCCTGCTCGTTTTTCAGGTACTGGGCGGACTTGCCGCGCGTCACCTTATAAAGCGGTGGCTGGGCAATATAGAGGTGGCCGCGCTCGATCAGCTCCGGCATCTGCCGGAAGAAGAAGGTGAGCAGCAGGGTGCGGATGTGGGCGCCGTCGACGTCGGCGTCCGTCATGATGATGATCTTGTGGTAGCGCAGCTTGTCGGCGTTGAACTCGTCTTTACCGATCGATGTGCCGAGCGCGGTGATCAGCGTGCCGATTTCCTGGCTCGAAAGCATCTTGTCGAAACGCGCGCGTTCGACGTTCAGGATCTTGCCACGCAGCGGCAGGATCGCCTGGTTTTCGCGCGAGCGTCCCTGCTTGGCCGAACCGCCTGCCGAATCACCCTCCACCAGGAAGACTTCGGATTTTGCCGGATCGCGTTCGGAGCAGTCCGCCAACTTGCCCGGCAGCGAGGAGATGTCGAGCGCGCCCTTGCGGCGCGTCAGTTCGCGTGCCTTGCGCGCCGCCTCGCGTGCGGCGGCCGCTTCGACGACCTTGCCGACAAGGATCTTGGCGTCGGAGGGATGCTCCTCCAGCCAGGTGCTCAAGGCTTCGTTGACGAGGCTTTCGACCACCGGACGAACTTCCGAGGAAACCAGCTTGTCCTTGGTCTGCGATGAGAACTTCGGATCCGGCACCTTGACCGAGAGAACGGCGGTCAGGCCTTCGCGGCAGTCGTCGCCGGTCAGCGTGACCTTTTCCTTCTTGGTGATACCAGAGCTTTCGCCATAGGAGGTGATCTGCCGGGTCAGCGCACCGCGGAAACCGGCCATGTGCGTGCCGCCGTCGCGTTGCGGAATGTTGTTGGTGAAGCAGAGCACGTTCTCGTGGTAGCTGTCGTTCCACCACATCGCGACTTCGACGGTGATACCGTCCTTTTCGCCGCGGATCGAAACCGGCTTCTGCACGAGCGGCTTCTTGGCCCGGTCGAGATAGGCAACGAAGGCTTCAAGGCCGCCGTCATACATCATCTCGTCCTGGCGCACGTCCGAATGGCGCTTGTCGGTCAGGACGATGCGCACGCCGGAATTCAGGAAGGCGAGTTCGCGCAGGCGATGCTCGAGCGTGCCGTAGTCGAAGTCCGTCTTGGTAAAGGTGTCTGTGCTCGGCAGGAACGTCACTTCGGTGCCGGTATCGGTGCCGGCGTCGCCGATCACCTTCAGCGGGCTGTCAGCCACGCCGTGGGTGAAGCTCATCTCATGGATCTTGCCCGCACGGCGGATCTTCAACCGCAGCATGACGGACAGCGCGTTGACCACCGAAACGCCAACGCCGTGCAGACCGCCGGAAACCTTGTAGGAATTCTGGTCGAACTTACCGCCGGCGTGGAGTTGCGTCATGATGACCTCGGCCGCCGAGACGCCCTCTTCCTTGTGGATGTCGGTCGGGATGCCGCGGCCGTTGTCGGTTACCGTCACCGAGCCGTCGGCATTGAGCGTCACCGTGACGATATCGGCGTGGCCTGCGAGAGCCTCGTCGATGGCGTTGTCGACCACCTCGTACACCATGTGATGCAGACCGGAGCCGTCGTCGGTGTCGCCGATATACATGCCCGGCCGCTTGCGTACGGCATCCAGGCCCTTCAACACCTTGATGGAGTCGGCACCATATTCGGCGGCGGCGCCGGTATCGGTTTCAGGAATATCGGTCATTCGGCTTCGGGTCTTTCCAGGTTCTTCGGACGGGGTGATTCGTTGCGAATCACGTCTCGGACGCCTCGCGGACTATAGAAAATTTGTCCACGGTTCCAAATCCCGGACCGCGCGCAGCGGCCGGAAAACAGCTGTTCATCCCCTGTCATTAGCAGGAAATGTGGCTTTTTCCAAAACATCTTCCAGGGCGCGGATCGTGTCGATGGACAAATAGCGGATTTGCCCTCTCAAGCGGTTGGCGAAGGCCGTGTATTCCGGCGCCAGCCCGGACGTATCCAGCACCACTTTCGGCGCGGAGACCTGGGCGATCTGGAACAATTCCTCGGCATCGTCCCAGATGACATTGAAATAGCCGGCGACCCTTTGCAGAAAATCGAAGCTCGGCGCGCCGCGCTTTCCATGTTCGAGCGCTGAGAGATAGGCGGCAGAGACGCCGATCGCCGCGGCCATCTGCTTCTGCGACACCCCCTTCTTGCGCCGCAACGCGCGCACCGCCACGCCAAAGGGGGTCACGTCGTGCTTCCCTTGCTGCGCGCCAGGCGGACATACAGCGCACCATCGCCGCCATGATTGCGGGCCGCGGGCTCGTAGCTCGAGATCAATGGCCGGAACTCCGGCAGCGAGAACCAGAGCGGCACGGCACGCTTCAAGGCGCCGTCGCTGCCGATCGACGTTCCCTTGCCGGTGATGACAAGAACGTGGCGCAGCCCGCGCTCATGCGCTCTCAAAAGAAAATGCAGGAGGAAGCCATGGGCCTCGCTCTGGATCATGCCGTGGAGATCGATCCGCGCTTCAAGCGCGAGGTGCCCCTTCGACAGCTTGCGCTTGACCGGCTTTTCAAGCGGATAGTGGTGTCTGCCGTTCGCGGTCTTGCTGAGGGCAATTCCCTGCTGGTCGTCGGCACCACTCGGCGAGGCCGTGGCCTGCGTCTTCTGCGGCTCGTCCTTGGGCTCGGCCGGAACATCCTCGCCGAGGAATTCCCGGAGATCGTCGAGACGGCCAGGCATGGGCCTGGTCGTGCGTGCCACCTTTCCCCAGAGGATCCGCTCTTCGGCCGAAAGCTTCTTGCCCCTAGCCATTGCCGTATCTTGCCGCGGCCGCACGAGGGATGAAGATGTAGAAATCGGCTTCGTTGCGAACCGCACCCGCAAGCTCGCCCGCCCTGTCACCGGATCCGGTGAAGATGTCGCCGCGGGCCGGGCCGACGATCGCCGATCCGGTGTCAAGCGCCAGCATCAGCCGCCGAAACGGCCGCCCGGCATCGAGACGCGTCAGGCTGTCGCTTGAGATGAAAAACGGCACGCCGAAGGTATGGATCAGCCGATCGACGGCAAGCGATCGTCCCGGCTCCAGCGAAACCTTGGCGGCAGCGACCGGCCCCAGCCGCTCGTCTTCGACGTCCGCCTCGCGGAAAAAGATGAAGGAACGATTGTGCCAAAGTACCTCGTCGATCTTATCCGGATTGGCGGCGAGCCAACCCCGGATGCTCATCATCGACACGGTGGCGGCATCGATCTCGCCGCGATCGATCAGCAGCTTTCCGATCGGGGAAAAATAATGACCGGTCTTGGCGGCATAGGTGATGCGCCGGCGCGAACCGTCGGGATAGACGAGCCGGGCAGCACCCTGGACGTGGACGAAGAACACATCGACCTTGGATCTGGCATAGGCAATCTCCAGACCGCGCCCCGCCAGAAAGCCCTCATCGATCGCGCGACGGTCGGGATATTCGCCAACCACGCCGTCATGCAGCCGGCCGAAGGCGAAATAGGGATCCATATCGGCCGGCCGGTTGGTGTCGTCGACGTCGACGAGATCGATTGGGCGCCGATAGATCGGATAGCGGAAGACTTCGTCGGGTGTCGCTCGCACGTCGATCTCGGGCTCGTAGAACGCCGTCACGAAACCGGTCTTGGCGTTTTCCGGCCTGATCCTGAAGGCGACGAACTGTTGCTCGAAGAATGCGCGGGCTGCAGCCGCGTCGGCAACATCTGCGCTTGCAGCCGAAAACGCGGGCACCAAATCATCGACAGAAATGCCCAGCGAACCGGTGCGGTAAGGCTTTGCCGTCGAGACATGGTGGTGACAGCGGCGCAGCGCGTCGATCACCGCCGTTGGATCGTCGTCCTGCCACCCCGGTAGATCGGAGAAGGTGACAGGCTCAAGTCGAAGCGTCATGGTCGCCCCTTCCGATCAGTTTTCGGATTCGGTAGCGATCAGCTTCCAATTCGGATCACGTGAACGAATGTCGCGCGAGAAAGTCCAGAGATCGTTGACTTCGGCCACCGACTCCGCGTCTCCATCGATGATGGCGCCCTGCTTGTCGTAGGTCGCCGAGATCAACTGGCTGACGATCCGGACCGTGATGTTTTCTTCGCTGTCCTTGACCTCGGCGTGGATGATGTCGGCCTTCTCGATGCCGACGAAGGTAGATTTCACCACCTCGCCCTTGCGCTCGCGCTCGGCAATCGCGGCGTCGAAGCCTTCATAGACCTCGCGCGACAACAGGTTCTTCAGCGTCTTTCGGTCGCCGTCGGCAAAAGCCATAACGATCATCTCGTAGGCCATCTTCGCCCCGTTGACGAACTCCTTCGGGTCGAAGCCGGTGTCGGCGTCGGTCAACGAACGGAGCTGATCGTTGAGCGGCGTCCCCGCCTTGGCAAAGGCGTCAATCGCGGCATAGCGGGCCGAATCGTCCTCGACATTGTCGCGGCGCGGCAGCTGGACGACCTTGCCATTGTCGGCCTTTTCAGGCCCCTGACTCATGTCTCTCGGAGAATAGGGATCAAACGGTGGCCGCTCGCTGCCGGTCCGGCGACCGAGAACGCTGCGCAACTGCAGGAAAATGACCACTGCGGCGATCAAGAAAAAAAACGTGATGAAGTCGAAAGAGCCCATTTCCACCTGAAACCGCTGTTAGAATTTCTCGTAGCTATTCCATATAGTCCGCAAGGATAGATCATTCAAACAGCGTTGTCGCACCCTTAGATCGGAGGTGACGATGCGAAGACCCTTTCAGGCACCGCTAATGCGCTCAATGTTAATTCCCCTGGTCGTTCTTGGACTGCCCCTTGCCGAGATTGCCGGCTTCGTCATCGTCGGCCGCGAAATCGGCCTGGCGATGACGCTGCTGCTCGTTCTGTCGAGCGCAATCGCCGGGGTCGTCCTCCTTCGCTTCCAGGGTTTCGCCATGATCAGGCGCATGCAGGAAGCAACGCGCACTGGCAGCGATCCCGGCCGCGAGGTCCTCGGCGGTGCCTTGATGTTCGTCGCAGCCCTGTTGTTGATCGTGCCCGGCTTCATCAGCGACATCTTCGGTCTGTTTTTATTTGTGCCGCCTGTCCGGCAGGCCGTGGCCGGCTATCTGAGGTCAAAAATGACGATTGTAACCGCTGCCTCGAGCCAGTCCTGGCGCGGACCGAGCCATTCACCGGAAGAGCGCGCCCAACCGCGCGTCATCGACCTTGGCGAAGGCGAGTTCTCAAGGACCGATGATGACGAACCAAACCCGTCCGAAGAGCGCCGGCGGCAATAGCAAAGGCCTGTGGCGCAGGGTTGTAAGCCCTATGACGAAATGCTAGATGGCCTCACCGAATTGAAGTCGAGGAAACCCTTATGACGACTGATACCGCATCCAACGGCAACGGCAGCGCGCAGCAGAGCCCGTCGCTCAACATCCTCGCCCAGTATGTCAAGGATCTCTCGTTCGAGAACCCGGGCGCACCGCGTTCGCTGCAGGCCCGTGACAATGCGCCGTCGATCAACATCAACGTCAACGTCAACGCCAATCCGCTTGCCGAGAACGATTTCGATGTCGTTCTCTCGCTGAACGCGGAAGCCAAGGACGGTGAGCGCGTTCTGTTCAACGTCGAACTTTCCTACGGCGGCGTTTTCCGTGTTGCCGGCTTCCCGCAGGAACACATGCTGCCGCTGCTGTTCATCGAATGCCCGCGCCTGCTGTTCCCGTTCGCGCGCCAGATCGTTGCCGACGCGACCCGCAACGGCGGCTTCCCGCCGCTGATGATCGACCCGATCGATTTCGCTCAGATGTTCGCCCAGCGCATGGCCGAAGAAAAGGTCCGTTCTCAGGTGTCGAACACCAACGAGACCGCCAACTGATCTTGTTCGGTCTGGATCGCAATTATTAGTAAAAAGCCCGGTCGAGCCGGG
The DNA here is from genome assembly GCF_003024455.1 of Ensifer sp. NM-2. NCBI lineage: Bacteria > Pseudomonadati > Pseudomonadota > Alphaproteobacteria > Hyphomicrobiales > Rhizobiaceae > Ensifer > Ensifer sp. NM-2. Next base: position 77,908 of record NZ_PVZR01000020.1, read on the forward strand.
CTTTTTTCATTCCTGCAGATCGTATTTGGCCCAGATTGCCTTGGGCCCCAGCTTCGCAACCAGCGCGGCATGAGCCTCCTCATCCGCTTCGGACAATCGGTTCGGCAAAGGCCTTGGGCGCTGCGCAATGACGATCGGCGCATCGTCGTGTGCGACGGTTTGTCCCGCGACCTTGTTGCTCGACACCAGACCCAAGGCGGCCTGACGACCGCCGAGCATCTCGATATAGACTTCTGCAAGAAGCTCGGAGTCGAGAAGGGCGCCGTGCTTGGCGCGATGAGAATTGTCGATGCCGTAACGACGGCAAAGCGCATCGAGCGAGTTCGGGCCCATCGGGTGCTTCCGGCGAGCAAGCGCTAGCGTATCCGTCACCCGTTCGCCGGCAATGACCGGCAACCCGATGCGACCGAATTCGGCATTAATGAAGCCCATGTCGAAGGTGGCATTGTGCGCCACCCAGCGGGCATCGCCGAAGAAGTCGAGGATCTGCTGGGCAACATCGGCAAAAGGCGGCTTGTCCTTCAGGAAATCATCGGTGATGCCGTGAATGGCAAGCGCATCCGGATGAACCTTGCGATTGCCGGGATTGACGAAGATATGCAGCGTACGGCCGGTCGGAAACTGGTTTTCCAACTCGACGCCACCGATTTCGATCACCCTGTCCTCGCGATTGTCGAGGCCGGTCGTTTCCGTATCGAAAATGATCTCACGCATCGGGCGCTCCATTCGTGGTGAGGTCATCGACGATCGCCCTCACCTGTTGGCGTGTGTTGTCGAAGCTGTCGCTGGTATCGATGATATAGTCGGCGCGTTCACGCTTCTGACTGTCCGGCACCTGACGCGCCAGGATCATAGCAAATTTCTCTTCAGTCATGCCGGGGCGTTTCATCGCTCGCTCTCTTTGAATCTCGGGCGCGCAGCTAACCACGACCACTTTATCGACCCGCGCCTCGGCGCCCGTCTCGAACAACAACGGAATATCGAGCACGACGAAGGGCACCTCAGCCGCAGCATTCCTGTCGAGGAACTCGCGTTCTTTCTGGCGAACGAGCGGATGCACGATGTTTTCGAGTTCGCGTAGCCTTTCCGGTGTTGCCAACAACTGGCGGGACAGTTCGGCGCGATCGATCGCCCCGTCCCTGACTGTTCCCGGAAAGGCGGCTTCGACCAGTGCGACGGCTTCGCCGCGATAAAGCGCGTGCACCACTTCATCGGCGTCGTTGACCGGCACCCCGAACTCGCGGAACATCTGCGCCGTTGTCGACTTGCCCATTGCCATCGATCCGGTCAATCCGACAATCATCATGCGTGCGTCCCCATATCATCGATGACGAGTTGCCGGAGGTTAGCGTCGACCACGGGCCGGCGGCCGAACCAGAGCTCGAAACCAGGCGCAGCCTGGTGCAGCAGCATGCCAAGTCCATCGACGATGGCGTAGCCCTGCTCCTCCGCCTGGCGAAGCAAAGGCGTCTTCAACGGGACATAGACGATATCGGTGACCACCGCACCCCTGGCCATGACGGTGAAATCGATCTGCGGTGCATCCTGTCCATCCATGCCGAGAGACGTGGTGTTGATGAAGAGGCCAGCGCCGGTCATCACCTCGTTCAATGCCTCCATCGGATGCGCATGCACGGCCGACCCGAAACGGTCGGACAACTCCTGAGCCCTCGCCACCGTGCGATTGACGACATGGATGGTGCTAATGCCCCGGTCGCGCACGGCCTGGATGACGGCGCGGCTGGCGCCACCGGCACCGAGCACAACCGCGGTCGAACATTGGTCCCAGCCGGCCGCCCGTTCGTCAAGATTGGCAACGAACCCTTGGCCATCGGTGTTGGTGGCATGGACTTCGCCGGCCTCGAGCCAAAGCGTATTGGCGGCGCCGAGTTCCAGACAGAGATCGTCAGGGCGATCTGCCAACCGATGGGCGACTTCCTTGTGCGGGATGGTGACGTTGCCGCCGCAAAAACCTGATGTGCCTTGCTTCAGCTCTGCGATGAAGGCCGAGAAATCGGCCGGCTTCACCTCGTGCGCGCGGTAGCTGCCGTCTATCCCGAGCTGTTTCAGCCAATAGCCGTGGATCAATGGCGACCTGGAATGCTTGATCGGATAACCGGTGACGAAGGCGTGGTTAACAAATGTTTCACGTGAATCACGCATCGATCGTTCCCAATTCCCGAAGTTTTGCGAGCAGCGGCAGCATCGGAAGACCGAGGATGGTGAAATAGTCACCATCGATCTTGTCGAACAGCTGGATGCCCTCACCCTCCAGCTGGTAGGCGCCGACACTGGACAGGGCCTTGCTGCCGACACGCTGCAGATGGCGATCGACGAATTCCGGCGTCAGTGTGCGCACTGACATATTTGCGGACGAGACATGGCGCCAAAGGATCTCATCGCCGCGCAAGAGGACAATCGCGCTGTTCAGGCGATGGGTCTTGCCGGAGAGCGACAACAGATGCTGTCCGGCTTCGACCATGTCCTTCGGTTTGTGATAGACACGCTGGCCGAGCGACATGGTCTGGTCGGAACCGATCACCAATGCCTCGGGAAAATGCCGGGCGACATCCCTCGCCTTGGCTTCGGCCAGCCTCATCGCGACATCTTCAGGAACTGCACCTTCTTCCTCAAGTGGTTTTTCAAGCGCCCGCTCGTCGATCTCGGCGGCGCGTGCGGTAAACACCAAGCCGGCATTTTCCAGAAGCGCGCGACGGAACGGGCTTGCTGAAGCCAGAACGAGTGAAGGTGTCATCATCGAAGTTCCCGAATTGTTCGGATTCGCTCTATCGCAGCCGCGGACGCAGGGCAACAATTGCGGCGGCGGTTTCCTCGATCGAGCGGCGGGTGACGTCGATGAGCGGCCAGTTGTTGCGCGCGCAAAGCGCGCGGGCATATTTCAGCTCCTCGGCGATCGCTGCCCTATCGGTATATTGATCGCCGTGAAAGCCTTGCGTGGTGCCAAGCACCCGATGCTGACGAACTTGGGAAATGCGGTCGGCGGTCGCAATCAGGCCGACGACCAGTGGCTTGGTTGCCGCCATCAGCCGATCGGGAAGCGGCACGCCCGGGACGATCGGAATATTGGCCGTCTTTATGCCGCGGTTGGCGAGGTAGATGGATGTCGGCGTCTTCGATGTTCGGCTGATGCCGATTAACACCACATCGGCATCATCGAAATCGGCCGGCAGCTGACCATCATCATGGTCCATGGTGAAATTCAACGCATCGATCCGCGCGAAGTAATCGGCATCCATCACGTGCTGCGCGCCGGAACGGCGTCGCGACGGCGAGCCGAGATAGGACTGAAACAGTTCGATGATCGGATCGAGCACGGAGACGCACGGCACGCCCATCTCGCGACAGCGCTGATCAATGATATCAGCCAGCTCGCGATCGACGATCGTATAAAGCACGATGCCGGGGGCGCCATCGATCGCATCGAGAACCTGCAGCAACTGCCGGCGATTCCTGATCAGCGGATAGACATGCTCGAGCGCATGCGACGCCTGGAATTGCGCCGCTGCCGCCCGCCCCGCAGCGATCAAGGTCTCCCCCGTCGAATCGGAGATCAGATGCAGGTGGAAGTAGTTTTTCTTGTTCTCCACGCAATTCTCCGGGTGCTGTTGATAAACCGGGATAAAAGAGGCTACCGGCGCCGCGACGGCCGAGGCAAGGGGAAAACTGCCGACTTATTCACAATTGGTGCGACGCCGAAGAAAGCTTCGCGGGGGATGTGGACAAGACTCACAGCAATGACAAAGTGTCACGCGTTTCGACTCATTGTCCACAGCAAATCGCTTTCTCTCAAAGACGGCAATCCTCTGATTCAAATCGGATTTTTGCACTTATCCACGAAATGCATTCATGACCGCTGCTCTGCTTCCCACTCGGATTAATCCGATCGGGTGGCCGTGGATGAACTGTGGCCATCTTTTAATCCTTGATACCCACCGACTCTAAGAAATAGAAAGAGTCTAAATATCTTTGTTTATATATTAGGAGAGACCATCCGTGGCCGAGACACGAAGGAAAGTTCTGGAGGTTATGGAGGGGAAGACGGTCAGTCCTCCTCCCGTCTGGCTCATGCGCCAGGCCGGCCGGTACCTTCCCGAATATCGAGCAACGCGTGCCGTCGCCGGAAGTTTCCTCGATCTCTGTTACACGCCTGATCTCGCTGTCGAAGTGACGCTTCAACCGATCCGTCGTTATGCTTTTGACGCAGCCATTCTTTTTTCCGACATCCTCGTCATCCCGGACGCGCTGAAGCGCAACGTTCGCTTTGAGGAAGGCCATGGTCCGAGAATGGATCCGATCGACGTTGATGGCATCGATGCTCTGAAGGCTGACGGTATCTCCAATCACCTGAAACCGGTCTTCGAAACGGTATCGCGTTTGCGTGGGGAACTTCCGGCGGAGACGACGCTGCTCGGATTTTGCGGTGCGCCCTGGACCGTTGCGACCTACATGATCGCTGGTCAGGGAACACCGGATCAGGCCCCTGCCCGGCTGTTCGCTTACCAGAACCCGGAAGCCTTCGAACGGCTTTTGACGTTCCTGGCCGATGTGTCGGCGGACTATCTGGTCGAGCAGATCGATGCCGGCGCCGATGCGGTACAGATTTTCGACTCCTGGGCTGGCGTTCTGGGCGAAGAGGAATTCGAACGATTTGCCGTCAAGCCGGTCGCGCGAATCATCGCTTCGGTGCGGACGCGACGTCCGCAGGCCAAGATCATTGCCTTTGCCAAGGGCGCAGGGCTTCTCCTGAAGCATTATCGCCAGAAGACGGGTGCCGATGCCATCGGGCTCGATTGGACCGTCCCACTGTCCTTTGCTGTCGATTTGCAGAAGGACGGACCGGTGCAGGGTAACCTTGATCCGATGCGGGTCGTTTCCGGCGGTGCCGCCCTCGAGCAGGGCATAGATCGTATTCTCGATGCGCTCGGCAACGGACCGCTCATTTTCAACCTCGGTCACGGGATTACGCCGCAGGCCGATCCGGAGAACGTCTCGGCGCTGGTGTCGCGCGTTCGCGGAGCACGCTGATGGATGAACGCCAGAGGGATCGCGGTCCAGGCAACAGGGCGCGGGTCAGAGCAATGATTGCGCTTGGCGGTTTTGCCGCGTCGCTCATCGGGCTTTTCGTCTGGCAGCCCGACAGCCTCTATCTCTGGATCAAGGCGCTACACGTGATTGCGGTGATGTCGTGGATGGCAGCGCTGCTCTACATGCCGCGCCTGTTCATCTACCACACCGACGCAGCACCCGGTTCCGAACAGTCCGAAACCTTCAAAATGATGGAACAGCGGTTGCTGACGGTCATCATGAACCCGGCGATGATGATCTCCTGGGTGCTCGGGCTTTACCTCGCCTGGAGCGTCTACGACTTCCAGGGCGGCTGGCTTCACGCCAAGCTGCTATTCGTGGTGATGCTGACCGTCGTGCACATGCGCTTCAGCCGGGCGGTTCGGGCGTTCCAGCGGGACGAAAATCGCCGCACGGCACGCTACTGGCGGTTGATGAACGAAGCCCCGACGCTGCTGATGATCCTGATCGTCATCATGGTCGTGGTGAAGCCGTTTTGAATTTTAACGATTGCTAATTGTAATAGTTCTCGCTAATTTTCGTCAGCCCCTTGCGGCGTTTCACGTGAATCGCTATTTTCTCCCATCTCCTCTTCATGGCTTGTGACAAAGACCAGAGCCTGCCCCTCCTGCCGCAGCTCCCTTCAGAAAACACGCCGTCTTTCCATTCCCAGACGAAACATGGATCCTTCATGGCTGAAATGAAGCTACAAGAACTTAAGAACAAGACGCCGACCGATCTTCTGGCCTTTGCCGAAGAGCTCGAGGTGGAAAATGCGAGCACCATGCGCAAGCAGGAGCTGATGTTCGCAATCCTCAAGATGCTCGCCTCCCAGGATATCGAAATCATCGGTGAAGGCGTCGTCGAGGTTCTGCAGGACGGATTCGGCTTTCTGCGCTCTGCCAATGCCAACTACCTTCCCGGCCCGGACGATATCTACATCTCCCCCTCCCAGATCCGCCGCTTCTCGCTGAAGACCGGCGACACGGTCGAGGGACCGATCCGCGGACCGAAGGAAGGCGAACGCTACTTCGCGCTGCTGAAAGTCAACACCATCAATTTCGACGATCCCGAAAAGATCCGTCACAAGGTTCACTTCGACAACCTGACGCCGCTCTATCCAAACGAGCGCTTCAAGATGGAACTCGATATCCCGACGTCGAAGGACCTTTCTGCTCGGGTGATCGACCTGGTCGCGCCGCTCGGCAAGGGCCAGCGCGGTCTGATCGTCGCTCCGCCGCGCACCGGTAAGACCGTTCTCCTGCAGAACATCGCCCACTCGATCACCGCAAACCATCCGGAATGTTACCTGATCGTTCTGTTGATCGACGAACGGCCGGAAGAAGTCACCGACATGCAGCGCTCCGTGAAGGGCGAAGTGGTTTCCTCTACCTTTGACGAGCCGGCGACGCGCCACGTGCAAGTCGCCGAAATGGTGATCGAAAAGGCAAAGCGCCTGGTCGAGCACGGCCGCGACGTCGTGATCCTGCTCGATTCCATCACCCGCCTCGGTCGCGCCTATAACACCGTTGTTCCTTCATCCGGCAAGGTTCTGACCGGTGGTGTCGACGCCAACGCCCTGCAGCGCCCGAAGCGCTTCTTTGGTGCCGCCCGCAACATCGAAGAAGGTGGTTCGCTGACCATCATCGCCACGGCGCTGATCGATACCGGCAGCCGCATGGACGAAGTCATCTTCGAAGAGTTCAAGGGTACCGGCAACTCGGAAATCGTGCTCGACCGCAAGGTCGCCGACAAGCGCATCTTCCCGGCGATGGACATTCTCAAGTCCGGCACGCGTAAGGAAGACCTGCTGGTTCCACGCCAGGATCTGCAGAAGATCTTCGTTCTTCGCCGGATTCTGGCCCCGATGGGTACCACCGACGCGATCGAGTTCCTCATCGACAAGCTGAAGCAGACAAAGAACAACGGCGACTTCTTCGACTCGATGAACACCTGATACGGCCGAACGCCGATATCGTGATTGAGACCGGGCAGGTGATCTTGCCCGGTCTCTTTATTTCCAGCGATCACGTTGATTAGCCGGATTCAACGATGGACCGGCTTCCTCGGCGAGCCTTTCGATTCGCTATCGCAATGATCTTGGATCCCCTCATCCGGTGTCGCCTTCTGTCAGTTCAGTGATTCACGTGAAACACATTCGGGCGATCCCGCGGCTAAGGCTTGATCTTCTCCCGACTATTCGGCATAAGCTCGCAACCGCTCGACACCTCTGTGAACGCCGGGAACCGCCTCACCCGCCGGAACTTGTTTCCGGCGCAGGCGTGCGTAGAGCAGGAACTCTCTTTGGATCTCAGGTGACACGATGCCATCGGTGGATACGATATACGCGCTTTCCAGCGGGGCGTTGCCAGCCGGCGTAGCGGTGATCAGGATAAGCGGACCAGAAACAAACGCTGTCCTGAAGTCATTGTGTGGTGCCGTCCCTGAGCCGCGTTTGGCGTCACTGAAATCGATTCGCTCTCGCAACGGTTTCATGATCGATAGCGGCCTGATCATCTACTTCCGCGGCCCGGCCTCGTTTACAGGGGAAGACTGTGCCGAGTTGCACGTGCATGGCAGCCGTGCCGTTGTTCAAATGCTGCTGCATGAGTTGTCTGGCTTTGCGGGGCTGCGCCACGCTGAGGCCGGCGAGTTTTCACGGCGAGCCTTCCATAACGGCAAGATGGATCTTGTCGAGATTGAGGGCTTGTCGGATCTGATCGCTGCGGAGACCGAGATGCAGCGTCGTCTGGCGCTGGAGCATTCCGCCGGCGGCCAGTCTAAGGTCTATGACGATTGGGCCAAGCGTCTGACCCATGCGCGCGCGATGATCGAGGCGGAGCTCGATTTCGCCGATGAGGAGGACGTGCCGGGCTCGGTCAGTGACCGGATCTGGAAAGATATGGAATTGCTGCGTCGCGAGATCGACGCGCACATTGCCCAGGCGCCGATTGGCGAAATCATCCGGGATGGCCTGAAGATCGTCATTGCCGGCGAACCCAACGCCGGCAAGTCCAGCCTGCTCAATGCCTTGGCAAAACGTGATATCGCGATCGTGACAGAGATAGCCGGAACGACGCGCGATGTGCTTTCCGTCGACCTTTCATTAGCCGGATTCTCCGTCAAGTTGTTCGATACTGCCGGGCTGCGCGAGACCGACGAGACGGTGGAGCGTGAAGGTATTCGCCGCGCTCGCGATGTAATTGCAAACGCCGACCTTGTGCTGCTTCTTTCCGAAAACACAGAAGGTTTTAACACCCTTGACGACCTCGCTCTTACGGCTGTGCCGGTCTTGCGGGTCGCAACCAAGATCGACCGAGCCGGCAGCGATACCATTCCGGGCGCCGAGGTTTCGATTTCGACCACAACGGGTGCGGGGATGGACCAGCTCTTGAACGTCATATCGGGCTATCTACCTGATTTGTCTGGGGTTACCGCCCTCTCTATCCCCTCCAGACGCAGGCATGTTGACGCCTTGCGCCAAGCCAGCATTGCGCTTGCGGAAAGTTTGCGCCTGAACCAAGACGGCCTGGATATACGCGCTGAGCTGCTTCGTGTCGCAGGGGATGCAATCGGACGCATCACCGGGCGTGTGGATGTTGAAAACCTGTTGGATGTGATATTTTCCGAATTCTGTATCGGTAAATGATGTTCGACTAAAACAATACAACGCTAGCGAGTCATGCGAAGTGTTTCACGTGAAACGATTCGAATCCGGAACGCGTTTGATCGGAGATGATAAAAATGGTCCATTTTGACGTTATCGTCATTGGTGGAGGTCATGCCGGCTGCGAGGCTGCGGCGGCGGCCGCGCGCCTCGGTGCACGCACCGCTCTGATTACCCATAAGGCGTCGACCATTGGCGTGATGTCGTGCAACCCGGCGATTGGGGGTCTAGGCAAAGGCCACCTCGTGCGTGAGATCGATGCGCTTGATGGCTTGATGGGTCGCATCGCCGATGCGGCTGGAATTCAGTTTCGCCTGCTCAATCGGCGCAAGGGGCCGGCTGTTCGTGGCCCACGTACCCAAGCCGACCGGCGACTCTATCGCGAAGCCATGCAGCGAGAGATTGACGCCATTGAAAACCTGACCGTGATCGAAGGTGATGCTTTCGACCTTCTTGAACAGGACAGCAAGATTGCCGGCGTGGTGATGAAGGATGGCAGATCCTTTGCTGCGGCGGCGGTGGTGCTGACGACCGGGACCTTTCTAAAGGGACTGATCCATATCGGCGACCAGAAGATACCGGCGGGTCGTATTGGCGAAGAGCCGTCGCTTGGCCTCTCCGCCACCTTGGCGCGCTACGGCCTTCGTTTGGGACGGTTGAAGACGGGGACGCCAGCACGCCTGGACGGCAAGACTATTGATTGGGATCGCGTCGGACGCCAGGGGCCTGACGAAGATCCGGTGCCCTTCTCCTTCATGACCGATCGGATCGTCAACCGACAGATCGACTGCGGTGTGACCCGAACCACCGAAGCCACGCATAAGATCATTGCCGACAATATCGGCAAGTCGGCGATGTATTCCGGTCAGATCGAAGGTGTCGGTCCGCGCTACTGCCCCTCGATCGAGGATAAGATCGTTCGCTTTGGCGAACGGGACGGTCACCAGATCTTCCTTGAACCGGAAGGCCTGGACGATGATACCGTCTATCCCAACGGCATTTCGACATCCTTGCCGGCAAACGTTCAAGCCGCGTTTATTCGCACAATCCCCGGCCTTGAGAGTGTCGTGATCCTCCAGCCGGGTTACGCGATCGAATACGATCACGTCGATCCGCGTGAGCTTGATGCGACGCTGGCGGTGCGCAAGATGCCGGGCTTGTTCCTCGCCGGCCAGATCAATGGCACCACGGGCTATGAAGAGGCCGGGGCACAAGGCCTGGTCGCCGGCTTGAATGCTGCCAAGGCAGCGACGGGGCGCGAAGCCGTCATCTTCAGCCGCACCGATTCCTATATCGGCGTGATGGTCGACGACCTGACCTCTCGGGGTATTACCGAACCCTATCGCATGTTCACGTCACGCGCCGAATACCGATTGTCCCTGCGTGCCGACAATGCAGACGTGCGCCTGACACCGAAGGCAATCGAAATCGGTTGCGTGTCTGAAGCGCGGCAGGCGCGCTTTGTCGAATGGAAGGCGCAGTTTGACAGCGGTCGGGCATTGCTCAAGCAATTGTCGGTGACGCCGGCAGAAGGCAACCGTCATGGACTCAAACTGAACCAGGATGGCCAGCGGCGAACGGCGTTCGAAATCCTATCCTATCCTGACCAGAGTGTTGGTGCCTTGCTGATCCTGTGGCCCGAGTTGAAAGACATTCCGTCCGCGGTGGTGGAGGCACTCGAAATCGATGCTGCCTATGCCGTCTATATGGACCGCCAGGCATCGGACATTGCTGGCATCCGCCGCGAAGAGGATTTAGCGATTCCAAGCGATTTTGACTTTTCGGCATTAGCTGGTCTATCGAATGAGCTGAAGCAGAAGTTGACGCTGCAGGCGCCGCGGAATCTGGCCCAGGCGCTGAAGGTCGATGGGATGACCCCGGCCGCGGCCTCGTTGATCTTGGCTTGGTTGAAACGAATGAGTCGTTCCGCGGAACGGGAAGAAAAGGTAAGTGCGCAATGAAAACGAGTCCCTTCGCTGGCTTGAACGGACTGCGTGTTTCACGTGAAACGAAGGAACGACTAGAGCACTTCGCAGCGCTGTTTCAGAAATGGGCGAAGTTCATCAATCTGATTGCTCCGTCGACGCTCGACGACCTGTGGCGGCGGCATATCGTCGATAGTCTACAATTGGCGCAACTTGCGCCGGGTCCGAAGACCTGGGTCGATCTCGGTAGCGGTGGTGGATTTCCCGGAGTGATTACCGCCATCTACCTCCAGGAATTTTCCGACGGCTGGGTACATTTGATCGAGAGCAACAACAAGAAAGCCGCTTTCCTGCGCGTTGCGTTGACGGAGACCGGTGCGCGCGGATCCGTTCATCCGATTCGAATCGAAGATGCCAGCTCTGTCGCACCAAAATGCGATGCGATTTCCGCCCGTGCGCTGGCGGATCTGAGCCTACTGCTCGATTATTCATCGCCTTGGCTGACGGCCGAAGGTGGCAAAACGGTCGCCTACTTCCACAAAGGGCGGGATTACCAGCGTGAGATCGACAAAGCCGTTGGCCGCTATGCGTTTGATCTGGTAAAACACCCAAGCATCGTTGAGCCAGATTCTGTTGTGCTCGAGATCGCAAATCTTTCGCGAAGAACTCAGTGATTGGCGAGCGGAAACATGTTTGGCGCAAAAAATCGGATCATCACGATAGCGAACCAGAAGGGGGGCGTCGGCAAAACGACGACGGCGATCAATCTGGCAACGGCATTGGCCGCCATCGGCGAAAAGGTTCTGATCGTTGATCTGGACCCGCAGGGCAATGCCAGCACCGGCCTCGGCATTCAGCGCCGCGATCGCCATCTCTCCTCCTATGAATTGATGGTTGGATCGCACTCGATAGGTGAGATCGTCCAGCAGACAGTTGTGCCGAATCTGGCTATCGTGCCCTCGACGATGGATCTGCTCGGCGTCGAAATGGAAATCTCCAGGGAGGTCGATCGCGCCTTTCGTCTTCGCAAGGCCTTGGAGAGCCCCGAGGCATTGGAGTATTCATACGTTCTCGTCGACTGCCCGCCATCGTTCAATCTGCTGACGATGAACGCTATGGCTGCCGCACATTCGGTACTGGTGCCGCTTCAGTGCGAATTCTTCGCGCTGGAGGGTTTGAGCCAGTTGCTGGAGACGGTTGACCAAGTGCGCCAAACGGTCAACCCGAACCTGGACATCCAGGGTATCGTGTTGACGATGTTCGATTCTCGCAACAATCTGGCACAGCAGGTGGTGAGCGATGTCCGCACCCATCTTGGGGATAAGGTCTACCACACGCTCATTCCGCGGAATGTGCGTGTATCGGAAGCACCGTCCTATGGTAAGCCGGCCATCCTTTACGATCTGAAATGCGCAGGCAGCCAAGCCTACCTTCAACTCGCATCGGAAGTAATCCAGCGCGAGCGGCAGCGCAAAGCCGCATAATTGTTTCGGTACCGGAATTTAAATCGGGTGACACTATGAACGACGACAGCTCGAAGAGAAGGCTTGGCCGGGGACTGGCTGCATTGATCGGCGAGATGGATCAGCCGATACAGGCCGGCGCCTCCCCTGCTCCGGTTAACCCCGATCGGAAAGTGCCGATCGAGTTCGTATCGCGCAACCCGCGAAACCCGCGTCGACAGTTCGACGAAGGTGAACTGCAGGACCTCGCCAGTTCCATTCGGCAGCACGGCATCGTCCAGCCGGTCGTCGCTCGCACGATCGGCACTGACCGTTACGAGATCATCGCCGGGGAACGCCGCTGGCGTGCAGCGCAGCTCGCCGGCTTTACCGAAATTCCGGTTATCATCCGCGACGTTGACGATCGCACGGCGCTCGAAATCGCGATCGTCGAGAACGTGCAGCGGTCCGACCTTAACCCGCTCGACGAAGCGCTTGGCTACGAGCAGCTGATTGCCGAACACGGCTACACCCAGAACGATCTCGGCGAGATCATCGGCAAGAGCCGCAGCCATGTCGCCAACAGCCTGCGGCTTTTGAAGCTGCCCGAGCCGGTGCGGGACATGTTGTCAGAAGGAAGCCTGTCGGCAGGCCATGCGCGCGCGCTGATCCCGACGTCGGATCCGGCAACGCTCGCCCGCAACATCGTCGCAAAGGGTCTCTCCGTTCGCGACGCTGAGCGGCTGGCGCAGAACGATATTCGCGCCCAGAACGATCCCCACTACGCCAAGGCCGCACGTCGTGACGAGAAGGACGCCGATACGTTGGCGCTGGAGCGGACACTGTCCGACAGCCTCGGGCTTGAAGTCACCGTCAGTCACAAGGCTTCAGGCGGGCACCTCAGGATTTCCTACAAGACGCTTGATCAGCTTGAAGAGATCTGCCGCCTGCTCGAGCGCCGCTAGAGTGTTTTCGATTTAAACCGAACTACAGAAACGCTCTATCTCTTTGTTTTTACGCATTTCCTGACGGAAAACCGCTTCGCACCTTTCCTGGAAAGGCTTTAAGCGCGCTTCCAATTGCCCGATAGGCTGATTTGAGCCTGCTTTTGCGGGCTCTCAGCGTCTGGCTGACTGCACGGCAATCGCCAACAGGTTCTGCAGCACCATGCTCTCCTCGAGGCTCTGGCGCGTGCGGCTCTGATAGATCGTATTTTGAAGCCGTGTCAGTTCGCGGCGGATCGCCGGCGAAGACCAATGTCTGAGGGCTGCTTCGATGATGGGCTTGCGACGAAAATGCAGGTGCCGGCCCATGGTGGCGATAACCTGGCCGGCCTGCTGGCGGCTGGCATCCATTTCGGCGCGCATCAGATCGAGCTGCTGAAACTGCCTGAGGCACCCCTGCAAAACGAGGAAGGCGGGCGTTTTTGACGTGGTTATCTTCTGCATCGCATGCAATAGACCGTCAAGGTCACCCTTCAGGACCGCATCGACAGCATCATCAACGGAAATGGCGCTGGCATCGCCGACAATGTCGGTCACATCCGATTCGTCGACGGTGCTCTTGCCACGGCAATAGAGTGCAAGCTTGCGTACTTCGTTGCGCGATGCCAGGCGGTCGCCGCCAAGCGCTTCCATCAGCCGTTCACGTGCCGCCGGAGTAATGCCGAGTTTTTCTTCGCCCAATTCCTTGTCGATCAACGCCTGCAGGCTGCGGGCGTCGTCGCTGTAGCAGGCGATAGTCGCGATCGAACGTGCCGTCTCGGCCACCTTGCGCAGCGCCGATCCCTTCTTGAGATCACCCGCTTCGACGACAACATAGCTACCGGTCGGCGGTTCGCCGGCCAAAATCTGCAGACCATCGACCAACGCCTTCTCGTTGGCGGCTCCGCGGACCCAGATGAGCCTTTCGCCACCGAAGAGGCCGATCGAATTGACCTCGTCGAGCAACCGGCCGGGGCTCTGTTGCAGATCCCCGGCATCGAGCTTGGTGATGGAAAATGGGTCGTCGAGCGCAACGCCGCTGCGCGACGCGATCGCCTCTGCCCGCTCCGAAACCAGCCCGCGGTCTGGTCCGTAGAGGACAAAGAGGCGATAAAGTGCCGCTGACTTCTGTAGGAAAGAGTCGAATTCGTGCGACTTGACTTCGCTCATTCCGTCACCGCCTAGAGCGTTTCCAGTTTAGACTGACTCCCAGAAACGCTCTATCCCTTTGTTTCAACGCAATTCCTGCCGGAAAACCGCTTCGCACTTTTCCTGGAAATGCTCTATCGGCTGAGGGCCGCGGCGATATCGGCCCGGATCAGCTCTGCCAGTTCCCTTGCAGCGCGGTTCTCGCCATCGCGGACGGCGCGGACCTTGGCAAACTCCTGGACGGGAAAGTCGACAAGCGCGACGGCCGTGCGGTTGCCTGACTTGATGGTTTCGCCCGTGCCGGCCCTGGACAGGTTATAGTCCGCTTTCACGACGATACGCCCTGCGGCTGCCCGGTCCCGTGCCTGATCAAAGAGCGTGCCCATGACGCGGGTCGTGACGTTCAGCGCCAGATGATATTGCGGGTTCGCCGGTTCTCCCTGGCCGCCGGCGGCCAGGAAGATCAATGCGTTGCGCACCTCCTGCTCAACACGGTCATCCGCATCGGAGATTTCGATCGACGCAAGCGCTGCCGATGTGCCGACCGCATCGGAATAAAGTGGCCTGACCTGGCAGCCGGCGAGCGCGGTCAACATAAGAACACCAGCCAGCATCGGGAGCGACCGGATGCTGGAGCCAGCTCTATCAGACAACGACATTGACGATCCTCTGAGGCACGACGATGATTTTCTTGGGGCTGCTGCCGTTGAGAACGGACTTGACGGCATCGAGAGCGAGAACGGCATTCTCGATCGCAGTCTGATCTGCATCGCGCGCGATTGTCAAATCCGCGCGCTTCTTGCCGTTGATCTGGACCGGCAGCGTGACTTCATTCTCAACGACGAGCGCCGCATCAAACTTCGGCCAGCCGCTTTCGGCGATCAGGCCCTTGCCGCCGATCGCCTGCCAGCATTCCTCGGCCAGGTGCGGCATCATTGGGGCGATCAGGTTGACCAGGATCGATGTTGCTTCCTTTGCAGCCGCTGCCAGCGCCGCATCGGCCTTGCCGGCAGCAACCTGGGTCAAGGGGGCCGCAATCACGTTCACGAGCTCATAGATACGTGCCACGGCCTTGTTGAAGGCCAGCTTGTCGTAATCGGCTTCAACCGCGCGCAGCGTCCTGTGGGCCGCCTGTGAGAGAACGAGTCCGCTGCCTTCATGGGCTGGCGCCGCCTCGACTGTGCGAAGTGTTTCCGCCGCCTCGCCGATCAGGCGCCAGACGCGCTGAACGAAGCGATGGGCGCCTTCGACGCCAGACTCTGACCAGATGACGTCACGGTCGGGCGGCGAGTCGGACAGAACGAAGAAGCGTGCGGTATCGGCGCCGTAGGAGGCGATGATATCGTCAGGATCAACGACGTTCTTCTTCGACTTCGACATCTTCTCGATCGAGCCGATGGTGATGTCTTCGCCGGTCTCGAGCAGAACGGCGCGGCGCTGTCCGTCGACCTCGTCGATGCGGATTTCCGCCGGCGTGATCCATTCGCGCTGGGCGCCTTCGCCGCGGCTGTAGGTCTCGTGCACCACCATGCCCTGGGTGAACAGGCCCTTGAACGGTTCGTCCAGGGCAACATGGCCGGTCGCCTTCATCGCGCGGGTGAAGAAGCGCGAATAGAGCAGATGTAGGATCGCGTGTTCGATACCGCCGATATACTGGTCGACGGGCAGCCAGTGGTTGGCCGTCTTCGGATCGGTCGGGTCGTCCTCCCAAGGAGCCGTGAAGCGCGTGAAGTACCAGGACGAATCGACGAAGGTGTCCATCGTGTCGGTCTCGCGACGGGCGTCCTTGCCGCAATGCGGGCAGGCCACGTGCCGCCAGGTCGGATGGCGGTCGAGCGGGTTGCCCGGCTTGTCGAAGGTGACGTCCGGCGGCAGGATGACGGGCAGGTCGGCCTTGGGAACGGGAATGACGCCGCAGTCATCGCAATGGATGACCGGGATCGGGCAGCCCCAATAGCGCTGGCGGGAAATACCCCAGTCGCGCAGGCGGAAATTGACCTTGCGTTCGGCGCGCGGCGCGCCGGCCAACACGCACTTTTCCAGCTTCGATGCCACGGTTTCGAACGCGTCTTCCGTCGACAGGCCGT
The DNA here is from genome assembly GCF_003024455.1 of Ensifer sp. NM-2. Lineage (NCBI taxonomy): Bacteria > Pseudomonadati > Pseudomonadota > Alphaproteobacteria > Hyphomicrobiales > Rhizobiaceae > Ensifer > Ensifer sp. NM-2. Next base: position 94,246 of record NZ_PVZR01000020.1, read on the forward strand.
CGAGAAAACGCGAATTGATCATCACGCCGTCGCCGATATAGGCCTCGTCACCGATCGCGAAGCTTTCGGCATCGGCATCCCTCGGCATGACGACCGGAACGACTGGAAGCCCATACTTGCGGGCGAAGTCGAGGTCGCGCTGGTCGCCGGACGGGCAGCCGAAGATCGCGCCCGTGCCGTAGTCCATGAGGACGAAGTTGGCGACGTAGACCGGCAGCTCCCAGCTTTCGTCGAGTGGATGCCTGGCGCGGATGCCGGTGTCCATGCCCTTCTTTTCAGCGGTCTCGAGCGCTGCAAGTGAGGTCCCGGCGCGCCGGCACTCCTCGCAGAAGGCCTCGATTGCCGGATCCTTTGCCGCTGCCTGCCTGGCAAGCGGGTGATCGGCGGAAATCGCCAGGAAGGAGGCGCCGAACAGCGTGTCCGGACGGGTAGTGTAAACGGTCAGTTCCGTGGTGTCGGCGGCGGCGGTGCCTTCGACGATCTGCCAGCGAATGGACAGGCCCTCGGAGCGGCCGATCCAGTTCTTCTGCATCAGGCGTACTTTTTCCGGCCACTGGTCCAGCGTGTCCAGAGCGTCCAGCAGTTCCTGGCTGAAGTCGGTGATGCGGAAGAACCACTGCGTCAGCTCGCGCTGCTCGACGAGCGCGCCGGAACGCCAACCGCGGCCGTCAATGACCTGCTCGTTGGCGAGAACGGTATTGTCGACCGGGTCCCAGTTGACCTTGGACTGCTTGCGGTAAACCAGGCCCTTCTCGAGAAAATCGATAAACAGGTGCTGTTGGCGCTGGTAGTATTCAGGGTCGCAGGTCGCGAATTCGCGGTTCCAGTCAAGCGACAGTCCCATGACCTTCAGCTGCGCCTTCATCGAGGCGATGTTCTGATAGGTCCAGCTGGCCGGATGCACGCCGCGCTCCATGGCGGCGTTTTCCGCCGGCATGCCGAAGGCATCCCAACCCATGGGGTGAAGCACGTTGAAGCCCCGGGCGCGCTTGTAGCGGGCGACGACGTCGCCCATCGTGTAGTTGCGCACGTGGCCCATGTGGATGCGCCCGGACGGATAGGGGAACATCTCGAGCACGTAATATTTTTCGCGCGGATCATCGTTCTCGGTCTTGAAGACCTCGCCGTTTTCCCATTCCTGCTGCCAACGCGGCTCGGCATCACGCGGATTATATCGTTCGGTAGACATGTCTTTTAGGTGTTCCGGAAGTTCTGCGGGGCAAGGGAGCGCCCTCATGATAGTTGGGGTGACCTTCATCATGAAACCGCTTGGTGGTCAAGTTTTCGAAGGGTTTGGCGCGACACTTTGGCGGATTTGGGCCGGCTCGAGCGGCGATGGCCTTGGCAAGGCGCGCAAGTTTGCCTAATCCGCTAGTTATCGCCCGGAAGGTCGTTATGTCGGAGAATATATCCATGGAAGTTCAAGAGCGGTTACAGGATGTCGTGAGCCGGATTCACACGGCGGAAAGGGCGGCAAAGCGCCCAAAGAATGCCGTCAGCCTCGTTGCCGTTTCCAAGACATTCGACGCTGACGCGATCCGTCCGGTGATCGAGGCCGGCCAACGCGTGTTCGGCGAAAACCGCGTGCAGGAAGCACAGGGCAAATGGCCGCTGCTGAAGGGCGAAAGCCCCGATCTGGCGCTGCATCTGATCGGGCCGCTGCAGTCCAACAAGGCGGCAGAAGCCGTTGCCCTGTTTGATGTCATCGAGACCGTCGATCGCGAGAAAATTGCCCGGGCGATCTCGGCGGAAATGAAGCGCCAGGACAGGACGCTTCGTCTATATGTCCAGGTCAACACCGGTCTGGAACCGCAGAAGGCCGGAATTGCGCCTGCAGAAACCATCGCGTTCGTGACCTTCTGCCGCGAGGAACTGGATATGGTTATCGAGGGTCTGATGTGCATTCCGCCTGTCGACGAGAACCCCGGTCCGCATTTTGCGCTGTTGGCGAAACTAGCCGGCGCGTGCATGCTCGACAGGCTGTCGATGGGCATGTCCGGAGATTTCGAAACGGCGGTCCAGTTCGGCGCGACCAGCGTGCGCGTCGGTTCGGCAATTTTCGGATCACGCTGACGGCCAAAACGTCGCATTACGCTTTCGTCGGGGTTCACCTTCGTTCTCATTAGCCTATCCTTGTGCACGAGGAGGCCGGGCATCGCCCGGCATGCATTGGGAGGAGAACGGATATGGCGAGCCGCTATTCCGAAGTGTACGGCGCGTGGAAGACGGATCCGGAGGGGTTCTGGTCTGAGGCGGCAGAGGCGATCGACTGGTTCGAGAGGCCGGAGCGCGCCTTCGAGGCTGAAGGGGGCATTTATGGCCACTGGTTTCCCGGCGGGCTGACCAACAGCTGCTACAATTGCCTGGACCGGCATGTCGAAGCCGGTCGTGGCGAGCAGATCGCCTTCATCTACGACAGCCCGGTCACGTCTAGCATCGAGCGCATCTCCTATGGAGCGTTGCTCGACGACGTCAAGGCGCTGGCCGCCGTCTACCGCAAGCTCGGCGTCGACAAAGGCGATCGCATCATCATCTATATGCCGATGATCCCGCAGGCGGCGGTGGCGATGCTTGCCGCCGCGCGCATCGGCGCGGTGCATTCGGTGGTGTTTGGCGGCTTCGCCGCCAACGAACTCGCCGTTCGCATCGACGATTGCCGGGCCAAGCTCATCGTGTCGGCCAGCTGCGGCATCGAGCCCGGTCGCACGGTCGCCTACAAGCCGCTGCTCGATGCGGCGCTGACGATCGCCGAACACAAACCGGCGCATTGCCTTGTCTATCAGCGCGAGATGCTGCAGGCGGATATGACGCCGGTGCGCGATATCGACTATGCCACAGCGCTTGCGGCGGCAAAGGATGCGGGCGACGAGGCCGGTTGCACGCCGGTGGCGTCCACCGATCCGCTTTACGTGCTCTATACCTCCGGCACCACAGGCCAGCCGAAGGGCGTGGTGCGCGACAATGGCGGCCACATGGTTGCGCTCAAATGGTCGATGCAGAATTTCTTCGGCGTTCAGCCCGGTGAGGTCTTCTGGGCGGCGTCCGACATCGGCTGGGTCGTCGGGCATTCGTTCATCGTCTATGGGCCGCTTCTCAACGGCAACACCTCGATCCTGTTCGAAGGCAAGCCCGTCGGCACGCCGGATCCCGGAACCTACTGGCGGATTATCGCGGAACACGGCGTGGCCGTCATGTTCACCGCTCCGACGGCGCTGCGCGCCATTCGCAAGGAGGATCCGGATGCGTCGCTGGTGACGAACCATGATCTTTCTCGGTTTCGTGCGTTGTTTCTGGCCGGTGAACGGGCCGACCCCGACACGATCTGCTGGGCGGAAAGGGCGCTCGGTGTGCCGATCATCGACCATTGGTGGCAGACGGAAACGGGCTGGCCTGTTGCCGGCAATCCGCTCGGACTCGGACTCCTGCCTGTCAAATACGGATCACCGGCTGTTCCGTTACCCGGCTACGATGTCCAGATCCTCGACGACGCCGGTCATCCGGTCGAAGCGGGCACGCTGGGCAACGTCGTGGTCAAACTGCCTTTGCCTCCAGGGTGTCTGCCGACACTCTGGAATGCCGACCATCGGTTTCGCGCGGCCTATCTCGAGGAGTTTCCCGGCTACTACAAGACGGCCGATGCCGGCTACCTCGACGATGACGGCTATGTCTTCATCATGGCGCGCACCGACGACATCATCAATGTCGCCGGTCACCGGTTGTCGACGGGCGCCATGGAGGAAGTGTGCGCCAGCCATCCGGATGTGGCGGAATGTGCCGTCATCGGCATCGCCGACGCGCTGAAGGGTCAGATCCCCGCCGGCTTTCTGGTCATCAACTCGAATGTTTCCCGTGAAACATCCGAGATCGAACGGGAGGTCATCAGCCTCGTGCGTGATCGCATCGGGCCGGTGGCCGCCTTCCGCATGGCGATGTGCGTCAAGCGGCTGCCGAAAACCCGATCCGGCAAGATCCTGCGCGCGACGATCCAGAAGATCGCCGATCGCCAACCGTGGAAAATGCCGGCGACAATCGACGACCCAGCGATCCTCGATGAGATTGCCGCGGTGCTTCATTCCAAGGGTATCGGCATCTGATCGTGCATTCTACAGCGCCGCGCGTCTTATTAGACGCGCAAAGGTCGCTGTAGCACTTTGAATGGCTGCATGTTTTTATCCTTAAATCGAATAGGATTTAAGGAAACATGCAGGAGCATGCCTCAGATTCGAACGACGGAACTGAACCACGTGCTGAAGGCCGCCACCGGTTTGCTGCGCAGGTTCTTGGTGATGAGGTAGTAACTCTCGTCTTCAAGTGTGGCGATCGGCGAGAGGACGATGAGATCGCCGTGCTCGATCTCGCGGCGAAAGACTTCGACCGGGCAGAGCGCCACGCCATGGCCGGCGATCACGGCCGTCGCCAGCAGGTTGAAATCCTGGAAAACCGGACCGCGGCGCGGCGGTCGAGCCATGGGCAGGCCGGCTGTCGCAAACCATTCTTGCCACCGCGCGATCGTCTCGTCGTGAAGCAGGTCGGCGGTGGTGATTGCCTCTGGTGTGTCGAGCGCGCCTTTGCGCTCGATGTAACGAGGGCTGGCGACCGGGCGGTTCGCACGCGAAAACAGCCGGTCGCATTGCGTCCCGACGGATAGGTCCGCACCGAGCGTGATGAGCACGTCGCAACCCGTCTCCCGCAGCCTCTGCTCGGCCATCGCGTAGATTACCTTTACATCGACGTCCGGGTGCCGTTCGAGGAAATCGCTGAGCGCCGGTATCAGCCAGCGCGTGGCGATCGATGGGATGCAAGCGACGGTGATCGATGATTTGGCGTTGGCGCGCAGCATTTCTGTTTCGATCGCGATGCGCGCAAAACACGATGTCAAGGCGTCGGCCAACCGCTCGGCGTCAGGAAGGAGACCGACGCCGCGCTTTTCCCGCCGGAACAACGGCCGGCCGAACCATTCCTCGAGCAGCCTTATCTGATGGCTAACTGCAGCGTGTGTGACATGCAGCTCGTCCGCGGCACGTGAAAAGCTGGCGAGCCGGGCGGCGGCCTCGAATGCGCGAAGCATGCCGAGTGGCGGAAGCATCTGCAAATTCTCCTCAACCACCTCTTGAGAAATCGTTGTTTTTCTATCGAAAAGTCCCGTGGGATAAGGATTTCAACATCACGAGAACGCATTCCGGTCTTCGTCATGTAAGAATTTCTCATAGGAGGATATAGCACATGTTCGTGCGCAGCCTGCAGGATATCGAGGCCACCGATCATTTCGTCGAATGGGGGAGCGGCACCAGCCACCGACTGCTGACGGAAAAAGATGGCATGGGTTTTACCGTTTGCCACACCGTCGTTCGCGCCAATACGGTCTCATTGCTGGAGTACCGCAACCATCTTGAGGCTTGCTACTGCATCGCCGGCCAGGGCGAGGTGGAGGATATGCAGGGCAATGTCTTTCCGATTCGTCAGGGCGACATCTACGTGCTCGATCAGCACGACAAACATTTCCTGCGGGGAGGAAAAAATGAGGATCTCATCCTCGTCAGTGTCTTCAATCCACCGCTCAAGGGGACCGAGCGCCACAATCTGAAGGACCAGTCCGGTTCGGCCTACTGAATCTGGCAAACAAAAAAGCCCGGATCGAGCGATCCGGGCTTTCGTCAGGTCATGACAAGTCGATCAATATTGATCGTCTTCGTCCTCGTCCTTGCGATCCGACTTCAGCGACTTGAGCTTGGCGAAGACGGCATCCGCATCGATTTCCTTCTCTTCTTCGCGCTCGTAGCTGAAGTTGAGCTTTTCTGTTTCCTGGGCTGCTTCGAGCGTCGCGCCGAGCTCGGCGGCTGTCGGCAGCGGACGGCCCTTGGCGGCGCGTTCGACTTCAAGGTCGAGATCGATCTGCGAGCACAGGCCAAGCGTTACCGGATCCATCGGCGTCAGGTTCGTCGAGTTCCAGTGGGTGCGCTCGCGAATCTGCTCGATCGTCGACTTCGTGGTGCCGACGAGGCGGGAAATCTGCGCGTCCTTCAGCTCGGGATGGTTGCGAACCAGCCAGAGAATGGCATTCGGGCGATCCTGGCGCTTGGAGACCGGCGTGTAGCGCGGGCCCTTGCGCTTGGAGTCGGGAACACGGACTTTCGGCTCCGAAAGCTTGAGCTTGTGGTTCGGATTTGCCTCGGCGCGGGCGATCTCGTCGCGCGACAGCTGTCCGGTTGCGATTGGATCTAGACCCTTGATGCCCTGTGCCGATTCACCGTCTGCGATCGCCTTCACTTCGAGCGGATGCAGCTTGCAAAACGTTGCAATCTGTTCGAACGACAATGCCGTATTGTCGACGAGCCAGACGGCTGTTGCCTTGGGCATAAGCAGTTGCTGAGCCATGGATATAGTCCTTTTGTCCGCCGCGCCGGTGTCGCGGGCCGTGGAGTCTACCACTGATTTCCGGGAATTGAGCGCCTCTATAGCGTCGTTGTCTCAAAATTGCAATTCTCCAGTTCCAAATGTCCTTTTGTCTAATTGCGGCGCGGCTTTGACCTGCTATGACTCGTCGCCGAGGCGGGGTCCCCGGGAGGGACCTCAGACAGGAATGCGCAGGGAGGAACGAATGTCCGCCAAGATCTATCCGGTGTTGAAGTCTGCCAAGAGCCGGACGCTGCTCGATAACGCGACCTATCTGAAGTGGTATGAGGAAAGTGTCGAGGACCCGGCCAAGTTCTGGGGCAAACACGGCAAACGGATCGACTGGTTCAAGCCCTATACCAAGGTCAAGAACACCTCTTTCAAGGGCAAGGTCTCGATCAAGTGGTACGAGGACGGCCTCACCAACGTCTCCTACAATTGCATCGACCGCCACCTGAAGACGCACGGCGAAAAGACGGCGATCATCTGGGAAGGCGACAACCCCTATATCGACAAGAAGATCACCTACAACCAGCTCTACGAGCAGGTTTGTCGGCTTGCCAACGTCCTGAAGAAGCATGGCGTCAAGAAGGGCGACCGCGTCACCATCTACATGCCGATGATCCCGGAAGCATCCTACGCGATGCTTGCCTGCGCGCGCATCGGCGCCATTCATTCGGTCGTGTTCGGCGGCTTCTCGCCGGACGCGCTCGCCGGCCGCATCGTCGACTGCGAATCCACCTTCGTCATCACCTGTGACGAGGGCGTGCGCGGTGGCAAGCCGGTGCCGCTGAAGGAAAATACCGACACCGCGATCGACATCGCCGCCAAGCAGCACGTGATCGTCAACAAGGTGCTGGTCGTGCGCCGCACCGGCGGCAAGATCGGCTGGGCGCCGGGCCGCGACCTCTGGTACCACCAGGAAACTGCGACCGTGAAGCCGCATTGCGAGCCGGCGAAGATGAAGGCGGAAGACCCGTTGTTCATCCTCTACACCTCGGGCTCGACCGGCAAGCCGAAGGGCGTGCTGCACACCACCGGCGGCTACCTCGTCTATGCCTCGATGACCCATGAATACGTGTTCGACTATCGCGACGGCGATATCTATTGGTGCACGGCGGATGTCGGCTGGGTGACCGGCCATTCCTACATCGTCTACGGACCGCTCGCCAACGCGGCGACCACCGTGATGTTCGAGGGCGTTCCGAACTTCCCCGACGCAGGCCGCTTCTGGGAAGTCATCGACAAGCACAAGGTCAACGTCTTCTACACCGCGCCGACGGCAATCCGCTCGCTGATGGGCGCCGGCGACGATTTCGTCAAGCGCGCCTCGCGCTCGTCGCTGCGCCTGCTCGGTTCGGTCGGCGAACCGATCAACCCGGAAGCCTGGGAATGGTACTACAACGTCGTTGGCGATCAGAAATCGCCGATCGTCGACACCTGGTGGCAGACGGAAACCGGCGGCATCCTGATCACGCCGCTGCCGGGCGCGACCGATCTCAAGCCCGGATCGGCGACGCGGCCCTTCTTCGGCGTCCAGCCGCAGCTGGTCGACAACGAAGGCAACGTGCTCGAAGGACCTGCCGACGGCAACCTCTGCATCACCGACAGCTGGCCCGGCCAGATGCGCACGATCTATGGCGATCATGCACGCTTCGGCCAGACCTACTTCGCCACCTACAAGGGCAAGTATTTTACGGGTGACGGCTGCCGTCGCGACGAGGATGGCTACTATTGGATCACCGGCCGCGTCGACGACGTGCTCAACGTCTCCGGACACCGGCTGGGCACGGCCGAAGTCGAATCGGCGCTTGTCTCGCACCATCTGGTGTCCGAGGCAGCCGTCGTCGGCTATCCGCACCCGATCAAGGGACAGGGCATCTACTGCTACGTCTCGCTGATGGCGGGTGAGGTCGGCAATGACGATCTGCGTCAGGCGCTGGTAAAGCACGTCCGCTCGGAAATCGGCCCGATCGCGACGCCAGACAAGATCCAGTTTGCCCCCGGCCTGCCGAAGACCCGCTCGGGCAAGATCATGCGCCGCATCCTGCGCAAGATCGCGGAAGACGATTTCGGTGCGCTTGGTGACACCTCAACGCTTGCCGATCCGGCTGTTGTGGAAGACCTGATCGCCAACCGGCAGAACAAGGCTTAACAGCAACGCACGGTAAAAAGGGCGGCTTCGAGCCGCCCTTTTTTGTATGATGTTTCGTACCGAGGCGGTGGACTGAATAGACGACTGGGTCATCGACGGGCGTTTGTGAGCCGGATTCCGATTGACGGTAAGCGGAGTTCCCGGGCGGCAGCAGGAGATCGATATGACCCACGGTTGTTTTCGGACGATCCCAAAGAAGGAAATGTTCCTTCGCTTCAAACCCGTCTGAGAGCATTCTCAGAAATCGATCGCCCTACCCTTGATTTCCCAGTCGCCGAAGCGTGCCGGGTCGGCGCCGCCGCGGCCGCCGATTTCTGTCGGCATAACCTTCTCCGCTTCAGCCTGCCGACGCTCCTCCGCTTCCTTCAGCGCGCGCATGGCCGCGGCAGGCAGCGGCTTTTTCGGGCGGTCGGGGGCATTGTCGTTGTCGTTCTGCATCTCGCCAGTATCCGGATTCGTGCATCTGTATTGAAGAACGGGGCATTTGCACCCATCATATAAGGCGCCGTTGTCCGAACGGAAACCCTGATTCACGTGAAACGTCGACGACCCGGAGCCTCTTCATGAACCTCGTTCGCACCGCCATGCTGCTTGCAGTGATGACCGCCCTGTTCATGGCGGTTGGCTTCGCCATTGGTGGACGTGGCGGCATGATGATTGCGTTCGTCATCGCCGCCGGTATGAATTTCTTCTCGTACTGGTATTCCGACCGCATGGTGCTGCGCATGTACCGTGCGCAGGAGGTCGATGAACGCAGCGCCCCGGAATATTACGGCATCGTGCGCGATCTCGCTGAGAATGCCGGCCTGCCGATGCCGCGGGTCTATGTCATCGACAACCCGCAGCCGAACGCCTTTGCAACCGGACGCAACCCGCAGAACGCCGCCGTTGCCGCCTCGACCGGACTGCTCAACGCGCTCTCCTACGACGAGGTCGCCGGCGTCATGGCGCATGAACTGGCGCACGTCCAGAACCGCGATACCCTGACAATGACGCTGACAGCCACGCTTGCCGGCGCCATTTCGATGCTGGGCAACTTCGCCTTCCTGTTTGGCGGCAATCGCGAAAACAACAACAACCCGCTCGGTTTTGTCGGGGTGCTGATTGCAATGATCGTCGCGCCGATGGCGGCCATGCTGGTGCAGATGGCGATCAGCCGTACCCGGGAATATTCCGCCGATCGCCGTGGCGCCGAAATCTGTGGCAAGCCCCTGGCTCTCGCCTCGGCGCTGCAGAAGATCGCTGGTGCTGCCCATCGGATTCACAATGACGATGCCGAGCGCAACCCGGCAACCGCGCATATGTTCATCATCAATCCGCTCTCAGGCGAGCGCATGGACAACCTGTTTTCGACCCATCCGAACACTGAAAACCGGATTGCGGCCCTGCAACAGATGGCGCAGGAGATGTCCATGGGGTCGACGCCGCCGGTTCGGGCTGATAATCCGGTGCGCAAATCGCGCTCTGTTCCCTCTACCGGTTGGGGTCGCGGTGGTTCCGAACCGCCGAAAGGTCCCTGGTCCTGATGTCTGCCGAAAACAACAACGATTCACGTCCGAAACAAAACCGCTCGCGCAAGGAGCCGGCAAAGTCGAAGAGGCCTGCGCAAGAGCAGCGCGGTCCGGAGAAGCCCGGACTGCGCACGCGACAGGCAGCGGCCAAGATTCTCGGGGCGGTCGTCGATCGCAAGACCTCGCTCGATGGCATGCTCGATCATGAGCACGGAAATCCGGCCTACCGCGAACTGAGCGAGGCCGACCGGGCGCTGGTGCGCGCCATTCTCAATTCGGCATTGCGTCATCTGCCGCGCATCCAGGCGGCAATCGGCTCGATGCTGCAGACGCCGCTTCCGGAAGGCGCGCGCGCTCTCGACCATGTGCTCGCAGTGGCTGCCGCGCAGATCCTCTATCTCGACGTTCCTGATCATTCCGCCGTCGATCTTGCCGTCGAGCAGGCGCAGGCCGATCCGCGAAACCGCCGGTTTGCCAATCTGGTCAATGCCATCCTTCGCCGCCTGTCGCGCGAGAAGGACACGATCCTGGAAAATCTGCGAACCGTTCCTGCGATGCCGGACTGGTTCTTCGACAGGCTGGTCGAGCGTTATGGACGCGAACAGGCCGATCTCATCGCCGAAGCGCAACTGACCCCAGCGGCGATCGATCTGACTGTCAAGTCGGATCCGGATGCCTGGGCCGAGCGGCTCGGCGGTACGGTGCTGCCGACAGGCTCAGTCCGCCTTGCAGAATTCTCGGGCTCTATCCCCTCCTTAGCCGGATTCTCCGATGGCGAGTGGTGGGTTCAGGATGCGGCCGCATCCATCCCTGCCCGTCTTTTCGGGTCGATTGCCGGGAAGACCGTCGTCGATCTCTGCGCGGCACCCGGTGGTAAGACGGCGCAGCTTATCCTCGCCGGTGCCGAGGTGACGGCGCTTGATCAGTCGTCGAGCCGGCTGAGGCGTCTGAAGGGCAATCTCGAGCGATTGGGCCTGGAAGCGCAGATGAAAGAGACCAACATGGCCGACTTTCGGCCGGACGAACTTTTCGATGCCGCCTTGCTCGATGCCCCCTGTTCGTCGACCGGAACGACCCGCCGTCACCCGGATGTGCTTTGGACCAAGGGTCCGGAGGACATCGAGAAGCTTGCGCTGCTTCAGGAGCGCCTGCTGCGCCACGCGCTGACGGTGGTCAAGCCGGGCGGCATCGTCGTGTTCTCCAATTGCTCGCTTGACCCACGCGAAGGCGAGGAAGTGGTCGACCGGGTGGTCGCAGCCGGCGATGATTATGAGCGGGTGCCGGTTCTGGCTGAGAATTGGCAGGGCCTTGAAGATGCGATCACCCCGCTCGGCGAAGTGCGCACCACGCCATCGATGTTCCCGCTCGATCCACCCTTTGCCGGTGGACTCGACGGATTCTACGCCGCCGTGATTCGCCGCAAATAAGTCTGGAAAAGTCGATTCGTTCTTCGGAAAGGCTCGGCCACGGGCTGTTTTGGCGCGTCATTTGACGCTTTAAGGCCATGAGCCTATCAAAGACGATAAAATTGATAAAAGTTTAATGATCTTTCCGGCACCATCCAGAGTTCACGCGGAGCGCCGCGCGTCCTTTCGGACAGAGAAGAACGCTCTGACATTTTGAAACGGCGCATCGTGCGTACCGGAGATCGAATAGGGATTTTCGGGCAACCCTGCGCGAGTGATACTGGCGCGAAGCCGATGCAGCCGTTCGTTCGTCTCGAACGGCTTGCTTCAGGATTAAGGAAATCGACGGGCGTTGATGGTGTTTTCCGGCAGGCGAAGGCTTTCTTATCTGTATGCGCGCGAAGGTTGGCGCCGCGTGTCGCGGCGACTTTCGGTCGGCCGCGTCTCGTCGCTGCGCTTTACCGGATCGACGCCCGGCCGCCTGATCGTTGCGCCGACGGACCTCAGAGCCGTCGATCCCTTCGTTGCCGAGGAGATCCTCGAGGGTCGCTTTCCGCTGGCTGGGCGGGTGCTCGACACCGAGGGCGAATCGCCCTTCGAGATCGACCTGCCGTCGCTGGAATTTGCCACCCGCCTGCATTCGTTCGGCTGGCTCAGGCATCTGCGGGCGATCCGCGAGGATGCCGGCTTCGTGCGCCTGCGGCAGATCGTTGACGACTGGATTGCCACCCACGGCCGCAATTTCGGAGGCATTGCCTGGGATGCCGACGTCATCGCCCAGCGCATCATCGCATGGCTCTCGCATTCGCCGGTGGTCCTGCGCAATGCCGAGCACGGCTTTTATCGCCGCTTCCTGAAAAGCCTGGCCTTCCAGGTTCGTTATCTCCGTCACATTGCCGAAACGGTCAGGGATGGCGAGGCTCGCCTGCGTGTGCGGATGGCGCTTGCCATGGCATCGGTTTCGATGCCGTCGACGCCGTCGGCGATCCGCAAGGCGTCGCGCCATCTCGATTTCGAGCTTGATCGGCAGATTCTCGCCGACGGCAGCCACTTTTCGCGCAGCCCGCGGGCCGGGCTTGAGTTGCTGCTCGACCTGCTGCCGCTGCGCCAGACCTATGTCAATCTGGGGCATGACGTGCCGTCGCGCCTGATCCCTTGCATCGATCGTATGTATCCGGCACTGCGCTTCTTCCGCCACCAGGGCGGCGAACTGGCGCTTTTCAACGGCGCGACCTCGGTGCTGGCGCATGAGCTTGCCTCGGTGCTGCGCTATGATGAAACCGCCGGCGAGCCATTCCGCTCGCTGCCTCTCGCGCATTACGAGCGCCTGTCGATCGAAAACACCGTGGTCATCGTCGATACCGGCCGGCCGCTTTCAGTCGACCTGTCGCGTAGCGCCCATGCCGGCTGCCTCTCGTTCGAAATGTCCTCGGGCAAGACGCGTTTCGTGATCAATTCGGGCGCGCCGAAATTTGCCGGCGAACGATTCCGCCAGATGGCACGGATGACCGCCGCCCACTCCACCGTGACCGTCAACGACACGTCCTCCTCACGCTTCTCGCAGTCACGGTTTCTGGGCCCGATCATCACCAGCGGCGTCTCGCGCGTCGTCGTCGAGCGCAAGGACGAACCGGGCCGCCAGGAATCCGTCATGGCAAACCATGACGGTTATCTCTCGTCCTTTGGGCTCCTGCACGAGCGCGACATCGGCGTGCTGAACGGCGGCCGGATGATCCGTGGGCGTGACCGGCTTTCGCGCGCCGACGGCAGCGATCCTGATGAAACGAACCTGGCCGTGGCAGTCGCCCGCTTCCATATCCACCCGGCCGTCACTATTCGCCAGAACAACGGCCGCGAGATCTATCTGACCGCGCCCGATGGTGAAATCTGGCTGTTTGCCTGCCAGGACGGCGAGCTGGCGGTCGAGGAAGACATCTTCTTTGCCGATCCCTCGGGCATTCGCGCCTCGTCGCAGCTGACGGTGACCTTCGCCGTTGCCAGGCAGCCGGAGATCCAATGGACCTTCTCGCGCACGAACTGAGGCCAACTGCGCCCCTTATTTTAGGATGTTGGCCTGCCGAGGTTTCTTCGGCCGGCAAGCTATGCTAACGGGCAGCCATCCCAATCGCCGGAGCATCCTCCCGGGCGTCCGGCGCCGCCAAAGGAGCATGGTTGATGGCTGTCGCCTCCAAGAAAATTCCCGCCCCGAACGAGGTTCCAGTCCGGACCGCTCTTCTTTCCGTGTCCGACAAGACCGGTGTCGTCGAGCTTGCCCGTGCGCTGCATGAAAAAGGCGTACGTCTGGTTTCGACCGGCGGCACCCACAAGGCACTGTCGCAGGCGGGGTTGCCAGTCAGCGACGTCGCCGAACTCACCGGCTTTCCCGAGGTTATGGATGGCCGGGTCAAAACCCTTCACCCGGGCGTGCATGGCGGCCTGCTGGCAATCCGCGACGATGCCGAGCATCAGGCGGCGATGTCGGCACATGGCATCACCGCGATCGATCTGGCGGTGATCAATCTCTATCCCTTCGAGGAGGTTCGCGCGCAGGGCGGCGATTATCCGACGACGGTCGAGAACATCGATATCGGCGGCCCGGCGATGATCCGCGCATCCGCCAAGAACCACGCCTATGTCACAATTGTCACCGATCCGGCCGACTATCCGGTCCTGCTCGAAGAACTTGCAGCAGGCGCGACGACCTATGCCTTCCGCCAGAAGATGGCGGCCAAGGCCTATGCCCGCACGGCCGCCTATGACGCAGCCATTTCCAACTGGTTTGCCGAGGCGCTCGACACGCCGATGCCGCGCCACCGCGTTCTCGGCGGCGTCTTGAAGGAGGAGATGCGCTACGGTGAGAATCCGCACCAGAAGGCGGGCTTCTACGTCACCGGCGAGAACCGTCCGGGCGTTGCCACAGCTAAGCTGCTGCAGGGCAAGCAGCTTTCCTACAACAACATCAACGACACCGATGCCGCCTTCGAACTCGTCGCCGAGTTCCTGCCGGAAAAAGCCCCGGCCGTGGCGATCATCAAGCATGCCAATCCTTGCGGCGTGGCCACGGCCCCGACGCTGGTCGAAGCTTATCGACGCGCGCTTGCCTGCGATTCCACCTCAGCTTTTGGCGGCATCATCGCGCTCAACCAGATGCTCGATGCGGAAACGGCCGAAGCGATCGTCAAGCTCTTTACCGAAGTGATCATCGCGCCTGAGGTCAGCGATGAGGCCAAGGCCGTCATCGCCCGCAAGCCGAACCTGCGGCTCTTGACCACGGGCGCCCTGCCGGATCCGCGCATCCCCGGCCTTTCCGCCAAGACCGTATCCGGCGGCCTTCTCGTCCAGACCCGCGACAACGGCATGGTCGAAGACCTGGAGCTGAAGGTGGTGACCAAGCGTGCACCGACGGCGCAGGAACTGGAAGACATGAAGTTTGCCTTCAAGGTGGCAAAACACGTCAAGTCGAACGCCGTCGTCTATGCCAAGGATGGCCAGACCGCAGGCATCGGCGCCGGGCAGATGAGCCGGGTCGATTCGGCCCGCATCGCCGCGATCAAGGCCGAAGAAGCCGCCAAGGCGCTCGGCCTCGCAACGCCGTTGACGCGCGGCTCGGCCGTCGCCTCCGAGGCTTTCCTGCCGTTTGCCGATGGCTTGCTGTCGGCGATCGCTGCCGGTGCCACGGCGGTGATCCAGCCCGGTGGTTCGATGCGCGACGAGGAAGTGATTGCCGCGGCCGACGAGCATGGCGTTGCGATGGTCTTCACCGGTATGCGCCACTTCCGCCACTAAACCGGATCGGTTGCATTTTCAGTTGCTACTGCATGTTTCCATAAATCCTATTCGATTTAAGGATAAAAACATGCAGCAATTCAAAGTGCTACAGCGACCTTTGCGCGTCTAATGAGACGCGCGGCGCTGTAGTAAAGTCCGAGTTTTATTCCTCAGAGCCGTCGCGTCCCCAGGACGCGGCGGCTTTCGTATGTCCGGCATTCGCCGGATAAGGCGTGCGCAGCAGGATCAGAAAACCGAGGACGAGGAAGACGACGAGCGCCATCATGCCGATGCGGGCGGAGCCGGTCATGAGCGTGATCGTGGCGACCGACGCGGGCGCAAGAAACGACGTCGCACGGCCGGAAAGTGCATAGAGACCAAAGTAGCGCCCTGCTTCGTCCAGGCTGACGCTGCGCGCCAGATAGGAGCGCGACGACGCCTGAACCGGCCCGAAGGCGATACCGACGAGCAGGCCGTAGACGATATAGGCCTTCTCGGCTGCAGTGCCGAAGATGCCGCCCGAATCGTCCGTCGGCAGGGGAAGCAGACCGAAGAAGGTGAAGCCCGGTCCTGTCGAGACGATGCCAAGCGTGGCAATGATCAGGCAGACCAGGCTGGCGATCACGATGGTCTTTGAACCGAGCCGGGCATCGAGCTTGCTTGCATAGAGGCAGCCACCGATGGCAACGACGTTGAGGATGATGCCATAGATGCCGAGTTCCATGGTTTGCCAGGCGAACATGGCGGCGGCGAAGGTGCCGCCCAGTGCCAGCAGGCCATTGACCCCATCCTGAAAGATCATGCGGGCGATGAGGAAGCGCAGGACGCCGCGCCTTTGCCTGAGTTCGCCGAGTGTGCCTTTCAGTTCGCGCAGTCCCGTTCGGGTCGCCCCTGCAAGCGACATGGTCGCCTTGGTCGCATCCGGCGTGAACAGGAACATCGGAATGATGAACACGAGGTACCAGAGCGCCGATATCGGCCCGGTGATGCGCGCGTCCTCGCCCTTTGCCGGATCGAGCCCAAACAGCGGATCGATGCCGAGAGCGGTCTTGCCGGTTTCCGGATTTCCGGCAAGAAGCGCCACGACAGCGATGAGCACGATCATCCCGCCGAGATAGCCGAGGCCCCAGGCGATGTTGGAAATGCGGCCGATGTCCTTCTCGTCCACAAGTCGCGTCATCATCGAATCATTGAACACGATCGAGAATTCGGCAGCGACGGTGGCCAGCACCATGAAGATGACGGCGTAGATGATCGGTGAGCCGGGGGCGGCAAACCAGAGCATCGCCAGCGATACGATCTTGATGATGGCGAAAAAGCCGATCCACGGCTTGCGCGGTCCGGTGGCGTCGGCGATCGAGCCGAGAACCGGGGAGAGAATGGCGATGATGATGCCGGAAATGGTGAGCGTATAGCCCCACATCGCCTGGCCGATAGCATGATCCTCAGTCAGCCGGGAAACGAAGTAGGGGCCGAAGATGAAGGTGGTGATCACCGTGAAGAACGGTTGGGCCGCCCAGTCGAACAGCATCCATCCGGCAATGCCGAGACGGGTCGTTCCCGGCTTGTCTGCAGCCCTGTCCGCCGAAATCGCCAATTACCCCTCCCGGAAATGACTGCGCCGTGCGTTCTAATGAACGCGCGGCGCAGAAAGATCGTCATATCTCGCTCATCGAGACCGGGTTGACGGAGCATCCCCGGCCCGATCTTGCGCTACTGCATGTTTCCTTAAATCCTATTCGATTTAAGGATTAAACCATGCAGCAATTCAAACTGCTACAGCGACCTTTGCGCGTCTAATAAGACGCCCGGCGCTGTAGTCCGGGGCGGACTGTGTCATTTCACCCTGCCGCGTGCAAGGTCGTTGAGCAGACCCGCGGCAACCGTGATCTTGGCAAGCGTGGTCTCGCCCTTCTCAGTCAGGAGCGTCAGCTGGCCGCCCGCGCGTGAAACGCGTTCGCGGTCGTTTTCCTGCCAGGCCTGGACGGGATTGCGCTCGCTCTTCTGCTCGCGCAGCGCCGCTGCGGTGATGTCGCGTCTGGCGCCGGCAATGTCCGAGATCGCGCGCGACAGCGCCATTGCCTCGAACTGCTCGGTTGCCGGTACGCGGTCGGCTGCCGCCAGCAGGCGGTTGATCCGCAGCGTTTCGGTGACGGCAAAATAACCCTGTGCCGTGCGGCTCAGCGTCTCGCCGGTTTCAGCTGATATCTGCATGATTTCGGGCACGAGGGTCATCAGCGCCAGTTCCAGGATCTCATCCGCCAGTTTCTCCGGCACGCCGCCCTCGACGAAGGCTGCGGTCTTTACCCGAGCTTCGTCGGCGGTTTCGCCTGAAATCGCGGTGCGCATGGTGCTGCGCAGCTTCTGCAGCCCGTCGCGCAGGCGCGTCACGGCTTCCGAAACCGAACCCGTTGCCGCATGGGTGCGCAGGGCCCGCTCCGTCACGAGCGTGAAGATGCGCCCGACTTCCTGGTAGAGCGCATTCTGGAGGGCGCCGCTGATGCGATTGTCCAGGGCATCGATCTCGTCATAGATCCGCGGCAGGTCGAAGCCATCGAGTGCCAAAACAGCCGCCTTGACGACGTCTGCCGAGAGGAAGCCGGTGGCATCCGTCAAGGTCGAGACGAAAGCGGGGCCGCCGCGATTGATGGTTTCGTTGGCCAGCACCGTCGCGATGATCTCGCGGCGCAGCCGGTGGCCGTGGATGTCGCCGGCATAAGTCTTGCGCATCTTGCCGGGGAAGTAGCGTTCCAGGGTCGCCGTGAAATACGGGTCGTCGGGAAGCTCGCTGGCGATCAGCTCGTCGAACAGCACCAGCTTCGAGTAGGACAGGAGGACGCCGATCTCCGCGCGTGTCAGCGGCTTGCCGGCCTGATAGCGCTCGGTCATGACCTGGTCGGTCGGCAGCGTCTCAACCTTGCGGTTGAGGTGGCCGTCGGCTTCGAGTCGCGTCATCAGGCGGCCGAGCGTCGTGCGGTTTCCGGTACCCTGCAGTTCGGTGAGCGAGATTGCCAGCGACTGCTCGTAGTTGTTGCGCAGTACGAGATGGCCGACTTCCTCGGTCATCGACGCCAGCAGCGTGTTGCGCTTCGGCCGGGTCAGGCGACCGTCGCGCATCGCCGAGGCCAGCGCGATCTTGATGTTGACCTCGACGTCGGACGAGTTGACGCCCGCCGAGTTGTCGATGGCGTCGGAGTTGCAGCGACCGCCATTGAGGCCGAAGCCGATACGGCCCTTCTGGGTCACGCCGAGGTTTGCGCCCTCGCCGATGACACGGGCGCGGACCTCTTCGGCGACCACACGGATCGCGTCGTTGGCGCGGTCGCCAACCTCGGCATCCGTCTCGTTGCTGCCGCGCACATAGGTGCCGATGCCGCCGAACCAGAGAAGATCGACCTGGCTCTTCAGGATCGCGTTCATGATCTCGAACGGCGTGGCCTTCTGCTTGTCGATGCAGATCGCCGCCATGGCTTCCGGTGTCAGCGTCACCGACTTTTCGGCGCGGGAAATGATCATCCCGCCTTCGGAGAGCGTCTTGCGATCATAGTCCTGCCAGCTCGAACGTGGCAGGGCGAACATGCGCTTGCGTTCGGCGAAGGAAACATCCGTATCCGGATTCGGATCGATGAAGATGTCGCGATGGTCGAAGGCCGCGAGCAGACGGATCTTTTCCGAAAGCAGCATGCCGTTGCCGAAGACGTCGCCCGACATGTCGCCGACGCCGGCGACGGTGAAGGGAGTGGTCTGGATGTCGATGTCCATCTCGCGGAAGTGCCGCTTGGCGGTCTCCCAGGCGCCACGGGCGGTGATGCCCATCTTCTTGTGGTCGTAGCCGGCCGATCCGCCTGAGGCGAACGCGTCATCGAGCCAGAAGCCTGCTTCCTGGGCCAGGCCGTTGGCCGTGTCCGAGAAGGTCGCCGTGCCCTTGTCGGCGGCAACGACGAAGTAGGGATCGTCACCGTCGCGGCGCAGCGTGTCGGCCGGCGGCACGACATCCTGGCCGACAATGTTGTCGGTGACCGACAGCATCGTGCGGATGAAGGTCTTGTAGGCTTCGGTTCCGGCCTTGAACACCTCGTCGCGGTTGCCGCCAACCGGCAGCTGCTTCGGGTAGAAGCCACCCTTGGCGCCAACGGGCACGATGACGGCGTTCTTGACCTGCTGTGCCTTCACCAGGCCCAGTACTTCGGTGCGGTAGTCCTGTGCGCGGTCGGACCAGCGAAGACCGCCACGGGCGACCTTGCCGAAACGCAGATGCACGCCTTCGACTTCGGTGCCGTAGACGAAGATTTCGCGGAACGGACGCGGCTCGGGCAAGCCTTCGAGCTGCTTGGGATCGAGCTTGACGGCAAGGACCGCACGCGGCTTTCCGTCGGCATCCTTCTGGAAGTAATTGGTGCGGAGCGTCGCCTCGATGGCGTTGACGTAGCGGCGCAGGATCCGGTCCTCGTCGAGGCTCGGTACCGCCGACAGTGCGGTCTCGATCGATGCGATCAGGGCGTTGCACTTCTTGGCACGCGGCTTCTCCTCGATCGCCGGGTCCATGCGGGTGACGAACAGCTTGAAGATATCGGCGGCAATCGCCGGATATTTGTTCAGCGTGTCGGCGATATAGCCCTGCGAATAGGTGATGCCGGCCTGGCGGAGGTAGCGGGCATAGGCACGCAGCACCGTCACTTCGCGGGCGTTCAAGCCGGCGAGCAGGATCAGCCTGTTGAAGTTATCATCCTCGATCGTGCCGTTCCAGGCGGCGAGGAAGGCTTCCTCGAGCGCCGCACCCGACTTGTCGAGATTGAGCGCATGGCCGTCGCGATGGATCAACTCCATGTCGTGCAGCACGACGCGATGCTGGTCCTCGCCATGCTTGCCGACGTTGAGGTCGTAGGTCTGCTCGCTGATGACCCGGAAGCCGAGATTTTCGAGCAGCGGCACGCGGCGCGAAAGCGATACGGGTTCGCCGGCGTGGAAGATCTTCAGCTCGGCCGTATCAGGACGATTGACCGGGCGGTTGTAGTGGTAGAACGAGATCCGGATCGGATCTTCCGCCTTGCAGGCGGCGATATCGGCGAGATCGGCATAGGCTTCGGCCGGTGCAAAGGCCGCCTGGTAGGCTTCGCCAACGCTGAGCTCGATGCCATCCTTGCGGGCAAGCAGGTCGAAGCGATCGATCCAGCGCGTGACGATGCCTCGCACGGCCTCCTCGAGCTTGGCCTGGGGGATGCGCGGCGTCTTGCCGCTGGTCCGGCCGATGATGAAGTGCACGCGCGCCAGACCGCCCTCGGGGAAGGCCGGGTAGTAGGCCGAAACACGACCGTCATAAGCCGTCTTCAGATAGTCCCCGATCTTCTCGCGAACGTCGGAATCATATTGCTCGCGCGGTACGAAGACGATGACCGAAACGAAGCGGTCGAAATGGTCGATGCGTGGCAGAACGCGGATGCGCGGACGGTCGCCGAGCTCGTTGATCTGTTCGCAGAAGGCGGCGAGCAGGCCGACGTCGATCTGGAAGAGATCGTCGCGCGGGTAGGATTCGAGCGTGTTGTCCAGCATCTTGCCGGAATGGCTCTGCGGATCGTAGCCGAAATGATCGACGATCTTCTCGATCTTGTGGCGCAGCAGCGGGATTTCCGCGGCCTGACGGGTATAGGCCGAGGAGGTGAACAGGCCGACGATGCGCAGCTCGCCGGCGACATTGCCGTCGGCATCGAAACGCTTGACGCCGATGTAGTCCATATAGGCGCGGCGGTGCACGACCGACTTCACATTGGCCTTGGTGACGATCAGGAAATCCGGGCTTTCGAGGAAGGCCAGAATCTCCGGCGTGGTCAGAACTGCGTCCTTGCCCTGGCGCAGCACGCGCACATCGGGATTGGAAAGGATGCCGAGGCCCCTGCCCTTGCCGCGCTCGACCGTCGCCTTCCCGCCCTTGCCCGAATAGGTGTATTCGCGCATGCCGAGGAAGGTGAAGTTGTTGTCCCTGAGCCAGCGAAGGAAGGCCAGCGCTTCGTCGCGGTCGCTCTTCTTGCGCGAGGCGTTGTAGTCCTCGAGTTCCTTCATCGCGTGATCGAGCAGCGTCGTCATCGCCGGCCAGTCGTGCACGGCCTGATGAACCTGTTCGAGCACATCGCGGATACGGTTGCTGAGCGATTGCGCCTCGACCGGCGTCAACTTGCTCAGGTGGATCTGGATGTGGCTGATCCGGTGTGCCGGATCGCTCGGCTCGTCCGGATCGAACGGCTTGGCGGGCTTGCCCGGTTCCTGGACCAGAATGGGATGGATCGCGAGATGGATATCGCGGTGCGTGGTCGTCACCTCGCCCATGACCGAATCAAAGAGGAACGGCATGTTGTGTTCGGTGACGGCAATGATCGAAACCTCGGTGCCGCCAGGCGCAACGCCGGCCACGGTTTCAACCGACACTTGAGGTTTGCCGCCGTCCCAGCGTGCGAGTTCGCTTCTCGCATGGGCCGCCGTCAGTGCCAGCATGTCCGCCGAATAAAGATCGAGGTCGTCGTTGCTGGCCCCGCCGAAGAGGATCTCGGGCGCCAGCGCGTCGGTGCCCAGTTTGATGGCGGCCGCCTTCGCTGCGTCGATGTGTCTGTCCCGCTTCGGATTGTATTTCACGCCCATGAAGTTTCTCCCATTCATGATAGGCTAGACCCTATCAGAACCTTGGCTAATGGCGACCGCTTTTTATGACGATTTCGGCAAAAACGAGCCGAGAATCGGAGAATCTCACGTGAAAACAGCTCAAATCCATTTAAATCGAAGGCAGATTGGCGAAAATTGCTCGAATTTCGATGAAAAAGCACGAAAACGCCAGCGGCTCGTGCGGAACCTGTCTGCCATAGCCTGTTGACATGGCGGTGACAGTCGGTGATCAGAGTTCAAATCGAAGGATTGGACTGGCCGATGCCCGAAATGCCCTCCTTGCCTGGTGCCGTCATCGTCATTTCTAGTCACGTGGTTCGCGGCACCGTCGGCAATCGGGCGGTTGTCTTTGCCTTGGAGACGCTTGGCCATCCCGTCTGGGCTCTGCCGACCGTCATTCTGCCCTGGCATCCCGGCCATGGCCATTCGACGCGCATCACGATACCGGACGCGGAATTCCAGTCGGTGATCGACGATCTGGCTCAGGCGCCCTGGGCCGGCGAGGTCCGGGCAGTCCTGTCAGGCTATCTCGGCTCGGCGAGCCAGGCAGAGGGCGTTGCCCGGCTGGTGACCGCCTTGCGCGCCCGCAATCCTGATCTCGTCTATGCCTGCGACCCGGTGATCGGTGATGCCGAAGGGCTCTACGTGCCCGAAGCGACGGCGATTACCATCCGCGACCGGCTGTTGCCGCTTGCAAGTCTCGCCACGCCCAACCGGTTCGAACTGGCCTGGCTTGCCGGCGCGACGCTCGAGACCAATGCGGCAATCCTTGACGCGGCGCTGGGGCTTGGTCCCTCGCGCATGCTGGTCACGTCGGCGATTCCGATGATGAAGGGCGGGACGGGAAATCTCTATCTCTCCGGCAACCATGCGCTGCTCGCCGAACACCGGCTGATCGAGAACCCGCCGAACGGCACGGGCGATCTGCTGGCGGCGGTGTTCCTGGCGCGGCTGCTGGAAGGCCTCTCCGAGGAGCGCGCGCTTCAGATGGCGACAGCCAGCGTGTTCGAAATTATCGCGCGCACGGTCAAGCGCGGCGCCGATGAACTGACGCTCGAACAGGATGCGTCCAGTCTCTCGACGCCGATGGCGATGGTGCAGATGCGGCGCTTGCTGCATCCGAGCCAGATGCGGCGGAAATAGAAGAAGCTGTTCACGGCACGCCGTCGGATGGCTTGGTGGATTGAACTCTCGACAGCAGCGGGGTAACCGATGGATATGCAGCGTTTTCCAGACCACCTTCTGAACGGCTATCATAACTTCATGAGTGGTCGCTTCAGCGAACAGCAGCAGCGTTACAAGACATTGGCGGATAGCGGGCAGAAGCCCAAGACCATGGTCATTGCCTGTTGTGACTCCCGGGCAGCGCCCGAGACGATCTTCGACAGCGGCCCGGGCGAGCTCTTCGTCGTGCGCAACGTCGCCAATCTCATGCCGCCCTACGAGCCGGACGGACACTACCACTCGACGTCGGCAGCTCTGGAATTTGCCGTCCAGTCTCTGCGTGTCAGCGACATCGTCGTCATGGGCCACGGACGCTGCGGCGGCATCAAGGCGGCGCTTGACCTGGACGCCGAGCCCCTGTCGCCGGGTGACTTCATCGGTCGCTGGATGCACCTCTTGAAACCGTCCGCCGAACAGATCCAGAGCAATGACGTGATGACCCAGGCCGAGCGGCAGCGCGCTCTGGAGCGGGTTTCCATCCGCAACTCGATCGCCAATCTTCGCACCTTCCCCTGCGTCCAGATTCTCGAATCGAAGGGCAAGCTCCAGCTTCACGGCGCCTGGTTCGACATTTCGACCGGCGAGCTCTGGGTGATGGATCCGAAGAGCGGCGACTTTGCCCGTCCAGGTATGTGATAGAAGCCAGAGAAAAAGCCCGGTCCTTTCGAACCGGGCTTCTTTTATTTCATAAGCTTTGATCTTTTGTTTTTGCGCTGTCGTTATCGCAAAACCGCTGCGCACCTTTGCGCAACATGCGTTAGAGCGTCTGCGGTTTAAGCGGAGTCGCAGAAACGCTCTATCTCCTTGTTTCTACGCATTTCCTGACGGAAAACCGCTTCGCACTTTTCCTGGAAATGCTCTAGTCGCCGTCAATTTCCGCGCCGATGATGGCGATCGCCTGCTGATAGACGCTGGCGGCGTTCCAGCCCTGGATCGCGCCGAAATTGGCCTGTCCCGGCTGATATCCGGCGCCCGGCTGCCAGCCGTGTCCACGCAGGAAGTTCGCGGTCGAAGCAAGCGCGTCAGCCTTCGAGCGGACCATGTCGATATGGCCGTTGCCGTCACCGTCGACGCCGTATTTCAGAACGTTTGCCGGAAGGAACTGGGTCTGTCCGATTTCGCCATGGGCAGCGCCGCGTGCAGCCGGGCTGAGATCGCCGCGCTGGACGAGCTGGAGCGCCGCATAGAGCTGGTTGGTGAAGTAGTCGGACCGGCGGCAGTCATAGGCGAGCGTCGAAACGGCTGAGAGCGTATGCTCCTTGCCCATGAAGCCGCCAAAGCCGGTTTCCATGCCCCAGATGGCGATCAGCGGGCCGGCCGGTACGCCGTAGCGCCGTTCGATGCTGTTGAAGAGCGCCGCATTCTGGGCCTTCATCTTCTTGCCGCGCGAGATGATCGTCTGACCGCCACGCTTCTGCATGAACTGGCTGAGCGAGAGCTTGAAGCTTTTCTGGCCGCGGTCGGCGCGGATCGTCGCCTTGTTGTAGGAAACGCCGGAGAGCGCCTTGTCGAGCGCCGCAGGGCTGATGCCGTTGCCGGAGGCTTCCTGCTTGAACTGCGTCATCCAGGCCGCGAAACCGCTGCCGTCGTTGCCGCACTGTGCCGCCGACGCGGTCGCCGGAAGGATCGCCGTTGAAATCAGGGCCGCAAGCCCAATCGCTACGCACTTTGCCGTGTGCATGAAATACCCCGTCATTGCCCAAATCTGGTTGCCGTTAGGAAGATGCCAGCCTTTGCCGGCTCTGTCACCCGCCCCTCATTGGCGGAAATTTCCTAACGGTTTCACGTGAATCCGATCAATTTTGCGCACGGATCCGTGAAACAGGAAACCCCGCAGGCCGATAACGGGCCAGGCGGGGTTCTTATTCGTGCTTTACCGTCTGTTTGTTCAGGCGGCCTGCTTCTTGGCGCGGATCAGACCGCGGTTGATGAGCAGCTCGGCGATCTGGATCGCGTTGAGTGCCGCACCCTTGCGCAGGTTATCGGAAACGACCCAGATGTTGAGGCCGTTTTCGACGGTTGCGTCTTCGCGGATGCGCGAGATGTAGGTCGCGTCTTCGCCGGCGCACTCGTAAGGCGTTACGTAGCCGCCGTTCTCGTGCTTGTCGACAACAAGGCAACCCGGTGCTTCGCGCAGGATATCGCGCGCCTCGTCAGCGGTGATCTCGTTTTCGAACTCGATGTTGACCGATTCCGAATGGCCGATGAAGACCGGGACGCGCACGGCCGTGCAGGTCACCTTGATCTTCGGGTCGAGCATCTTCTTGGTCTCGGCCAGAACCTTCCACTCTTCCTTGGTGTAGCCGTCTTCCATGAAGACGTCGATGTGCGGAATGACGTTGAAGGCGATGCGCTTGGTGAACTTCTTCGATTCGATCGGGTCGGCAACGAAGACCGCACGGGTCTGGTTGAAGAGTTCGTCCATGCCGTCCTTGCCGGCGCCGGAAACCGACTGGTAGGTCGAGACGACGACGCGCTTGATCTTGGCGTGGTCGTGCAGCGGCTTCAGCGCGACGACGAGCTGGGCGGTCGAGCAATTCGGATTGGCGATGATGTTCTTCTTGGTGAAGAGCGTGATCGCGTCCGGGTTCACTTCCGGCACGATCAGCGGCACTTCGGAGTCGTAACGCCAGGCCGAGGAATTGTCGATGACGACGCAACCCTGCTGGCCGATCTTCGGCGAATACTTCAGCGAAACCGCGCCGCCGGCCGACATCAGGCAGATATCGGTATCGGAGAAATCGTAGTTTTCGAGGTTCTTGACCTTGAGCGTCTTGTCGCCGAAGGAAACTTCCGTGCCCTGGGAACGGGCGGAAGCAAGGGCGACCACTTCATCGGCGGGAAAGCCGCGTTCCGAAAGGATGTTCAGCATCTCCCGGCCGACATTGCCGGTGGCGCCTGCGACTGCAATCTTGAAACCCATGATCTAAGCTCTCTTTTTTGTCTCTCCTCGTCGGGTGGAGGGGGAAACCGCGCGATCCGCCGCGAGGGTTCCTGTCCCCGGCCAAACCGGGGAGAGAGCGGAGGGCCAGAGACGTCAGACGGTTTTCGTCGTCGTTTTGGCCGTTGTTTTGAAGGAAGCTGGAAAACGCATATCCTGCCCGGCGATTTCTGCCAGGACGCTGCTGTCAGCGAAGTTGTGTTCGCGGCGAAGCATGGAATGCCTTCCTTTCCGAGGCTCGTAATAATTGTTTCTATCGGCGAGTCAAGCGTGCGATGCTTGGCGCCTGCAAACGTGATCGCAATGTCATGTCGCTGTCATCGCCGGGCGTTACGACCGCGCAATCCGACACCTCAAAGGGACGATTGCCATGCGTATGCTTCTTGCCACCCTCTTTGCCACGACGGTTCTGGCCCACGCCGCTCAGGCCGCAGACGTCTATCCCATTGATCGCGCGACAATTCTTGCCGGTTCCCCGTTCGATTTCAAGGTCGAGCTCAAGAGCGCCGTCAAGGCGGAAGACATCAAGGTGACCGTCAACGGCCAGGACTACAAGGCAGCGCTCGGTGCCGAAGCCGCCTATGTCGCGATGGAAAAGGGCAAGGAAGACAAGGAGCTCGGTTCGGCCCTGCTCCTGCGCAACGCTATAATTGGCGCACCGGGCAGCTACAAGGTCGAAGTGACGGCTGGCGGAGAGACGAAGACCGTGACCTGGCACGTCTATGCCACGGCGGAGCAGCCGAAGGTCAAGAACGTCATCTTCCTGCTTGGCGATGGCCTTTCGGTTGCGCACCGCACCGCCGCCCGCATCATGTCGAAGGGCATGACCGAGGGTAAGGCCAATGGCCGCCTCAACATGGACGACCTCGAGCGCATGGCCTTCATCGGCACGTCGGCGACCAATTCGATCGACACCGACAGCGCCAACACCATGTCGGCCTACATGACCGGCCACAAGACCGTGATCAACGCCGTGGGCGTCTATGGCGACCGCACGCCCGACAGCCTCGACGATCCACGGGTCGAGACCATTGCCGAAGCGCTGCGCCGCCAGACGCAGAAGTCGATCGGTCTCGTCACGACCTCGGAAATCGAGGACGCCACGCCGGCCGCCGTCGTCGCCCACACCCGCAACCGCAGCGACAAGGCCGAGATCGTCGGCATGATCTACGACGTCAAGCCGGAGGTCATCCTTGGCGGAGGCTCGGCCTATTTCCTCGGCAAGGAGACGCCCGGCTCCAAGCGCAAGGACAACCAGGACTACATCAAGCTTTTCCAGGAAGCCGGTTATGCGCTTGCGACCGACAAGAGCGAACTTGCCAATGCGCCCGCCGACGGCAAGCTTCTCGGTCTGTTCCACACCGGCAACATGGACGTGACGCTTGATCGCGAGTTCCTGAAGAAGGGCACGGTCGAAAAGTTCCCCGGCCAGCCAGGCCTTGTCGACATGATCAAGACCGCGCTCGACAGGCTGTCGAAGAACGAAAACGGCTTCTTCCTGATGGTCGAGGGCGCCTCGATCGACAAGATGAGCCATCCGCTCGACATGGAGCGCGCCGTCGTCGAGACCATCGAGTTCGACCAGGCGGTCGGCGTTGCCCGCGCGTTCGCGAAGAACAACCCGAATACGCTGGTTGTCGTGACCGGCGACCATACCCATGGCGTCTCACTGCTCGGCATCATCGACGACACCGTCGAGGGCAAGGAAGGCCGCGACAAGGTCAAAACAGGCGCTTCGGCGGGCTTCCCGAACTATACCGACGAGAACAAGGACGGCTTCCCCGACAAGATCGACGCGAGCCGTCGTCTGGCGATGTTCGTCTCAAACTTCCCCGACTACTACGAAACCTTCAGCCCCAAGCTGGACGGGCCGTTCGAGCCGGCGGTGAAGAACGAGAAGGACGAGTATGTCGCCAACGAAGCTTACAAGGACATGCCCGGCGCCGTGCTGCGCGTCGGCATCCTGCCGAAGGACGAAAGCACCGGCCAGCACACGGTCGACGACGTCGTGCTGCAGTCGGAAGGTCCGGGCAGCGAGGGCTTCAGAGGCTACATGGAGCAGAGCGACGTCTACCGCGTTCTCGTCGATGCGCTTGCCCTCGGCGTGAAGCAGACCAACTGATCGTTTGAAACCCGCCTCCTCCCTGAAACGGGGAGGAGGCTTCACGCTGACGTTCATTCCCGGCCACATCACGCCCATGCGCTGCCGGGGTACTCTTGGCGATAAGACGATGACCCTACCGACACCCATATCCTTGAGCCGTCGAGCTGTGCTCGGCCTGATTGCCGGCGCGGTTGTCGCGTTCGACGGGCATGCGGCCCTGGCCGACGCCAGTCTCACTTTCGATGAGCTCTACGGCAAGGTCAGTGTACTCGGCCTCGAATTCTCGACAAAGGTGAAGAGCCTTGCCGGTCAGGAAGTCCGCATGCGCGGCTTCATGGCGCCGCCGCTCAAGGCAGAGGCAGCGTTCTTCGTGCTGACGGAAGTTCCGATGGCGCTTTGCCCGTTTTGTTCGTCGGATTCCGATTGGCCGGACAATATCGTCGTCGTCTATCTCGGGGAGAAGCAGACCTTCGTGCCGCCCGGCCAGACGATCGAGGTTCGCGGGACACTGGAGGTCGGCTCCTGGACCGATCCGGAGACCGGATTCGTCAGCCTGCTGCGTCTGCGCTCGTCTCAATTTTACGCGGTCTAGGGCATGCTTGGTCTTCAACTCGCAGGCGTCGATGTCAGCTTTCCCGGACTTGCCGCACCCGCTCTTGCGATCGACAGCCTTGACGTCGCCGCCGGCAGCCGTGTGGCGCTCACAGGTGCGTCAGGATCCGGCAAAAGCACGCTGATCAGCATCCTGACCGGGCTCGAGCGGGTCGGACAGGGCCGCATCCTCTGGGGCGATGTCGATATCTGCGCGCTCTCCGAGGGCCGTCGTGACCGTTGGTGCGGCGCCAATATCGGTCTGGTCCTGCAGGACTTTCATCTTTTCCCCGGCCTCAGTGCTCTGGACAACGTTCTGCTGCCGACAAGGCTCTCCGGCGCGATGAGCCGTGATGTCGGCGCCCGTGCTGAACATCTGCTTCTGCGTGTCGGCCTCACCCGGCCGACCCAGATGATCGAAACCATGTCGCGCGGTGAAATGCAGCGGGTGGCGATCGCCCGCGCGCTTTTGCGCAAGCCGGGTGTGGTCATTGCCGACGAGCCGACCGCCAGCCTCGACAGCGACGCCGGCGAGACCGTCGGCGACCTGCTGCTCGAGCTTTCACGCGAAAGCGGCTGCACGCTGATCGTTGCGACGCACGATCTGGCGCTGACGCGGCGTATGGACCGTCGCATCCGGCTTGCCGCCGGGCGCATCGTCGAAGATGGCCTCATCGAGGAGCGCGCGGCATGATCGGTTTCATCCTTGCGGATCTGCGCCGCCTCTGGGCCGGTTCGCTCGTCGTCGTCCTCCTGGTTGCGTTGGCGACGGCGCTCGGCGTCGCCGTCACCTTGCAGGAACGGGCGCTTCGGCTCGGCAGTGCGCGTGCTGCCGACAAGTTCGACCTCGTGATCGGCGCCCCCGGCAGCGAGACCCAGCTCGTGCTTTCATCGATCTTCCTGCAACCCTCGCCGCTGCCGCTGATGGAAGGCACGGTTCTGCCGCGCCTTCTTGCCGATCCGCGCGTCGCCTCCGCAGCACCGGTCGGCTTCGGTGACAGCTTTGGCGGCTATGCCGTTGTCGGCACCTCCACCGGGTTGCTTGCGGAACTCGAACAGCTTGCCGAAGGCCGCGCCTTTGCCGCCCTTGGTGAAGCGGTTGCCGGCGCCGCCGTCGATTTGCCACTCGGTTATACGGTCAAGCCGACCCATGGACTTGCCGAACTCGGCGGCCACGCCCACACGGAACTCGCCTATCGCATTGTCGGGCGCCTCAAGCCCACGGGCACCGCCTGGGACCGTGCCATTTTGGTTCCGATGCAGGCGGTCTGGGCGCTGCATGGAATGGAAGCGGCGGAACACGATGATGCCGACGATCACGCGCATGACGAGGCCGCGTCCGGTGTCGAGGCGGATCACCCTCATATCGATGCGGACGCGGCGCTCGACGAGAATTGGAGCAAGGCCACGCCCGGCCTGCCCGCGATCCTCGTCAAACCGAAATCGATCGCCGACGCCTACAAGCTCCGGCAGGACTATCGCAGCAACTCGACACTGGCGGTTTTTCCCGGCGAGGTGCTGACGAACCTCTATGCGACACTTGGCGACGCCAAGCGGGTGCTCGTGGGAGTGACGACGGGCGCTCAGGTTCTGGTCGCAGCCGCGATCCTGCTCGTCACGATCCTGCATGTCGGCCAGCGCCGACGGCAGATCGGGGCGCTTCGTGCCTTCGGCGCGCCGCGCACGGCGGTGTTTGTCATCGTCTGGAGCGAACTGTTTGCGCTGATTGCCGCCGGTGTGCTTTCCGGTTTCGCGCTTGGCTTCGGTGCCGCAAAGTTCATAGCCGGATATCTTTCCGGTGAGAGCGGCGTTGCCATGCCTGTCATGTTCGCTGCCGGCGACGGATTTCTTGTCTCTGCCATTCTCGTCTTCGCCGCCATCCTCGCCGTCCTGCCGGCCATGATCGCCTACCGGCAATCGCCGGCGGCAGCCCTTCGCGCCTGAGGTCTCTGGCTTCTTAGACGAAAGTCATAAGCCGAAAGCATCCCTGCCTGCGGCCCTCCTTTTCTGACATCCTGTGATCAGGCGCACCACGTTCGGACGTTCAAGGGAGGAATTGTCCGAGCCAGCCAATGGGCGCTCCAATGGGCTGTTTTGGAGTGGAGGATAAACAAAATGGCAAATGTCGCGACAGCGGACGACACAAAAGCACGTCCGATGACCGGCGAGGAGAAGAAGGTCATCTTCGCCTCGTCGCTTGGTACCGTATTCGAATGGTACGATTTCTATCTCTACGGTTCGCTCGCCGTTTACATCGGCGCGACCTTCTTCAGCTCCTACCCGGAAACGACGCGAAACATCTTCGCGCTTCTGGCGTTTGCCGCGGGCTTCTTGGTTCGCCCGTTCGGCGCTCTGGTCTTCGGTCGCCTCGGCGACCTCGTCGGCCGCAAATACACCTTCCTCGTGACGATCCTGATCATGGGTCTGTCGACCTTCCTGGTCGGCATCCTGCCTGGCGCTGCCTCGATCGGCATCGCTGCGCCGATCCTGCTCATCGCTCTGCGCATGCTTCAGGGCCTGGCGCTCGGCGGTGAATATGGCGGCGCTGCAACCTACGTGGCCGAACACGCGCCGCACGGGCGTCGCGGTTACTTCACCTCGTGGATCCAGACCACGGCAACGCTCGGTCTGTTCTTGTCGCTGGTGGTGATCCTGCTCGTCCAGTACCTGGTGGGCAAAGAAGCGTTTGCAGCCTGGGGCTGGCGCGTTCCGTTCCTGGTCTCGGTCGTGCTTCTCGGCGTTTCCGTCTGGATCCGCCTGAAGATGAACGAGTCGCCGGCCTTCAAGAAGATGAAGGAAGAGGGCAAGGGTTCCAAGGCACCGTTGTCGGAAGCCTTCGGCCAGTGGAAGAACGCCAAGATCGCGCTTCTGGCACTGTTCGGCGCCGTCGTCGGCCAGGCCGTCGTCTGGTACTCCGGTCAGTTCTACGCGCTGTTCTTCCTGACGGGCGTGCTCAAGGTGGACGGCCAGTCGGCCAATATCATGGTCGCCGCCTCACTGCTGATCGGTACGGGCTTCTTCGTGCTCTTCGGCTGGCTCTCCGACAAGATCGGCCGCAAGCCGATCATCATGGCCGGCCTGCTGCTTGCCATGCTCACCTACTTCCCGCTGTTCAAGGCGCTGACCTGGGCCGGTAACCCGGCGCTCGCTCAGGCCCAGGCAACGGTACGGGCGACCGTGACCGCGGCACCGGGCGACTGCAAGTTCCAGTTCAACCCGACCGGTACCGCGAAGTTCACGACCTCGTGCGACATCGCAACCGCGTTCCTGACCAAGAACTCGGTTCCCTATGACGTGGTAACGACCGCTGCGGCGGGGACTGCCGCGACTGTGGAGGTCGGCGAAACGACGATCAACAGCTATGACGCGATCGCTGCAGGCGATGGTGCCAAGGCTGCCAACGCCGGCTTCGAAAAGCAGACCAACATGGCTCTCCATGATGCCGGCTACCCGCTGGTTCGTGGTGCGGCAAAGGTTCCGGAATCCAAGCTTGACGGCTTCGTCGCCGCCAATCCGGAACTGGCGCTTGATGCCGCTGCCGTTCGCGGCGGCGAAAAGACCATGGTTCCTGCCGACAAGCTCATTGCCGACAAGCTCCTGACCAAGGACGAAGTCGGCGCCGCCACCGAAATGGCTGTCTACACGATCGCCAAGGGCGGCAGCTACGCAATGGTGGCGGATCCTGCCAACGTCAACTGGACGATGATCATCGCCGTTCTGACCGTTCTCGTCATCTACGTGACGATGGTCTACGGCCCGATTGCCGCCCTGCTGGTCGAACTGTTCCCGACCCGCATCCGCTACACCGGCATGTCCCTGCCCTACCATATCGGCAACGGTTGGTTCGGTGGCTTGCTGCCGGCCACGGCCTTCGCGATGAGCGCGGCTCAGGGCGATATCTACTACGGTCTCTGGTACCCGATCGTCTTTGCGGGCATCACCCTGGTCATCGGCATGTTGTTCCTGCCGGAAACCAAGGATCGCGACATCCACGCGATGGACTAAAGACTTCCCCGAGAGGCATCACGGCTCTCCCGACTCCGGCGCGGCTTTCCGCGCCGGCTTTTTTATGGGCGGGAGCCTGTTCGCTTTGGGATAGGCCAACCGCCCTCGTCGGCGCGGAAAAGCCAGCCGCGTTTGGCGAAGAGAAACGCCACCATCATAGATGTCCATAGGCCAAGCAGCAGCCCGGCAGCAACGTCGCTCGGATAGTGGGCGCCGACGATGACGCGCGAGACCCCGATGACCAATGCCATCACGAAAAACAACGGCCGCAGCTTCGGCAGAAGCATGGCAAAGGCGCCGAAAAAAGCACCCGCCGCCGTCGAATGACCGGATGGAAAGCTTTCGAACAGGGTGTCGCCGGTAAACGGCGTCAGGCTGTAGGCACCGAGATCCACCAGAAGCTCGGGCCTTGCCCGCCCGATCAGGAACTTCAGCACATGCACGAGCACACTGGCAGTGCCGATCGTCAGCAAGAAATAGGCAGCAAGGTTGCGGACAGTTCGGGCTTTGCGCTGAAACGGCGCCTGGCCAACGGCACGCTGCAGGATGAAGGCGACGGCAAGCACCAGACCCGAGACATAAATCATCCAGCCGAAGGTGCCGAAGTCGGTAATCAGGCGATTGAAGGCGACGATGCCCTCGGGCAGTTCCTGCGCCCGCGTCGACAGAAACGGATCGAGCGGAATGAAGGCGAGTACGAGGATCAGTGTCGTCACCAGGATCCATCCGGTTGATGCGAGCGGTCGGTTCATGTCGGCCTTTCCAAACGGTCTGCATGCGAGAATGCGGTCCCTCGCCGCCCCTCATTGCTCGCAGCATCTGCCTGCATGTGTCGGTTCGGCCGTCGAATTCAAGACTGTCGAATGCAAAACACCTCCGGATCGCTCCGGAGGTGTTCTGACAACTTGCGGGGCGCTGCCCGATCGGGCGCGCCTCTTGCTTGAACGTTTCCGCTTCAGACGATGCCGCGGAAACGTTCAAGCTTTTTGTTTTACGCATTTCCTGGCGGAAAACCGCTTCGCACTTTTCCTGGAAATGCTCGTATCAGGCAGACAGCGCCTTGAACTCGGAGAGGATGGCTTCGCCCATTTCGACGGTTCCGACCTGGCGTGCGCCTTCGGCCATGATGTCGCCGGTGCGGATGCCCTTGTCGAGCACGGTGGCGATCGCCTTTTCCAGGTTGT
>NZ_PVZR01000210.1:0-255 GCF_003024455.1 Ensifer sp. NM-2
ACAACCTCCTCGACGAAGCGCTCACCCGTGGATCCTCTATCTGCCATCACTCGCCTTGAGTGAGATCAGCCGGTTTGCAGCCGGCGTAGTGGGTGATGATCGGCAACACGTCGCCTGGCTGTTCTTCATGCATGACGACGGCTTTGCAGTGCCGGTAGATCGCCCCTGCCGTGGCGCGCACCGCGTTCGAGGTGGCGGGATATTCCGGCAAAGCCTTGCGCTGGTTGTTCAGCAAATTGAGTTTATCGTCGGCGT
>NZ_PVZR01000211.1:0-255 GCF_003024455.1 Ensifer sp. NM-2
TCGGCTGACGGTTACCAATACGAAACAGAAAATGATCAGGGTCGTATTTCTCTATTCATTTGCCTGGCAGAATACAACGCGCGCGGGGTCTTCACGCGCCACTCCGGTCGTGGACTGCTTGATCCCGGAGCAGGTCCTGACGAGATCCTTGCTCGTTTCGACAGTTGGATGACAATCTTCCATCCTGACCTGAGATCGCAACTGAATGCCGCTGCGGATCTCGCTTGGCTCAAGACCGTAACCACAATGCTTTGG
>NZ_PVZR01000212.1:0-255 GCF_003024455.1 Ensifer sp. NM-2
CCGAGGCTCAAGTGACCGGCATGGGTCGCGCGCCAGGCGGCGCCATGGCGGTGGAAGATATCGGCGACCTCTAGTAACGGGCGGCTCACCGCCACGCGTCACGCGTCCGGTCTGGTCTCGTTCTCTGTCAGAAGTCTGATCCGGTCGAGCGGGCTCATCACGGCGCGGATGGTCTTGGTGGCGACGCGGGCATAGAGCGCGGTCGTATCAAGTTTGGCATGGCCGAGCAGGACCTGGATGACGCGGATGTCGACG
>NZ_PVZR01000213.1:0-255 GCF_003024455.1 Ensifer sp. NM-2
GCGGTCGCGCCAATGACGAGCCGATCGAAATCGAGCGTGGTTGGCGCGACAGCGCCATCGGCCAGGACCTGAAGCGGGTCAGGAACGTCAAGCCGCTGTGGTCGAAGTTCGGCACGGCGGTCGGCGTGGCGCTCGGCGGTCTCGACATGTGGACCAACCAGCTGTTCGGCTTCTCGTTCTTCGGCACGCTGAAACACGGCAAGACCGACGCGCAGAGCCTCGAACCGGCCGCCCAGCACAAAAAGATCGACTATC
>NZ_PVZR01000214.1:0-255 GCF_003024455.1 Ensifer sp. NM-2
GCTGGAACGGACGGGTGGAGATTTCCTGGCCGGCACCGGCAACGCCGATGACCACCGACTTGCCCCAGCCGCGATGCGAGGCTTCGAGCGCCTGGCGCATCACCTTGGTGTTGCCGGTGCAATCGAACGTATAATCGGCGCCGCCGATCTGGTCGGCCCCGCGCTTCGTCATGTTGACGAGGTAAGGCACGATGTCGTCGCCAACCTCCTTCGGATTGACGAAGTGGGTCATGCCAAAGCGTTCGCCCCAGGCCT
>NZ_PVZR01000215.1:0-255 GCF_003024455.1 Ensifer sp. NM-2
GGCGCCGATCGAAAGGGCGGCGAGCACCGCCAGCTGGCAGGTAAAGGCCTTGGTCGAGGCAACACCGATCTCAGGACCGGCCAGGATCGGGAACACGGCATCGGATTCGCGCGCAATGGTCGATTCGCGGGTGTTGACGACCGCGCCGATCGTCAGGCCATGGTCCTTGCAGTACCGAAGCGATGCCAACGTATCGGCGGTTTCGCCGGACTGCGAGATGAACAGCGCGGCCGACTGCGGCGACAGCGGGATTTC
>NZ_PVZR01000216.1:0-255 GCF_003024455.1 Ensifer sp. NM-2
TTGTTGGAACCGGCGGCATGGCCAACAGCCATGCCCAAGCCTTCGCTCAGATCGAAGGCGTGGAAATGGTGGGAGCGGTCGATGTCGACCCCAAGCGCGCCAAAGGCTTTGCCGAGAAACACGGCATAGCCAATACGTTCACCTCGCTCGACGACGCCATTGCCTGGGGCAAGTTCGATGCGGCGACGAATGTGACGCCCGATAAGGCGCATCACCCGACGACACTGGCATTGCTTGCCGCCGGCAAGCACGTGC
>NZ_PVZR01000217.1:0-255 GCF_003024455.1 Ensifer sp. NM-2
GAGGCGGCACGGAAGAGGAGATCATAGATTATCCTCTTGTTGTGATAGGCGATGTCGGCGACCTCGACCGGTAGCGTGAAGACAACATGGAAATAGCCGACGGGCAGCAGATCGGCCTGGCGCGCGGCGAGCCATTCCCTTGCCGCCGCACCCTGGCACTTGGGGCAGTGACGATTGCGGCAGCTGTTATAGGCGATGCGGCTATGGCCGCAGTCCTCGCATGCCTCGACGTGACCGCCGAGGGCTGCGGTGCGG
>NZ_PVZR01000218.1:0-254 GCF_003024455.1 Ensifer sp. NM-2
TGGTAGGCGGCCACAACCGGGGCCATCGACCAGGATGCCGCGGTCTCCACCACCAGCTGGGTCAGCCTGTCCAGACGCACGCCGGCATCCTCGATGGCCTGGCAATATTCTGCCAACAGGATTTGGTCTCGCGAGCCCGTACCAGGTCGCGGATCGCCTCATGAGCTTCGTCCGGAACCCAGACCGCGGTCAGCTCGCCCGCGCGATGCAGGCGCGCCAGGCTTACGGCATCCCGGCGGTTTGTCTTCACTCGG
>NZ_PVZR01000219.1:0-253 GCF_003024455.1 Ensifer sp. NM-2
GGTCGGGGGCTTGCCTCAGCGCCAGTGGAGATGTCGAGTGTCGCATGTCTAAATGGCTGACGACGCGCCGCCCAAAGTGACATTTCTACTTTGCGCCAACGTGGACAGTTCAACCTTGCTGCCACATATCGTGTAGCCGCAAAGTTGAAGTGTCCTGATCCTGCAAAGTAAGAATGTCACTCTCCCCGGGTTTTGATGACCTGGGAGATTGCGGATGGGATTGATTGCGATGAGCGAGCGTGACCTGCAGCGG
>NZ_PVZR01000021.1:0-127495 GCF_003024455.1 Ensifer sp. NM-2
GTCGCCGTCGTTGCCTCGATCGAAACGTCCGTGTTCAGCGCCGCCGCGATGGTGTTGTGCATCCCGTTCGGATAGATGCTCCTGACCACCTCATTGGTCTGCTCATGGATATTCTCGCCCCATACGATTGTTCTGATTGACATCGGCAAATTCCCGTTTATGCGCAGCTGTTAAAATTGAAAGCGGTTTCAATTTGTAAGGCTAGTGACACGCCGGCGCCTTTGCAAGAGCTTTTTGCCCTCTAGGCGTCAGTGGCCAGACATCAATGGAACGTGGATTTCGAGAAGACGTTGAGGACCACGACGCCGGCGATGATGAGCCCGAGCCCGAGCATGGCGGCAAGATCCAGCTTCTGGCCGAAGGCAAAGTATCCGACGAGCGAAATCAATACGATGCCGAGACCGCTCCAGACCGCATAGGCGATGCCGACCGGGATGTAGCGCAGCGTATAGGACAGAAAGAAGAAGGCGACAGCGTAGCAAACGACCATCGTCACGGTCGGCAACAGCCGGGTGAAATGCTGTGCCGCCTGCATCGCCGAGGTGCCAAGCACCTCGAAGACGATGGCAACGACCAGGACGGAATAGAGCATAGCGGGGTTCATCTGGGTCTCCATCCGGTCTATCGCGTCGAAAGCGCTTTGAGATTTTCAGCCAGGGCAACACGCGCCGCGGCATCGAGTTCATGGCTCTGCATCAGGTCGGCGAGCCAGAGACCGTCGGCGGCAAAACGGGCGAGCACGCAGTTGGGTGAAGAGTCGGTTTCCGCAAACTCCTGAGCCCGGCGGTTGACCCATTCGCGCCAGCGGATCTTCAGGTTCGGCTCGGCAATCAGCGCGATCGTCAGCATTCGCCAGCCCGAAACGTCGGTGTCGGGATCGAGCTTCGAGCAGACATCGACATAGGCGCGGGTAAAGCGTCCCTGCGCCTCCGGATCGCCAGCCATCGCCGCCTCGATCGCCGCATCGAAACGCGCGACGAGATCGTCGAACAAGCCATCGAGCAGCGCCGACTTGTTGGGGAAATGGTGCAGCAGCCCGCCCTTGCTGACGCCGGCCGCTTGCGACACCGCATCGAGCGTGATGCCCGCCACCCCCTGCTCGTGCGACAGGCGTGCGGCGACCTCCAGCAATTGCTGGCGGACCTGCTCGGGCTGCTTCTTGCGGCGATGGGCTTCTGTCATGCTTCCATAAAGATACCGTCTGGACGGTTTGTCAAGATCGATGTGTCGAACCGCGCGGAAACGCCGCAAAGGCGAGACTGGAAAGCCGTTGTCCACAAGACCTTGGCGGGCTAGGACTTCGGGGACGAAGGAAGCGGCAATGGCAGAACCGGAAACGACGACACTCTACGAAGCGATCGGCGGCGACCCGACGGTGCGCGCGCTGACCCGTCGTTTCTATGAACTGATGGATACGCTGCCCGAAGCGGCACGCTGCCGCGCGGTTCATCCACCTGACCTTTCCGGCAGCGAGGAAAAATTCTACGAATATCTGACCGGTTGGCTTGGCGGTCCGCCGATCTATGTGGAAAAGCGTGGCCATCCGATGCTGCGGCGCCGGCATTTCGTTGCCGAGATTGGGCCGGAGGAGCGCGACGAATGGCTGCTCTGCTTTACCCGCGCACTGGAAGAAACGGTGGCTCACCCAAAACTGCGGCAGATCATTCTCGATCCGATCACCCGCCTCGCCTTGCACATGCAGAACAAGGAATGACCTGACAATGCCGACCAGTGGATTGCGCGCAACGACGCTCTTCGTCGCGGGATTGATGGGGATTGCCGGGGTGGTCAGTGCTGCAGCCGCCTCGCATGGCACCTACCCCAGGCTGCTCGCCGAGATCTCGGCCATGTGCCTGGCGCACGCGCCGGCGCTCGTCGCGCTTTATGCGGCCTGGCCGAGCTTCCGCACGGCTCCGGTCGCAGCCTTGCTGATCGCTTTCGGCACGGCGCTGTTTTCCGCTGACCTTGCCATGCGTCACGTGACCGGACAGGGCCTGTTTCCGATGTCGGCACCGCTCGGCGGCACGACGATCATGGCCGGCTGGCTTGCCGTTTCAATCGGCGCCTTCCTTCCACGAAAGGCGCCGTGACGCTCAACGCGCCAGTTTGAAGCTCTTGAGATCAGGCGCCTTCGACGACGGAAAAACCTTCGAACTTCGGCGGGCCGAGATACATCGAGCGGTTTTCGCCGGCATTCTTGTGCGCGGCCCGGAAGTTCTCCGACTTCGTCCAGGCGGAAAAGGCATCCTTGTCCTTCCAGGTCGAGTTCGAGACGAAGAGCGTATAGCCCTCGTCCGGCACGTTTTCGCCCCTCAGAAGATGAAACGAGACAAAACCCGGCATGTCCGCAAGGCTTGAATCGCGGCTCTTCCAGACGGCTTCGAAAGCCTCTTCCTGGCCAATGGCGATACGAAAACGGTTCATTGCGAAGAACATGGCCTGCCTCCTATGCGCTGTCTTTCTTGCGAGCCGCGTCGTTCGCGGCTCTCGGGAAGGCCAGAATAGTGCCCTCCTGCGGCTCCGCAAGCCCGAAAGGGTCGCGGCCGGGCCGGCGCGTTTCCCAAGACGGGAACTCGGTGACATTGGGGTTTTCCTCGATCATGCGCGAACGCCGCGTCAGCAATTCGTAGAGTTCGGGCACCAGCCCGTCGCCATTCTGCGCTGCCAATTTGTGCAGGCCGATCATCATGCACTTGTCCGGGCGGTTTTCATTCATCTCGAAAAAAATCTCCATGCGCGCGGAAGGTCAATCACCTCCATCGCGCGTCATATGTTTGGCTATGCCAAGTCGTTGCGGCTGTTGGTCAGGTCCTGCAGCGCCCGCTCAAGGCTCGACTTCGAGCCGTTGCGCAACGGCACGAAAGCCTTGCCCCACTTCTTGCAGCCGGTCTTCACGCGAAGACACGCATCGTGGCTGATGCAATCGATCGGGCAGAAAACACAGTCGACGGA
This sequence comes from Ensifer sp. NM-2, assembly GCF_003024455.1. Taxonomy (NCBI): domain Bacteria; kingdom Pseudomonadati; phylum Pseudomonadota; class Alphaproteobacteria; order Hyphomicrobiales; family Rhizobiaceae; genus Ensifer; species Ensifer sp. NM-2. Next base: position 2,953 of record NZ_PVZR01000021.1, read on the forward strand.
AGGAAGGACACGGTCGATGCGCGATACCGCCTCGCGCAGGCCGCCATCGTGGTGAAGCAGCTCGGCACCGAAGGAGCTGACAATCTCGCGCAGATGCGCAACCTGGCAATCGCGTCCGCCGACATAGAGGAAACTGCGGCCTTCGAGTGTCGCCTTGGCGGCCTCTTCGCAGACCTCGACCCGTTCGGAACCGGAACGACCCTTGCCGTTCTTGGCCGCATTATGGTGACGCTTGCCGCGCATGCAATCTTCTCCGCCTCTTTGCTGCGTCGACGGCCCTCATGGCAACCGATCGCACCGGGATCGACACACACCGTTCGGTTGCGTCACGGCGGCAACTTATTAAACTTGATTATCAGAGTAAAGTATAAACATGAGTTTTATAATCATATTTTTCCCATCAGTTTTGAAGGGCTTCGGCTTCTGCCGCGGATCACACCGTGGCCGGCGGCAGTCGCCTAGCGAACACTTGCCTGAATAGGCAAAGTGAACGGTATTGCACTTTTTCCGGCCCCCTCTGGAATGGCAGGAAATGGAGCCGCACGGCGCACGGCATCAAGAGCAGCCGTGTCCAGAACGAGTGAGCCTGAACTCCCGGCAACGCTGACGCGGGAAACACCGCCGTCCGCCAACACCGTAAAACTCACCGTCGTCGTGCCCGACAGCCCCTGTCGGCGCGCTTCGGATGGAAGCTTGTATCGCCGGTTTATCTTCGCGCGAACTTTGCCATTGTAGTTCGACATATCGGCGTTGCCGACCGCGGTAGAGCGGTTCTTGCCGGTTGCCGCCGCAGAATTGCCGTTTACGTCCCCATCCAGCTTACCCTTGACCTGGCTCTGTGCCTGTTCCCCCTTGTCGCCCGTTTTCTTGCGGGTGACTTTCTTTTTCCTGACGGGATCCTTCTTGGGTTCAGGCTTTTCAACCTTCTCCTTCTTCGGCTCCTGGATCTCCGGCTTTTCCTCGGGCACGACCGTCTCGATCGGCGCGACGCTGGCAGTAACCACAGCCTCGGCGACCTGCAGGGTGGGAACCTGCTCGGCAGGCAGGATGACATCGGCTTCCGTGGCGATCAAATCATGCGGTTGCTCCGCCGTGATCTCCTGCGTGGTCGACGTGACGTCTTCGACCGGGGTAATCTCCTCGGGCTTGACTTCGTCGGGAACGTCTTCGGTCGGCTCGACGACTTCCGTCGGATCGCCGGACTGCAAGGTTTCTTCGAAGGCATCACCGAGGATCGCAACTTCGACCTCGGCACCGCCGGCGATCAGGTCTTGCGGCTGTTCCGGCGTAGAGGAGGCAAGGTACATGGCAACGCTGGTATGCGCCACGAGCGAGAAGGCAATTGCGCCGATCCATTTCACGGTATGCTTCATCTTGGCCTAACCTTCGCCGCGAGCCGCGACGCAAACGCAGTACTCAATGCGAAAAATCAACCTCAGCCCTTGAGTTCGACCGGCGACTTCGAACCGGTCTTGAGGCCCTTCATGCAGGCATCGCCCTCTACACCATCGCCGACGCAGGCGGGCGCGTCATTGATCAGCAGGCTCTTCACCGCTTCGCAATTCGTGCCGGGAAGATCGAACTGCCGAACCTTGGTCTTGCCAGCAGGCAGATCGCGGAAGTCGAGCACCGCCATGCGCTCGACCAGACCCTTCTGGTCGAAGATCACGAACTCAAAGGAAACCTTGCTCAAATTCTGCACGAAGGCGTTGCCGGCGACGAAGGTGAGCTTGCAGCCCTTCTGCGACGGCGTGACCTCGTTGAGTTCGATGTTGAGCGCGCCAGCGGACGACGCCTCCTGGGCGACTGCACCGCCTGCCGCAAGAACAAACGCGAATGCCACGGGAACAACCATACGGGAAAGGTGCATCATTCTAATACCACTCACGATCGGCGCTCCGAACCCTGGGAGCGTTGAAGTCGTCGCCATCTATCCACAAGCGCGGACATCTTAACTTGAGTGTGGCGATCCGGTATTGCGTCCATAAAGAAATATGAGTAATGAAGTCAAGATAGTAAACGAATTGCACGGCAGGAAATGCGGGAAAAACACCGCCTCCCGCCATCTAGAGACGACCGAACCGTGGCAGCCGACGACACCGATTATGCGCGATTTTCACAACCTGTAGCCTCCGCGCAGCGGGCCCAGCGGATCGTCGAGAGCCGCGACCTCTTTCGCGGCGAAAGCGAGATCCTCATTTCCCACGACGGGGCGATCTACCGCATGAAGATCACCCGCCAAGGCAAACTGATCCTGAACAAATAGGCAAATAACAATGACCGAGAGCCTCCGTCCCACCCCGTCCGAAATCCGTGCCTACCGCGCTGAGAACCCGAAAATGCGCGAGCGCGACATCGCGGCCCAGCTCGGAGTTTCGGAAGCAGCCCTCGTGGCGGCCGAATGTGGCTTGACCGCCGTGCGCATCGACGCGGATGCCAACCGCTTCCTGCTGCGCGCCGAGGAACTGGGTGAGGTCATGGCTTTGACCCGCAACGAAAGCGCAGTTCACGAAAAGATCGGCGTCTACGAAAAGATCACAACCGGCGAGATGGCCAGCATCGTGCTTGGCGAGCAGATCGACCTGCGCGTCTTCCCGAGCGCCTGGGCGCATGCCTTTGCCGTAACCAAGACCGATGACAGCGGCGAAGCCCGCAAGAGCCTGCAGTTCTTCGACAAATGGGGCAATGCGGTGCACAAGCTGCACCTGCGCCCGGCGTCAAATGTCGCCGCCTACGACAAGATCGTTGAAGACTTCCGTCTCGACGACCAGTCGCAGACCTTCGTTGCGGACGCCAGCGCACCGGCTGCCGATGACAAGCAGGAGAACGTCGTCGACGTCACCGAGCTGCGCGACCGCTGGTCCAAGATGACCGACACGCATCAATTCCACGGCCTGCTGCGCAAGCTGAAGATCGGCCGCCGCCAGGCGCTGCAGCATATCGGCGACGACTTCGCCTGGCGTCTCGACCCGTCGAGCATCGAAACGATGATGCGTGCCAGCGCCGAGATCGAACTGCCGATCATGTGCTTCGTCGGCAATCGCGGCGTGATCCAGATCCATTCCGGCCCGATCGCCAAGATCGCCCCGATGGGTCCGTGGCTGAACGTCATGGACCCGACCTTCCATCTTCACCTGCGCACCGATCACATCGCCGAGCTTTGGGCCGTGCGCAAGCCGACTGCCGATGGTCACGTCACCTCGATCGAGGCGCTCGACGCCAAGGGCGAGATGATCATCCAGTTCTTCGGCAAGCGTAAGGAAGGTTTTGCCGAGCGTCCCGAGTGGCGCGATATCGCCGAGGGCCTCGCACGCCTTGACACCACCGTCGCAGCTTAAGGACAGCGTGATGATCAACGGTCTCGACTTCCGCCGCCTTCGCCTCTGGGAGCTGGCTCTGGCCGCGTTTGCGGTTTCGGCTCCCTTCCTGTTGCCCGCCGTGGCGCCAGGGGCGCCGTCGTTCATCCGCCCGGCGATGGCACAGAGCATTGAGCAGCCGGACGTCTCGCGCGTCGTTTCGGTTGGCGGTGCGGTTACCGAGATCATCTACGCACTCGGCGAGGAAGGCCGGCTGGTCGGCCGCGATTCGACCAGCACCTATCCGGAAGCTGCAACCAAGCTGCCTGATGTCGGCTACATGCGCGCGCTCGCCCCGGAAGGCATCATCGCGGTCAATCCGACCGCGATCGTCGCCGTCGAAGGCAGCGGCCCGCCGGAGGCGCTCGCCATCCTGAAGGATGCCAACATCGCCTTCACCAGCGTGCCGGAAACCTTCGACAAGGACAGCATCCCGGCAAAGATCCGCTCGGTCGGCACCTTCCTCAATGTGCCCGACAAGGCCGATGCGCTCGCAAAGTCGGTGGAAGCCGACCTTGCTGCAGCGGTTGCCGGTGGTGCCAAGCGCCCGGAAGGCGAGCGCAAGCGCGTTCTTTTCGTGCTCAGCACCCAGGGCGGCAAGATCATGGCGTCGGGCACCGGCACGGCTGCCAACGGCATCATCGAGCTTTCCGGCGCGATCAACGCCGCCGGAAAATTCCCGGGCTACAAGGCCCTGACCGACGAGGCGATCATTGAAGCCAAGCCCGACGTCATCCTGATGATGGACCGCGGCGGTGAACACAGCGCCAAGGCGGACGAACTCTTCGCCCTGCCTTCGCTGAGCCTGACGCCTGCCGCCAAGACCAAGACGCTGATCCGCATGGACGGCCTGCACCTGCTCGGATTCGGCCCGCGCACCGCAAGCGCCATTCGCGAACTCAACGCCGCAATCTACGGAAAGAAGGCCAATGCCTCGCAGTGAGGCTTTGGACCTCGGCAGGCGCGTGACCGCCCTCGCCGCCGATATCCGGGCCGAATGGCGGTCGGGCAATCGTGCGCGGCTGGCCCGCGTCGTCATTGTTCTACTCGTCATCTTCGCGGCAGCCACCTTCATCGGCTCGATCATGACCGGTGCCGCCGACGCTTCGCTGTCCAACGTCGTGCGCTGGCTGCTCGGCGCGAGCGATGCGGATCAGGTCCTGAGCGTTCGCGACCGCATCATCATTCTCGACATCAGGTTGCCACGAGCGGTGCTCGGAATGCTCGTCGGCGCATCGCTTGCTGTCTCCGGCGTTGTCATGCAGGGGCTATTCCGCAACCCGCTGGCCGATCCCGGCCTTGTCGGCGTCTCCTCCGGTGCAAGCCTCGGCGCCGTTCTGCTGATCGTGCTCGGCTCGGCCGTGTTCGGCCCGCTGTTTGCGCTGTTCGGTTTTTATGCGCTCCCGGTCGCAGCCTTCATCGGCGGCCTTGTCACCACGCTTCTGCTCTACCGGATCGCCACCCGCGGCGGCCAAACCTCGATTGCCACCCTGCTTCTCGCCGGCATTGCGCTTGGCGCGCTCACCGGCGCCTTCACCGGCGTGCTGATCTTCATCGCCGACGACAAGCAACTGCGCGACGTCACTTTCTGGGGTCTCGGCTCGCTTGCCGGCGCCAGCTGGACGAAGATCGCCGCGGCCGCGCCGATCATCCTGTTGTCGCTCGCGGTCACGCCCTTTCTGGCGCGCGGCCTCAACGCCATCACGCTCGGCGAAGCAGCCGCGTTCCACATGGGCATTCCGGTGCAGCGCATGAAGAACATCGCCATCGTCAGCGTCGCCGCAGCAACCGGTGCGTCCGTTGCCGTCAGCGGTGGCATCGGCTTCGTCGGCATCGTCGTACCGCATCTGCTGCGCCTCGTCATCGGCCCGGATCACCGCTATCTCGTGCCGGCATCGGCGCTTCTCGGCGGAACATTGCTGATCCTGGCCGACATGATCGCCCGCACCATTGCCTCGCCTGCAGAGTTGCCGATCGGTATCGTCACCGCCTTCATAGGCGCGCCGTTCTTCCTCTGGATCCTGCTGCGCGGTCGCACGACCATGGGACTGTGAGCCGAAACCATGATCAAGGTATCCAACCTCTCCGTCCGGCTTGGCGGCCGCCAGGTCATCCACGGCATCTCGCTTGAGGCAGAGCCGGGCGCGCTGACCGCGATCGTCGGGCCGAACGGCTGCGGCAAGACAACGACGTTGAAGGCGATCTCCGGCGAGTTGCCGCCGGAAAGCGGATCAGTCAGCATCAATGGCCGCAATCTCAAGGGCCTGAAACCCTGGGAGCTCGCGCTGAAACGCGGGGTGCTTCCACAATCGACGGTGATCTCGTTTCCCTTCACGGTCCGCGAAGTGGTGCGGCTCGGCCTGACCGCAGGCGCGACATCAGATGCCAGGGCCAATGACCGCATTGCCGCCGAAGCGCTCGAGGCCGTCGATCTCGGCGGCTTTGCCGGGCGCTTCTATCAGGAGCTTTCGGGCGGCGAACAGCAGCGCGTGCAGCTGGCGCGCGTCCTCTGCCAGATTTCCAACCCGGTCGGCGATGGCGAACCGCGCTATCTGCTGCTCGACGAACCGGTCTCGAGCCTCGATATCCGCCACCAGTTGACCATCATGCAACTGGCGCGCCGGTTCTGCGAGCGCGGCGGTGGCGTCATCGCCGTCATGCACGATCTCAACCTGACGGCGATGTTCGCCGACCGGATGATCATGATGAAGGCCGGGAAGATCCGCGCAGGCGGCGCGCCGCGAGAGGTGTTGACCGACGAGACGATGGAGGTGGTGTTCGGCTGCCGCATGCAGGTCAGCGCCATGCCGGCAGCCGACGTGCCCTTCGTGTTGCCGCAGACGGCGACGCTCTAGCCGGCAAATCGCGCCAACTTCAAGATTTATCGAAACAATTTGCGCACTCGTGCGTTGTTCTCCCCGAAGTACCGGTCGTGGCAATGCGCTTGCCATGTCGGTGCCAACGGATCACGCCGGTCGTCCTTGGCCGGCGTTGCAGCGAAAGGGAGACCAATCATGGCTTCAGGCCTCTTCTCAGGTTCAAGTTCACGGTCGAGCAAGCGCAACGGCGCGCTCGCTGACATTTCCATCGAAGACCAGCTCAGCGAACTGCGTAGCGACATGGCGGCGCTCGTTGCCCTGCTTGCCGATCGCGGTGCCGACGCTTCGAAACAGGCGCGTAGCAAGGCGCACGATGCCCGCGAGCACGCGGAAGCCGGCCTTCAGGATTTGCTCGCAAGCGGCGAGGAACTGCTCGGCGATCTGCGCGACCGCTATGCCGGCACGGAAAAGCAGCTTCGCCATGCGGTACGCGAGCACCCGTTCGCAACGCTTGGCACGGCAGCCCTCATCGGTCTGATCGCCGCCGCACTGCTGCGGCGCTAGGTTCGATGCAGATCTTGGAACGGGGTGGGATCGCCAGACGCATCCCACCCGTTTTGACGTGTTACCAGGAGTAAATGCGCATGGGACCACTCGGGGCCGCTCTGTCCGCCTTGCTGGCTGCCGACATCGGCGCCACCGCATCACGTTTCAAGCGCAACGCCGCCTTGTGCGCCGTCGTCGCCGTGCTGCTTGTCACCGCCTACATCTTCGCACTGATCGCCATCGCGCTTTATCTCAGCGCCGCCTATTCGCCTGTGGTCGCCGCCGCGTCGATAGCCGCAGCCCTCATCCTGACGGCCTTGATCCTGATCATCGTGATGATTGCCCTGCAAGGACGGGATAGGCGGCTCGCCGAAGAGCGCCGCCGTCGGTCGATGATGCAAACCAATCTGACGATGCTGGCCGCAGCAAGCATCCTGCGCAAACAGCCGCTGCTCGCCGTGGGCACGGCCCTTGCCATCGGCGCCTTGCTCGGCACCGGCAGGAAGCGACGGGAAACCTAAAGCGGCAAGCGGATCAGCGCGGTCACGCCGGCCGCCATATATTCGACCTTCACCGAACTGCCGAGAACCTTGTCGAGGCTGCGCTCTATCAGGATGGAGCCAAAGCCTCGACGTTTCGGTTCGCGCACGGGCGGTCCGCCGACCTCCGTCCAGGTCAGGTGCAATACCGCTTCGCCTTCTTCGACGACGTTGCGCGCCGTCAGCACCACCTTGCCGGTCGGCACCGAAAGGGAGCCGTATTTCACCGCATTGGTCGCAAGTTCATGCAGCACGAGCCCCAGGCCGACGGCCTGGTCGGGGCCGAGCAGCACCTCGTCCTTGTGCAGTTCGATCTGGTCCGCATAGACGCTGACATGCGGCATCAATTGCTTGGAGATCAGGTCCGCAAGCCGGATCGTGCCCCACTCATGGTCCGAGAGAAGTCCATGCGCCTCGGAGATCGCTTGCAGTCGTCCGGCAAAGGCGGTCATGAATTCGGCCGGGTCGCTGGTCTGGCGCAGGGTCTGGCGGGCGAGCGACTGCAGCATCGCCAGGGTATTCTTGACCCGGTGGTTGAGTTCCTTGAGCAACAGCCGCGTTCGCTGCACCGATGCCTGCTGGTCGGTGACATCGATGGTGACACCGATGAAGGTCAGCGGATTTCCCTTGGCATCCCGATCGTGCACCCGCCCGCGGCCGAGCAGCCAACGGCCGGTGTTTCCGACCCGGAACATCCCGTCATATTCCTCGTCCGCCTTCATCGCCTGGCGAAGCTTGGCGAAGGTTGCGCCGCGGTCATCGGCATGGATGGCGCCGAACACTTCCCTGGCGCCGAACGACCGATCGGCCGGCAAGCCGAACATGCGCATAAAGGCGCTGTTGCCGACGATCACGCCGGAGCGAACGTTCCAGAGCCAGCTGCCGATATTGGCCGCCTCAAGCGCCATCGCGTGGCGCTGTTCCTCGCGGGAGAGCGCTGCCTCCTTGATGGCGCGCCGTCGCGCCTCGTCCTTGAGCTTGAGAAGCGAGGCGGCAAGATCGGCAAGCCGGCGCAGCTGCTCCATCAGATGCGGTGCGACCTCGCTGCGCGCGGCAACGTCGAGCACGCAGACCGTGCCGACCGGCTGGCCATCGAGAACGATCGGCGCGCCGGCGTAAAAGCGCAGGAATGGCGCGCCGGCGACCAGCGGCCGATTGCGAAAACGCAGATCGACTGAGGCGTCGAGTACAACTAGGCCGTTGCCTCCCGCATCGGCTGCCGCGTGCACGCAGAACGAATCCTCCGATGACGCCCGCGTCTCCGTGGTACCGACCGCCGCCTTGAACCATTGCCACTCGCGGTCAAGCAGGCTGACGAGCGCGATCGGCGCATCGAAGAGGCGGACAGCGATCTCGGCAATGCCGTCGAAATCCGCATCGGGTACCGCCATGTCCGGCACCGTCGCATGCAGCACGCTCAACCGCTCGGGCGCGTCGAGCAGCGATGTCTCCGGCGGGGCGGTCTTTTCTTCTCTTTTTTCGCGCATCCGGCCTCAACTCCAAACTGCCGCACCCGTCAGCCGGCGCCGATTGCCATTGACACACGGCGCTCTTCTGCGGAGACGTTCAGGCCGCCAGTGAAAGCAGGGCTGCTCTCGATTTGCAACGCTCTGGCGGCCAAAAAGAGCTGTCGGATCAGGAAACGAATGCCCGTGAGGTAATGGGAGCGGACGTTTCGTCCGGACCGTAGTCGTTTTCGCCCTGCACCTTGAGGATATCCTGAAGGCGCTGGCGGGCGCGGTTCACCCGGCTCTTGATCGTGCCCAGGGCGCAGCCGCAGATCGTCGCCGCTTCCTCATAGGAAAAACCCGACGCGCCGACGAGGATGATCGCCTCGCGCTGGTCCGGGGGCAGCGTCTCGAGGGCCCGGCGGAAATCCTGCAGGTCGAGCGAACCATATTGTTCCGGATGATGGGCAAGCGATTCGGTGAAATGGCCGTCGCTGTCCTGCACCTCGCGTCCGCGCTTGCGCATCTGGCTGTAGAGCTCGTTGCGCAGGATCGTGAACAGCCAGGCCTTCATGTTCGTGCCCATCTGGAAGTGGTCCTGCTTGGCCCAGGCTTTCATGATCGTGTCCTGAACAAGATCGTCGGCCCGGTCATGACGACCTATGAGAGACATGGCAAAGGCGCGAAGGCTCGGCAGGGCGGCGAGCATCTCTCGCTTGAACTCATTCTTTTCAGACGACATTCTGGCGCTCACTCCCTTCCCTGCAGAACCGACTGCCGCTCGGCTGCGTCGAGTTTTTCCAGAAGATCGAGAAAGCGCGAAGGTATCGCTTCTTCCTGAACGGACTGATAGAGCGCCTTTAACTTGGCCGCGATCTGCGTGTTTGGGTCTTCGGACCATGAGGTCGTACCGGAAGTGCGCCCCGCCCCTGTTTTATACTTCATTGTCAATCTGTCGCCTTGTGGTGTTCATTACCGCCTTAACGCGTCTGAAAAATGAAATGTTCCCTCCCGGAACTTTTTTTTGCGTGAAACGTTTTGGAGCATCACTGCAAGATTATATTCTCGAGGGAGTACTCCATGACATTGTCCACACGGATCGCGCCGCTGCTGCCCTATCTGCGCCGCTACTCGCGCGCATTGACCGGGTCGCAGACATCAGGCGACGCCTATGTGGCCGCGGTACTCGAAGCCCTGATTGCCGATACCTCCATTTTCCCGGAGGCCAGCAATGACCGGGTCGCGCTGTTCCGCCTCTACACGTCGCTCTTCGGCTCCTCGTCGGTGCTGGTTCCCGAGCCGGTTTCGCCCTTTGCCTGGGAGCAGCGCGCCTCGGTCAATCTGGCAAACGTTTCGCCGCTTGCCCGCCAGGCTTTCCTTCTCGTCTCGGTCGAAGGTTTCCGGCCCGAGGAAGCAAGCGAAATCCTTGCCGTCACCGACGACAAGATCGGTTCCCTTCTCGACCGCGCTTCGCAGGAAATCTCGCGACAGGTCGCAACCGATATCATGATCATCGAGGACGAGCCTCTGATCGCCATCGATATCGAAAACATGGTCGAGAGCCTTGGCCACCGAGTGACCGGCATTGCCCGCACCCGCGACGAAGCAATCGCGCTCTATAAGAAGACCCGTCCGAGCATGGTGCTTGCCGATATCCAGCTCGCCGACGGCAGCTCCGGTATCGATGCGGTCAACGATATCCTGAAGGCCAGCGCCATCCCGGTGATCTTCATCACCGCCTTCCCTGAGAGGCTGCTGACCGGCGAACGCCCTGAGCCGACCTTCCTGGTCACGAAGCCTTTCAATCCTGACATGGTGAAGGCGCTGATCAGCCAGGCGCTGTTCTTCAACGAATCGACGAAGGCCGCAGCCTGATCATCGACACAGCATCTATCGCCGGCGGCCTCGGTCGCCGGCTTTTGTTTGTCCACTTGTTGCTGTCGCCCGCCCTTGCCTTTCGTCGCTGGTGTCCTGATTGGCATGCCCGTTGATGGCAAGCGCTGGAAACAAAACAGCCAGTGCCGAGGGAAGGCACTGGCTGACATTGTTCAACTCACCGGGGGAGTGTGAGTTGTAAACCGGCGGATTACCTCCGGCGCCACATTGGGGGCGATGCGCGCCACCGTCCGGTCTGAAAATAAAATGCGTGACGCAAACAAAGGTTCCCGGAGTTGCGCGTTTGCCGATCATTTTTTTATTGCAGCGCGTCCAGTTCGTCGCGATGGCGGTAGAGCGCAAGGAAGCGGCGGTAGTCGCGATCGTAGATGTCACGCATGGCGTCGTTCGGCCGCCGCTCGCGCCCGCCGGACGCCATCGCCGCACCGGCCACGGCGAGATCGACGTGAACCTGACCGGCAACGGCTGCCGCCATCGCCGTTCCGAGAAGAACGGCGTCAGGCGCATCGGGTGCTACGACCCGGCAACCCGTGACGTCGCAATAAAGCTCCATCAGAAGCGCATTGCGCACGTGGCCGCCGGTGACGTGAAGTGTGTCGAGTTCGTAGCCGACCTCACGCATCATCTCGAGGATATGGCGGATGCCGAGCGCGATCGCCACGCAGGTGCGCCAATAGAGCCGGCACAGCGCATCGAACGACGAATCGAACGGCAGGCCGCTGATGACGCCGAGCCCGTGTGGATCGGCAAGCGGTGAGCGGTTGCCGTGGAAATCCGGCAGTACATGCAGCCGTTCGGCAAACTGCGTTCCGTGCAGGACGCGCAGTTCCTGGACGCGCGCGATGATCCGGCCGTGGGTCTCGGTCGTTGGCTCCAGGCCGCCGCCATGAATGCGCACGATGTGATCGAGCAGGGCGCCGGTCGCCGACTGGCCGCCTTCGATCAGCCAGGCGCCGGGCAGCACCGCTTCGAAATAGGGTCCCCACATGCCGAAGCCGGGCTTCATATCCTTGGAGAAGGCAACGATGCAGCTCGAGGTGCCCGCGATCAGCGCCAGTTGCCGCTCGAGCTTTTCCGGCTCGCCGGCAAAACCGCCGAGCACGCCGAGCGCCCCGGCATAGGCGTCGATCAGACCCGGTGCCACCTGGCAGCCGATATCAAGACCGAGCTCGGCGGCAGCCTCCACCGACAAGCCCCCGACCGAGCTTCCGACCGGCTGCGTTTCCTCCGGCAATCCGCCCCGCGCAAGCAGATCCTCGAGGCCGATCCGCGCGAGATAGTCCGCCTGCCAACCGCGCTGTTCATGGGCGAGATAGTTCCATTTCGCCGTCAAGGTGCAGCGCGAGCGCGCCGCACTGCCGGTCGCCCGCCAGGAGAGATAGTCGGCGAGATCGAAGAAAAAGCCTGCCTTCTCCCATTGGCTAGGCAGATTCCGCTTCAGCCACATCAGCTTCGGCATTTCCATCTCCGGCGACATGACGCGGCCGGAGAAATCGAGGACCGGGTGTCCGGTGGCGGTACAGAAATCGGCCTCCGTCAGCGCCCGATGATCGAGCCAGACGATTGTGTCCCAGCGCGCCTCGCCCTTTCGGTTGACGGAAAGCGGCGCGCCGCTCCGGTCGCGCACCACGAGCGAACACGTTGCATCGAAACCGATGGCGGCAATGCTCTCCGGCGCGATGCCGGCCTTGTCTCTGGCAGCTTTCACCGAGCCGCAGACAGCTCTCCAGATATCTTCCGAATCGTGTTCGGCATGATTTTCTTCCGGCCGGTTCATGGCGATCGGCAGGTCGGCACGCGCCAGAAGCCTGCCATTCCGGTCGAAAATTCCGGCACGGGCACTGCCGGTACCGACATCGACCGCAACGACGAATTCACGCATCAATGGAGATCCCCGTCCCCGTTACAGCACGCTGCAACATCTTGAAACTGCCGCATAATTTTCCCATCAAATCGATTTCGACTTGAGGAATTATGCACTATTGGCGGACAAACTGTAACAATTCGCCCATGTCGTCAAACAGCACGTCGGGGTCGAGCTTGGCGAGTGTCTGTCGATGACGGTCGCTGCGCGCATGTCCGCCACCGGCGAAGGCAAAGGCCCGCATGCCAGCGGCGTGCGCGGCTTCGATGCCGGCCGGACTGTCTTCGACGACGATACAATCCTTGGGTGCATAGCCCATCTCCCGGCTCGCCAGCAGAAACAGGTCGGGCGCCGGTTTGCCATGTTTGACCATCGTTGCAGAGAAGATGTTCGGCTCGAAAAGATCGATCAGACCGGTGACGGTCAGCGACAGCCGGATGCGTTCCGGCTGGCTGGACGAGGCGACGCAACAGGCGACGCCAAGGTCTTCGACCGCCCGGCGAATACCGGCGATCGGCTGCAACTCCGTACGGAAACGCTGATAGAGCCGCGTGCGCATTTCTTCGAGAAAGGCGTCGTCTGTCGCCAGGCCATATTCGTCGTGAAGTATGGCAGACATGCTTTTCAGGCTGCGCCCGAGAAACCGTTCGGTCGCCTCCTCCGTGGTCATCGACACGCCTGCCGCCGCCAGCACGTCGACCAGGACTTCGAGCGAGATCGGCTCGCTGTCAACCAGCACGCCGTCGCAATCGAAGATCACCAACCTGGACGCGCCGTCGGCCATAACACCCTACCCCTTACAGCGCCGCGCATCTTTTAAGACGCGCCAACGTCGCTGTAACTCTTTGAATTGCTGCGTAATTTCATCCTTAAATCGGGCCCCGTTCTAAGGAATTATGCAGTAAGCTTGCCGTCCAGATAAAGCTGGAGCGTAGCGCGCGTACCTTTTTCCCAGAGGGTTTTCAATGCGTGGGTGAAGCGCTTGCGGAAGAGATCGGATTGGGCGACCTCGCCGAAAATGTCCGACAGCGCCAGAAAAGCCGTCGGATCCTGCCTTGCGGCACGGGCTGCCGCCTGAAGCCGTTCGGCGTTCTGGTCGTTGAAGACAATCTGCTTGCCGCTATCGGTCGTGCCGTCGAAGTAGCGGCACCAGAGCGCTGACACCAGCGCCAGGCCGACGACGTCTTCGCCCCGCGCCAGCCGGTCGGCCGTCGAGGGCAGGATGAATTTCGGCTGCCGGTTGGAGCCGTCCTGTGCAAGCCGCGGGATCGTGTCGCCGATCTTCGGGTTGGAAAAGCGCATCTCGATCAGCTTGTAATAATCGCCGAGATCGGTGTTCGGCACCGGCGGAATGACCGGAATGATCTCGTCATGCTCAAGCTTGGCGAGAAAATCACGGATCAGCGGCTCCTCCATCGCCTCGTGGACGAAATGAATGTCGAGCAGGGCTGCGGGATAGGCGATTGCCGCGTGGCCGCCGTTGAGGATGCGGATCTTCATGTGCTCATAGGGCGCAACATCGGGCACGAACTGCACGCCGACCTTTTCGAGCGCCGGGCGTCCCTGCGGAAAATGATCCTCCAGCACCCATTGCTTGAACTCTTCGCAAAACACCGGCCAGCCATCCTCGATCTCGTAATCGGTTGCGACGATGCCGATTTCGCGTGCGCCCGTGGCCGGCGTTATGCGGTCCACCATGCCGTTCGGAAAGGCGATATTGGCGTCGATCCAGTCGGCGAAATCAGGATCGAACAGCCGGGCAAGGCCTGAAACCGCAGCGTGGGTCACCTCGCCATTGCCCGGAATGTTGTCGCATGACATCACCGTGAACGGCGGAATTTGTCCGTCGCGGCGTGCCTTCAGACCGGCAACGATCAAACCGAAGACCGTCTTCGGCGCGGCGGGATTTTGCGCATCGTCAACGATGGCCGGGTGGGTCGGATTAAAAACGCCGGAGGCTGGATCGATGAAATAGCCGCCCTCGGTGATCGTCAGCGAAACAATGCGGATCGCCGGGTCTGCAAGCCTGGCGACGATGCCAGCGACGTCGCCGGGCCTGAGATAGTCGATCATCGCGCCAGTCACATGCGCGCCGGTGCGGTTGTTGTCCTGCTCGACCACCGTCGTCAGGAAATCCTGCGCCGCGAGCTTTGCCCGCATTTGTTCATCGGAGGGAAGGACCCCGGCACCGACGATCGCCCAGTCATGGTCGTGCCCGGCATTGAAGAGATCGTCGAGATAGACGGCCTGATGGGCACGGTGAAAATTGCCGACACCGAAATGCACGATACCGGCTTTCAGATCGGCGCGATCGTAGCTCGGCACGCCGGCCTTGGCCTTCACTGCGTCGAGCGCGGCAAGAGAAAGTTTGGTCGTCATGGTCTCGTTTCCTTATCGAGGCATCGTCCGGAGACGGGCCTCAGCTCATCCAGTTGCCGCCATCGACGTTGTAGGTCTGCGAAACGACGTAATCGCTCTCGGCAGAAGCGAGGAAGATCGCCATGCCCGTGAGATCCTCGGCCGTTCCCATGCGCCCATAGGGGACTTCCGCTCCCGCGAGCCTCTTCTTCTCGCCGCGCGGGCGGTTCTCGTATTTGGCAAACAGTGCGTCGACGCCGTCCCAGTGCTCGCCATCGACGACGCCGGGCGCAATGGCGTTGACGTTGATGCCGTGCTTGATCAGGTTCAGCCCCGCCGACTGGGTCAGGCTGATGACCGCTGCCTTGGTGGCGCAATAGACGGCGACCAGCGCCTCGCCGCGCCGGCCTGCCTGGCTCGCCATATTGATGATCTTGCCGCCCCTGCCCTGGGCGATCATCTGTTTGGCAGCCGCCTGCATCGTGAACAGCGTCCCCGAAACATTGATCGAAAACAGCCGGTCATAGCTTTCACGCGTGATCTCGACGATCGGCGCGAGATCGAAGAGCGCGGCGTTGTTGACGAGGATATCGAGACCACCGGCCTCGGTGACAACCGATGCGATCGCCGCGTCGATGGAGTTCTGCTGCGTCACATCCATCTCGACGGCATAGGCGCTCGGGCCGATTTCCGATGCGGTCTCACGCGCCCGCGCCAGATTGATGTCGGCAATCGCCACTGTGGCGCCTTCTCGCACATAGGCTTCGGCGAAGGCACGACCGATACCCCGCGCGGATCCGGTGATCAGCGCGCTTTTCCCGTGAAGACGTTTCATCGAACTGCCAGTCCCTTGTCGTCGAACCTGTGGACGCGCTGGGCGTCGGGCGTCAGGAACACCCGGTCCCCGTGGGCGACGGCGAAATCGCCGCTGACACGCGCGGTCATCGTTCCGATATTGTCGACGTTGACGTGCAGGAAGGTGTCCGAGCCCAGGTGCTCGGCAACGCCGACCGTGCCGGCCCAGGTGCCGTTTTCCGTTGAAAGCACCAGATGCTCGGGCCGGATGCCCATAGTGTGCGCCTGGTAGGCGGTAGCCGGCGCACCGGAAACGAAGTTCATCCGCGGCGACCCGATGAAGCCCGCCACGAAGAGATTGTCCGGCTTGTGATAGAGGTCGAGCGGCGAGCCGACCTGCTCGATGCGCCCCCGGTTGAGAACCACGATCTTGTCGGCCATGGTCATGGCTTCCACCTGATCGTGGGTGACGTAGACCATGGTCGTCTTCAGATCCTGGTGCAACTGGCTGATTTCGAGCCGCATGTTGACGCGCAGTGCTGCGTCGAGGTTCGACAAAGGCTCGTCGAACAAAAAAGCTTTCGGCTGGCGCACGATCGCGCGGCCGATGGCGACACGCTGGCGCTGGCCGCCGGAAAGCTGGCGAGGCTTGCGGTCGAGATAGTCGGTCAGGTTGAGCACACGCGCTGCGTCGGCCACCTTCTTGTCGATGACAGCCTTGTCCTCGTTCGCCATCTTCAACGGGAAGCCTATGTTCGAGCGCACACTCATATGCGGATAGAGCGCATAGGACTGGAACACCATCGAAAGTCCACGTTGCGCTGGCGGCAGCTCGGTGGCGTTCTTGCCGTCGATGACGATCTCACCATCGCTGACATCCTCTAGCCCGGCGATGAGCCTGAGCAGCGTCGATTTTCCGCAGCCCGACGGGCCGACGAAGACGACGAACTCGCCATCGTCAATATTGAGGTCGATCGACGGGATGACGGCATGGGCGCCGAAGACCTTCGAGACGTTTCTGAGTGTAATGTTTCCCATTGTCGTATCCCTTATTTGACCGCGCCGAAGGTGAGGCCGCGCACGAGCTGTTTCTGCGAGAACCAGCCGAGTATGAGGATGGGGGCAATCGCCATGGTCGAGGCCGCCGAGAGCTTGGCGTAGAACAGGCCTTCGGGGCTCGAATAGGAGGCGATGAAGGCCGTGAGCGGCGCCGCCTTCGCGGCGCTGAGGTTCAGCGTCCAGAACGCCTCGTTCCAGGCAAGGATGATGTTGAGGAGCAGCGTCGAGGCGATGCCCGGGATCGCCATCGGCGTCAGCACATAGATGATCTCCTTGGACAGCGATGCTCCGTCCATGCGTGCCGCCTCGAGGATCTCGCCGGGGATTTCCTTGAAGTAGGTGTAGAGCATCCAGATGATGATCGGCAGGTTGATCAGCGTCAGCACGATGACGAGGCCGGTGCGGGTATCGAGCAGGCCGGTGTTGCGGAACAACAGGTACATCGGCACGAGCACACCGACCGACGGCATCATCTTGGTGGAGAGCATCCACATCAGCACGTCCTTGGTGCGCTTGGTCGGCGAGAACGCCATCGCCCAGGCAGACGGGATGGCGATGATCAGGCCGATCAGCGTCGAGCCGAAGGAGATGACGACCGAGTTCATGAAGTGCAGGAAGTAGTTCGATCGGCTCTGGACCTCATGATAGTTCTCCGTCGTCCAGTCGAAGAAGAACAGGGACGGCGGCGAGGCGATCGCCTCTGCCTCGGTCTTGAAGCTCGTCAGGAACGTCCACAGGATCGGGAAGAAGATCAGGATGCCGATCGTCCAGGCGACGACCGTGACGACGATCTTTCTTTGGGTGGAGACAGTGCGTGCCATCGGTATCAAGCCTCCAGCGTCTTGCCGATCATGCGCATCAGGAAGAATGCGACGATGTTGGCGAGGATGACGGCGATGATGCCGCCGGCGGATGCGCCGCCCACGTCGAACTGCAGCAGGGCCTGCGCATAGACGAGGAAGGTGAGGTTCGTGCTCTGCGTGCCCGGACCGCCATTGGTCGTCACCAGGATTTCCGCAAAGACCGAGAGCAGGAAGATCGTCTGGATCAGGATCACCACGGTGATCGCACGAGAAAGATGTGGCAGCACGAGATAGATGAAGCGGCTCCAGGCGCTGGCGCCGTCCATCTGGGCTGCTTCCTTCTGCTCTTCATCGAGCGATTGCAGCGCCGTCAAAAGGATCAGCGTCGCAAAGGGCAGCCATTGCCAGGCGACGATGAGGATCACCGACATCAGGGGTGCATTGGCGAGAAAGTCGAAGGGCTGCAGTCCGAAGAGCTTGGCCAGCCAGGCGAACAGCCCGTTGACCGGGTTCATGAACATGTTCTTCCACACCAGCGCGGCGACGGTCGGCATGATCAGGAACGGCGCGATCACCAGGATGCGCACGATCCCCTGACCGAACATCGGCTGATCGAGAAGAAGCGCCAGCGCAATGCCGCCGACGACGGTGATGAAGAGCACGCCCAGCACGATGGCGAGCGTGTTGAAGATCGCCTGGAAGAAGGCGGGATCGGTGAGGAAGTAGCTGTAGTTCGAAAAGCCCGCGAACTCCTCCATTCCCGGCATCAAGAGATTGTAGCGCAGGAACGAGAAGTAGATTGTCATGGCCAGCGGAACGATCATCCAGGCCAGAAGCAGAAGCACCGAGGGCGCGATCATCAAACGCGCGGCGGAGCGGGTGTGCAAGGTCGCCATGGCGTCCCCCCAAATGACGGAATTCAACGCTGTTTCGAGATCGGGTCGGGCCAGCGCGTTTACCCGCGTGGGCCCCTTGACTGCCTCCAGGAATTACCGGGGCGCCAACCATTTGCGGCCGGCACCCCGGGCCCTTGGGAGCCTTATTTGATGTAGCCGGCCTTGGTCATCTCACGCTCGGTCAGTTGCTGGGCGCTGGCAAGCGCCTGGTCGACGGTCATCTGACCGGCAAGAGCCGCCGCGAACTGCTGCCCGACTGCTGTGCCGAGCCCCTGGAATTCAGGGATCGCCACGAACTGCACGCCGACATAGGGCACCGGCTTGACGGCCGGGTTCTTGGGGTCGGCTGCATTGATCGAGTCGAGCGTCATCTTCGCGAAGGGCGCTGCCTTCTGGTACTCAGGGTTGGCGTAGAGCGATGTGCGCGTGCCCGGAGGAACGTTGGCCCAGCCTTCCTTGTCGGCAACGAGCTTCAGATAGTCCTTGCCGGTTGCCCAAGCGATGAACTTCTCGGCCGCGGCCACCTTCTGCGAACCGGCGGGGATGGCAAGGTTCCAGGCCCAGAGCCAGTTTCCGCGTTTGCCGAGGCCAGTGTCAGGTGCAAGCGCGAAGCCCACCTTGTCGGCAACCGTCGATTCCTTCGGGTTGGTCACGAACGAGGCCGCAACCGTCGCGTCGATCCACATGCCGCATTTGCCGGTCTGGAACAGCGACAGGTTTTCGTTGAAGCCGTTCGAGGATGCACCGGGCGGTCCGGCGTCATTCATCAGCTTGACGTAGAAGTCGAGCGCGTTCTTCCATTCCGGCTGGTCGAACTGCGGCTTCCAGTTCTCGTCGAACCAGCGGGCGCCGAAGGCGTTCGCGGTTGCGGTCAGGAAGGCCATGTTCTCGCCCCAGCCCGCCTTGCCGCGCAGGCAGATGCCGTAGACTTCGTTGCCCTTGTCGGTGATCTTGCGCGCCGCGTCGGCGATGAAGTCCCAGGTCGGCGCGTCGGGCATGGTCAGCCCGGCCTTTTCGAACAGGTCCTTGCGGTACATCACCATCGAGCTTTCGCCGTAGAACGGTGCGGCATAGAGCTTGTCGTCTATGGTCAGGCCCGAGCGGATCGCCGGCAGCAGGTCGTCGACGTCGTAGTCGGCGCCGAGATTGTCGAGCGGCATAAGCCAGCCCTGCTTGGCCCAGATCGGCACTTCGTAGGTGCCGATGGTCATGATGTCGTACTGGCCACCCTTGGTGGCAATATCCGTCGTCACGCGCTGGCGCAGCACGTTTTCCTCGAGTGTCACCCACTCGAGCGTAATGTCCGGATTCTTGGACGTGAATTCCTCCGCCAGCTTCTGCATTCGGATCATGTCGCCGTTGTTCACGGTCGCAATGGTCAGCGTTTCTGCTTGGGCCAGACCTGCCAGAGCGACTGCCGAGCACGTGCTCAGCAGGAAAGTTCTCAAATTCATCGACTTCCTCCCAGAAGAAATTGAGCATTTGCCTTGCTCATGAGCAATTACTCACTTCTTGTGAAAAAATGTCAATCCGCTTTCGTTGCTGCGCTGCAACCAGAGCCGTTATGAATCTGTTTTGATTGCGGATTTTTTATCAGCAGGTGGTGATATGAACGCCAAAGGGCCGGCGCATGGCCGGCCCTTCCCAAGCAGAAACGCTGCGATCAGGCGTTGAGCAGATAGGCGGCGGTCGCCTCATCGGTGATAATGCCGTTGATGATCCGCCCCTTGAGCGCGGCCTTCAGCGCCTCATATTTGCGCCGCCCCTTGGCAAGCCCGATCACCGACGCATTGTCGCGCGATGGCAGAGGAACGGAGGCGACACGGTCGTTGAAACTGCCCGCCAGCAATGCGCCGTCGTGGTCAAACATCCAGCCGCAGATTTCCCCTGCGGCGCCGGACTTCGTCAGCTGCCCCATCTCGTCCTGCGACAGAAATCCGTCCTGGCAAAGCGGCGCCTCGGGGCCGAGTTCGCCGACACCGACAAAGGCGACATTCGCCTCCGCGCCCAGCTTCAACGCCACCTGGACGAGGCTCTGGCTGTGCAGCACCGCGCGCTCCTCCGGCGAGGAGGCGAGAACCGGCAAAGGCATCGGGAAATGCCGCGCCTTGACGGCATCGGCCATGCTAAAGATGACGTTGTAATAGGCGGCCGAGCCGTCGAGCCTGATATTGCCAGTCAAGGACACGATGCGATGCTGCGGACATTCCATCGCCGGCAATTGGTCGATCGCCGCCTTCAAGGTCCGGCCCGTACCGATCGCCAGAACCTGGGGCTCGGTTAATTTGAGCCAGCGCTCGATCTCGGCGGCCCCTGCCTCGGCGATGCCGACCGTGGTCGAACTCGATCCGGGATCGCTCGGAACCACGTCCACATGCTTTAGCTCGTATTTTTCCCGAAGCCGTTCGGCAGCCTCCAGGCATGCGGCAATCGGATGATCGAGCCTGACCTTGATCAGGCGCTCCGCCATGGCAAGCGAAACCAGCCGCTGGGCCGATTGGCGCGAAATGCCCATGACCGTGGCGATCTCGTCCTGGGTACGGCCGGCGACATAGTATAACCAGCCCGCGCGGGCAGCATCATCAAGCCTGTTGTTCGCCTCAGCCCGTCGCGCCATGCCACTTCTCCATTCCCCCGCGATCGCGATGTTTTGGGTCGAATCAACTCAAAACATCGCGATCGCTTCCCCTAAGTTAGAGCGGGATGCGGGCGGAAAACCGCACACACTTTTCCTCATCCCGCTCTGATTTGCTGCCACTATTTGCCCTGCCCTGTCAAACAGCAGTCAAGAACAATGGCTTGGCAGGTCTGCAGCAAATCCCCGGATCGCAAGGCTTTCCCAGCATTTCGATGCCAAACTTTTACCGTTTGATAAAAAAATAAAGCGTGTTACCGTTCCATCATCCTGAGAAAACATTGGGAGCCAAAAATGGGAACGACGCAATCTGGGATCCTCGGCGGCCGCCTGCCGCTCGCGGACTACGAAACCAATTTCTCCGACCTCCATCCAGCCCTCGACAGGCACGAGGCATTGGTCGCCTCCGACCGCTGTTATTTCTGTCATGACGCGCCCTGCATGACGGCCTGTCCCACCTCCATCGATATCCCGCTGTTCATTCGGCAGATATCGACGGGCAACCCCATCGGCTCGGCAAAGACGATCTTCGACCAGAACATCCTGGGCGGCATGTGCGCCCGCGTCTGTCCCACCGAAACGCTCTGCGAGCAGGCCTGCGTGCGCAACACGGCTGAGGAGCGTCCGGTCGAGATCGGCCGCCTCCAGCGCTATGCGACCGATATCGCGATGAAGGAGAACAAGCAGTTCTACACCCGCGCTGCGACCTCCGGCAAAAAGGTTGCCGTCGTCGGCGCCGGGCCAGCGGGGCTTGCCTGCGCCCACCGCCTTGCGGTCAAGGGCCACGAGGTCGTCCTCTACGATGCCCGTGAGAAATCCGGCGGCCTCAACGAATACGGCATCGCCGCCTACAAGTCCGTCGACGATTTCGCCCAGAGCGAGGTCGACTACGTGCTGTCGATCGGCGGCATCGAAGTCCGCCACGGCCAGGCGCTCGGCCGCGATTTTTCGCTTGGCGATTTGACCGAACAATATGACGCCGTCTTCCTCGGTCTCGGCCTTGCCGGCGTCAACGCGCTGCGCCTCGAAGGCGAAACCGCCGAGGGCGTAGACGACGCCGTCGATTTCATCGCCGCCCTTCGCCAGTCGAAGACCAAGGCCGACATTCCGGTCGGTCGCCGGGTCGTGGTTCTCGGTGGCGGCATGACCGCCATCGACGCCGCCGTCCAGGCCAAGCTGCTCGGCGCCGAGGAAGTGACGATCTGTTATCGCCGCGGCAAGGAGCACATGAACGCGTCCGAGTTCGAGCAGGACCTGGCCACCTCCAAGGGCGTCACCATCCGCCACTGGCTGCAGCCCAAGCGCATCGCGCTCAAGGACGACAAGGTCGCCGGGATCGAACTCGAATACACTACGCTCGTCGATGGAAAGCTGACGACGACGGGCGAAACGGGTATCATTGCCGCAGACCAGATCTTCAAGGCGATCGGTCAGTCCTTCGAGGCGTCCGGCCTCGGATCGCTCACGTTCGAAGCCGGCCGCATCGTCACCGATGCCGAAGGCAAGACCTCGCTCGCCAATGTCTGGGCCGGCGGCGACTGCGTGCTGGGTGGCGAGGACCTGACGGTCTCCGCCGTCGCCATGGGCCGCGATGCCGCTGAAGCGATCAACCGGGCTTTCGCCGCGGCCATGCCGCGCGCGAGCGCCGTTGCATAACGGATCGGGAGAACGGAACAATGGCTGATCTTCGCAACAATTTTGTCGGCATCAAATCCCCGAACCCGTTCTGGCTGGCGTCCGCGCCGCCGACGGACAAGGCCTATAACGTCGAGCGTGCCTTCAAGGCAGGCTGGGGCGGCGTCGTCTGGAAGACGCTCGGCGAGGAAGGACCGCCTGTCGTCAACGTCAACGGCCCGCGCTACGGCGCGATCTGGGGCGCCGACCGCCGGTTGTTGGGCTTCAACAACATCGAGCTCATCACCGACCGCGACCTTTATGTGAACCTGCGGGAAATGAAGCAGGTCAAGATGAACTGGCCGGACCGGGCCCTGATCGCATCGATCATGGTGCCCTGCGAGGAAGAGGCCTGGAAGGCGATCCTACCGCTGGTCGAAGAAACCGGCGCCGACGGCATCGAGCTCAATTTCGGCTGTCCGCACGGCATGTCCGAACGCGGCATGGGCGCCGCTGTCGGACAGGTGCCGGAATATATCGAAATGGTCGTTCGCTGGTGCAAGCAGTACACGCGCATGCCCGTCATCACCAAGCTGACGCCCAATATCACCGACGTCCGCAAGCCGGCCCGCGCCGCCAAGGCCGGCGGCACCGACGCAGTGTCGCTGATCAACACGATCAACTCGATCGTCTCCGTCGATCTCGACAACTTCGCCCCGAACCCGACGGTCGGCGGCAAGGGTACCCACGGCGGCTATTGCGGCCCGGCGGTCAAGCCGATCGCGCTCAACATGGTCGCCGAAATCGCCCGCGATCCGGAAACCTACGGCCTGCCGATATCAGGCATCGGTGGCATCACCACCTGGCGCGATGCGGCCGAGTTCCTGGTGCTTGGCGCCGGCAACGTGCAGGTCTGCACCGCGGCAATGACCTACGGCTTCAAGATCGTCCAGGAAATGATCTCCGGCCTGTCCGACTGGATGGATGCCAAGGGTCACCGCAACCTCGACGACATCACCGGTCGCGCCGTGCCGAATGTCACCGACTGGCAGTACCTCAACCTCAACTACATCGCCAAGGCCAAGATCGATCAGGATTCCTGCATCAAATGCGGTCGCTGTCACATCGTCTGCGAGGACACCTCGCACCAGGCGATCACCCAGTTCGTCAACGGCGTGCGCCACTTCGAGGTGATGGACGACGAGTGCGTCGGCTGCAACCTCTGCGTCAGCGTCTGTCCCGTCGAGAACTGCATCACCATGGAAGAACTGCCGGCAGGCGCCATGGACCAACGCACCGGCAAGCCGGTCGATCCGAACTATGCCAACTGGACGACGCATCCGAACAATCCGATGGCCCGCCAGGCAGCGGAATGACCAAAACCGACGCCGCCGGATTCTTGTCCGGCGGCGTCGGGAATTGGTGTTCGATCAGACCGCGACCACCACCTTGCCGAAGGCGCCGCGATCGAGATGCGCCAGTGCCTCGCGGAAATCCGCAAACCGATAGCGCGCATCGACCACAGGCTTCAGACCGGTTTGATCGACAGCCGCGACGAGGTCCTCAAGCGCCCGGCGATGGCCGACGCCGATGCCCTGGATGACAGGCGATTTCAACAGCACCAGCGGCGCCGGCGCCGAGATCTCGGCGCCTTCGAGCACCCCGATGACCGAGATCCGTCCCTGCACCGCCACCGCATGCAGCGACCGGCCGAGATTGGCGCCACCGGCAAGCTCCAGGATATGATCGGCGCCGTGATCGCCGGTGATCTCAAGCACACGCTCCACCCAGTCTTCCGACAGGCGGTCGATGCCATGGTCGGCACCGAGCTCGAGGGCGCGATCGAGCTTGTCCCGGCTTGCCGACGTGACGATGACTTCGGCCCCATGCGCCTTGGCGATCTGCAACCCGAACAGCGCGACACCACCCGTCCCCTGCACGACGACGCGGTCGCCGGCCTTCGGCCGCCCCTTCTCGACCAGCGCGTACCAGGCCGTTACACCGGCGCAGGGCAAGGTGCTTGCCTCGCCATCGTCAAGGCTCTTTGGCGCATGGACGAACCAGTCTTGCGGGAACGTGACATATTCCGAAGCAACGCCCGGATTGAGACCGCCGAGCGCAAACGACGTCGGTTGACGGGCCGTTCCCGGCTTTTGACCGTCGATCCAGCTGGGGTCGAAGACGGAAATGACCCGATCGCCGGCCTGAAAGCGCGTCACGTCGCTGCCGACCGCCTCGACGACGCCGGCCATGTCGGAGCCCGGCACGAAGGGGAAGACGAGCGGCATGCCCATGCCGTTTTCGAGCACCAGCTTGTCGCGAAAGTTGAGCGAAAAGGCGGTCGTGCGAACCAGCACCTCGCCCGGCCCCGCCTGTGGGATCGGCCGCTCCGTGAGCTTCAGGTTCTGAGGGCCGAACGCATCGATGGTCCATTCCTTCATCAGTCTCGCCATGGTCTTTCCTTTCATCGGATTTGATCTGATGGAGAAAGCATAGCGTTGAAATTATCTCTCCAGTTGCGATATGATTTCGTCATATTGGTTCCATGAGGGATACAAGATGAGCTACCTGAACGGCGTTTCGGTGTTCGTGGAGGCGGCCGACGCGGGCGGATTTTCCGCCGCCGCCGAAAGGCTCAACCTGTCGCGTTCAGCCGTCGGCAAGACCGTCGCCAAGCTGGAGCAAAGGCTGGGCGTGCGCCTGTTTCATCGCACCACCCGCACCCAGAGCCTGACCGACGAGGGTCAGCTGTTCTACGAAAACTGCCAGAGGGCGCTCAGCGAAATCAGAGCCGGCGAGGCGCTGCTGGAATCCGGCAAACAGGAGATACAGGGACGGCTGCGCCTGTCGATGCCGGTGCATTTCGGCCGCCAATGCATCATGCCGTTGCTGTCGAAACTGCTGCAGCAACATCCACGGCTGGAGTTCGACCTCAACTTCAGCGATCGCAACGTCGACCTTGTCGAGGAACGGCTTCGATCTCGCCATCCGCACCGGCCCGCAACGGGATGAGCCCGAACTGATGATGCGCAAGATCGCCGACCAGCGCATGACCGTGTGCGCCTCCCCGGCCTATATCGAAGCGAATGGCGCACCGGAGACGATCGAAGACCTGACGGCGCACCAGGCGATCCTCTATCGGCGCAGCGGACAACCTCTCGCCTGGTCCTTTCCAGTGAAGGCCGGCCAGACGCAGACCGTCACGCCGCCGGCGCGTCTGCGGCTCGACGACCTGACGTCGATCGCCGACGCGGCGGCCGACGGCTTCGGCATCGCCTGGCTGCCTTGCTGGCTGGTGGGCAACCGCATCGCTTCCGGCTCGCTCGTGCAGATACTCGCCGATGTGCCCGCTCTGTCCTACGGCACCTATGTCGTCTGGCCGAAAACCCAATATATGCCGCCAAAGCTGCGGCTGCTCATCGATACCCTTGCCGCGCGGCTGCCGCCCATGATGGAATGACGCCAACGGCTATCCCTGTTGCGAGCGGAGGCGTCGGAAGCCAAGCAAGGAGGCAACGCGCCGGCAGCACCGTCTTCGCCCCGTTCAAGCGCGACACCGACTGTTTCGGCCAAAGCCAACAGATGTGGATGCTGAACTTCCGCGTCGACGCCATGACGGAGCAGCTTCGTACTGCGGGCATCGAGGTGACAGCCGACCCGCAAACCTATCCGAACGGCCGCTCCGCCAGGCTCTACGACCCCGAAGGCAACCCGATCGAGCTTTGGCAGCCGAACCCCGCCGAATAGCGCCAGTGGCCAATGACGCGCAAGACACGATAACGAAACAGATTGTGTAGAAAAGGTAAGTTGTCGGCGTATGCGATCTGGATAATAAAGGGGGAAATAACCGAAGCCGGTGTTTCGCCGGCAGAGCTGGGCTCGCTATTTGACGATCATTTCCGCCAATAGACGCAAGCGCATTCACCTCGTTTCCGGGGCAGTGCTTGGTACGTTCATCCTTGCCCATTTTCTCAACCATTCGCTCGGACTGATCTCCATCGATGCCATGGAGTCCGGCCGCAAGGTCTTCAACGTCGCCTGGCACAGCGTGCCCGGCACGGTGCTGCTCTATGGTGCGCTGCTTGCGCATTTCATGATGGCACTCGATAGCCTGTATCGCCGCCAGACGCTGCGCATGCCGATGCGCGAAGCGCTCAAGATCGTCTTCGGCCTCAGCCTGCCCTTCCTGCTGCTGGGCCACGTGACCGCCGCACGGGTCGAACCGCTTTTGACCGGAGTGGAGGCCGATTATCCCGGCATGCTGCGGGCGCTCTGGTCCAGCTGGACCAATGCCACTCGCCAATCTCTCGCCCTTTTGCTCGCCTGGAGCCACGGCTGCCTCGGCGCCTGGTTCTGGATGCGCGGACGGACCTGGTTTCCGCGCTACGAGGTCCTGCTCTACACGATCGCGATCCTCGTGCCGATCTTCGCGCTTCTCGGCTTCTTCAGCGGCGCCCGCTCGGTCGAGCGCGTCTATGCGGAGCATGGCGGCTATGGCGACAGCGCTGAAGCCAAGCCGGCCTTCGATGTCGACCTGCTCGAGAATATCCGGCTCGGTCTCTATCTCGGCTTTGCCGGGCTGATCGTCGGCACGTTTGCCCTGCGCGTCCTGCCCAAGGGTGGGCGCATCCGCGTGCGCTACCCCGATGGCCGTGTCGCCACCGTCAATCTCGGCTTCAGCGTGCTGGAGGCAAGCCGCGCCGCCGGCATCCCGCATGTCTCGGTCTGCGGCGGTCGCGGCCGCTGCTCTACCTGCCGCGTGCGCGTGATTCAGGGTCTCGAAGGCCAGCCGGGGCCGGAAGATGCCGAGCTGACGACGCTGACACGGATCGGCGCACCCGACAATGTCCGCCTTGCCTGCCAGTTCCGTCCAATCCACAACGTCACCGTCGTGCCTATCCTCGATACCGACAGCATCGGCATCAAGAAGCAGCTGGTGCGCCAGGATGGCGAGGGGCGCGAGCGGCGTATCGCCGTGCTCTTCTGCGACCTGCGCGGCTTCACCAGCATCGCCGAGCATAAGCTGCCCTTCGATACGGTCTTCCTCCTCAACCGCTATTTCGAGATGGTCGGCGAGGCGGTGGAGGATTCCGGTGGGGTCATCGACAAGTTCATCGGCGATGGCGCGCTGGCAATCTTCGGCCTGAAGAACTCGTTTACCGAGGCCTGCCAGCAATCGCTTGCAGCCGCGGTGCGCATTTCCAAGGGCATCGATGCTCTCAACCAGACCTTCCAGGGCGAGCTCGACGAGCCGCTGCGGATCGCGATCGGTATGCATGCCGGCCCAGCCATCATCGGCGAGATCGGCTATGGACAGGCGACGTCTCTGACTGCCGTCGGCGATACCATCAATACGGCAAGCCGGCTCGAAGGCCTTGCCAAGGAACACGACGCCCAACTCGCCGTTTCGGCCGAGCTCGTCAATCGCGCCGGTGTGGTGATGGAGGCGCACAAGCGGCTCGACATCAGCCTTCGCGGACGCCAGGCGACCCTCGAAACCTGGATCGTCGAAGATGCCGGCGATATCGCCAAGGCCTTGCAACCCTCACCCGCTCCGGCTTAGGTGTATGGGCGCTCGCTCGAGTCTTCAGCACCGGATCCGGAAGCCAGCATGAAACAGGATGTCTCGCCGAAAACGGCGCACCAGAGCCACGCCAAGGGCGTCGAAAAGCTCAAGGCGCATCTGGCGATGCTGACCTTTTCGGCGCTCATCGCCGGTTCCTTCTCCTTCGGCGGATTGGCGGCACAGCACATGGGCGCCGGCCCGCTGACGCTCTGGCGCTATCTCTTGACCGTCGTGGTGCTTGGCGTGCTCACCTTCGGTTACGCCAGGGTGCCGTTTCGGATCCCCAGGCAGTTGTGGCGCTTCCTCATCCTCGGCGGGCTGATCGCCGTCTACATGCTGACGATGTTCAAGGCGCTGGAATTCACCGACCCGGTGTCGACGGGCGCCGTCTTCACGCTGATGCCGCTCTTGAGCGCGGGCTTTGCCTTTCTACTGCTCAGCCAGCACACCCGTCCCGGCGTGCTCGCAGGCCTGATCATCGCAGCACTTGGCGCCGTCTGGGTGATCTTTCGCGCCAACATCCAGGCAATCCTCGCCTTCGACATCGGCCAGGGCGAGCTGATCTTCTTCGTCGGCGTCATCTGCCACGCGATCTACGTGCCGCTGATCCGCAAGTTCGACCGCAAGGAAAACCCCTTCGCCTTCGGCTTCTGGGTTGCCGCCTGCACCGTGCCGTGGCTGCTTGTACCCGGCGCCGCAGGCCTTGCCAGCACCGACTTTCCAAGCCTGCCGGCCATCGTCTGGATCGCCGTCGCATATTTGGCCGTCGTCACCACCGCGATCACCTTCCTCCTGCTGCAATACGCATCCCTGCGCCTGCCATCGTCGAAAGTGCTCGGCTACGGCTATCTGACGCCCAGCTTCATCATTCTGCTTGAGGGCATTCTCGGTCACGGCTGGGTCAGCCTGCCGGTTCTCGCCGGGGCACTGACGACGGCCTGCGGGCTGGCGTTGATGGCATTGCTGCCGGATTGATCCCAACGGCGCTCAGGCGGCAGGCTGTTCGCTCACCTGCAGCCCGTCGACGAACAGGCGCTCGAGAAACCGCGCCGCATCCTCGAACCGACCCTCGCCGGAATTGCCCTGCCCGAGCACGGCGCGCACCTGCACGTCGAAGTCGGCATAATGCTGCGTCGTCGACCAGATCGCGAAGATCAGGTGGTAGGGGTCGCATTTGGCGATCTTGCCGGCTTTGGTCCAGGCGCGGATGACCTCCGCCTTCTCATCGACAAGCTCCTTCAGCGGCCCCTTGAGTTCGTCTTCGATATGCGGCGCGCCTTGCAGGACCTCATTGGCGAAGAGCCGGCTTTCGCGCGGGAAATCGCGCGCCATCTCCAGCTTCCGCCGGATGTAGCTGCGGATCTCGGTAACCGGGTTTCCCTCGGCGTCGAAGGCACGCAACGGATCAAGCCAGGTATCGAGCACGCGATCGATCAGCGCGCGGTGCATCGCTTCCTTGGTGCGGAAATAATAGAGCAGGTTCGGCTTCGACATGCCGGCCACATCGGCGATCTGATCGACGGTCGCGCCGCGAAAGCCGTTCGCCGAAAACACCTCCAGCGCTGCCTCCAGAATGCGCTCTTCCTTCTCCTCCTGGATGCGTGTACGCCTCTGGGTCTTGGCCGCTCTCGGAAGTACCATTTCGCCCCCTGCAGGTGCCTGCGCGTTCATCCGCACAGGTCGTATCTGCCCAAATTTCGGCGCCGCCATCTTTTCGGGCAACAACTTCGTTTTTTTGTTTTTCCGACTTGAGTGCCGCAACGGAAGTTGTAATGTTTTACCAACCGGTCAAATTATCAGCCAGTTCGCCAGCAAAGGCAACGACTGATCGAAGGGCACCAGAAAAAACCAAGCCTGGATTTGACCAAGGGAACGTGAGGGGCATGCACCACCCAAGGTGCCGCCCAAAAAAATGAGGAGACCGCCGTGGCAGCACCTGGCGAGAACATGCGCGTCAATGCCGACCGCCTGTGGGATACGTTAATGGACATGGCCAAGATCGGCCCGGGCATCGCCGGCGGCAACAACCGCCAGACGCTGACCGACGAGGATGGCGAGGGCCGCAAGCTCTTCCAGTCCTGGTGCGATCAGGCCGGCCTGACCATGGGCGTCGACACCATGGGCAACATGTTTTTCACCCGGCCCGGCACCGACCCGGATGCCCTTCCTGTGTATGTCGGCTCTCATCTCGATACCCAGCCGACCGGCGGCAAGTTCGACGGCGTGCTCGGCGTGCTCTCGGGCCTCGAGGTCGTGCGCTCGATGAACGATCTCGGCATCAAGACCAGGCACCCCATTGTCGTCACCAACTGGACCAACGAGGAAGGCGCGCGCTTTGCGCCGGCGATGCTCGCCTCCGGCGTTTTTGCCGGCGTGCACAGCCAGGAATTTGCCTACGCCCGCAAGGACCCGGAAGGAAAGGCCTTCGGCGACGAACTGAAGCGCATCGGCTGGGTCGGCGACGAAGAGGTCGGCGCCCGCAAGATGCACGCTTATTTCGAATATCACATCGAGCAAGGCCCTATCCTCGAGGCCGAAAACAAGGATATCGGCGTCGTCACCCATTGTCAGGGCCTGTGGTGGCTGGAGTTCACACTGACCGGGCGCGAGGCGCATACCGGCTCGACCCCGATGAACATGCGCGTCAATGCCGGCCTGGCCATGTCGCGGATCATCGAGATGGTTCAGGGCGTGGCGATGGAAAACCAGCCGGGCGCCGTCGGCGGCGTCGGTCAGGTGGTCTTCTCGCCCAACTCGCGCAACGTGCTGCCCGGCAAGGTCGTCTTCACCGTCGATATCCGCTCGCCCGACAAGGCCAAGCTCGACCGCATGCGCGCCAAGATCGAGGCGGAAGCGCCTGAGATCGCCGATGCGCTCGGCGTCGGCTGCTCCGTCGAGGCCATCGGCCACTTCGAACCGGTGACCTTCGATCCGAAACTCGTCACTGCCGTGCGCAACGCCGCCGAAAGGCTCGGCTACAGCCACATGAACCTGATCTCAGGTGCCGGACACGATGCCTGCTGGGCAGCCAAGGTCGCGCCCGCGACCATGGTCATGTGCCCCTGCGTCGGAGGCCTCAGCCACAACGAGGCGGAGGACATCTCAAAGGAGTGGGCCGGCGCCGGCGCCGACGTCCTCTTCCACGCCGTCGTTGAAACGGCCGAAATCGTCGAATGAGTTTGCGGGCGGGACGAAAGTTCCGCCCTTTTTCGTGGCGGCCCAAGGGCCACCGGAAGCACAATCGCGAGGATGAAAATCAATGAGCACTGTCATCAAGGGTGGAACCATCGTCACCGCCGATCTGACCTACAAGGCGGACGTGAAGATTGAAGACGGCAGGATCATCGAGATCGGCCCGGACCTCAAAGGCGACGAAACGCTCGACGCCAGCGGCTGTTTCGTCATGCCCGGCGGCATCGACCCGCACACCCACCTCGAAATGCCCTTCATGGGTACCTACTCTTCCGACGATTTCGAAAGTGGCACCCGGGCAGCACTCGCCGGCGGCACGACCATGGTCGTGGATTTCGCCCTGCCCTCGCCCAACCAGTCGCTGCTCGAAGCGCTGGATATGTGGCACAACAAGTCGACCCGCGCCAACTGCGACTATTCCTTCCACATGGCGATCACCTGGTGGAGCGAGCAGGTCTTCAACGAGATGGAGACCATCGTCAGGGACAAAGGCATCAACACCTTCAAGCACTTCATGGCCTATAAGGGCGCGTTGATGGTCGACGACGACGAGATGTTCTCGTCCTTCCAGCGCTGTGCCGGCCTGGGTGCGCTGCCGCTCGTCCACGCGGAAAACGGCGACGTGGTTGCCCAATTGCAGGCGAAGCTGCTGGCGGAAGGCAACAACGGCCCGGAGGCGCATGCCTATTCGCGGCCGGCCGAAGTCGAGGGCGAGGCAACCAACCGGGCGATCATGATCGCCGACATGGCGGGCAGCCCGGTCTACATCGTCCACACCTCCTGCGAACAGGCGCATGAAGCAATCCGCCGAGCCCGCGCCAAGGGCATGCGCGTCTTCGGCGAACCGCTGATCCAGCACCTGACGCTCGACGAAACCGAATATTTCAACAAGGACTGGGACCACGCCGCCCGCCGCGTGATGTCGCCGCCGTTCCGCAACAAGCTGCACCAGGATAGTCTCTGGGCTGGCCTCGCATCCGGTTCGCTGCAGGTGGTCGCGACCGACCATTGCGCCTTTACCTCAGAGCAGAAGCGCTCCGGCGTCGGCGATTTCACCAAGATCCCCAATGGCACCGGCGGGCTTGAAGATCGCATGCCGATGCTGTGGACCCACGGCGTCAACACCGGCCGCATCACCATGAACGAGTTCGTGGCCGTCACGTCGACGAACATCGCCAAGATCCTCAACATCTACCCGAAGAAGGGCGCTGTTCTCGTCGGCGCCGACGCCGACCTGGTGGTCTGGGATCCGAAGCGGTCGAAGACGATCTCGGCCAAGAACCAGCAGTCGGCGATCGACTACAACGTCTTCGAGGGCAAGGAAGTAAAGGGCCTGCCGCGTTACACGCTGACGCGCGGCGTCGTCGCCATCGAGGAAAACACGGTCAAGACGCGCGAGGGCCATGGCGAATTCGTCCGCCGCGATCCGTTCCCGGCCGTCAGCACCGCGCTCACCACCTGGAAGGAAGTCACCGCCC
Source organism: Ensifer sp. NM-2 (assembly GCF_003024455.1). Classification (NCBI taxonomy): domain Bacteria; kingdom Pseudomonadati; phylum Pseudomonadota; class Alphaproteobacteria; order Hyphomicrobiales; family Rhizobiaceae; genus Ensifer; species Ensifer sp. NM-2. Next base: position 35,817 of record NZ_PVZR01000021.1, read on the forward strand.
CCCGCGCCGTCCAGCGCAGCGGCATCCCGGCAACAGGCGTGTGATCCCCGTGCTTCACGGCCTGCACGTCTTCCCACCACTCTGTCCCACCGGACATGTTCCGCCGCACCGGCGGGACGCTTCGGCGCGTTTGCTGGTCGCGTCACCCGGGCACGAGAGCGTCAAGCTCCGGCAAGAGGACGACGCTTTCCTGCCCATTGGGGTCGGTGCGGGCGATCACGGCCGAACAGGGTGCATCGGAGAGGTTTGCCGGCAGGTGCGGCACGCCGGCCGGAATGTAGAACATCTCGCCGGCGCGAACGACGGCATGCTCCTCGAGCCGCTCGCCGAACCAAGTGTGCGCCTCGCCCGACAGCACGTAGATCGCCGTCTCATGGTCCTCGTGCAGATGCGCCTTGGCACGGGCGCCGGGCGGGATTGTCAGGAGGTGCATGCAGATGCCGGTCGCCCCAACGGTTTCCGCCGCGATGCCCTCGAAATAGCTGAGCCCCTGCTTTCCGGCATGTCCGCTGCCGGGGCGAACCACGCGACAGCCAGGATTGGATGATCGAGACATGACTGTTCTCCAGAATTCCCTGAAAAACCAGCAGCAAACGGCTCCGCTTACAAATCCGCGATTGCATGTTGCCGGTCCGGATAGCAGTCTGACACAGCCAAGCCAGAATGAGTATTCGCCGATGACGTCCAATACCGCATCCGTGGTTTCGGCCCGGGACCTCTGTCTGACCTTCGAGACCGCCGACGGCCCGGTGAACGCCCTGACCGGCGTCAATCTGGATGTGACCAAGGGGGATTTCGTTTCCTTCATCGGCCCCTCCGGCTGCGGCAAGACGACGTTCCTGCGCGTCATCGCCGATCTGGAAAAGGCGACCTCCGGTACGATCACCGTCAATGGCATGACGCCCGAGGAAGCGCGGCGGCAACGCGCCTACGGCTATGTCTTTCAGGCGGCCGCCCTCTATCCCTGGCGCACCATCGAGAAGAACATCGCCCTGCCGCTCGAAATCATGGGCTACAACAGGCAGGAGCAGAAGGCGCGCATCGACCGCACGCTGGATCTCGTCAACCTCGCCGGTTTCGGCAAGAAATACCCATGGCAACTGTCGGGCGGCATGCAGCAGCGCGCGTCGATCGCCCGCGCGCTTGCCTTCGACGCCGATCTTCTCCTGATGGACGAGCCCTTCGGCGCGCTTGACGAGATTGTTCGTGATCATCTGAACGAGCAGCTGTTGAAGCTCTGGGCCCGTACCAACAAGACCATCTGTTTCGTCACGCATTCCATTCCCGAAGCGGTCTATCTCTCCACCAGGATCGTGGTGATGAGCCCTCGCCCCGGCCGCGTCACCGACATCATCGAATCGCCCTTGCCGCGAGAGCGCCCGCTCGGCATTCGCGAAACGCCTGAGTTTCTCGAGGTCGCCCATCGCGTGCGCGAGGGCCTGAGAGCGGGGCACAGCTATGAGGAATAGCGGGGCGTCTTCGACCATTTGCCGTCCTGCAACACGGGCCGACATGAGTGCCTGCGCCGACATTCTCAACCGCTGGATCGACGCGACGCCGTGGATGCCGCGGATACACCAGCATGCCGACGTCGAGCGATATTATCTCGAGACGGTCTTTCCCGAGCGGACCGTGATCGTTGCCGAGCGCAACGACCGGGTCGCAGGCTTCATGGCGCTCTCAAGTGATCATTATGTAACGGCGCTTTATGTCGACGACGTCCACCGCGGCGTGGGCGTCGGCAGCAATCTGCTCAAGACCGCGAGGTCGCTGTCCGCAACAGAGTTGAACCTCTGGACCTTCGAGGCAAACGGCAACGCCCAGCGCTTCTACGAACGCCAGGGCTTCTCTGCCGTAAGCCGCACCGATGGCGACAACGAGGAAGGCCTGCCTGACATTCTCTACCATTGGCGTGGAGCGGGGGTACGGCCATGAACCTTGCCTATGTCCTCTGGCTGCTGCTTGCCACGACCATTTTTCTCGGCGGCGCGACGGCTTCGCGCGCCTATGTCTCCAACAGCCATGTCGGCGTGCTGGTTCTGGCCCTCGGGCTCTACATGGTCGGCAACATCATCATGGTGAAGCTGATGCGCGACGGCGGGCTTGGCCTTGCAATCTCGTTGTCAGCCATCGTGCAATTGGTTCTCGTCAACATCATTGCCTTTGCCGTCTTCGGCGAAAAGCTGAGCCTCACCCAGGCGGCCGGCGTCATGCTCGGCATCGCCGCCATGGGCCTGATTTTGCTGCCGGCAAGCGGAAAGGCATGACGATGAGAGAAGAAAGCTTCCTCAGGGACAAGCTCTTGCCAGTCGGCACCGTCGTCGCGCTGTTGATCGTGGTCTGGTACATTGCAGTCGTGTTCCTGAACGCGCCGTTCGAGCGCGACACCGCTGCCCGCGCCGGCACCGAGATCAGTTTCTCGCAGATCGTTCACAACACCATGGCGCAGGAGCGCCCCGTTCTGCCGGCACCGCACCAGGTTATCGCCGAGATCTGGGATACGACCGTCAACAAGCCGATCACCTCGAAACGCAGCCTGGTCTATCACGCCTGGATCACGCTTTCGGCCACTCTGCTCGGTTTCGGCATCGGCGCTGTACTCGGCATTCTCCTGGCCATCGGCATCGTGCACAACCGCGCCATGGACCGGTCGCTGATGCCCTGGGTGATCGCCAGCCAGACGATCCCGATCCTCGCCATCGCGCCGATGATCATCGTCGTCCTCAACGCGATCGGCATCTCCGGGCTTTTGCCGAAGGCGCTGATCTCGACCTATCTCTCGTTCTTCCCCGTGGTCGTCGGTATGGTGAAGGGCCTGCGCAGCCCCGAGGCGATCCAACTCGATCTGATGCACACATACAATGCCTCGCAAGCGCAGGCCTTCTGGAAGCTGCGCTGGCCGTCATCGATGCCCTATCTCTTCACCTCGCTGAAGGTTGCCGTCGCAATTTCGCTCGTCGGCGCCATCGTCGGCGAACTGCCGACAGGTGCCGTAGCCGGCCTCGGCGCGCGCCTGCTCGCCGGTTCCTATTATGGCCAGACGGTGCAGATCTGGTCGGCGCTGTTCATGGCGGCAGCGCTTGCGGCGGTGCTGGTCATGATCGTCGGCTTTGCACACACCGCCGTCCTGAAGCGCATGGGGGCCAAGCCATGAATCTTCCGATCCTGATTGGTGCCGTCGTCTTCTGGCTTGCGGCCTGGGCCTTCAACGAATGGCTGGTGCGCCAGCGGTTTCAAAGCGAAGCCGCCAACCGGGCCGCACATTTCGCCGTACCGCTCCTCTTCGGCATCATCCTGCTGGTGCTCTGGGAAGGCATCGTGCGCGGCTTTTCCGTACCCTCCGTCCTGCTGCCGGCACCGTCGATGATCTGGCAGCGCCTGATCAACTCGCTGCCAACACTGGCGGCAGACTTCCGCCAGACATTCCTGAAGGCGGTGCTAACAGGCTATGCCCTCGGTTGCGGCCTTGGTTTCGTCGTCGCCATCCTCATCGATCGCTCGCCATTCCTGCAAAAGGGGCTGCTGCCGCTCGGCAACTTCGTCTCGGCGCTGCCGGTCATCGGCGTTGCGCCGATCATGGTCATGTGGTTCGGCTTCGACTGGCAGTCCAAGGTCGCCGTCGTCGTCATCATGACGTTCTTCCCGATGCTGGTGAACACCATCGCCGGACTGGCAGCGTCCAGCCACATGGAGCGCGACCTGATGCGCACCTATGCCGCCTCCTGGTGGCAGACGCTCGTCAAGCTGCGCCTGCCGGCCGCCTGGCCGTTCATCTTCAACGCGCTCAAGATCAACTCCACCCTGGCGCTGATCGGCGCCATCGTCGCCGAATTCTTCGGGACACCCATTGTCGGCATGGGGTTCCGGATCTCCACGGAAGTGGGCCGCATGAACGTCGACATGGTCTGGGCCGAAATCGCCGTCGCGGCGGTGGCAGGTTCGGCCTTCTACGGGGTGGTGGCGCTCATCGAGCGCGCCGTCACCTTCTGGCATCCTTCCATTCGCGGAGGGCGCGCCTGAGAACACCGTGGAGCAATTCCAGGAAAAGTGTGAAACGGTTTTCCGTCCCGAATTGCCTACTTCAAACACAATGAAACAAAAACAAGAGGGAACTGACATGAACAAGAGACTTGCATCGCTTCTCGCCGCAGGCGTCTTTTCGCTCGCAGCATTCCATGCCGAAGCCGCCGACAAGGTGACACTGCAGCTGAAATGGGTCACGCAGGCGCAGTTTGCCGGCTACTACGTCGCCAAGGACAAGGGCTTCTACGAAGAAGAAGGGCTCGACGTCGATATCAAGCCCGGCGGCCCGGATATCGCGCCCGCGCAGGTGATTGCCGGCGGAGGCGCCGACGTCGTCGTCGACTGGATGCCGTCAGCCCTTGCCACCCGCGAAAAGGGCGTGCCGCTCGTCAACATCGCTCAGCCGTTCAAGAAGTCGGGCATGATGCTGACCTGCCTCAAGGAGAGCGGCGTCACCAGCCCGGACAAGTTCAAGGGACACACGCTTGGCGTCTGGTTCTTCGGCAACGAGTATCCGTTCCTGTCGTGGATGTCGCATCTGAAGATCCCGACGGACGGCGGCCCGGAAGGCGTGACCGTCCTGAAGCAGGGCTTCAACGTCGATCCGCTGATCCAGAAGCAGGCGGCCTGCATCTCGACCATGACCTACAACGAGTACTGGCAGGTCATCGATGCCGGCATCAAGCCGGACGATCTCGTGACATTCCAGTATGAAGACCAGGGCGTGGCGACACTCGAAGATGGCCTCTACGTGCTCGAAGACAAGCTCAAGGATGCGGCCTTCAAGGAAAAGATGGTCAAGTTCGTGCGCGCCTCGATGAAGGGCTGGAAGTATGCCGAACAGAACCCGGATGAAGCAGCCGACATCGTTCTCGAGAATGACTCAACCGGTGCCCAGACCGAAAAGCACCAGAAGCGCATGATGGGCGAAGTGGCCAAGCTGACCGCCGGTTCGAACGGCGCCCTGGATGAAGCCGACTACAAGCGCACCGTGCAGTCGCTGCTTTCGGGCGGTTCCGATCCGGTCATCTCCAAGGAGCCGGAAGGCGCCTGGACGCACGAGATCACCGACGCCGCGTTGAAGTAGGAAGAAAACAAACCGAATGACAGAAGAGGGTCGCGCGACAGCCATCGCGCGGCCCTCTTCCGTTTGCGTGCAGGCCTTTCATGGCCCGCTAAGGTTGCCTCGAATTTCCGGGCGTGGGGGTGGCAATTCGGGGCCAACGGGCCGTTGATGCGCCTCGATTGTCAAGATCGTGTCGAGATTGCAACCAAGATTGCAGAACGGAAGAAATATTGAGGAACCATCACTTCACCGCACTTGTAAGCAGATGATGTGAAGATTACATAGGCGCGGATGTTTGTTGGAGGCAAGCAACACGGAGGAGTTGATTTTTCCGAATAGTTTGCCTGCGGGAGCCTCTCCCCGTCCTGCCCGCGCTCACGGTCTGATACCGTGCGAGTGGCGCATGAATGAAAATGGCCGTGCGCCTATGCCTTGTTTCGCTTAATCCGCGAAGACAAGCGTCGGCGAAACTGAAAATCGCTTGATTGCATTGGGATCCGGCCTGCGAAGGCACAGTTCCTTTTTATGTCGTTTCCGTTGCCAGGATTGTAAAGCCGATGGCTCAGAAAGTATTACCTGCTCTCAGCGTTTGCGTTGCGATGATGATTGCTCCGTTTTCAAGTGCATTTGCCGAGGAACCAGCCAAGGCGCAGCCCGCGCAGAGCCTGCCGTCGATCGTCGTGACCGAGGCAGTCGATCAGTCGATCAGCGATCGCGTCGTTGCAACCGGGACGATACAGGCGGTTGAGCAGATCTATGTCGCGCCGCTGGTCGAGGGCTTGTCGATCCGCTCGCTCAATGTCGATATCGGCGACAAGGTCGAAGCAGGCAGCGTGCTGGTGGTTCTCAACGACGACGCGCTGCGGCTTGAAAAGAGCCAGCTCGAAGCGGCGCTCGCCAAGGCGGAAGCCGGGCTGGCGCAGCTCACCGCTCAACTTAGCGAAGCAAAGGCCAATTCCGAAGAAGCGACACGCGTCAGCGATCGCAACGCGGAGCTTGCCAAGAACGGCACCGTTTCGACGGCGGAAGCCGATCGCGTCCGCGCTCTTGCCGCGGCCACCCGTGCCCGGGTCCGCTCCGCCGAACAGGCCGCTGCGGTCTCCAAGGCCGATATCAAGGTGGCGCAGTCCCAGATCGACGACATCGATCTTCGCCTCACCCGCACCGAGGTCAAGGCCCCGGTCGCCGGCGTCATTTCCGCCAAGAACGCCAAGATCGGTGCGATCGCCAATGGCAGCGGCGAACCGCTGTTTGCGATGATCCGCGATGGCGCGATCGAGATGAAAGCGGATGTCGCCGAAGCCGACATCATCAAGCTTGCCGTCGGCCAGCCGGCGACGATCACGCTTGCCGGCGGGAACACCAAGGTCGAGGGCGCCATCCGCCTGATCGCCCCGACGGTCGATCCCGTTTCCCGGCTCGGCACCGTGTTCATCAGCCTCAAGGACACCGCCAAGGCACGCTCCGGCATGTATGCCAGCGCCATCATCACCGCCGAAGAGAAAACAGCTGTCGTTCTGCCGCAAACGGCGGTTACCAATGAGAACGGCAAGACCATCGTGCGCAAGGTCGACAACGGTGTGGTCAACATCATCCCGGTGACGACCGGCATCTCCGATGGCAAGTTCGTCGAGGTGGTCGAGGGGTTGAAGGCCGGCGAAGAGGTTGTCGCCAGGGCCGGCGCCTATGTGCGCGACGGCGACCGCATCAACCCCGTCAAACCAGCGCAACCAGCGACCAACTGACAGGAACCGTGACCATGAACTTCTCAGCCTGGTCCATCCGAAATCCGATCGCTCCGATCCTCGCCTTCTTCGTGCTGCTGGTGCTCGGCTATCAGTCGTTCTTCAGCCTGCCGATCACCCGCTTCCCCAACATCGACGTGCCGATCGTGTCGATCAGCGTGGCGCAGAGCGGTGCCTCGCCGGCCGAACTCGAAACCCAGGTCACCAAGGAAATCGAGGACGCGGTCGCCAGCGTCACCGGCGTCGACCATATCCAGTCGACGATCAACGACGGCACATCGACCACGGCCGTGATCTTCCGTATGGAAGTACCCACGACCCAGGCCGTCCAGGACGTCAAGGACGCCATCGACCGCATCCGCGGCGACCTGCCCACCTCGATCGAAGAGCCCATCGTCTCCAAGGTCGACGTCGAAGGCCAGGCGATCCAGAGCTTCTCCGTCTCTGCACCGGGCATGTCGCTGGAAGAACTCTCGTGGTTCGTTGACGACGTCATCAAGCGCGAAATTCAGGGCAAGAGCGGCATCGGCCGGGTCGATCGCTACGGCGGTGCCGACCGCGAGGTTCGCGTCGAGCTTAGCGAGGACAAGCTGAATTCGCTGGGGATCACCGCCGCCGACGTCAATGGCCAGCTTCGACGCATGAACATGGACCTGGGCTCCGGCCGCGGTCAGGTGGGCGGCAGCGAACAGGCGATCCGTACGCTCGGCGACGCCCGCAATGTCGACCAGCTTGCCAACACGATGATCTCGGTGCCAAGCGGTCGCTTCGTGCGTCTTTCCGAACTCGGCACCGTGACCGATACCTATGAGGAGCCCCGCTCCTTTTCGCGCTTCAACGGCAATCCCGGCGTCACCTTCGCGGTCTTCCGGGCCAAGGGTGCCAGTGAAGTCAGCGTTGCCGAAACCGTTGCCAAGTCGCTGGAAAAGATCCGCGCGGCCAACCCTGACGTCACCATCGAGATGGTCGACGATTCCGTCTACTTCACCTACGGCAACTATGAAGCGGCCCTGCATACGCTGATGGAAGGCGCACTGCTTGCCGTCATCGTCGTCATGCTGTTCCTGCGAAACTGGCGCGCCACGCTGATTTGCGCCGTCGCCCTGCCGCTCTCGGCGGTACCGACCTTCTGGGTCATGGAACTGCTCGGCTTCTCGCTCAATCTCGTCAGCTTCCTGGCGCTGACGCTGGCGACCGGCATTCTCGTCGATGACGCGATCGTCGAGATCGAGAACATCGAGCGGCATATCCATATGGGCAAGTCGCCCTATCGGGCGGCGATCGAAGCAGCAGACGAAATCGGCCTTGCGGTTATCGCGACCACGTTCACGATCATCGCGGTGTTCATACCGGTGTCGTTCATGCCGGGCATCGTTGGCCAGTACTTCATCCAGTTCGGCCTGACTGTCGCCGTCTCGGTGTTCTTCTCGCTGCTGGTTGCACGGCTGATCACGCCCGTCATGGCCGCCTATCTGATGCGTCCATCCAAACTTGATGGACATCATCTCGAAGACGGCTACCTGATGCGCAAGTATACGCGCCTGGTTCATGCAACCACGAAGCGCTGGTACATGCGCTACCTAACGGTGCTCATCGCCATCGGCGTCACCGTGGCCTCCATGGCCGCGCTGTTCCTGTTCGTGCCCGGCGGCTTCCTGCCCCCGGACGACACGTCGCGCGTCAGCCTCTCCGTCGAACTGGCCCCGGATGCCATGCTCGAAGACACGGACCGCACGACCGCGCAGATCTATGAGAGGGTCAAGGACCTCGAGGGCGTGGACAGCGTCTTCGTGCTCGGCGGTGCCTCACCCAAGGGCGACCTGGAACTGCGCCGGGCTACCGTGACGGTGCTGCTGGAAAAGCGCGACCACTCGCTTCTCAACAAGATCGTCAACGACGTCATTGGCGGCCTGCCGGTCATCGGCCAATACCTGCCGAAGCTTGAGCCAGATGGCCGCATCATTCCTCAGGCCCAGATCGAAAAGGAAATCTTTGCCCGCGTCCGGGATATTCCGGACGTCCGGGTCATCAAGCTCAACGACCGCGGTGAGCGAGAGCTGTCCTTCAACCTGCTCTCGAACAACGAGACGGATCTGGACCAGGCCGTTGCAATTCTCGAAGCCAAGCTGCGCAGCGATCCACTCCTGGCCAATGTCAGCCCTGACGGCGCCCTGCCCCGTCCAGAGTTGCAGATCCGTCCGCGTGACGAGCAGATGTCACGCCTTGGCATTACCACCGCGCAAATCTCGGAAGTCATCCGTGTTGCCACAATCGGCGATATCGACGCGGCGCTGACGAAGATTGCCCTCGATGGTCGGCTCATACCGATCCGCGTCCAGATCAACCGTGACTTCCGCACGGATATCGCCGCGATCCGCAACCTGAAGATCCAGACCGCTTCGGGCTTGACGGTGCCGCTGTCGAGCGTTGCCGATATCAACTATTCAGAAGGCCCGAGTTCGATCAAACGTTACGATCGCAACCGTGTCGTTGCACTTGGCGCCGATCTCCCGATCGGCGTGGCGCTGAACACCGCCTCTGCACGGTTCGAGCAGATTGCAAACGATGCCGAGATGCCGAGCACGGTTCAACTCCTCAAGAGCGGTGACGCCGAGGTCGAGGAGGAGATGCAGGAAAGCTTCGTCAATGCCATGCTGCTCGGCCTGATGCTGGTGCTGGTGGTGCTGATCCTGCTGTTCAAGGATGTGATCCAGCCCTTCACCATCCTGTTCTCGCTGCCGCTTGCCATGGGCGGTGTCGCTGCCGGCCTGATCCTGACGCAGAACTCGCTGTCGATGCCGGTTCTGATCGGTATCCTCATGCTGATGGGCATCGTCACCAAGAACGCGATCCTGCTGGTCGATTTCGGTATCGAGATGATGCACCACGGCATGGATCGCACGCAGGCAATGATCGAAGCGGGCCGCAAGCGCGCCCGCCCGATCATCATGACCTCGATCGCCATGTCGGCGGGCATGCTGCCCTCAGCACTCGGCGTCGGCGAAGGTGGTTCGTTCCGGGCGCCGATGGCGATCGCGGTCATCGGCGGCATCATCGTCTCGACGATCCTCAGCCTCGTCGTGGTACCGTCCTTCTTCCTGATCATGGATGATCTGTCGCGCCTGCTCGCCTGGATCTTCGGCCGCCTCGTCGGCAAGAAGGACGAGGAAAACCTGCCGCTCGACCGCGAGGCGTTGACCGAATTCGTCAACGACCAGGGCAAGACGATCGAGGGCCTGGAAGAGCGCCTGAAAACGATTGAGGACGGGCAGTCGAAAGGCAAGCAAACGGGCAAGGTAATCAATCATCCGGCGCTCGCTGCCGAATAGTGGCCAAAAATCACCTGAAAATCGGGCCCGCACCCACCGGTGCGGGCTTTTTTGTGAGAATTGTTTGATCGAGGTCAATTGACGTTTCAAAAGCCCGGTTACCCTGACACCAGAGCATTTCCAGGAAAGTGCGAAGCAGCTTTTCGTCGGGAGATGCGTAAAAACGGGGAGCAAGAGCGTTTTCGTGCTCCTTCTAAGGCGGAAACGCTCTAGACTTTACCTCAGGGCCGGTGTGATGAAGACCTTGCGATTGAACTCGAATGACAGAGCGGTGCTGCTGGGCTCCCGCTTCTTCGAGAAGCTGTCACCGACAGCATCCGATGCCGTTCTCGAAGGCGCCGTCGTAACGAACCACGAAGAACACGACATTCTGTTTCATCAGGACGAACCCATTGACAGCGTCTTCTGCGTCCTGTCCGGCCTTGTGCGCGTCTACCGGCTCGGCAAGGATGGGCGCGAGGCCGACATCGCCGTCTTTCCAAAGGGTGAGCTCTTCGGTGAAAGCGCCATGTTCCTCGGGCACCGCGCCACCGCCAACGCACAGGCCATCGGGTCCTCGACCATCGCCCGCCTCGACAGCCGCAATCTGCGCAAGCTCGCCGAGCAGCATCCGGATATTGCCCAGGCGCTGATGGAGCTGCTCTGCCGTCATGGCCAGATGGCCGAGGACTGCCTGGCAGAGGATCGTCTTCTGACGGCGCCACAGCGGGTCGCGAGCTACATCCTCGGTCACTGCCCGGATGGCTCGACGACCTTCTCGTTCCGGCTGCCGTTCCAGAAGAATGTGCTGGCGGGCAAGCTGGGCCTGGCGCCAGAGGCGCTGTCGCGGGCCTTTTCGGCTCTTCGCCGCTCCGGCGTCACCGTTAAAGGACGCATGATCGAGATCCACGACCGTCAGGCGCTGGAACGGTTCTAGAGCATTTCCAGGAAAAGTGCGAAGCGGTTTTCCGTCCGGAAATGCGTAAAAACAAAGAGATAGAGCGTTTGTGCGGTTCCGTCTAAATCGGAAGCGCTCTAGCTAGCGGTCGCAGCAGGCCACAACGCAAAAGCGGAATCTCGTCGCCCACGATCACGAAGGACGACCATTCCTCCCTGTGGCCCCGGCTCGACCCAGGCGCTACCTCGAGCTAAGCCCGCCATGCAGCGTCAGGAAATCGACGATCCGGTTGACGCCGTCGCCGCGTTTCATGTCGGTGAAGACAAAGGGCTTTTCCGCCCGCATCCGGGTCGCGTCACGATCCATGACGTCGAGGTCGGCGCCGACATAGGGCGCCAGATCCCGCTTGTTGATGACAAGCAGGTCAGATTTGGTGATGCCCGGCCCGCCCTTGCGCGGGATTTCCTCGCCCTGGCAGACGGAGATGACATAGATCGTCAGGTCGGCCAGATCAGGCGAGAAGGTGGCGGCCAGATTGTCGCCGCCGGATTCGATGAAGACGATATCGAGATCGGGAAAGCGACGGTTGAGATCGGCGATTGCCTGCAAGTTGATTGTCGCATCCTCGCGGATAGCCGTGTGCGGGCATCCGCCGGTCTCGACGCCGACGATGCGGTCCGACGGCAGCGCCTGCATGCGCACCAGCGCTTCGGCATCTTCCTTGGTGTAGATGTCGTTGGTCACGACCGCGACCGAGTAATTCTCCCGCATCGCCTTGCAGAGCTTGTCCGTCAGCGCCGTCTTACCCGAACCGACAGGCCCGCCGATGCCGACACGCAGGGGACCATTCTTCGATGCCATGTGACGTTCCTTTCTAGAGCATTTCCAGGAAAAGCGTGAAACCTTCTCCGCTAGGAAACGCGTAAAAACAAAGAGATAGAGCGTTTCCACGTCTCCGTCCGAACTGGAAACGCTCTATGGCCGCGCACGCTTACGAGCGGAACAGCCGCGAATGCAGGGTCTCGTGTCTGAGAGATGAAATATCGGCTGCGATCGTGGCCGAGCCAAGGTCTTCCAGCGATGCGGCGCTCGCCTTTCGCGCCACTGCAGCGATGGTCGGCTCAAGGGCTGCGATCAGCCCGACGCCGTCACGTTGGCCGGTGACGCCGCAGCGAATGGCCACCGATACGGCATTGGATACGGACGCATGCAGATAGGCGGCAATCGCCGGCTCGAGGCCTGTGGCGTGGGCACCCGCAACCGCACCGACGGCGACCGGATAGGCGGTTCTTTCTCCCAGCCGATCGAGCACGGTGTGCGGCCAATGCCGCGCTGCCGCCAGAAAGGCTTCGCCCTGCAGCATGGTTTCCATGTGCCGTTCGCAACTTGCCGCCATCGCCTCGGCAAGCTCGATCACGGATTGAAGCTGCACCGGCTCGCCGAAACCGCGATAGGCTTCGCCAAGCAGCACCGCATCGTTCCAGCCGGATCCGTGGCAAAGAAGCGTCTCCAGCCACAGCCGCAGGCTCTCGATATCGCTGACATGGCCATCGTGAACTGCCTGCTCCAACCCGTTCGAATAGGAGAAGGCGCCGACCGGGAAAGCCGGCGACAGCCAGGTCACGAGGCGAAGCAGCGCCTGCGTGTCGACCCGTTCAGCCATGGTGATGGTGGTGGCCGTGATCGTGGCCTCCGGCCGCGTGATAAGCGCCGCGCAGCGGATGGAACGGCTCGGAGATTTCGACGACCGCCGCCCCCAGCCCCTCAAGCATCGCCCGAATGACCGGATCGCGGGAAATCAGGATGCGGCCTGTCTCGATCTGCGCCGGGAGGTGGCGATTGCCCAGATGCCAGGCCAGTTCGACGAGATGCAACGGGTCGCGCGGACGGATCTCGTAAAGCGCTTCGGATGCCGCAACGATGCGGATATGACCGCCACCCTCGAGCACCAGCAGGTCGCCGTCGGCCAGCATCACCGCTTCCTTCAGGTCAAGCATGACGACATCGTCGTTTTCGAGATGCAGCAGCTTGCGGCGCAGATGCCGCGCATCGTGGGCCAAGGTGATGCTGTGCAACGGCGCCTCGTCCCTGGGTCCGGGCGAAAGTACCTCGGTCGACCGATAGGGCATCTCAGAGCACCTCGACCTTTTCCGGGTGCACGAGCTCGATGCGCGCTTCGACCAGCAGATCCGCCGTCGCGACCTGGAACGCCTTCAGATGCGGCTCGGCAAAATGGGCGTCGACCGCGGCCTTGTCCTTCCAGGTTTCGACAAACACCAGCGCGTCGGGATCGGCAGGCTTTTGATAGAGCTCGTAGCTGATGCAGCCTGCCTCCCGCCGCGTTCCTTCGATCAGGGGCTCGGCCAGCGTCAGGATTTCCACGCCCTTGCCCGGGTGCGCCGTCAGATATGCAATAATGTAAACCATTGAACCCTCGACATCTTTTCTGCCTGGCACTGTAGCAAGAAAAAACCCCGGCGCTAGCACCGGGGTTTCAAAAATCGATCCGTCGTCAGCCGGATCAGGCTGCGAGCTTCTGCGACTTCAGCGTCTCGAGAATGTTCTGCGGCGAGGAAACGCCGTAGGGATCGCTGTCGCAATTGTCGGAGTAGCCTTCCTCTTCGAACCACTGTTCGACGACACCGTTGTTGACAACGGCAGCATAGCGCCAGGAGCGCATGCCGAAGCCGAGATTATCCTTGGCGACGAGCATGCCCATCTTGCGGGTGAACTCGCCCGAGCCATCGGGGATCAGCTTGACGTTCTCGAGGCTCTGCGACTTGCCCCAGGCGTTCATCACGAAGGCGTCGTTGACCGAGATGCAGTAGATTTCGTCAACGCCTTCGGAGCGGAACTCGGCCGTCAGCTTTTCGAAGTCGGGCAGCTGGAAGGTCGAGCAGGTGGGCGTGAAGGCGCCCGGCAGCGAAAACAACACGACACGCTTGCCGGCGAAGTAATCGTCGGAGGAAACGTCGTGCCAACGGAACGGGTTGGAGCCGCCGACGGCTTCATCGCGAACGCGGGTGCGGAACGTTACGGAGGGTACTTTTCTGCCGAGCATGGTCATCTCCTTCAGTGCAGGCACTCGATTGCGAGCGGCCTTGGGAGAACAGTCGCGATCGAGGAAAATATCAGCTCGTTTCCTACCGGAAATTCCGCTGCGGTGCAGCACGAAAGGCGTCGATTCACACCCGCGCATGGCAGACATGCGACAAGCGCATGCCTGTGGCGATCCCGAACCGGCGCGGACAATGTCTCAGTTGTGTAGCCGCAGGGACAGGCCAAGAGTGGAAGGCAAGGGATTCCAGAACCCCGTCTGCAGTCCGGCTTCTCTCAATGCCCGCGCCGTCCAGGTGTTGCATCCAAACAGTGCATTGAAGCTGCCCTCCGCCTCAAAGAAGCGGTCGGCATAACCATAGGAAAAGCCCTCGATCGGAAAGACGGCGCCGCCGTTCCTGGCAAAGCTTCCGGAGATGAACGTCATCAGCTTCTCGAACTCGGCGCGCTTGAGGTCAACGCTCGTAACCGACGGCTGGGGTTCGACGATCGCCCCGGCAATATCGACATGCATAACGGAACGGTCGAGCGCCAGCGCCCTCAAGACCGGCATTGGCTTCAGCTCCGACCATGTCGGCGTTTCCAGGTAGAACGAGCGGCCACCCCAGCCGAAGATCAGCCATCGCGCCTCCGGGTGATCCAGAGGCACGCCTGCCTCGCCGGCGAAGGCAAACCGCGTCCGCGTCTCGTCATTGAGGGGAATGGCGATATCGGTGTGGATCGGACTGGCGAGGATCAGGACGCGTTCGCCGGCAACAGCCGGCTCAACCGCAGCGGCCGTGGCCGTCTTCGGCAACAGCGGTCGCGGCACGACCATCCCGAGGACGACTGCCAGGACAAGACCCGACACCCCGTAGGCGGTCCACTTGAAGGCCCGCCAGCTACCGCTTTTTCGAGACAAAATCGTTTGCCGCTCAGAACAGGAAATAACGCTGCGCCATCGGCAGAACCGTCGCCGGCTCGCAGGTGAGGAGCTCGCCATCGGCCCGCACTTCGTAGGTCTCCGGATCGACCTCGACATGCGGCGTCAGGTTGTTGTGGATCATCGATGCCTTGCCGATGCCGCCGCGGGTGTTCTTGACGGCGACGAGCTGTTTGGCAACGCCGAGCCTGGCCGCCAACCCGCCATCGAGCGAGGCCTGCGAGACGAAGGTGACGGAGGAGTTCGTGCGGCTCTTGCCATAGGCGCCGAACATCGGCCGGTAGTGCACCGGCTGCGGCGTCGGGATCGAGGCGTTGGGGTCGCCCATCGGTGCTGCGGCGATCGTTCCGCCGATCAGCACCATGTCGGGCTTGACGCCGAAGAAAGCCGGTTTCCAGAGGACGAGGTCGGCGCGCTTGCCGACTTCGAGCGAACCGATCTCATGGCTGAGGCCATGGGCGATCGCCGGGTTGATGGTGTATTTGGCGATATAGCGTTTGACCCGGAAATTGTCGTTGTCGCCGGTTTCCTGCGGCAGCGCGCCGCGCTGGCGCTTCATCTTGTCGGCCGTCTGCCAGGTGCGGATCGCCACCTCGCCGACGCGGCCCATCGCCTGGCTATCGGACGAGATGATCGAGAACGCACCGATATCGTGCAGGATGTCTTCGGCGGCGATCGTCTCCTTACGGATCCGGCTTTCGGCAAAGGCGATATCCTCGGGGATCGACGGCGACAGGTGATGGCAGACCATCAGCATATCCAGGTGCTCGGCCAGCGTGTTCTTGGTGTAGGGTCGGGTCGGGTTGGTCGACGACGGAATGACGTTCGGCTGGCCGCAGATCTTGATGATATCCGGCGCATGGCCGCCACCCGCCCCTTCCGTGTGGAAGGCATGGATCGTGCGGCCCTTGATCGCCGCGATCGTGTCCTCGACGAAACCGCTCTCGTTCAACGTGTCGGTGTGGATCATCACCTGCACATCGTACTCGTCGGCAACACCAAGGCAGCAGTCGACGGCAGCCGGCGTCGAGCCCCAATCCTCGTGCAGCTTCAGCGAGGTCGCGCCCGCAAGCACCATCTCGACCAGCGCGGCGGGCAGCGAGGCATTGCCCTTGCCGGCAAAGGCAAGGTTCATCGGGAAGGCGTCCGCAGCCTCGATCATGCGGGCGAGATGCCAGGGCCCGGGCGTGCAGGTGGTCGCGAGCGTGCCATGCGCCGGCCCCGTGCCGCCGCCGAGCATGCAGGTGAGCCCGCTCATCAGCGCTTCCTCGATCTGCTGCGGGCAGATGAAGTGGATATGGCTGTCCATGCCGCCGGCGGTGACGATCTTGCCCTCGCCGGCGATCACCTCGGTGCCCGGACCGACGATGATCGTCACGCCAGGCTGCATATCGGGATTGCCGGCCTTGCCGATCGCCGCGATGCGCCCGTCCTTCAGCCCGATATCCGCCTTGACGATGCCCCAGTGGTCGACGATCAGCGCGTTGGTGATCACGGTGTCGACCGCACCCGCCGCTCGCGTCACCTGGCTTTGGCCCATGCCGTCGCGGATCACCTTGCCGCCGCCGAACTTCACTTCTTCGCCATAGGTGGTGAAATCCTTCTCCACCTCGATGAACAGTTCCGTGTCGGCCAGCCGAACCTTGTCGCCGACCGTCGGGCCGAACATGTTGGCATAGGCCGCGCGCGACATTTTGTAGGGCATGGGTTCAGGCTCCTTGGGACAAGTCTGAAGAAGAAGGGGAAAGACGGCGAAGACGGCCCTCGGCCGCAAGTGCGTCGACGTACCGGCGCTCGGCGGCAAAGGGATGCCACTCCCAACCGACATGGCCGAAGCCAGCCAGAACGACCAGATCGTCGGCCGATGCAAAACCGGAAAGCACGTCGGCAATCACGACCATGCCGCTCGACGGCACGACATAAGGCGTGGGCGCGAACCGCGACAGATCCCGGTCCAGCTGCTCGTGCGCTGCGAGGGGGACGACCCGATGCACCCGGCCGGTCGCCGTTGTAAAACTCTCGAAACCGCAAGTGTAGTCGTCGCAGAAGTCGTCGAGATCCGGATGCGTTTCGGCCAGTGCCGCGCGCATGCCGGCAAACTTTTCAGCCGACCGAACGCTCCAGATCTCGCGTGCCTGCCGCACGGCGGCGCTGTTCTTCCAGCGCCCGCCACCAAGCATGGCAAGCGCCGGCCGGCCAGTATTGCAGACGGCGACGATATCGGTCCTCGCCCCGCCGGTGCCGACAGAACGGCAATCGTTGAAACGAATGACGACATCGGCCGTATCGATCGTTGCCGCAGCGCCTTCCGGCACTTCTCCATTCCCCACGATCATGATGGTGCGGCCAGACATCAGCGCTAGTTTTCCGTGGGCTCGAGCAGCTCTTTGAGTTCCGTGGTGCGGGCCGCAGTCAGCTGCGCCAGGCAGCCGGATACCAGCATCGGCTCCATCGATCCGCCGCGCGCTTCGAAGCCGGCAAGCTCGCACTGGCCGTCGCGGTAGCCGATCCAGGCGCGCTGCGCCTTCTTCAACGCCTCCTCCGCGCCGACATAGTCGGCGCTGATGTCACCCAGTTCCTTGTCCTTGGCCCGCATCGCCGCAACGGTCTGCTTGTAGACCGTGTTGAGTTCAGCGTCGGCCGCCTCATAATCCTTGTTGGAGCAGATGTTCATATCCGCCTGCGTCATTGCATTGGCGCAATCGACATCATCCTCCTGCGCCAGCGCGGGCATGGCCGCCAGCAGCAAGGCGCTCGCGATAAGCGTCGTTCGCATCATCATGCTCAAAGCTTTCCCATGACCTGCTGGCGGAAACCAAAAACCTCGCGCTTGCCCGAAAGCGGGATGAGCGTGACCTGTCTTTTCTGTCCCGGCTCGAAGCGGACGGCGGTGCCTGCGGGAATGTCCAGTCGTTTGCCATGGGCGGCACTGCGATCGAAGTCGAGCCCGGCATTGGTCTCGGCAAAGTGATAGTGGCTGCCGACCTGCACCGGCCGGTCGCCGGTATTGGAGACCTCGATCGTCACCGTCTCAAGCCCGTGGTTGAGTTCGATATCGCCGCTTGCGGCAATGATTTCCCCTGGGATCATCTGAGTTCCCTCTCCCTTGTCAGGCCGCGTCGACGTCGGCGCAGCCGAGCGGCTTCAGCACCCGTTCGGTCGATGCCGGATATTTCACAAGCAGCGCGGCCGGGCGTACCGGGCGCCGGGTAAACTCGCCGCCGCAGTTCGGGCAGGTGCCACCGAGCGTGCCTTCGACACAATCGACGCAAAAGGTGCACTCGAAGGTGCAGATCATCGCGTCGCGGCTCTCTGGCGGCAGATCCTTGTCGCAGCATTCGCAGTTCGGACGCAGTGCCAACATGTCTCAGCCTCCTCAGCGGATCGGTTCGTGCACAGTGACGAGCTTGGTACCGTCAGGGAAGGTCGCCTCCACCTGGATGTCGTGGATCATCTCCGCGATCCCCTCCATCACCTGTGCACGGGTGATCACATGGGCGCCCGCCTCCATCAGCTCCGCGACCGATCGGCCGTCACGCGCACCTTCGACAACGAAGTCAGTAATCAGCGCGATCGCCTCTGGATGATTAAGCTTGAGTCCGCGCTCCAGGCGGCGGCGGGCAACCATCGCAGCCATGGAAATCAACAGCTTGTCCTTTTCGCGCGGGGTAAGATTCATGCGTCGCCACCGGTTTGATTGTGGATTAGAGGACCCAGACTTTCGGCACTGTCTCTTGCTTGCGCAAGTGCGAAATGACCGGGATGAGGATTTTTCTGAGCGAGAAGCCGTCCGCGGCAGCAAAGCGCGCAACCAGCTTGTCGCGACCACCGAGCTTGATGTGGCTGACGCCCGCCCCCACTTGCGTTTCGAGGAGTGCGCGCAGCCGCGGCAGCAGCAATTCACAATCCGGTCCGGTGTAGAACAGCGTCGCAAATGCCACGCTGCCGCCGAGCACTGCAGTCCGGGCGACAAGAGCGGCGATATCATCGGCAAAGGTCAGGTTTTCGGCATGCAACAGCCGGCCGCCGACGCGAATGCGCCAGCGATCTCGCAAGAGGCCTGTCTGCATCGCTTCGCCCATCGCCTTGCGGCCGAGCAGCACGGCCTCGACGGCAAGGAACGTCGCGCCGTCCTCGAGCTCGACATCGAGCGAGCGTGTCAGCGATGCGCGGTCGAACAGGATCGTCTCCTGCGGCAGCCAATCGACGCGTGCGCCAGCCGCCACGTCGATGCGTGTCGTGACATCGACCGTGCCGGCACTCGCCTTGTAGATCTTCTCGCAGGCCTGCGTGGTGACGGTGAGCTCGGTCGCCGCACCGGCCTCGATCTCCCAGAGCATGCGGTCGCCGCCGGTGAGCCCACCCGACGAGTTGATCAGCACGGCTTCCATCGAAGTATCGAAGGTTTTCGGCAGCCGAATCTTTGCGCAGCCTTCCTGGTAAAGCTCGGCAACGCGCGTTTGACCGACGGCCACTTTCGCGACCAGTCGTCCTTTTCCGAACGCCCGCTGCGGGGCGATGATAGCCGCATTGCTCATGTTCATCGGCCGACATCGTCGGCATCCCGAGGCGCCAAGTCAAGCTATTGTTTTGCAAAGAAAATCGGCAAGGTGATTGCTTTATGGGCAGCGTTTGCCCATCAAACAGCCACCATCTCAGGCGACCCTATCCGGCGGCTCTCGCCCCTCGAAGAAGGCGGTGATGTTGTCGACCACCTTCATGCCCATCGCGACGCGTGTCTCCTCGGTCGCGCTGCCGAGATGCGGCAGCAGAACGACATTTTCGAGCGCCCGCAGGCCCTCCGGCACATTCGGTTCCGCCTCGAAAACATCGAGGCCGGCGCCTTTGATCACTCCGTTCTTCAGCGCCTCGATCAACGCCGGCTCGTCGACCACATCGCCGCGCGCGGTGTTGACGAGATAGGCGCCCTTTTTCATCATCGCCAGCCGCTCGGCATTGATGAGGTGCCGGTTCTCGCCACCGCCGGGGCAGTGCAACGAGACGAAATCCGCAATCGCAAGCACCTCGTCGACGGTACCGAGCTGGCGCGCGCCATAGCGTGCGGCTTCCGCCGCATCGACACGCGAGCGGTTGTAGAACACCACCTCCATGTCGAACCCGAAATGGCAGCGTTTTGCCATCGCCTTGCCGATGCGGCCGAAACCGATGATCCCCAGCGTCTTGCCGGTCACCTTGCTGCCAATCATGTGGGTCGGCCGCCAGCCGGTCCATTCGCCGGCCCTGATCTGACGCTCCCCTTCGCCCGCACGCCGCGCGACGGCAAGCAGCAGCGTCATGGCGATATCGGCAGTGCAATCGGTCAGAACGCCGGGCGTGTTGGTAACGGCGATGTTTGCGGCCTTGGCGGCGGCAACATCGATGTGGTTGTAACCGACACCATAGTTGCCGAGGATCTTTGCCCTGATGTCGCCGCCGTCGAACAGGCTTGCCGGCAGGCGGTCGGAGACCGTCGGCAGCACCGCGTCAAAGCCGCGCAGCGCCTTTGCCAGCTGATCGGCCGACATCGGTACGTCGCTCTCGTTCAAGACGCCATCAAACCGCTCGGCCAGCACGCGCTCCACCGCTTCGGGCCAACGGCGGGTGACGAGAATGCGCGGCTTGGAACTCATGGGACAACCTCTAAAAACAGAATCGTTCGGCGATAGTGCACGAAATGACGGCGAGAGACAGCCCGCGCGGCCCAACGAAAGAGGCCCGGTGCAATGCCTTGCCGAGGCGAAGTCCGACGAGAATCATCGCCATCCCCGTTAACACCCGTCCAGAAACAAAAAGCCCGGCGATCGCTCGCCGGGCTTTCGAAGTTCTGACGTGGTTCAACGAACCTCGAAGCGAGATTTACTCGTTTTCGAAGTAGCTGTACTTGCCGTCTTCACCCTTCTTCCAGGTGTACATGACGTAGTCCGGACGGGTGATGTCGCCCTTTTCGTCATAGCCGAGTTCGCCAATTGCGGTCTTGAACGGGCCTTTGGCCTTGATCGCTTCGGCAACGGCCTGCGGATCGGTCGTGCCGCCAGCCTTGGCAGCTTCGGCGACAACCTGCAGAGCAGCGTAGGCGTAGAGCGTGTAGGCTTCCGGTTCGAAGCCGGCGGCGCGGAACTTCTCGACGAGTTCCTTGGCAGCCGGGTTCTTGCGCGGATCCGGAGCAAACGTCATCAGCGTGCCGTCAACAGCGTCGCCTGCGATCGAGGCCAGTTCGTTCGAAACGATACCGTCGCCCGACATCAGGGTAGCCTTGAGGCCCTGGTCCTTCATCTGGCGCATGATCAGGCCAGCTTCGGTGTGCAGACCGCCGTAGTAGACGATCGAGACGCCGGCTTCCTTCATCTTGGCGATGAGGGCCGAGAAGTCCTTGTCGCCGGTGTTGATGCCTTCATAGAGGGCTTCATTGAGGCCGGCTTCGTTCATCGACTTCTTGGTTTCGTCGGCAAGGCCCTGACCATAAGGGGTCTTGTCGTGAATGACGGCGATCTTGGCGTCCTTGTGGTTGGCGGCAAGGAAGGCGCCGGCAACTGCGCCCTGCTGGTCGTCACGACCGCAAGTGCGGAAGGTGTTCCAGAGGCCGCGCTCGGTGAACTGCGGGTTGGTGGAAGCCGGCGTTACCTGGAGAATGCCGTTTTCGGCATAGACTTCCGAAGCCGGGATGGACACGCCCGAGTTGAAGTGGCCGACAACGAACTTCACGCCGTCAGCGACGAACTTGTTGGCGACCGAAACGCCCTGCTTGGCGTCGGAAACGTCGTCGCCGAGTACAACCTTGATCTGTTCCCCATTGATACCGCCGGCAGCATTGATGTCTGCAGCAGCCTGTTCGGCACCTTTCTGCAGCTGTGCACCGAACGCAGCGTTCGGGCCGGTCAGCGGGCCAGCAACGCCAACGAGAATATCAGCCCATGCGGTGCCGCTGAAAGCGACCATTGCCGACAGCGCAACGGCCGACAGAAGAGACTTTTTCATTTTGTTACTCCCAATTATCCGAGCGGGTCTCGTTACCAACCTGCGCAATGCCCACCGTAATTCGCGCCGGTATTTCTTTCGCACCGGCCGCGGCGGCCGGCGCGCGCTGTTCCCATTATTTGGCTTTCCAGGAGAAAGGCGAAGCCTTCTCATAGAGCCAATAGTAGTTATTGGTCATTTGCTTGGTCCGGTAGTACCGGAAACCTGCGGTAGCAAACAACAAAAGTACGACCGTGTCCACGATATAGTAATGCAGACTGAACATCGTACCTCCGAACAGGGCGTGGTGCACGAAGCGGATCCCAAGCCCCAGCAGCGCCACATAGACGAAGAGGCGCGGAAGCTCCTCCCAGCCCTCGGCGACGCTCTTTCCCGTTCTCCACGCGGTCCAGCCGCCCAGAACACAGGTGATGAAAAGAAACTGCCAGACCGACACTTCTTCGTAGAGAATACCCTGCATGTCACAAACTCCAGATGCGGCGCATCAATGGCGGCCGCCTTCGAGATAGGCCGCGCGGACTTCCGGATTGGCGAGCAGTTCCTTGCCCGAGCCGCTCATCGTCACGCGGCCGTTGACCATCACGTAACCGCGGTCGGAAAGCTTCAAGGCGCCGAACGCATTCTGCTCGACGAGGAACACGGTCAGTCCCTCTTCCTTGTTCAGCTTCTTGATGGCTTCGAAGATGCCCTTAACGATCAGCGGCGCCAGGCCGAGCGATGGCTCGTCCAGCAAAAGGAGCTTCGGGCGCGCCATCAGCGCGCGGGCGATCGACAGCATCTGCTGCTCGCCGCCCGAAAGCGTACCGCCGCGTTGAGCCTGGCGCTCCTTAAGTCGCGGGAACAGCGAGAACACCTTCTCGGCGTCCTCGTTGAAATGTTTGAGGTTGTCGAGGCTTGCGCCCATCTGCAGGTTTTCGAATACGGTCATGCGCGGAAAAATGCGACGGCCTTCCGGCGACTGCGCGATGCGAAGACGCGCGATCTCGTGCGTCGGCATGCGGGTAATTTCCTCACCTTCGAACATGACCGCGCCGGTGCGCGCCTGCGGGCTGCCGCAGATCGTCATCATCAGCGTCGACTTGCCAGCGCCGTTGGCGCCGATCAGGCAGACGATTTCACCGCGATGCACTTCGACGTCGACGCCGTTCAGCGCCCGGATATTGCCGTAGTAGGTCTCGACGGCCTTTACTTGCAGCAGAGGCGCGCTCATGGCTTGGATCCTCCCTGTCCGCCTTCGATTTCCTCGATTTCTTCGATCACCTCTTCGACCTCTTCATCCTCGACACCCAGATAGGCCGCAATGACCCTCGGATCGTTCTTCACGAAATCCGGGTTGCCGTCGGAAATCTTCTGACCGTATTCCAAAACGACCACGTGGTCGGAAATCTCCATCACCACCGACATGTCGTGCTCGATCAACAGGATCGAGGTGCCGGTTTCGCCGCGGATACCCTGCAGCAACTCGTTGAGCGCCAGCGATTCACGCGGATTGAGACCGGCTGCCGGCTCGTCAAGGCATAGGAGTTCCGGTCCGGTGCACATGGCGCGGGCGATTTCGAGCCGCCGCTGGGCGCCATAGGGCAGATCGCCGGCCGGGTCGTCGGCACGATCGACCAGCGACGCCTTTTCCAGCCAATGGCGGGCAAATTCGATCGATTCTTTCGAGGCCTGCTTGTAGGCGGGAAAGCCGAGCAGTCCGAGGAAGGTATAGCCCGACGCCTGCATCAGCTTGTTGTGCTGTGCGACCAGCAGGTTTTCCAGCACCGTCAGGCCGGAGAACATCCGGATGTTCTGGAAGGTGCGCGCGACCTTGGCGTGCTTGGTGATCTCGAAATCCGGCAGGCGCTCCAGCAGATATTCCTTACCGGACTTCTGCTTCATGGTGATCATGCCCATGGTCGGCTTGTAGAAGCCGGTGATGCAGTTGAACACCGTGGTCTTGCCGGCTCCGTTCGGGCCGATCAGCGCGGTGATGTCACCGCGATAGGCTTCGAAGGAGAAGTCGTTGATGGCCATGAGACCGCCGAAGCGCATCGACAGGTGCTCAACCGAGAGAATGGGATCTTTTGTCATTGTCGTTGTCTCGAGGGCCATCAGCCATGCCCTTCCTTGGTGAAGCTGCCGGAGATCGCCTTGCGTTCGCGCAGGAACGCTGTCGGCTCACGCGAGCCGACAAAACCGCGCGGCTTCCAGACCATCACGACGACCATCGCCAGGCCGAAGATCAGCATACGGTAGAGTTCAGGCGTGAAGTCCGGTCCGAAGATCGCCTTCAGGAAGGAAAGCTCGCGCAGGATTTCCGTGCCGCCGATCATCGCCACCGCGGCGATGGCGATACCGGTGAGCGAACCCATGCCACCGAGAACAACGATCGCCAGAATGACCGCGGATTCGAGGAACACGAAGGATTCCGGCGAGACGAAACCCTGGCGCACGGCGAAGAACGAACCTGCGATGCCGCCGAACATGGCGCCCGTTGCAAAGGCGGTAAGCTTTGTCGTGACCGTGTTGATGCCGAGCGAGCGGCAGGCGATCTCGTCCTCGCGCAGCGCTTCCCAGGCGCGGCCGATCGGCATCCGGCGAAGGCGGATGGTGACGAAGGCCGTCAGCATGCAAAGGCCAAGGATCAAATAGAACAGGAAGATCTTGTAGTAGGCCGACGACATGGGGAGCCCCATCATCGCTGCAAAACCATCCTTGGAAGCGTCGAACTTGATGCCGAACAGGGTCGCCTTGGCGATGCCGGAGACGCCGAACGTTCCCTTGGTCACTTCGGTCCAGTTTATGAGGACAAGCCGTATGATTTCCCCGAAGGCGAGCGTGACGATCGCCAGGTAGTCACCCCTTAGCCGCAAGACCGGGAATCCGAGGACCATGCCCCAGCAGGCCGAGAGAATACCGGCAACCGGCAGCAGAACCCAGAAGGAGAGCCCGAAATAAGTCGACAGCAGCGCGTAGGAATAGGCACCCACCGCGTAGAAGGCGACATAGCCGAGGTCCAGCAGACCTGCCAGGCCGACGACGATGTTGAGGCCCCAGGCGAGCATCACGTAGATCAGGATCTGGACGCCGAAATTGTCGACCCACTTCAGCGAGCCCTGCGCACCGACGAGCGCCACGATCACAGGCGGATAGAGAACGAGCGCAATGATCGCGATCTTCGAGAAATTGCGCTTGAAGAAGCTCTCTTCCCTAACGACCTCCTCCGCTTCGGCCTTGGCGGCCTTGCGGCGCGCCATTGCCGGCTGGATATAGGCGACCATCAGGAACCGGCCGACGGCGGCGACGATCACGAAGATCGCAAGCAGACCCCAGCGCTGGTTGAGGACCAGCTCGTTGCGAATGTTCTGGTCGCTCTTCAGGCCGACGAACAAGACGAAGAGGCCGAGAGAGATAAGGCCCGCGAAGACAGCCTCGCGCAGGGCCCGCGCCGTCAGATCACTGCCGGCGCTTGCAGATGTAGAAGCAATGTTTGCCATTGATTTATACCTTCTCGACTTCCGGTCGTCCGAGTATGCCAGACGGCTTGAAGATCAGGACGATTGCGAGAATGGAGAACGTCGCAACATCCTTGTAGTCGATAGTGAAATAAGCGGACCAGAGGGACTCGATGAGGCCGATCAGCAACCCGCCGAGAACAGCGCCCGGCAAGGAGCCGATGCCGCCAAGAACAGCTGCAGTAAAGGCCTTGACCCCCGGAACAAATCCGTCGGTGAAGACGACCACACCATAATACATCAAGTACATGGTGCCGGCGACAGCAGCGAGCGCTGCGCCCATGATGAAGGTCACCGAGATGGTACGGTCGACGTCAACACCCAGGAGGGCCGCCATCTTGCGGTCCTGTTCCGTTGCGCGCTGAGCGCGCCCGAGCGGCGTCTTGTTGACGATGTACCAGAACACGGACAACAGGATCGCCGTGATGATGATGATGATGATCTGCTTCAGCGAGATCGTGATGCCCAACACCTCGTAAACCGAGGAAACGAGCGGCGGGATCGGCTTGTTGCGCGGTCCCTGCGTCACCTGGATGAAGTTCGACAGGGCGATCGACATGCCGATTGCCGTGATTAGCGGAGCCAGGCGGAACGAACCGCGTAGCGGCCGGTAAGCCACCCGCTCGATGGTCCAGTTCCAGAGCGCCGCCGTCAGCATGCCGACGATCATCATCAGCAACAGGGCAAGTACAACCGGTATGCCAGCCATGAATGTTGTGAGAAGCAGAAAGACAATCAAAGCGGCAAAACCGCCGAGCATGAAGATATCGCCGTGGGCGAAGTTGATCATGCCAATGATGCCGTAGACCATGGTATAACCAATTGCGATCATACCATAAATAGACCCAAGAGTCAGCCCATTGACGAGCTGCTGGACGAAATACTCCATCAATCTTCCCCTGGACCAGATCCATAAGGTCCGGTCTCTTGTTTTTTGAGCTCATTGTTGAGCGTTCTGTTGATCGATTCCATACCTCTTTCAAACGAAAAGAAAAGCTAAAAAACGTGGGAGCGGCAAAATCTTCGCCTATAAAATCGATTTGACGCTTTTGAAGTCATAAAAAACAAAAAAAATGCACGTCTCGCCTGGGGAATAGTCAACTTTAGTCTAAAACCGCGTGCAATCCGGCCTGTGGATGAATCGGCAAGCAACAAGACCAGCTCGCCGATTTGCCTCCCGTCAACCACGCATGCGCTCACCGTTTGCGTCGAACAATGGGTAGGGTTGCAACCGCGCCGGCAGGATCTCACCGAGCAGTTCGATCGCCCAGCCTGCCTCTTCATCAGCGATCTCCTTGGGCACGTAACCAAGCGCCACCGACACCCCGCTGGCGTGGGCATAGCCGCCGGATGTCACCCAACCGCGCACCGCGCCGTCGAAATAGATCGGTTCGTCGCCGATGACATCGGCATCGCGCGTCTCGAGCAGGAAGGTGCGCAGACGAAGCTGTCCGCCTTCTGCCTTCTCGCGCATTGCCGCCGCCTTTCCGATGAAACCCGCCGGTTTACCGAGCGCCACAAACCTGCCAAGGCCGGCCTCCAGCGGACCGTAGAGCGGCCGAAACTCGCGCGACCAGCTGCCGAACGATTTTTCGACCCTGAGGGCATTGAGGGCGCGAAGGCCAAACAGCCGGATGCCGAAGGCCGCACCCTTTTCCAGGATCAGATCGAACAGGTAGCGCTGGTATTCCGGCTTCATCCAGATCTCGTAGCCGACGTCACCGGTATAGCTGACCCGACCGACGATCGCCGGCGCCATACCGAGATTCATCCGGCGAATATCCATGAACGCAAAGGCCTTATCACCGACGTCGAGATGGGTCAGCGCCGCCAGCACGTCCCGCGCCTTCGGCCCGGCGATCGACAGCCCGACAAGCTCCAGCTTCAACGGACGGATCGAGACCGAGCCATTCTCTGGCAGGTGCGCCTCGAACCAGCGCATATGATAATCCTCGGCGATGCCGGAGCCGATGAGGAGGAAATCCTGTTCACCGAGCTTGGCGAGCGTGAAGTCGCCGATCAGCTTGCCATCGTCTTTCAGCATCGGCGCCAGCGACATCCGCCCCACAGCCGGGATACGGCAGGCGAGCATCCCATCGAGCCAGGCTTCCGCCCCCGCCCCCTTGATCTCGTATTTGGCAAAGCCGGAGGTTTCCATCAGCCCGACAGCGGCGCGCACCGCGCGGGCTTCGTCGCCGACCGTGTCGAAATCGGTCGAGCGGCGCCAGGAGAAGTGATCCTCGACACCGGCAGGTGCAAACCACAGCGGCGTTTCCAGGCCATAGGAAGCACCGAACACGGCACCGGCCGCCTTCAACCGGTCATAGATCGGCGTCGTGAGCAGCGGCCGTGCGGCCGGCAGCTCCTCGTTCGGATAACGGATGGAAAAACGGCGCGAATAGTTCTCGCGCACCTTGGCGTTGGTATAGGCAAGCGTGGCGAAATCGCCATAACGCGCCACGTCCATGGCAAAGACGTCGAAGCCGGGATCGCCGTCTATCATCCAGTTGGCAAGCGCCAGGCCGACGCCGCCGCCCTGGCTGAAGCCGGCCATGACGGCACAAGCCGACCAGAAATTGCGCAGCCCCCGCACCGGCCCGACCAGCGGGTTTCCATCCGGCGAAAAGGTGAAGGGCCCGTTGATGACCTTCTTGATGCCGGCTCTGTTGAAGGCCGGGAAATGCCGGAAGCCGACCTCGAGTTCCGGCGAGATGCGGTCGATGTCCTCGGCCAGCAGCTCATGGCCGAAATCCCAGGGTGTCGTCACCGGCGACCAGGGGCGGCAGGCTTTCTCATAGGTGCCCATCAACATGCCATTGCGCTCTTGGCGCAAGTAAATCTCGCCATCGAAATCGACACAGTGCATCAGCTCCTTGCCGCGCGTCTGGTTGAACTCGATGACCTCGGGCATATCTTCGGTGATGAGATACATATGCTCCATCGCCAGAACGGGCAGCTCCAGCCCGACCATGCGGCCGACCTCGCGCGCCCAGAGGCCCGCGGCGTTGACCACATGCTCTGCAATGATTTCGCCCTGATTGGTGATGACGCGCCAGGATCCGTCCTCGCGCTGCACGAGATCCTCGACCTTTGTGTGCAGATAGATCTCGGCCCCATTCTTCTTGGCCGACTTGGCATAGGCATGGGTCGTTCCATAGGGATCGAGATGGCCCTCGACCGGGTCGAACACCGCGCCAACGAACTGATCTGGATCCAGCAGCGGCATCAGGTCGTGCGCTTCCTTGGGCGTCAGCAGCTCGGCCTCGAGCCCCATGTAGCGGCCCTTGGCGAGGATCGACTTCATCCAGTCGAAACGCTCCTTGGTCGCGGCCAGCATCATGCCCGACGTCATGTGCAGGCCGATGTCCTGGCCGGAATATTCCTCGATCTCCTTGTAGAGTTCGACGGTGTATTTCTGCAGCTTGGCGACGTTGGGGTCGCCGTTGATCGTGTGCATGCCACCGGCGGCATGCCAGGTCGAACCGGAGGTCAGCTCCGATCGCTCCAGCAGCACCACGTCGGTCCAGCCGAACTTCGTGAGATGGTAGAGGATCGAGCAACCGACAACGCCGCCACCGATCACGACGACTCTGGCATGGCTTTTCATGCGCACACTCCGCTTTCCCGCGCATCCGGGCGAAGCGCGGCTCAGTTTTCAGGAAGAAAGGGTCAGGCACGACTACCGCCCACCCGGTCTGTTCAGGCACGGGAACAGCGTGCGGCGAGCAGGGCAAAGCCTAGTCAGAAAGATGGCCGCGTTAAAGACGTGGCTGCGAAGAACGCTTGTCCGTTTCCGCCATCTGCTGGCGGGTTGGCGACCCAAATGCGGCATTCGATGCCGCATTTGATTTTAGTCGGAAAAAGCGGCCGAAAGGTCGAACGCGCGGCCCATCGCCATCAGGTCGTCGAAGAGCGATTCGGCAAAGCTGCGCGAAACGATCAACTCGAATGCGTTCTCGCCGGTGCGCGCCAGGTTGATGCCGATATGGCCGCAAAGCACATTGGTGCTGCCACCCAGTGCGAAGGCCGCAGGGTGGAGATCGACGCCGATGCCCTTGGCCAGGATCTGCCGCACGGACGGCCCGGAGAGGCGCAACAGAACGCGGCCGTCGCTCTGGTCGACGACATGCGCCTGCGTGCCACACAGCATATCGAGACGGCGCATGAGCCCGACTGGCGTATCGACCTGCGACACCACCAGCCACTCGCCGGGTCCGCAATAACGCAACGACAGGTCGGGTGTCGACGAAAGCGCCCGTTGTACCGCCGCTTCAAGTCCGACATGGGCGAGCACAGTCGCGATTGCCTGCCAATGGCCGACCTCGAGGTGATCCGCATTCGCGGGCTTCGGGGTGCCGCGCAGCTTCTGGTCGAGCGCATGGCGGTTGTTGTAGTCGCGAACCATCACCGCCTCCTCAGGCTTTCAGCTTCTTGTTTTCGGGATCGACGAACGCCGGGTCGCAGACCTCGGCGATGACCTCGTGATCGCGCAGCTTGTCCCAGACGACGATCTTTTCGCCGTAGCGCTCGCGCCCGGACTTGAGGAAGGCAAGCGCGATGTGCTGCCCCAAAACCGGCGAATAGCCGGCGGAGCTGACCCAGCCCTGATCGTTGAGCGTCGACGGCTTCATGCCTTCTTTCAGAAGATGAGCGCCGGCACGCATGTCCTTGTCCTTGTCCACCGGCCTCAGCCCGACAAGCTGCATACGGTCTGCCGCCGTCAGGCCGTAGCGTGCGGACAGATGTTTGCCGATAAAATCGGGTTTCTGCGCCGAAAACATGCGCCCAAGCCCGGCATCGTCGGGTGTCACGCGGCCGTCGAATTCCGCATGAGTCAGAAGCCCCTTTTCAAGCCGCAGCACGTTCAATGCCTCGACACCGTAGGCGCAGATATCATGCGCTCGCCCGGCCTCCATGATCTGCTCGGCAACCGCTTCACCGTAACCGGCGGGAACGGCAAGTTCGAAGGCCAATTCGCCGGAAAATGAGATGCGGAACAGCCGGGCGTGGATGCCGCCGCGAAGCGCCGTTGCGCGTGCCGACAGGAACGGGAAAGCCGTTTCCGAGATATCCTCGTCGACCAGTTGCTGCAGCACATCGCGCGCCTTCGGGCCGGCAATCGCCATCTGCGCCCACTGATCGCTTGACGAGCAGAACCTGACCTTGAGATCGGGCCACAGCACCTGCGCGCAATAATCGATGTGGGACATGACCGCGCCGGCCATGGCAGTGGTCGTCGTCACGAAGAAGTGGTCCTCCGCCAGCCGGCTCACGGTGCCGTCGTCGAAGACGAAGCCGTCCTCGCGCAGCATCAATCCGTAACGGGCCTTGCCGACCGGCAGCTTCAGCATGGCGTTGCAATAGAGCCGGTTGAGAAACTCCGCCGCGTCAGCTCCGAAAACCTCGATCTTGCCGAGCGTCGACACATCGCAGAGCCCGACATTGGCGCGAACATTGAGGACCTCGCGGTCGACGCTTTCGCGCCAGGTCTTTTCGCCGGCGCGCGGGAACCAGGCCGAGCGGAACCAGAGGCCGGAATCGACGAAGGTCGCGCCGTGCTTCTTCGCCCATTCGTGTAGCGGCGACTTGCGGGTCGGCGTCGCGTGGCTGTCGCGGGATGTCCCCGCCAGCGCACCGAAGGAGACCGGCGTGTAGAACGGCCGGAACGTGGTCGTGCCGACCTCGGCCGGACTCACCCCACGCATGCCGGCGAGAATGCCGACCGCATTGATATTGGAAAGCTTGCCCTGGTCGGTCGCCATGCCGCTGGTGGTATAGCGTTTGGCGTGCTCCACATGGCCGAAACCCTCGCGCAGCGCGAGACCGAGATCCTTCGCGTGCACATCGTTCTGGAAATCCACGAAGGCCTTCGACTTGGCGCCGGGCACATACCATACAGCAGCAAACGAAGGTTCAACCTCGGGCTCAGTCACCGGCAGCAGTGCTGCGGCCGCGTTGAAGCCAAGCTCTGAGGCAATCGCAGTCGCCTTCTCGGCACCGTCGCGCAGGCAGCCGGCAAGCGTGTAGACACCATTGGCCGCTCCAGCGACCCGAAGGGCATTGCCGACATCGGGTGCTGCGAATGCCTTAAGGGTATCCGACCACACCGGCCGAGCGCCGCGCTGGCAGGCGAGATGAATGACCGGGCTCCAACCACCGGACATGCCAAGCGCATCGCAGGCGATCAGTTCCTCAAAGCCCGAGCGCTCGACGACGATGCCCGACAGCCGCCTCCTGCCCCTGGTGTCGACGATCGAGCCGGAGCGGATCACCCGCACGCCATCGGGTGCGACATCGTTGGTCTCCGGTCGGCTGTCGATGATAGTCGAAACCGCAACGCCCTTCGCCGACAGGTCGCGAGCCGTGCGATAGCCGCTGCTGCCGCTGGTGAAGATTGCAACCGACTTGCCGGCAGAAACGCCATAACGCTTAGCGTAGGTCGAAACGGCGCCGGCCATCATCACGCCGGGGCGATCATTGCCGCCAAACACCAGCGGCCGCTCTTCAGCGCCGGTCGCCAGCAGAGCGCGCTTGGCGGCAATGCGCCACACGCGTTCGGTCGGCAGCTTGGTCGATGGCTCGGCCACATGTTTCTGCACGCGCTCGACCGCACCGAAGACATTGTCGTCATACCAGCCGAAGACCGTGGTGCGCGGCAGAAGCGTGACGTTTTCGAGTGACTTCAGTTCAGCGACGGCACGATCTGCAAACGCGGGCGCCGACGCACCGTCAACCGTTTCGGTTTCCGACAGCAGCGATCCGCCGAGGCGAAAATCCTCATCCGCCAGGATAACGCGAAGCCCGGCGCGACCGGCCGTCAAGGCGGCCATCAGACCCGCCGGTCCGCCGCCGACGACGAGCAAATCGCAGAAGGCCCAGGATTTTTCATAGCTCTCGGGGTCGCGTTCCAGCACCGCCCGCCCGAGACCGGCGGCCCGCCGGATCACCGGCTCATAAAGCTTTTCCCAGAGCTGGCGGGGCCACATGAAGGTCTTGTAGTAGAAGCCGGCGCCGAGAAACGGCGAAAGCAGGCCGTTGACCGCGCAGACATCGAACCCGAGCGATGGCCAGCGGTTCTGGCTCTTCGCCGTCAAGCCGGCATAGAGCTCGGCGACCGTCGCCTTGGTATTCGGATCGCTGCGGGCGCCCGAACCAAGGGTCACGAGCGCGTTCGGCTCCGACGGCCCGGCACTGACGATGCCGCGCGGCCGGTGGTACTTGAAGCTGCGGCCGACCAGCATCTGGTCGTTGGCAAGCAAGGCAGAGGCAAGCGTATCGCCGGCAAAGCCGCGCAGCGGGTTGCCGTCGAAGGTGAAGCTCAGCACTTTGCTGCGATCGACAAGACCGCCGGCGGACAGGCGATAAGCGGTCATCGCTGCGCCTCACGCGCCGCGGCCGCACCGTCGACAGCCGAATAGACCTCATGGGTGACCGTGTCGCGTTCGACAACCAGGAACCGGCGACAGCCGGCAACATGATGCCAATGTTCTACCGTTCGGCCGCGTGGGTTGGCGCGCACATAGACATAGTCATGCCAGGCTTCATCCGAGGCTGAAGGCGCCGGCCGAATGACCGACGCATCGCCACGGATTGCGAACTCTTCCTTCGGGCGGACCCCGCAATGGGGACAGGTGATCAGGCTTGCCATTGTCTTCCGTATCCTGGAGCCTCAACACAGCTCCCTCAATATTCCTGGTCAGCCGGATGGTCGTCATCCGGCTCGCGCCGATCTAGAGCGCCGTGCGTTCAGATGAACGCACAAAGGACGCTCTAGCACTTTGATTCTAGAGCATCTTATCCGCTTTCAGTGATTCCACTTGAAAGCGGGATGCTCTAGTGAAGATTGGGCTGCGGCCCGGCCCCTGCCTCGTCGACCGCATAGCCCCGCGCGAAACGATCGAGCCGCAGGGCGCGCGCCACCGGGTGGGTGTCGTTCCTGGCGATGAGATGCGCGAAACAGTAGCCCGAGGCCGGCGTCGCCTTGAAGCCGCCGTAGCACCAACCGCAATTGAGGTAGAGGTTGTCGATCGAGGTGCGGTCGATGATCGGCGATCCATCCATGCTCATGTCCATGACACCGCCCCAGGCGCGCAGCACCCGGACGCGCGACAGGCCGGGGATCATCGACACCCCCTCCTCCATCACATGTTCGGCCGTCGCTAGATTACCGCGCTGGGCATAGGAGGAGTAACCGTCGATCTCGGCGCCGAAGACCAGTCCGCCCTTGTCCGACTGCGAGATATAGAAGTGTCCGCCGCCATAGACGATCACGTGATCGATGCACGGCTTCAGCCCCTCGGTCACGAAGGCCTGCAGCACGTGGCTTTCGAGCGGCAGCTTCAGGTCGGCCATCTCGCCGACGCGCGAGGAGTTGCCGGCCGCTGCCAGCGCCAGCTTGCCGCAACCGATGAAGCCCTTTGACGTTTCCACCCCGGTGACGACGCCATTCTCGCGGCGAATGCCGGTCACCTCGCAATGCTCGATGATGTCGACGCCGTGCTGGTCCGCCCCGCGCGCATAACCCCAGGCGACGGCGTCATGGCGGGCGGTGCCCGCGCGCCGCTGCAGGAGGCCCCCGAGGATCGGGTAGCGCGCATGATCATAATTGAGGAAGGGGATCATCTTCTTCAGTTGTTCGCGCTCGATCAACTCGGCCGCAACCCCTTCCATCCACATCGCGTTGCCGCGCCTGACATAGGCGTCGCGCTGGGCGTCGCTGTGGTAAAGCATGATGACGCCGCGCTGGGAGAGCATGACGTTGTAGTTCAGGTCCTGCTCAAGCCCTTCCCAGAGCTTCATCGAGAATTCGTAGAAGGGTTCGTTGCCGGGCAGCATGTAATTGGAGCGCACGATCGTGGTGTTGCGGCCGACATTGCCCGATCCGAGATAGCCCTTTTCGAGCACCGCGACGTTCTTCACGCCGAATTCCTTGGCGAGATAGTAGGCGGTCGCAAGACCATGGCCGCCGCCACCGACAATGATTACGTCATAATGGGATTTCGGCTGAGGCTGTCGCCATTGCGGTTTCCAGTTCAGGTTTCCGGAAAGGGCGTTCCTGACGATCGAGTATGCGGAATAACGCATGAAGTCATCCAGTTCAGTTGCGTCGGCACATTTGCACAGCCGGCGCGAGGAGCAAAGATGCAAGCTTCTCGCAGCTGCAAAAATCAAGCCGGCCATTTGCCGCAAGGCACGAAAACTCGCGTAACCGGCGCCTGCGACACGACATTTCGTAGGAACCGTCTAAAACTATGGGCAACTTCTGTCGTTGAGTGTGGTATGGCCCGACAAAGGCCCGAAAGACGACAGGCAATGCTCGACATTCTGCAAAAATCCGCGATCGCCGCCGGGCGCGCCATCCTCGACATCTACAACGCCGGCCCGGCAGTGACCTACAAGCCCGACTGTTCGCCCGTGACGGACGCCGACGCGTGTGCGGAGCGCATCATCCTGGCCGATCTTGCCGCCGCCTTTCCTGACATTCCCGTCGTGGCTGAGGAATCGGTCGCGGCCGGCTCCATCCCCGACATCTCAGGCAAGTCATTCTTTCTCGTCGACCCGCTCGACGGCACCAAGGAATTCATCGGCCGCCACAACGACTTCACCGTCAACATCGCGTTGATCGAAAACGGCGCGCCAGTTGCCGGCGTCGTCTACGCTCCGGCACTCGGCATCCTCTACGCCGCCGCCGGCGGCAAGGCACTGAAAGCAGTGGTCTCCGAAGCCTTTCACGTCGGACCTGAAACCGTGATCGGCTGTCGCAGTCGCGGCGATCGGCTGGTGGCGCTTGCGAGCCGCTCGCACAACAGTGCCGAGACCGTTGCCTATCTCGCCGAACATGGGATCACCGACTACGAGGCCGTCGGCTCCTCGCTCAAGTTCTGCCTGCTGGCCGACGGCCTTGCCGACGTCTACCCGCGCTTCAGCCGTACGATGGAGTGGGACACGGCCGCCGGCGATGCCATCCTGCGCGCGGCCGGCGGCGAGACGCTGACGATGGAAGGCACGCCGCTCACCTATGGCAAACGCAATCAGACGAGCGACAGCGATTTTGCCAATCCCTGGTTCGTCTCCCGCGGCAAGACCTGAGGCCGGAATCGGCCAGAACGAGCGTCATTACGATATGGACGTGAGACCGGTAACGCCTCGCCGCCACGCGATGTCATTTCACCATCGCCACCGCCGCTCTCAGCCGGTGGCTTGATGCAGAACCCGGCGAGATTAAGAGACCGAGGCTACGGCTCTAGCCGCCTCACCGCCTGGTGGCCGTGGCGATCAGGTTGCCGATCGAACTCTCGTTGAATGGCTTGTCGATCCTTGGGATACCCCGCAGATGCGCCGGGAAGATCTCCGCGTCGCCGTAGCCGCTGGTAAAGCCGAAACACAAGCCGCGGGCGAGGATCGCATCCGCTACCGCAAAGCTGGTCTCATCCTCGAGATTGACGTCGAGGATGATGAAATCGAACGACTGGGCGGCAATCAGCTTCATCGCCTGATCGGCGTTGGCGGCGATCTGGACATCGCTGATACCCATCGATTTCAGGATTTCTTCGGCATCCATCGCGATGATGAAATTGTCTT
This sequence comes from Ensifer sp. NM-2, assembly GCF_003024455.1. NCBI lineage: Bacteria > Pseudomonadati > Pseudomonadota > Alphaproteobacteria > Hyphomicrobiales > Rhizobiaceae > Ensifer > Ensifer sp. NM-2. The sequence continues at coordinate 71,889 of NZ_PVZR01000021.1, forward strand.
CCAGAACGAGCACTGTTCTGATCGACGGTGGAATCTCGATCGTTGGCATTCGGTCCACCTTTCGCGAGAACCATGCGCCGGCCGCAGAAGCGGTCGCCGCATTCAACCTTGATCTATAGACCCCGCGAACCCACCCGGCATTTAAAAAAGACATGTCGGGCACCCCCAGCGATTTTGTCGCATCTCTACCCGCGCCAGCGAAGGAACAAGGCGCGCTGGGGGGCGTTCAATAGGAAGCGGCGCATCGCCGGCTGAAAGCTGCATTCGCGGCCGCGTCTCGATACTCAGGATGAATTTCCGAAACGGATTGGAGAAAGATCATGGCACAGGCAGCCTCCGTGCTGAAACCGAAGGTCAAGGACGAGGAATTCGACATCGGGCTGAAGAAGGCCTATCGCCAGCAGATGGCGGCCGCGCTCTCCGACATTCTCGCCGACACGTACAAGCTTGTCATCAAGAGCCACATCTATCACTGGAATGTCGTCGGTCCGCTGTTCAAGCCGCTGCATGAACTGACCGAGGAACACTACAACACACTGTTCAAGGCCACCGACATCATCGCCGAGCGCATCCGCGCGCTGGGGCACCTGGCGCCGGCAAAGCTTGGCGAGGCCAATCAGTTTGCGCCGACCAGCGCCTCGGTGAACCACACGACCGCCGCCGAGATGGTCGCCGACCTCATTGCCGACCACGAGGCTGCGGCCCGACGCATGCGCGACGCCGGCACCAAGGCCGACGACAACGGCGACCTGGTGACGACGGACATGCTGACCGACCGGCTCAATTTCCATGAGAAGGCGCTGTGGATGTTGAGAGCGATCGTCGCCGCCTGACGACCGATGAACGGTGTCACCGAGCCCCGCCGTCCGGCGGGGCTTCTTGCATATCAGTCCAGACCGAAGCGTCAGATCAGCGGCCGCTTGGCCTCGCTGAAACCTTCCCAGCCGGCGATCGTCAGCAGGCCGTCGATATCGCGAACGTTGCAGCCCTTGTCCGCCCAGCGGATCATGCCACGCTCGGCCAGCTTCTTCAGTGTCTTGTTGGTATGGACGATCGAGAGGCCGAGCGTATCGGCCACGTGCTGCTGCGTAATCGGGATCGCCACGCGGCTGCCGTTGAAGAGGTCCAACGCCTTGGCACGCTGATAGAGAAAGGCGATGAGATAGGCGGCACGTTCCAGCGCCGACCGGCGGCCGATGCTCAAGAGGTTCTCGTCGAGGATGCGCTCTTCGCGCGCGGCGATCCAGGTCAGGTCATAGGCGAGATCAGGATAGCTGCTATAGAGCCGATTGAGCTTGCCGCGTTCGAAGACGCAGAGCGTGACAGGCGAGAGGGCCTCGATCGAATGCTGCATCTCCCCCATGAGGCTGCCCTGTAGTCCAACGAGATCGCCGGGCATGATGTAGTTGAGGATCTGCCGGCGCCCGTCGTCGAGCATCTTGTAGCGAAATCCCCAACCGCTCAGCACGGTAAAGAGATAGGCGCTGTGTGCGCCTTCCACCAGGATCGTCGCCCCGCCGTCGACTGCGAGTTCCCCTGTCTTGAACTGTGAGACGAAGGCCAGCTCGTCCGCGGTGAATGCCCGGAAATGATCGAGCTTGCGCAAGGGACAGCTTTCGCATGGGATGCGTTTGTCGTTGCGGGTTGCCGTTCCTGCCATCAATCCATCCGATACCTGTTGCGGCAGGCCACTCTGGCTACCGATGGTTCTTATCGGAACTAGTGTGCCCGGTCGGGGTGACAAGGTTTGGCGTGCTGAAAACGGATAGATTTCAGGCGCTTCAACGCTAGGCGCAACGGACCACAGTGATGGACAGGCGCCTCCTTGCGCCCTATCTCTTGCGTTCGATCCTGACCGCTGGAGCTTCCGCCATGTCTCACCCCGCCTTTGCCCCCGATCACCTTGCCGTCGTCACCGGCGCCGCTTCCGGCATCGGCCTTGCCAGCGCCCGCCGTTTCGCGCGGCTCGGCATGCGTGTCGTACTCGCCGATCTCGACGACGAGCGCCTGACGCGAGCTGCAGCCGAGGTCGCAGAGTTGTCGTCGCAGGGCACGGACTATGTTGCAGCCATCCCGGCGGACGTTTCTCGCCTTGAAGAGATCGAAGCGCTGGAGCGCGACGCCCGCGCGCGCTTCGGGCCAGTCCATGTGCTGATGAACAATGCCGGCATTCAGCCCGGCAGCGCGATATTCGGCCCGCAGGCAAACTGGGAGGCGGTACTCGCCGTCAATCTCTGGGGCGTCATCAACGGTTCACGCGTCTTCGCCTCGCACATGACCGCCCATGGCCAGCCGGGCGTCATCATCAACACCGGCTCGAAGCAGGGCATCACCACGCCTCCCGGCGACCCCGCCTACAATGTTTCAAAAGCCGGCGTGAAGGCGTTCACCGAGGCGCTGGAACATGAATTGCGCAACATCGCCGGCGGCCAGGTCCACGCCCATCTGCTCATCCCCGGCTTCGTCTACACGTCGCTGACCGCAAGTGGCCGCACGGAAAAACCGGAAGGCGCCTGGACGCCGGATCAGACAGTAGACTTCATGATGGAAAGCCTTGAGCGCGGCGACTTCTACATCCTCTGCCCGGACAACGACGTGATCCGGTCGACTGACGAGAAACGTATTCTGTGGGCAGCCGGCGACATCGTCGAGAACCGGCCGCCGCTGTCGCGCTGGCACCCGGATTATGCCGACGCCTTCAAGGCCTTCCTCGCCAAGGAGCGGAGCTGACTTTTCCGCCCACGTGAACACAGCGTTCTCCGCCGCGGTTCTGGCGCCAGCGATCCGCATGTGGTTTGTGAGCGCATCATCTCGGGAGACGAAAAATGACGAGCGGCATCCACCACATCACGCTGATTGCTCGCAAGGTGCAAGCGAACGTCGATTTCTACGTCGGCTTCCTCGGCCTGCGCCTGGTAAAGCGAACCGGCGGCTACGAGGATGCCACCCAGCTCCATCTCTTCTACGGCGACGCTGAGGGCTCCCCCGGCTCGCTTGTGACCTTCCTGATGTGGGAGGACGGCGCACCCGGCCGCGTTGGCCACGGCCAGCCAAGCGAGATCGCCTTTGCCATCGCGCCGGAAAGCATCGGCTTCTGGCTGACGCGGGCGCTCCAGTACAACATCAAGATTTCCGGTCCTGCCCAGGAATTCGGCGAACCGGTGCTGCGGCTCAAGGATCCCGACGGCGTCATCGTCAAGCTCGTGGGAACCAATGCGCTTTCGGCAGCGGCACCATGGAGCACGCGCGACATTCCCCAGGCAGACGCGATCCGGCGCCTGCGCGGAGCGACGATCCTGACGGAGCAGCCGGCCGACTCCGCCCGTTTTCTCGCGGAGCACTTCGGCTATAGCGAAACCGGCGCCACCGACACGATCCGCCGCTTCACCTCGCAATCGGGCGACATCATCGACGTGCGCGACGCCACCGGTTTCTGGACATCGGCACCCGGCACCGGCACGATCGACCATATCGCCTTTCGCGCCCCGGACAAGGAAACCGTTCTGAAGGTCCGCGACGACCTCAAACGTGACGATGCCGGCGTCATCAACGCCCACGACCGCAAATACTTCTATTCGCTTTATGTCCGCGAACCCGGCGGCTCGCTCTACGAGTTTGCAACCGACAAGCCCGGCTTCACCGTCGACGAGCCGAAGGAGACGCTCGGCACGGAGCTGTTCATCCCCGCCCATTTTGCCGACCGCACTGCGGAAACGCTGGTCAGCTTGCCGCAGTTCGCGCTGCCGGGGGAGCCGCGCCTGGCGGAGCGGGACCTGCCCTTCGTTCATCGCTTCTATCATCCGGAGACGCCCGACGACCGCACCTTCGTGCTCCTGCACGGCAGCGGCGGCAACGAGACGCAGCTTCTGCACCTCGCCCATCAGGTGGATCACGACGCCACGCTGCTCGGCGTTCGCGGTCGCTCCACCGAAGAAGGCTCGCCGCGCTGGTTCCGGCGCTATTCCTCGACCACCTTCGACCAGAGGGATGCGCGCTCGGAGGCCGACGCCTTTGCGGCCTTTCTTGAAGGCGCGCGCGATGGCTACGGTATCGATCTCTCAAAGGCCGTTTTCATCGGCTATTCCAACGGCGCCAACCTGCTGGGCGCGCTGATGACCTTGCATCCAGGCCTGATCCGGCAGGTGGTGTTGATGCGCTCGATGGTGGTTCTCGACGATATGCCGACGCCCGATCTCGCCGGCACGAACATCCTGCTTTTGACGGGCAAGAGCGACGGCTACGGCCAGTTTGCGCCGCGCCTCAAAACTGAGCTGGAGAAGACCGGCGCCAGGCTCACGGCCATCGATCTCGACATGGGGCATGAAATCGGCGCTCCCGATATCGCTGCCATCCAGCAATGGCTGACAGAAAACAGCGTCTGAGGGCTCGCGGACGAAGGAAGAGTTCGCGTTGGCAGCGTAGCAGGCGCACCCTCCATTCTCTCCGTCATGCTCGGGCTTGACCCGAGCATCAGGCTTGACCCGAGCATCCACGGCCTCAAGGCTTTGAGCCACGTTGCACCGACGGTGCGCGCGCAGATGGATCCTCGGGTCAAGCCAGAGGATGACAAAATTCGGTCTTTCGCCACCTCGTGGGAGGCTAGACAAGTGTCCCCTCAGGACTGAAGCCCTTAATTCCCACTCTTTGCCGCAGCAAAGTCTGCGAAAGCCTTGACGAAGGCGCGCAGACGGTCGCTCGCGTCCGTGTCCGTCAGCAGCCCGTCCTGATCGAACAGGCTTTCCGCGCGCGGCAGCATCAGCCGCTTGCCCGACCACAGCTCGGCGCCGAGCGTACGCATGACCGGCAGCCAGGCGTTTTGGCTGAGGATCGTGCCGAAATTGCCCGGCGACGCACCTGCGAGCGCAAAATGTCGCCCACGAAACACCTTGGCGATATCGGCCGATGGCCGGCTCAACCAATCGATCGCGTTCTTGAAAACCCCCGGCATCGAATTGTTGTATTCGGGTGTGAACAGGATCACGCCGTCGGCTGCCATGATCTTCTGTTTCAGCGCGGTAACGGCCTCGGGGATGCCGTCCCTGGCCTCGACATCGCCGTCATAGAGCGGAATGCCATGCAGCGTCGCGGTTCCGAATTCGACACCATCGGGCGAGGCTGACGCGGCAGCCTTCATCAGGCCTGTGTTGAACGACGCCTTCCTGAGGCTTCCTGAAATGCCGAGGATTTTCACCATGATCTGACCCTTTGCTGCTTGTTGCCGCCATCATGGGTCGATGCGACGGGAAAGCCAATGGGATCAGGGGGATGTAAAACCGAAAAAGCCGGGGACGAGCCCCGGCTTTCTGCTTTTGATCGTTATTCCAGCGGCTTCAGCCGTGCCTCGATCTGGGCCCGCTTCGGCTCCAGGAACGGCGGCAGCGACAGGCTTTCGCCAAGCGTTTCCATCGGTTCGTCGACGGCAAACCCCGGCCCGTCGGTGGCGATCTCGAACAGCACGCCGTTCGGCTCGCGGAAATAGAGCGAGCGGAAATAGTAGCGTTCGACCTCACCGCTCGACGGCAGGCGGAAGCCCTGCAGGCGCTCCGTCCACGCCGTCAGCGCATCTGTATCCGGCGCCCGGAAGGCGACGTGATGCACCGCGCCGGCACCCTGGCGGGCGGGCGGCAGGCCGGGCTGAACGGCCACATGCAGTTCGGCTGCGGGACCACCTTCGCCCATCGAGAACACATGCACCTGGCCCTCGCCATCCGGCGACGGATAGCGTCTTGCCTCGGTCATGTTCATCACCTGCGTCAGCACCAGCTCGGTGTTGGTGATATCAGGCACGCTGATGGTGATGGCCCCAAGACCCTTGATCTGGTGCTCGGCCGGAACCGGGCTCTTTTCCCAGGGGTGCGAGGGTGAAAGTCCGCCGTCGTCGATCAACCGGAAACGCTGGCCTTCGCCGTCTTCGAAGTCGAGAGAGATGCGGCCGTCGATTTCGCGCACATCGCCGGCGGTCACCTTCATCTCGTCGAGGCGACCCTTCCACCAGCGAACACTATCGGCACTGCCGACCCGCAGGCCGGTGCGCGAGATGCTGTGCGTGCCGCGGCCTTCGCGTCCGACCGGCCAGTCGAAGAAGGTCAGGTCCGTTCCCGGGCTCGCTTTGCCGTCGGCGTAAAACAGGTGATAGGCGGTTGTATCGTCCTGGTTGACGGTTTTCTTGACCAGGCGCAGCCCGAGAACCTTGGTGTAGAAGTGCAGGTTCTCCGGCGCGTTCGCCGTGATTGCCGTCAGATGGTGAATACCCGTCAGTTGCAAACTCATGATTGCCTCCAATGCGTGGCTTTTCTGTTGAGCACAATATGGGGCGGCACGGCGATTGCGAAAGTGGACAATGTAGAACGCAATGTTCTTCTGGAGTGAACGATCTCCGCACAACCTCGGAGCATTTCCAGGAAAAGCGCGAAGCAGTTCTTCGTCAGGAAATGCGTAAAACTAGGAGACAGAGCGTTTCCACGATCGTCCAAACCGGAGAAGCCTACGTGCGATTGAGATCACCGAGATAGGTATTTTCCAGCCGCGAGATCGCGAAGCTCGCCGGATTGATGTCGGCAAAAATCAGCGCCTCGTGGCCGGCGTCACCCTTGGCCAGCACCTGTCCGTCCGGCGATGCGATGCGCGAGAGGCCGGCAAAGGAGAACATCGGGTCCGAGCCGCAATGGTTGATATAGGCAACGAAGACCTGGTTCTCGAAGGCGCGCGTCTGGATCATGTGGTCGGTGATGAAGGTGCCCGACCATCCGGCCGGCAGCGCCGTCGGCACCAGCACCGCTTCGGCACCCGCCAATGCCAGCCTGCGCACATTCTCAGGAAACTCGACATCGTAGCAGATCAGCATGCCACAGGTGACGCCACGGTGGGCGAACAGCCGTGTCGACGGTTTTTCGGCCCTAAACAGCGACCGCTCGTAGTCGCCGTAGAGATGCGATTTGCGGTAAACGGTCGGCGTCGCATCGCCATCGACATAGACGGCGCTGTTATAGATGTCGTTGCCATCGAGTTCGGCGAAACCGGCGATCAGCGCGATGCCGCTTTCCCGCGAAATCTGCGCCAGGCGCCGGACGATCAGTCCATCCGCCGGCTCGGCGAGATCGCGGATCGCCCCCCCCGCGCCATACCCGGTAAGGCCGAGTTCCGGCGTCATCAGCAGCGTCGCTTCTCTCGCAGCCGCCTCCTTCGCCGCCCGCGCAAGGCGGTCGAGATTGGTGGCGACATCGCCGCAGGCCGATTGCATCTGGAGCGCGGCGAGCTTCATCATTTTCCGTCCGACGACATGGCGCCCAAAAGCTTCGGCAGGTCGCCGAAACGGGCAACGAGACCGAAGATCACGGCGGCCGTAGTGACGAACAGGATCGTCACCGACGCCATGGTCGGCGTGTAGCCGTAGCGAAGCGCATTGAAGATCTTGATCGGCAGCGTTTCCATGGTGAAGCCGACGGTCATGTAGGCAACGATGTATTCGTTGAGCGAAAGCACGAAGGCGAACGCGTAGCCCGAGACGATATAGGGCAGGATCAGCGGCAGGACGATGGTGCGAAAGATCGTGCGCTCATCGGCCCCCATGGTCGCGGCTGCCTCGACCAGCGATCGGTCGATCGCGGTGAAGCCGAGCGACAACGTCACCAGCGGCAGCGTCACGAAGAAGATCGCGTGGCTGACGACCGCCGTCCAGGGCTGGCCGTAGAAGCCGACCGTTGCCCAGAAGGTGAGCATGCCAAGCGCGGTGATCACGGGCGGCAGCGTAAAGGGCGCGACGCCGAGCAACTGGAAGATATTGGCCCAGGGCGCGATCCGGCGCCAGAGGAACCAGGCCAGCGGCAACGCTATCGCAACGGCAAGGGCCGCCGACAGCAACGCCAGCGTGACGGAGGCGAAAAGCGCGCTGCGCCATTCCGGATTGAGGAAGATCTCGCCGTACCAGGACAGCGAAAAGCCCTGTGGCGGGAAAGCCAGCGTCTGCTTGGCATTGACCGATACACCGGCAACGACGATCAGCGGCAGCGCCAGGAAGAGCCCGATCAGGAAGAAGTAGGCCTTGCGGAAGATCGAGGTCATACCGCTTCTCCCTTGCGTCCGGCAATCACGGTCAGCGCCACGAGCCCGAGCGTCACCAGCACCAGGAACACCGCCATGGCCGCGGCAAAAGGCATGTTCGACTGGTAGATCGCCTGGTCGGTGATCAGCACCGACAGGGTCCAATGCTGCGGCCGGCCGAGCAGCTGCGGCAGCAGGTAGGAACCGAGCGCGAAGATGAACACCATGATCAGCGTTGCAGTGATGGTGTTTCTGAGCGCCGGCACGACGACGGTGAAGAAGGCTTTGAGCGGCGATGCGCCAAGCGTCCGGGCAGCCTCCGTCAGGGTCGGGTCAAGCCGCACAAGTGCCGGGAAAAGCACCAGCACCGTATAGGGGAAAGCCTGGTAGACCATGCCGGTCAGCACCGCGCCGAAACTCGGGGTCAGTGCCTTCGCCTCGCTCATGATGCCGAGCGCCACCAGAATGTTGGTAATGCCGGCCGTGCGAGAGAACAGCGTCGACCAGGCAAAGCCGATGATGACTTCCGACAGCGACAGGATCGACAGGAGCGCCACGAGCCAGAGCACCTGCACCTTTCGTCCCATGCGGGTCAGCATGTAGGTAAAGGGCAGCGCCAGCACGACGCAGCAGATCGCCACGGTGATGGCGAGCAGCAGCGAAAAGCCGAGCACACCGCCGAAGAAGGCGGAGAGGAAGCGCGCATAATTGTCGAAGACGAAGGCCGGCGTGTAGAAGCCGCCCTGCTGGCGCTGGAAGAAGCTGACGGCGATCATGGTGCCGAAGGGCACGACGAAGAAGATCGTCAGCATCGCCGCGGGAAAGAGGAGCGGCGCGTAATCGCCAAGGGTCTGGGGCGGTTCGCGTCTCATTTCTTCAACACCACGCAAACGTCGGGGGTAAGCGCAATGCCGACCTCCTGGCCGACGGTGACGTCTGGCCGGCCGCGCGGCGTCGAGACCGCGACGATCTGCCGGCCGGCAATGTCGACGAAGGTTTCGATCGTGCCGCCGAGATCGCGCACAAAGGTGACCTTGCCAGTGAGTGCGCCGGCACCGGGTGCGGTCAGGTGCACATCTTCAGGACGAACCGACAGCGTTCCCTTGGAAGCGCCTGCAGGCAATGCAAGGCCGGCAATCGGCTGCCCCAGCACCTCGACGCGGCCGGCACTGTCGGCCTGCACCTCGAGAAGATTGGTCTGGCCGATGAAGTCGGCGACGAAGCTGTCGGCGGGGCGGCGATAGATCTCGATCGGCGACGCGGCCTGGCGGATCTCGCCACCGTTCATCACGACGACCGTGTCGGCCATGGTCATCGCTTCGCGCTGGTCGTGGGTAACGACGATGGTGGTGATGCCGAGCTTCTGCTGCAGCTGGCGCAATTCCACCTGCATCGCCTCGCGCAGCTTGGCGTCGAGTGCCGACAGCGGCTCATCGAGAAGGAAAAGTTTGGGCGAGATCGCCAGTGCGCGCGCGATCGCGACACGCTGGCGCTGGCCGCCTGAAAGTTTGGCAACGGGCCTGTCGGCATAACCGGTCAGATGGATCATCGACAGCAGTTCGTCGACGCGCTTCTTCTGGTCTTCCTTTGCCGCACCGCGGATGCGCAAGGGGTAGGCGATGTTCTCGCCGACGGTCAGATGCGGGAAAAGCGCCAGCGACTGAAACACCATGCCGAGATTGCGCTTGTGCGTCGGCACATGGGTGATGTCGTCGCCATCAAGTTGGATCGCCCCGCCGGTCGGCAGGTCAAGGCCGGCGATCATGCGCAAAAGCGTGGTCTTGCCGCAACCGGACGGGCCGAGCATGCAGACGAACGTCCCGTGCGGCACGTTGAGGTCGACATTGTTGACGGCTCTGAAGGATCCGAATTCCTTGACGACGTTTTGAAGGGCGAGTCCGGACATTGTCTCTCCGCGGGATAGTCCCCTCCCGTCTGCGGGAGGGGTGGCAAGGGAGACGATGCCCCCTTTCGTTTAAGCTCCGGCCCTCCCCTTTAAAAAAGCGGAGGGCCAACGTCTTGTCATCAGCCGACGATCAGCTCGGTCCACTTCTGGTTGAGCCAATCGGACTTGGACTGATAAAGGTCGTAGCGCGGCACGATCGGCTCGATGTCAGACGAAACGGCTGCAAATTCCTTATCCGTCAGATCGGTGACTTCGCGCTTGACGGTCGGCGACGTGCCGACCTTGCGCGACAGGGTCGCCTGGATCGAAGGCTGGCACATGTAGTCGATGAAGACATGGGCTTCCTCGGACTTCTGCGAGGCGCGCGACAGTGCCCAGCAACCGGAATCCTGGATGCCGCCTTCCTTCGGGAAGGTCGAGCGCACCGGATTGCCGTCGGCGGCCGCAAGGCCGGTCACGTCGTGATAGTACTGGCCCATCGGGATTTCACCCGACTTCAGCGACTGCTCGAACTGTGCCTCGTCGCGGTACCAGAGCCGGACGTTCGGCTTAACCTCGGCGAGCTTTTCGAAGACCTTGAGGATGCCCTCTTCGGTATCAAGCGCATTGGTGCCGCCGAAGTAGGTCTTGGCGGTCACTTCCAGTAGGAAGGAGTTGGAAACCAGCGCCAGCAGGCCCAGCTTGTCGGCATTTGCCGGATCCCAGAACGCGGACCAGGAGGTCGGCGCTTCCTTGTAGACATCGGTGTTGGTGACCAGCGTGATGTACCAGGACACGGCCCCGATGCCGGCAACGCGGCCATCCGGATATTTGTTGACGAAGCGGTCGAGCAGGTTCGAGCTGTTCTTGATCTTCGCCATGTCGATCGGCGTCCACAGCTCGGTCGACTGTCCCTTGAGCATCGCCACCTGCGACATCATCGAAACGTCGGCCGGCGCCTGGCCGGCGCGTGCGGCCTGCTCCAGCTGAACGAGCCAGGCTTCGCCGGTCGGCTCGGCGATCGATTCGATCGCAATGCCCGTCGCCTTGGTGAATTCCGGGAAGATGTTCTTGTCGAACGAGGTTTTGAAATAGCCGCCGTAAACGCCGACCTTCAGCGACTTGTCCTGGGCGCGCAGTACCGAGGGCATCGCCAGCATCGAAGCGCCGGCAAGACCCGCGCCGAGCAGCGTGCGGCGCTTGATGGAAGTGGTGATCATCATCTTTCTCCTTTGTTTCGGCGGTGATCCGCCTTGTTCCCTGTTCTCTTTGATTTCTTGCACATTTTCGGTCTCAGTGCGCGGGCATTTTGCGTTCCAGCATGCGTGCATATTGTGTCAGCGGATAACACAGCACGAAGAAGATCACCGCGACCAGCCCATAGACCGTGAAAGGTTCGAAGGTTGCATTATTGATCGCATTGGCGGTTCTGAGAAGCTCCTCGAAGCCGATGATCGACGTCAGCGCCGTGCTCTTGATGAGCTGGACGAGGAAGCCGACAGCCGGCGGCCGGGTGATCGCGAACGCCTGCGGCAGGATCACCAGGCGCAGTTCCTGCAGGCGATGCAGCCCGAGGCTGGCGCCGGCATCCCACTGGCCGGCCGGCAGGGCTTCGACGCCGCCGCGCCAGATCTCGGCAAGATAGGCGCTGGCATAGAAGGTCAACCCCAATGCTGCCGCGGTCCATGGCTCGATGCGAAAGCCAAGCATCGGCAGACCGAAGAACATCAGGAACAGTTGCATCAACAACGGCGTGCCCTGAAACAGCGCGATGTAGCCCGAGCCGAACCGACGCAGCCACTTCTGTTTCGATATGCGCGCAAACAGGATCATCAGGCCGACGGCAGCCCCACCGGCAAAGGCGACAAGCGATAGAAGCAGCGTCCAGCGGGTCGCAAATACCAGATTGCGCAGGATGTCCCAGAAGGTGAACTCGATCATGACACGCCCGCCCCAAGCATGCGCCGGCCGCCCGCCACGAACAGACGGCGGATCATCATCGACAACGCGAGATAGATCAGCGTGACGACAAAATAGGTTTCGAAGGATCGGAAGGTCCGCGCCTGCAGCAGGTCCGCCTCATGGGCGAGTTCCCGCACGGCGATCTGCGACACGACCGCCGATTCCAGCATCATGATGATCACCTGGCTGATCAGCGCCGGAAAGATGACCTTCAGAGCCTGCGGCAGAATGATCTTGACGAACACCTGCCGTGGCCTCAGCCCGAGTGCAAAGGCTGCCTCGCCCTGGCCCTTCGGCACGGCGTCAAGGCCGGCACCGACGATCTCCGTGGTGTAGGCCGCCATGTTGAGCGTCATCGCCAGGATCGCCGCGACGATCGGATCGAGCCGGATGCCGAGGCTCGGCAGACCGAAGTAGATGAAGAACAACTGCACCAGGAACGGCGTGTTGCGGATCACTTCGACATAGACGGCAACCGCCTTACGCAGCACGCCGTAACGGCTGCGGCGGGCGGCTGCAAAGACAATGCTGATCAGAATGCCGAGCACCATGGTGCAGGCGATCAGAAAGAGCGTCATCGCAGCGCCATGGGCGATCGCGCCCGCGGCATCCCGAAGCCACCCGAAATCGAGGCTGTAACCCATCGTCGCAACCTTTCCCCGAAAGGCACCCACGGAGACGCATGTCCCCGTGGGCGTCAAGTGCTGATTAGTCTTTCAGGTTTTCGGGGTTGAGCGGCGTCTTCAGCCAGGCCACGGAGCTGGCATTCAGCTTGCCATCGGCAAGCATCTTGGCAACCGCGTCGTTGACGGCCGTCTTCAGGGCTTCCTCGTTCTTGTTGAGGCCGATATGCGACGGCGAGGTCAGGAGCTGGAACTTCTGTTCCGGCTTCAGCGCCTCCTGGCGGGCCAGCACCTGCGCACCGACGTCGTTGCCGACGACCATCAGCTGGGTCTGGCCGGAGATGAACGCCTGGATCACGGCATTGTAGTTGTCGAAGCGCTGGATCGCGGCGGTCGACGGCGCTGCCTCGGTCAGCGACGTATCTTCCAGCGTGCCGCGGTTGACGGCGATCGTCTTGTCCGCAAGGTCGTCCTTGCCGGCAACCTTGAGCTCAGCCGGACCGATGACCGCGATGTAGTAAGGTGCGTAGGCCGCGGCGAAGTCGATCACCTCGGCACGTTCCTTGGAGAAGCCGACGCTCATCAGGATGTCGACGCGCTTGTCGTTGAGATAGGGAATGCGGTTCTGGCCGGTGACGCTGACCAGGTTGAGCTTGACGCCGAGGCCGTCGGCGATCTGCTGGGCGACATCGACGTCATAACCCTTGATGCTCATGTCGGCACTGGCCGAGGAGAAGGGCGGGAAGTCCGAGAAGATGCCGACATTGATCTGGCCGGCCGACTTGATGTCGGCGAGCGCGTCGGCACGTGCGATACCGGTTGCCGCGCCCAGCATCAGAGCGGCGGCGAATGCTGCTTTCATCGTCTTGTGAAGTGTCATTGTCGTTCCCCTGTCCGGAAGCATTGTTGGTTGTGGCATTTGCTGGTCGGCCGCAGCTTCCAGTCCGGCAGCCGACAATCTTTCTTTCAGGCGTCAGGCGGACTTGCCGGTAACGGCCGGGCTGAACACCATGAGGCTGAGGATCTCGAACAGAACCTGGGCGCCGGCATGCGCCGTGTTGGTCGTCGCGTCATATTGCGGCGCGACCTCGACGACGTCGCCGCCGACAAGGTTGATGCCCTTGAGGCCGCGGATCAGTTCCAGCACTTCGCGGGTGGTGAGACCACCGATTTCAGGCGTGCCGGTGCCCGGTGCAAAGCTCGGATCAACGCTGTCGATGTCGAAGGAGAGATAGGTCGGGCCGTCGCCAACGATCTTCTTGGCCTTCTCGATGATCGCGGGAATGCCGAGACCGGTGACTTCCTCCGCATGGATGACGGTCATGCCGGACTCGTAGGAGAACTCCCAGAGATATTCGGCCGAGCCGCGGATGCCGATCTGCACGACACGGGTCGGATCGAGCACACCGTCGAGCACCGCGTTGCGGAACGGGCCGCCATGGTGGAACTTGGTGAGGTCGTAGGCGCCGCCGGTGTCGCAATGGGCATCGATGTGGATCATGCCGACCGGCTTCTTCTTGCCGACGGCTTTCAGGATCGGATGGGTGATCGAATGGTCGCCGCCAACAGACAGCGGAATGACGCCGGCATCGACGATCTGGTTGATGCGCTTTTCGATATCGTCGTGGCTAAGCTCCAGCCGGTAGCGGCTCTGGAACGGCACGTCGCCGATGTCGGCGACACGCAGTTCGTGAACCGGCGCGCAACCGAGCACATGGTTGTAAGGGCCGATGCGCTCGATCGAACGCAGCGCCCGCGGTCCGAAGCGCGAACCAGGACGGTTGGTGACGCCAAGATCCATGGGGATGCCGACGATCGCGACCTGCAGATTGCCGAAATCGGGCTCGTCCGCATCAACAGCCATGTGCGGCGCCGTCAGGAAGGTCGGGATGCCGGAATAGGGCGCAAGGCGCGTGCCGCTCTTGGTGAAGATCTTGTCGGCGACGCGGCGGAAGGTCGGGTCGAACAGCTCGCCGCCATGGCTTTCACCGTATTTCGCCTTGAGTTCGCCAAGCTTCTTTTCGTCCCAGGCCATCCGCTCAAACCTCCGTCATGTCAGCCGGGGAATGCGCACAAAGGCGCCACAGATCAGCATCTGCGGATGGGGCCGGTTCTCTCCGGCTCAATCAAGTTCCCCAGGCTTTTTGCCCTGTTGAGTTCCATTAGGTGACAAATCCTCTGGAAAATCAATTGACATTGTTATAGCGTTTCGTGTGAGAAAAATTCACATGACAACAGCCCGCCGGAACCAAGCTTTTTGTCCAGCCGCCTGCCGCCCCTGAACCCCTTGCGCGCCTTCGAGGCGACGGCGCGCCGTGGCTCCGTGTCGGCTGCCGCGCGCGAACTGAACGTGACGCACGGCGCCATCAGCCACCAGATCCGCGCGCTCGAACTCTCGATCAACGCCACGCTATTCGTGCGCGGCGGAAAGCGGCTGAAGCTGACGCCGCAGGGCGCGCTGCTACTTCCGGCGGTTACCCACGCCTTTGCCGAAATCGCCGCCGCAACAGCCGCCATGACGCGCCCGACCACCAGCGGCGAGTTGCGCATCACCTGCGTCCCCGCCCTGCTCTCCTTCTGGCTGATCCCGCGCCTGCACCTCTTCACCGAGCAGTTTCCCGATGTGCGGCTGACGCTGATCGCCTCCAATGATGCCGCCTATCTCGATGCGTCCGATGTCGACGTCTGCCTGATCTATGGCGACGGCAACTGGCCGGGCTGCTGGTCGAAGCTCTGGAGCCGGCTGGAACTGTTCCCGGTCGTCAGCCCGACATTGCTGAATATGCGGCCGTTGCGCTCCGTGCGCGACCTGCGCGACCATGTGATGCTGCATGGCGACGACGGGCGCGAATGGAACACGTGGCTGGCAGCGGCCGATGCCAGCGACCTGCAGCGCGGTCGCCAACATTTCATGAGCGATGCGCGGCTTTCGACCGAAGCGGCGCTGCACAATCAGGGTGTCGCGCTTGGCGACACCATCACCGCCGGCAGCCTGATCGCGCGCGGCGAGTTGATCGCTCCCTTCGACCTGACGGTTCCGGCCAACGACGCCTTTTACGTCGCCTGCCGCAATGAAGTGCTGGCCGCCCCGATCGTGCGTATCTTCATCGACTGGATGTTCTCGGCGCTGGAAAACGACCCGATGCCGGAACTGCAGACCTCCGCGCGCACGATTATTCGCAGCCGAGCCTCGAAATCCGAGCCGACAGACCGTAAATCGGTGAAGGACGGTTTTCAGCCGGTTTCAGCGCCGGCCCGCGGCCGGCGCACGGAACGCCCACAGAAACGCAAGAACAAAGCCTGAGCCATAGGAACACCTGCCATGCCGCATTTCAATCCGCTCGTCGAAAAGCTCTCGTCGCCGCCCGTGCCGTCGGTGCTCGCCTGGGCGAAAAGCTATGATGGCTCCCGCGGGCCGCTGATCGACCTCTCGCAGGCGGTGCCCGGCTATCCGGCGCACCCGGACATGCTGGCATGGCTGGGCGAAGCCGCGGCGTCGACTGCCTATACCGGCTATGGCGCGATCGAGGGTGAAGCGGCGCTGCGCGAGGCCTATGCCGCGCATGTGGCAGGCCTTTATCGCGCCGCGATCACGGCCGACAACATCCACATCACCTCTGGTTGCAACCAGGCATTCATCTGCACCGCGATGGCGATCGCCTCAGCCGGTGATACGATCCTGATGACCAACCCCTATTACTTCAACCAGGAAACGACGCTCGCCATGCTCGGCATCAATGTCGAGCTGGTGCCCTGCGACGCCGGCGCCGGCTTCCTGCCGGAGATCGACGCAATCACTGCTGCGCTGCGGCCGGGTATCCGGGCGCTCGCGCTGGTATCGCCGAACAATCCGACCGGCGCGATCTATCCGCCCGAGCTTCTGTCGCGCATCTACGAAGTTTGCCGCGCCAACGGCACCTGGCTGATCCTCGACGAAACCTATCGCGACTTCCTGCCCGATGCCGGCGCTGCACCGCACGGCCTGCTGCAGACGGAGGGATGGCAGGACAGCTTCATCGGCCTCTACAGCTTCTCCAAATCCTTCTGCATTCCGGGCCATCGCCTCGGCGCAATCACCGCCGGGCCGGCGCTGGTCGAGCAGGTCACCAAGATCATGGACAACCTGCAGATCTGCGCGCCCCGTTCGGCGCAGGCCGCGGTCGCCAAGGCTATTCCAGCACTTGCCGATTGGCGTCTCGGCAATCGCGCCGAGATCGCTGCGCGTACAGACGCGCTGCGCGATGTCATGGGCCGGCTGCCGCAATGGAAGCTGCAGGCGATCGGCGCCTACTTCGCCTATATCCGGCATCCCTTCGCGGACATCGATTCGCAGTTCGTGGCCGAGAAGCTGGCGAAACTCGCCGGTGTCATCTGCCTGCCGGGCGACTACTTCGGCGAAGGCCAGGAAAACTACCTGCGCTTTGCCTTTGCCAATGCCGACGCGGGCACGATCCGCCAACTGGAAGAGCGGCTCGCCGGCTTCAACCTTCCCGGCCTGTAACAGGGCAAGAGCGTATCCGGTTTCGACGCAGCCGCGGAAACGCTCTTGCTCCATGTTTTTACACATTTCCTGACGGAAGACCGCGTTCGCACCTTTCCTGGAAATGCTCTAACCGCGGCGGGCGATCAGGATGCCGACAAGCACGATCGCCCCGCCGATTGCCTGCATCAGCCCGACCGGCTCGGAGAGCAGTATCCAGGCGAGGATCGCCGCGACCACCGGCTGCAGCAAAAGCGTCAGCGACGAAAACGCCGGCGGCAGATAGGCGAGCGCATAGGTGATCGCCACCTGCCCGCCCGCATGGCTGACGAAGGCGAGGCCGAACAGCATCGACCAGCCGAAGAGCGTCGGCGGCAATAGCGTGGGCTCGGACAGAAGCACGATCGGCAGCATGCAGATGGCGGCGGATGCCGTGCTCCAAACCATGATCCGGATGGTGCTGAACAGGCTGCGCAGCCGCCCGATTGCCAGGATGTAACCGGCATAGAACATCGCAGCGATGACGGCGACGCCGTCGCCCAGCAGATTGCCGTCGGCAAGCGCCATCGGGCCGCCCTTGAGGATGATCACGCCGGCGACCGCCGTCGCAAGTCCGATGGCAAACACGGTGCTGATGCGGGCGCGAAAAAGCAGCCAGCTCGCAAGCGTCACGAAAACGGGGGCAAGGTTGGCCAGCAGGGTGGCATTGGCGACCGACGTCTTGGTCAGCGCATAGTGCCAGGCGGCAAGGTCGATTGCGAGGAAGACACCCGGCAGCACCAGCAGCGCATACTCCGACAGCCGCTCGGGCCGCCGGTCGGACGCCGGCGCCCCACGAAACCAGGACCAGGCGAGAAGCGGGATCAGCGCCAGCGCCACGCGCCAGAAGGCCGTCGCCATCGGTCCGACCTCGGACAGGCGCACGAAGATCGGCGAGCCGCCGATCGCAGCCCCGCCGATCAGCAGGGCAGCCATGGCAAGGCGATTATGAGAAGAGGCGGCGGCGGGTGCTGAGGTCACGTCAATGTCCGGCTCTCTGCTGGCGGGCGATCATGGCGCCCCTGAGAAGGCAGCTAGCAGAAGTGCGGCATCGGCAACAGTCGCAATAAATCGCCCGCAGCAACAAAGACGGCCGCCATGCGCAAACACGGCGACCGTCCAATGGTTCTATCGCGCCTCGTCGGCGCAATGCTTGGTGTCGTCAGGCCGCGTCCGGAATATGCACGGTCTTGACCTCAAGGAAATCCTCGAGCCCGAACATGCCGCCTTCGCGTCCATTGCCGGACTGCTTGTAGCCGCCGAAGGGGCTGCCATAACGATGGGGGCCGCCGTTGATGTGGACCATGCCGGCGCGCAGGCGTGACGCCACCCGCTCCGCCCGCTTGGGATCGCCGGTCTGCACATAGGCGGCCAGCCCGTAATTGGTGTCGTTGGCGATCGCGATCGCTTCCTCCTCGGTATCGAAGGGGATGATCGCCAGCACCGGCCCGAACACCTCCTCGCGAGCAATGCGCATGGTGTTGTTGACGTCGGCAAAGATGGTCGGCTTGACGAAGTAGCCGGTCTCGAAGCCCTCGGGCTTGCCGGCACCGCCGACGACAAGACGCGCGCCCTCGGCGATACCCGCTTCGATCAGCGCCTGCACGCGGCCGAACTGGACGTCGCTCACCAACGGGCCGATGTGGCCGCCTTCCTTGGTCGGATCGCCGACCTCGGCTCCACGACCGACGCGGCCGGCGATCTCGACGACCTTGTCGTAGACGCTACGCTCGACCAGCATGCGCGTCGGCGCATCGCAGGACTGGCCGGAATTGTTGAAGCATTCGAGCACGCTTCCGCTCACTCGGTCTTCGAGATCGGCATCGGCAAAGACGATGTTCGGTGACTTGCCGCCGAGTTCGAGCGTCACGCGCTTGACCGTTTCGGCCGCATCCTTGCTGACGGCGATGCCGGCGCGGGTCGAACCGGTAAACGACATCATGTCGATGTCCCGATGCTTCGACAGTGCGGCACCGGCATTGATGCCATCGCCATTGACGAGGTTGAAGACGCCCGCTGGAAAACCGGCCTCATCGATCATTTCGGCATAGAGCATGGCGTTGAGCGGCGTGAATTCGCTCGGCTTCAGCACGCAGGTCGAGCCGGTCGCAAGTGCGGGAACGACCTTGAGCGCGATCTGGTTGATCGGCCAGTTCCAGGGCGTGATCAGGCCGCAGATGCCGATCGGCTCGCGCAAGATCACGTCGCCGTTCGCCAGCGTATCGCGCGTCTTCAGCCGCTTCAGCGCATCGATGAACCCCTGCAGATGGCCGACGCCGACATCCGCCTGCTGCTCGCGCGTCATTGTCGTCGGAGCGCCGAGCTCCATGGTGATGGTGGCCACCATCTCGTCATAGCGGCGCTTGTAGATCGACAACAGCTTTTCGAGCAGCGCCAGCCGCTCGTCGACGCTTGTACGGCTATAGGTGGCGAAGGCCTTCTTCGCAGCGGCAACGGCGCGATCGATATCGGCGGCCGAACCCATCGAAATCACCGCGATCGGCTTCTCGGTCGCCGGGTTCAGCACCTCCAGATCGTTAGGCGTGATCGGATCGACCCATTGGCCGTCGATATAAAACTTCCTTTTGTCGAGCATACGCTCCTCCTTCCCGTCAGATTGTGTTTTCTTTCTCCGCGAGCCAGTCCTTGATGAGCGCGCGGTAGCGCTCGCCTGAAAAGCTCGGAAAATGTCCGCCGTGGACGATACGCGCCGGAATGCGCAGCAACCGTTCCATCGACGCCAGATAGTCGTCGGCATTGGCGTGGTAGGTATCTTCGATCAGCGGCCCGTCGTAGAGGATGTCGCCGGAAAAGAGCACGCCGCTCTTCTCCTCCCAGAGTGCGATGCCACCGGGCGAATGCCCGGGCGTGTGGATCACCTCGAAGACGCGATCGCCAAGATCGATATGATCGCCATCGGCAAGAACAATCGTCGCAGGCGCAGCCTTCACCGCGTAGGTGGTCGAGGCATAGGGCTCGGGCGGCAGCGCGTCGAAAATCTCGTCGGCGACATAGGGGTCGGCAAGCGTGTTGATGCGCGTCGGATGCGCCAGCAGCTCAGCTTCGGCCGCATGCACGGCGCGGCAATCGAATTCGTGATGGCAGCCGATATGGTCGAAATGCGTATGGCTGGCAACGGCGGTCAGTTTGCGCTCGGTGACCAGCGGCACCCACGCGCGCAACGACACCACGCCCATGCCGCTATCAACAAGCATGTCACGGTCGCGCCCGCGCACGTGCCACATGTTGCAGCGGTAGAACTCCTGGATAAAGGGTTCGCAGATGTAGGTGACATCGTCGTCGAGACGCTTCGCCGCATACCAGTCTTTCGGAGCAATTCGCCGCATCTTGCTACAGGGTTCCGCTTGCCGCCGGCAAGGCTACGACGTCGGCAGCCCGCACCGCAAGGGGGACGATCTCGCCGTCGCGCACGTCGGAGGATTGCGGCAGATGCGCCACCAACGCATCGCCGTCGGTTGCGCAAGGCTTGAGGTGGCAACGGTAGTGCGTACCGAAGAAGGCGCTGCCGGCGACCCGCGCATCGCCGAGCGCGAACATCGGACCGTCCGATTTGTCGTTCCCGCGAAAATGCTCCGGCCGAATGGTGAGCGTGATCGCGTCGCCGGCCCTGGGCGCTCTCGCAGTAAAATTGGCGGCGGGAAGCGCCAAGTTGCCGAGCGAGGTTTCAACCTCGGCCGACGAAGCGTCGGCGGCCTTGATCCGGCCGGGAACAAAATTGACCTCGCCCATGAAGCCCGCCGAAAACAGCGATCGTGGCCGCATATAGATCTGCGATGGCGGACCGAAATCCTCGATTCGCCCCTGGTTCATGACGACGATCCGGTCGGCGATCGCCATCGCCTCTTCCTGGTCGTGGGTCACATGCACGAAGGTGGTGCCGACCCGCTTCTGGATCGCCTTCAGCTCATCCTGCATCTGGCGGCGAAGCTTCAGGTCCAGAGCGCCCAAGGGTTCGTCAAGCAGCAGCACTTCGGGATCGACGGCAAGCGCGCGGGCAAGTGCAACGCGCTGACGCTGGCCGCCGGAAAGCTCGTGCGGCCGTTTGCCGGCGGACGCCTTGAGACCGACGAGGTCGAGGAAGCCGAGCGCCTTTTCGTCCCGCTCGGCCTTGCCGAGACCGCGCATCCGGAGCCCGAAGCCGACATTGTCGACGAGCCGCATATGCGGGAAGAGCGCATAGTCCTGAAACATCGTCGTGGTCGGGCGTTTGGCCGGCGTGACGAAGGTCATGTCGCGATCGCCGATGACGACGCGCCCGGAGCTTGGCGACAGGAACCCGCCGAGAATGGAAAGAAGCGTGGTCTTGCCGCAGCCCGAGGGCCCAAGCAGCACGATGAACTCCCCTGCCCGGATGTCGAGCGAGACCCTGTCCAGCGCCGTGAAGTGGCCGAACGTCTTGCTGACGTTTTCGATCGAGACGGGAGCGGTCATTGTTTCTTCGTCCTTCCGAACAGGGAAAACTCGAGGATCAGCAGCAGCGCCACCGAGGCGAGAAAGACCAGCGAGCCGATCGCATTGGTCTTGGGATTGAGGCCAGAGCGCAGCATGCTCCAGATCTCGACGGGCAGGGTCACGTCGAAACGCGACAGCAGGAAGGCGATGATGAACTCGTCCCAGCTGAAGGTCACCGACAGGAAGAAGGCAGCCAGGATCGAAGGCATCAGCATCGGCGCGGTCACCAGCGCCATGACCTTGAAATCATTGGCGCCAAGATCGCGCGCCGCCCGCTCGATGTTGATCTGGTGGTCACCCATCGCGGCATAGATGATCGCAAAGCAGAGCGGCAGGTTGATCACCACGTGACCGATGCCGACCGTCAACAACGAGAGCGGCATGTGCAGCGCATTGAGAAGCGCCAGCAGTCCGAGCGCGATGATCAGATAGCTGACCGTCATCGGCGCGATCAGCAGGCCCCTTTGCAAGGCCGAGCCCGGCAGCCTGTAGCGCGCCAGCGAATAGGCGGCGAGAAAGCCGAGCACGCAGGAGACCAAGGACGAGGAGATGGCGACCAGCATCGAATTGCCGAGTGCTGCCATCAGCTTGCGGTCGACGAAAACAGCCTCGTACCATTGGGTGGAAAAGCCGTTGAACGGCGGCACCGGCAGGCGCCCGTCCTGGAAGGAAAACAGCACGAGCACCGCGACCGGAAGGAAGATGAAGGCGTAGACGAGAGCGAGATAGGCCCAGGACACACCGCCAATGAAAATTCTGCGCAGCATCAGGCCCTCTCGATCTTCAGCCAACGGGCACACAGCACATAGGCGACGGTGACGGCCAGCATGAGGATGATCGACAGCGCCGCTGCCATCGGGAAATCGGCGCGCCGGCCGAGCTGCAGCATGATGATCTGCGGCAGCACCAGCTCGTTGTTGCCGCCGAGGATCTGCGGCGTGACATAGTCGCCAATGCAGAGCACGAAGGTGAGAAATGCGCCGGTCATGATGCCGGGCAAAGTCAACGGCAGCACCACATGCCAGAAGGTCTGGAAGGCGTTGGCGCCAAGGTCGGCGGCCGCGCGGCGATAGTTCGGCGAGAGCTGGATCAGGTTCGAATAGATTGTCAGCGTCAAAAGCATGACGAAGAAGTGGACGAAACCGATCACCGTCGCCGTGCGCGTGCTGGCGATCGCGAGCGGCTCGGAGATCAGCCCGACGCCCGTCAGTATCTGATTGATGACGCCGTTTTTCGACAGCACGAGCAACCATGAGTAAGAGCGGACGACATAGGAGGTCCAGAACGGCAGGATCGCCAGGATCAGCGCCATGCGCTGAAACCGTTTCGGCACGCGCTCGGCAATGATCCAGGCGAGCGGGTAGGCAAGCAGCACCGAAAGGATCGTGACGATAACCGTGATTTCGAGCGAATTGACCAGGCCCTGCAACAGCGCGTTCTCGGAGAAGAAGCGCAGATAGTTGTCGAGATTCCAGACGCGGACGATCTCCCGTCCCTCGCGCTTCCAGAGGCTCATCGCCGCCATGAACAGGAAAGGCACAACGAAGAAGGCGAACGTCCACAAAAGTGCCGGCGCAGCAAAACCCCAGGCTTTCCGGCGGTCGGCATCTTCGAGAGTTGTCGCGGTCATGAAAGCTCCAGATCTGAGCGCCCACCAGACAAGGATGGTGGCCGCAGTTCACCGTCCCACCGGACGGTGGGGCGGCGATCGGCTGCAGGATTGGCGAACGCCGTTCGGGGCGTTACTGCTGCAGCATTTCCGTCCAGGCATCCTGGAACTGCTGATCCAGTTCGGTGGACGGGATCGGATAGAGCTGCGTCTTCTTCAGGTATTCGGCCTGCTCGTTGAACCGCAGCGCCGCCTTCTGCTGGTCTGTCAGGTGCTCGCCGGCCTTGCTGTTTGCCGGCATCGCCCAGTAGCAGGAGGATGTCGCAAGCCGTGCCTGGCCTTCGGGGCTGACGATGTACTGCACGAATTTCAGCGCCAGATCCTGCTTGGTCGAATCCTTCATCACGCCAATCGACTGCGCCCAGCGCACCGCCCCCTGCTCCGGGATCGTCCAGTCGAGATTGGGCTTGTCGGCCGACAGCACCGCGGTGATCCACTCGCCGCCACCGACCAGGATATCGACCTCGCCGGTTGCCAGCGCCGTCTGGGAGGACACGACATCGCTGACCTGCTTGGAAACCGCACGCATTGCCGCCAGCTTTTCCTTGATCGCCGGCATGTCCGCCTCGGTTAGCTCTGCGGTCTTCTTGCCGAGCCCGAGACCGACGAGGCCGATCATCGGCAGGTAGTAGTCGTAGAGCGCGATGCGCCCCTTGTACTTGTCCGACCAGATCACCGAGAGATCCTGCATGTCCTTCGGATCGACCTTGGACTTGTCGTAGGAGATGGTGTTGTAGCCGAACTTTTCCGTGACGGCATAAGTCTTGCCGTCCTTGGTGTTGTTGGCCTCCATCCGGACTTCGGGGAAGAGGTCTGATGTCGGCAAGGCATCGGCCGGCATTTCGGCGAGCAGATCGAGATCGATGGCGCGGTGAACATCGACGCCGTCGATGACGAGGACGTCCCAGTCGCCCGGACGGGACTGGTCGAGGATCGAGAGCGCGGCACCGGTGCCTTCATAGACCTTCAGGTTGACCTTGACGTCGTTGGCCTTTTCGAACGGCTCGACCAGGGCCGGATCCGTGTGGTCGCACCAGACGAGCGCATTGAGTTCTTCGGTCGCGAAAGCCGGTGCCGGAACCGAGACAAGCGAAGCGGCGACGATCGCGCCTGCAGCGACCGAGGAGAAAAATCGGCGCAGGTGCGCGCCGTCATGAACTGACTGCATCATGCTGTTGCCCTCTTGTTTGACGCTCGTTTCGGCGTCTTCAAAAAAAGATTGAATGAATTCATTTTTTAAGTCAATCTCAAATTTGAAGACATTCAGAATTCAAGGAAATCCACATGACAGGGTTGCGCGCACGGCAGAAAGCCGACCGGAACAGACGTATCCTGGACGCCGCCGCTCAGTTGTTTCGCGAGGTCGGCTACGACAGCGCCCGCATCGAGGACATCGCCGAACGGGCCGAAGTGTCGGTCGGCACCTTCTACAATTACTATGAAAACAAGGGCGACATCCTGGTCGCCACGGTGTCGATGGAAGTGGAGGAAGTTCTCGCCGCCGGGCGCACCATCGTCGACAATCCCCCCTCCTCCGTCGAAGGCGCGCTGGAGGCCCTGATCGGTCAATATTACGATCACTCGCTCGTCTATCTCAGCAAGGAGATGTGGCGCACTGCGATGGCGATTTCGATCCAGCAGCCGGAGAGCCCCTTCAGCAAGCGCTATACCGAGCTCGACCGCCGGCTTTGCGACCAGGTGTCGACGCTCATCCACAAGCTGCAGGTGAAGGGCCTCGTCGCCCCCGGAACCGACATTCGCGCCGTCGGCGAGATGCTGTTCAACAATCTCAATCTAATGTTCATCGAATTCGCGAAGCACGAGGCGATGCCGCTCGATGAGCTCAAGGCGCGTGTCAGCAGACAGAACCGGCCGCTCGCAACGCTGATCGCGGCGCCATGATCCAACCCGGACAATGAAGCCAACTCTCACAATAAAGAGCGTATCGATGCAAGACTTGGAACAGTCGGTGCTTGCCGCCGCCGATCGGCTCGTCGCAGCCTTTGCCCGCCATGATGCCGCCGCCTACTTTTCAGCCTTCGCGCCGAATGCGACCTTCATCTTCCACAATCTCGATCGACCCCTGCGCAGCCGGGCAGAATATGAGGCGGAATGGGCGTTGTGGGAGACCCGCGACAGCTTCCGCGTCCGAGGCTGCCAGTCCAGCGATCGGCATGTGCAAATGATCGGCAACGTTGCCGTCTTCACGCATGGCGTTCGAACCGAACTTGAGATCGGCGGTGAAGCACTGACGTCGCAGGAAAGAGAAACGATCGTGTTTGAACGGGATGGGGCCGGAACCTGGCTGGCGGTCCACGAGCATCTGTCGCGCGCCGGATAGCAGTCCCGAAACGCGTTTAGAGGGCACCGATGACGACGGCGGAAACGAAGCAGAAGGCAGCGACAAAGGCGATCGCGTGCGGAAACAGGGTGATGGGTGAGCGGCGCGGCGGGGCTGCAGCGTAGGACGCATATCGGGACTGGATTGTCGGCTTCGCAGCGTTCATCGCGTCTCTCCGTCGTTCAGGCCGGGAACTTGGCCGTTAATAGCCATGTTCTCCGATATTCTCGATTGAGTTTATAGATATTAATTTCTCGATTCCACCCCAAAAGTAAAAAATCGTCCGCCAGGCGGCGCCTTCAGTGGCGATCACGGTCGCGTTCCTGCACATGTCGCGACCAGCTTTCGCTGAACCATGGCGTCAAAAGCGACACATTGGCATCGCGATGAGAGCGGGTGAGACCGCCATCGGCTTCGACGCAGGTCCAAACCGTAAACCCCGTCAGCTGGTGTTTTCCAAAGGTCTGGATCAGCGGAATGTCAGCGGCGTCGCGGCCCCGGGCAACGGCAATGCGCCCCGCACGGCGCGCATTGTTCTTGGCGTCGAACGTGTACCAGCGATCGCCGAGAAAGACATCGAACCAGGCATTGAAGTCCATCGGCGCCACTCTGTTCTCGGTTTCAAGGTCGGCCATGTAGCCGTTGACGTAGCGCGCCGGCATGTTCATGCAGCGGCAAAATGCGATGGCAAGGTGCGCATAGTCACGGCTGACGCCGAGGCGATCCTCGTGGGCTTCGAGCGCCGTGCGCATCGCCTGGGCGTAGCCGTAGCTGAACACCAGGCGCGCATGCACATAGTCGCAGATCGCCTGCACCCGCGGCCAACCGGGCGCCACCTCCCCGAAAAGCCTCCAGGCAAGCGCGCCCAGCCGATCGGTTTCGCAATAGCGGCTGGCGGCCAGATAGGGCAGCGTGTTCGGTGGAAGCTTCTCGACGGGCACGGCCTGCGCCTGCGGATCGGAAACGTCAGGCCGGCCGTCGTCTTCGATGACGGCATCATAGCTGAGCTTGAAGTCCCCTTCCGGCGCGATCATGCGCAGGCACGCATTGCGGTGCGGGTCGACAATCTCCTCCATCTTGACGATCGGCGAGGTTACGGGGCCACGTTCGCGCCGGATGTCAGGGCGCTTTTCGCTGGCGACGGAAAGATAAGTCATCATCGGTGTCGGCTGGGGGCAGCGGATGCCGATCTCATAGCCAATGCGCACGAACATCTCCAACCTCCCTCGTTCGGCAGGAATGTTTCGCGAACCCTTTTGTTCCCGGGATCGACGGTGAAATGGCGCTACCGTCGCCAATTGTGAACTCACGCAAAGAGAAACACCCGGCCGCTTCGATCCGGGTACGAATGGAGGGCACACGAACCACGGCGAGGCGCCGTAGCGCACCCCTTAGTCGCCCCAGAACGACGGCACTTGGCGGCATTCCTGCCCGTCTTCCTGCCCGGTCGATTTTATGCCCGAACGCGGCAGGCGACAACCGCATTCGGCGAGCCGTCCGGCGCCGCAGGAACACGGCACCGCCGGGTTTTCCGGCTTTTCAGACGGGTCGCATTGCCGTGCGGAAAGGTGGCCCGAGTGGTGCGTTCCCGCCCTACCAGCCAACGACATCCTTGAACGAATACCACCAGGAGCCGATCGTCGAATACTGCGCACGGAACATTCGCCCGCCCGGGAACGGGTACCAGGGCAGTTTCTCGAACATGTCGAAGCGCGTTGCGTCACCGTCGATCGCCTCGGCAAGCGTGCGCCCGAAAAGATGCGATCCCGTCACGCCATGGCCGCTATAGCCGTGAGCGAAATAGATATTGGCACCGATGCGGCCCATCTGCGGCACGCGGGTAAACGAGAGCGCGAAGTTGCCGCTCCAGGCATAGTCGATCTTCACGCCTTTCAGCTTCGGGAAGACCTTTTCCAGATTGGGCTTGAGCTTGGCCACGACGTCCGCCGGGTCGGTGCCGCCATAGACCGTACCGCCGCCGAAGATCATGCGCTTGTCCGCCGACAGTCTGAAATAATCGAGGATGTATCGCACGTCCTCGACGCACATGTCGCTGGGGATCAGCGAATGGGCGAGCTCCTCGCCGAGCGGCGCGGTGGTGATCATCTGGGTGGAAACAGGCATCACGCGCGAGACGAGCTTCGGCACCGCATCGCCGAGATAGGCATTGCCGCAGAGAACAACGATCCGCGCCGTGACTTCGCCACCGGCGGTATAGACCGTCGGCCTTGCCGCCTCATGGTCGACCCGCGTGACCGGTGACTGTTCGTAGATCGTGCCGCCAAGGCTTTCCAAGGCGCGCGCTTCGCCGAGCACCAGATTGAGCGGATGCATGTGGCCGCCCGTCGTATCCAGCATGCCGCCGCAATAGGCGTCGGAATTCACCAGCTTGCTGAGCGCGTCGCGGTCGAGAAGCTGATGATCGTCCATGCCGTACTTGCGCCAGAGCGCCTGCTTGGCTTCCAGTTCCTTCATGTGCGCCGGGGTGTAGGCCGCATAGATGTTGCCCGGCTTCAGATTGCAGTCGATCTGATACTGGCTGACGAGCCGGCGGATGATCTTGCCGCCCTCCTGCACCAGCCCGCCGACGAAGCGGGCTGCGTCCTCGCCGTAGCGGCGCTGGATGGTCGCAAGGCTGGCGTTGAGACCGTTGACGACCTGGCCGCCATTGCGCCCCGATGCGCCCCAGCCGACCTGCGCGCCCTCGACGACGACGACCTTGTAGCCTTTCTCGGCGAGATGGATTGCCGTCGACAGACCGGAATAGCCGGCGCCGACGACACAGACATCCGTCTCGACGCGCCCTTTGAGCGAAACCGGCGTGCGGATGATGTTGCGGGAGGAGGCGTAGTAGCTCGTGGGATAGCTGCCGTCGCCGGCATAGGATTTTTGGTTTCTCGACATCACACGATTTCCAGGTAAGCGCTGAATTCATAGTCCGTCACCTGCTCGGCAAAGCCGGCGATCTCCTGCCTCTTGCAGGCGATCAGCATCGAGCGCAGCGTCGGATCGAAGATCTCGGCGGCAATCGGCCCTGCCTCGAAGGCATCGACCGCCTGCCCCCAATCGGCGGGAATTTTGGGCAGTTTCTCCGCCGTATAGGCCCGGCCCGTCACCGGCGCCGAGGGTTTCCATTTGTTGCGGATACCGACGAGAGCCGCGCCGAGGATCGCGGCGATGACGAGATAGGGGTTAGCGTCAGCGCCGGCCACCCGGTGCTCGATGCGGCGCGCTGCCGGATTGCCGCCGGGGATGCGGATCGCCGATGTCCGGTTTTCATAGCCCCAGCACACGGCCGTCGGCGCGTGCGTATCCGGCCGCAGTCGACGGTAGGAATTGAAATGCGGCGCAAACATAAGCGTCGTTTCCGGCATGCCGCGCAAAAGGCCCGCGACGGCATTCTTGAGGACCGCCGACCCTTCGTCGCTGCCGTCGTTGAAGACATTGTTGCCATCAGCGTCGAGCAGGCTGAAATGGATGTGCATGCCGTTGCCCGAGCGGGTGCCATAGGGCTTGGCCATGAAGGTCGCCGCCAGCCCGTGCTTGCGGGCGACGCCCTTGACGATGCGCTTGAAGAAGATCGCGTCATCAGCCGCCTTCAAGGGATCGTCGGTGTGCAGCAGGTTGATCTCGAACTGGCCGATGCCATTCTCGGCGATCGCCGCATCCGCCGGCACGTTCTGGCGGGCACATTCCTTGTAGACGTCGGAGAAGAACTCGCCGAAATCGTCGAGTTCGTCGATCGACAGGATCGCATCGGAATCGAGCCGCTTGCCGGTATAGGGCGAAATCGGAGGCACGGCGCTGTCGGGCTCAGGGTCGATCAGATAGAATTCCATTTCGGTCGCGACCACGGGGCGCAACCCCAACTCCTGATACTCGCGTACGATCGCCGCCAGCGCCTGGCGCGGATCGGCGAGGAACGGCTTGCCGTCCTCGAGCAGCAGCCACAGCGGCACCAGAGCACTTGGCCGCGAGGTCCAGTTGACCGGCAACGCGCCGCGCCCGGTAACGGCGCAGATACCGTCCCTATCGCCGCTAGCAAACACCTGCTCGCTGTTGATGATGTCTTCGCCCCAGACGTCGACGCCGACGATCGACAGCGGCATGCGGATGCCGCCCCCCAGCACCTTGGAGGCCTGCTCCACGGGTACACGCTTGCCGCGCATGATACCGTTCAGGTCGCAGACCACGGCCTGGATGCTTTCGATAGGGCCGTTCTGCTCCAGCCAGGCCTTGAAGGCGCTCGGGTCTTCCGCGTCGAGGGACATATCGCAAATCTCATTTTGTGATCACATTTGCAGAAAGTTGACATAATTTAGAAGTTGGAGTCAACCTCGACGGATGTTATCAGCCCGCGATCATTCCCGCGTGGCAGAAGGAGCCTGCTGATTTGAAGACCCCATCGCTGCCTCTTCTCGACCGGCCAGAGGGCATGACCACGCATGACTATGCCTTTGCCAGGCTTCGCCAGGCGATCATGGTCGGCAGCTTCCGCCCCGGCACTTCGGTCACGATCAGGGGGCTTGCCGAAGCGCTGGAGAGCAGCCCGACGCCGGTGCGCGAGGCCCTGCGGCAGCTCACTTCCATCGGCGCTCTGCAATTCCTTGAAAACCGCCGCATCGTCGTGCCGCGCATCACGCCCGCCCGTTTCGAAGAGCTGATATCGCTTCGCATCGCGCTCGAGAGCCATGCCGCGCGCCGAGCCGTCGCCCATCTTTCGGAGCGGCAGATCGAACGAATCTCAGCGATCGACGACAGCATCGAGGACGAAATCCAACGCGGCGACCAGGTGGCGGCGCTGATCGCCAACCAGGCCTTCCACCGGACGATCTACACCGCCAATCCGGACCAGATCGTCATGCCGCTGATCGAAAGCGTCTGGCTGCAACTGGGTCCGATCCTCGGCATCGCCATGGAGCATGTGAGCGAACTCTATGTCGTCGACCGCCATCGCGAGGCGATCGACGCCTTGCGCCAACGCGACGAGGATGCCGTTGCCGATGCCATTGCAGCCGATATTCGCGAGGGTATCGGCGGCTTCGACCAGCAGGCCGTCGCGCGCCTGCTGAAGCTTGCAGCCTGACATTAAACCAACGCCATCAACTGAAATTTTAGTGTGGCTAAAATTTTCATTGACAAGCC
This sequence comes from Ensifer sp. NM-2, assembly GCF_003024455.1. NCBI lineage: Bacteria > Pseudomonadati > Pseudomonadota > Alphaproteobacteria > Hyphomicrobiales > Rhizobiaceae > Ensifer > Ensifer sp. NM-2. Next base: position 102,546 of record NZ_PVZR01000021.1, read on the forward strand.
GCGATCGCCGCAGCAAAGTTCAGGAAATACAAGTGCATAGCCCTGAAATCCTAGCGATTTCCGGGCGTGTATGTCTGTACCCACGCAGGAGATCTTCCCTTGGGGGAGGATGTGGGATGAGGGGGATTTCACAGTGGATTCGCAGTCTCGGCCGGGTGATCCGGCATCGGAGCTTCCTTCGCTCGGCGATCGGCTGCGCGAGCGGCGCAAGGCCCTGAAGCTGACGCTCAAGGAAGTTGCCGATCGGGCCGATTTCTCTGTGGGCTTCATCTCCCAGATCGAGCGCGGCATCACCGTGCCGTCGCTGACGTCGCTGGTCGCGGTCTGTCGGGTGCTGAAGGTCGAGGTCGGGACATTCCTCAATTCGCCGAGGGTGGCAACGCCATTTACCCGCCACGATCAGCGCCGCGCCTATGCGCTCGCTGGGTCGCCCGACAACAACATATCCTATGAACGCCTGTCGGCTTCCTTTCCCGGCAGCGTTCTGCGCAGCACCGTGGTGCACACACCGCCCGGCCACCGCAGCGAAGCCATGACCCACGAGGGCGAAGAGATGTTCTTCGTTCTCCAGGGCGCACTGACGATCGAGATTGATGGCGAAGAGACGGTGCTGGAAACGGGCGATTCCGCACATTTCCTGTCGGGTCTGACCCACCTCACCTGGAACCACACCAGCGAACCGACGGTGATCCTGCACACCTGCACGATGGATGTCTTCGGCGACGCGCAGGCAATGGAGACGCCGGAAGGCGCATTCGCGGTAACACGCGCCGAGGACCGTCGCAGTGCCTCGGCAAGCCCCGGCAAGGGCGCCGGATAGGATCGCCCTACAGCGCCGCGCGTCTAATTAGACGCGTAAAGGTCGCTGTAGCGCTTTGAATTGCTGCATGCGCAAACGCGTCAGCAATTGCGCCCATCAGATCACCAGCCTTTCGTCTGGACGCCTGCGTCTAGCGACCGCCGCGCGTCGATCGACGCCCGAACACGAGAGCGACGCGCGGCCCCTCACCTCACCCACAACCCTGCCGGAACCAGAACTGGAAACGCCATGAAAGAACAGACGAAAGCACGCCTTGCCGCCCTGCGGACCAAGATGAACGAAACCGGCAGCGGGCTGGTGGCACTCGCCCCCGGATCGCACATGGATTGGTTGATCGGCTATCATCCGCATCCCGACGAACGCCCCTGCCTGCTGCTGATCGGCCCGCAGAAGGAAGCCTTCCTGATGCCGGCGCTCAATGCCGAGGGCACCCGCGAACATACGGATATCGATTTCTACAACTGGTCCGATGCCGAAGGACCAGTTGAGGCTCTGACTTTGGCGCTTGCCGGGATCGGCGCGGAAAAGCCCGGCCGCGTGGTGATCGACGAGACCATGCGCGCCGATTTCGCGCTGCTGCTCATCGACAATCTGCCCGAGGACACTGCCCGCGACTTTACACCTGAGACGCTCGGTGCCCTGCGCATGCGCAAGGACAGGAGCGAATACGAGCTGCTGAAGATGAATGCCGGCATCGCCGATCGCGCCATGCAGGCGGCCTTCGCCAAGATCCGCCCCGGCATGACCGAGAAGGAACTGGCCGCAGAAATCCGCTCGCACTTCTTATCCGAAGGTGCGGCACCGGCCTTCTGGATTGTCGGCGCCGGCGGCAACGGCGCTTTCCCACATCATTCCGCCAGCGAACGGGTCATTGCCGAAGGCGACGCCGTCGTTATCGACATCGGCGGCCGCAAGCAGGGCTTCCCGAGCGACATCACCCGCATGGCGATCGTCGGCCGCGCACCGGAAGGTTACGGCCAGATCCACACGATCGTCGAGCGGGCCGTTCAGGCAGCGCTCAAGGCGGCTCGTCCAGGCGTTCTCGCCAAGACCGTGGACGATGCAGCACGCAAGGTGATCGCGGACGCCGGCTACGGCGAATATTTCGTCCACCGCACAGGTCACGGCATGGGCATCGACGGCCACGAGCCACCCTACATCACGGCAACGTCGGAAACGGTTCTGGAGGAAGGCATGGTCTTCTCGATCGAACCCGGCATCTACCTGCCCGGTCGCTTCGGCATCCGGCTCGAGGATATCGTCATCCTGCGCGCGGACGGGCCGGAAGTGCTGTCGTCGCTGCCGCGCGACGCCCATATCGCGCAAATCTGATACGGAATTTTGGGGCGCCCTCGGGCGCCACTTTTCTTTGTCCCTGCCACACACTGGCCGCTACAGCGCCGCGCGTCTTATTAGACGCGCAAAGGTCGCTGTAGCACTTTGAATTACTGCATGTTTTTATCCTTAAATCGAATACGGTTTAAGGAAACATGCAGTAGGCTATTGCGCGTAAGTCTTCTTGCGGCCGTCGGATTTGCCGCTGGCAGGCTGGTTCTGCGGCCGTTGCTGATAGACCGGTTCCCGCCTCCACTCTGGCGGCCAGATCCAGAGATAGCTGCCATAGGGCGCGCGCTTGATGCCCTGGTAATACTCGCCCTTGCCCGTGCGCATCTGCGCCTCGGCACCGCTCGTAGCAGTGCCGGCAGCGATTGCGATCGCCGCCAGGGCCACGAGCAGACGTCCTGTTTTCTTCATCTTCGAACTCCTTGCTTCGCCATATCACTCCGTGCGGAGTGCCGGGTCAACCGACGCGTGTTTATAAGTTCCTGCTTGACGACTTCCCGTGCCTTGGTCATATTGATCAGATGTCAGACCAATTTGGCGCCGAGGGGGAGGCTGAATGACTGAACAAGCAAGAGCAGCGCTTCTGCCACTGCCGCCCGCCGACCGGGCGCAACAGGTCATTGCCGCGCTCGCCGATTACATCCAACAATCTGGCCTGAAAGCCGGCGATCGCCTACCGGCGGAGCGCGAACTGATGATGGCGCTTGCCGTCGGGCGCTCGACCGTGCGCGAAGTCATCCGCCATTTCCAGGCGCTCGGCGTCGTCGAAGCGCGCAAGGGCAGCGGCACCTATCTGCTGCGCGCCATCTCGGCCGGCACCGTGCATATGCCGCTGACGCTCGACGCCGGGCATCTTCGCGACGTGCTTTTGATGACGCTCGAGGTCCGCCGCGGCATTGAAGTCGAAGCCAATATGGTCGCAGCGCGCCGACGCACCGACGCAGACCTTGAGATCATCGAAGTGAAGCTCAATGAGATGGAGCGGGTGCACATCGCCAAGGGCACCTCAGGCCCGGAAGACCTCGCCTTCCACCTGGCGATATACGACGCCACCCACAATCCCTTGTTCCGGCAGTTGCTCGAACAGATGCGGGAAGCCTTCGAACGCTTCTGGGAAGAGCCCTTCGACCGTTCGGATTTCGCCCGCCGTTCCTTCCCATTCCACCGCACCCTCTTCAACGCGATCGCGGCAAAGGATCCCGATACCGCGCGCGAAGAAACGCTGAAAATCCTCGCAATCGTCGAGGAAGACATCAAGGAAATGTCCAAATGAACAACGGCTTCGATCCGTTCGACCACGCCTCTTTGATCGTCGCGCACGACGAGGGCAATGCCTTTGACGCCGTCGTGCCGCCGATCGTCCAGACCTCGCTGTTCACCTTCAAGGACTATGACGACATGGTCGCGACCTACAAGGGCGAACGCGTGCGGCCGATCTACACCCGCGGCCTCAACCCGACGGTGCGCATGTTCGAGGAGATGCTGGCGAAACTGGAAGGGGCAGAGGACGCGATCGGCTTTGCCAGCGGCATGGCGGCAATCTCCTCCACCGTGATGTCCTTCGTCGAGCCCGGCGACCGCATCGTCGCCGTCAACCATGTCTATCCCGACGCTTTCCGGCTCTTCGGCACCCATCTGAAGCGCATGAAGGTCGAGGTGACCTATGTCGACGGCCGCGATGAGGAGGCCGTCGCCAGGGTTCTGCCCGGCGCCAAGCTCTTCTACATGGAAAGCCCGACAAGCTGGGTCATGGACACCCATGACGTGGCAGCACTGGCAAAACTCGCAAAACAGCAGGGCATCCTCACCGCCATCGACAACAGCTGGGCGAGCCCGATCTTCCAGCAGCCGATTTCGCTCGGCGTCGATCTGGTCATCCATTCGGCCTCGAAATATCTCGGCGGGCACAGCGACGTGGTCGCAGGCGTCGTCGCCGGCTCGAAGGACCTGATTGGCCGCATCCGTTCGGAAGCCTACCCCTATCTCGGCGGCAAGCTCTCGCCCTTCGATGCCTGGCTCCTGATCCGCGGTCTTCGCACCCTGCCGATCCGCATGAAGGCGCACGAGCGTTCGGCGCTGACGGTAGCGCAGCGCCTGCAGGCCCATCCGCTGGTCGAGACCGTCTGCCATCCCGGCCTTGGCAACACCTTGCCGCCGGGCCTGTCCGGCACATCGGGTCTCTTCTCTTTCATCTTCCGCGACGGCGTCGATGTCAGACGCTTCGCCGACCACCTCGACCTGTTCAAGCTCGGCGTTTCCTGGGGCGGACACGAAAGCCTGATCGTGCCGGGCGAAGTCGTGCTGTCACAGAAAGCCCAGCCCAATTCCGCGGCCGCCTTCGGCATCTCACCGCGGTCCGTACGGCTCCATGTCGGCCTGGAGGGAACGGAGGCCCTCTGGAGCGATCTTGAAGCGGCGATGTCTGCCGCTTCGTCAGGCTGACAGGAGCGGGATGCCGCATCCCGCTCATTGCATGTGGATCAACCATCAAAAAACAAAGGGAACAAATATGAGGAAACTGATTACCGCCACTCTGCTTGCCACCCTGATGGCAGGAAGTGCACTGGCCGATACCAAGCTGAAGCTGGTCGAGGTCATCACCAGCCCCGAGCGCACCGAAACGCTGAAATCGATCGTCGCCAAGTTTGAAGCCGCAAATCCGGGCACCACGGTCGAGATCATCTCACTGCCCTGGGGCGAAGCCTTCCAGAAGTTCGCGACCATGGTTTCGGCCGGCGAGCTGCCCGACGTGATGGAAATGCCCGACACCTGGCTTTCGCTCTATGCCAACAACGGCATGCTTGAAAGCCTCGAGCCCTATCTCGAAAAGTGGGAGCACACGCCGGGCCTGACCGAGCGTACGCTCGAGCTCGGCCGCGACATCAAGAACACCGCCTACATGCTGCCCTACGGCTTCTATCTGCGCGCCATGTTCTACAACAAGAAGCTCTTGTCGGAGGCCGGCGTCAGCGAACCGCCGAAGACCATGGACGATTTCGTCAAGGCATCGGAAGCCGTCTCCAAGCTGCCGGGCAAATCCGGCTACTGCCTGCGCGGCGGTCCTGGTGGCCTCAACGGCTGGGTGATGTTCGGCGCGACCATGGCCGGCAGCAACAAATTCTTCAATGAGGACGGCACGTCGACCATGAACAGCGAAGGCTGGGTCAACGGTCTCACCTGGGTGATCGACCTCTACAAGAAGGGGCTGGCGCCGAAGGACAGCGTCAACTGGGGCTTCAACGAAATCGTCGCCGGCTTCTATAGCGGCACCTGCGCCTTCCTCGACCAGGACCCGGACGCGCTGATCGCCATTGCCGAGCGGATGAAGTCGGAAGATTTCGGCGTCACCACCATGCCGAAGGGACCGAGCGGCAAGGCCTTCACCACCATCGGCTTTGCCGGCTGGTCGATGCTTGCGGCGAGCCAGAACAAGGACCTCTCCTGGAAGCTGATCGAAACGCTCGAAGGGCCCGAAGGCAACATCGAGTGGAACAAGCGCACCGGTGCCTTGCCCGTCCACAAGGCGGCGGAAAAGGATCCGTTCTATGCGAGCCCGCAGTTCAAGGGCTGGTTCGACGAGCTTGCCGACAAGGACGTCGTTTTGACGGTCATGCCGACCTACCTCGAAGAATTCGCCTTCTTCAAGGATTCGCTGGCGATCAAGACGACGCAGGAAGCCCTACTCGGCGACATCACGCCGACGGATCTCGCCAACCAGTGGGCCGAGTACCTCACCAAGGCGCAGCAGAAGCACCTCGCCAAGAAGTGAGCCTTCGACCGGCGGCGGACCTCACCGCCGCCGGTCACTCGATATGTTGAGAACAGGGCACGCCAAAAAACCGGCGGCCGCACAGGGGAAATTTCGACCGATGGCCTATGCCGCCCGCCATGACGGCCTGCCCGCACGCCGGCCGCTGATGAAGCGTATCACCGATGGTGCTGCGCCCTATCTCTATAGCGCGCCGGCGCTGATCCTGATCGTCACCGTCATGCTGGTGCCGTTGGCGCTCGGCGTCTCCTACGCCTTCCGCGATATTCAGCTGCTCAATCCATTCTCCGGCGCCTTCATCGGCCTCGACCACTTCCGGGCGCTGTCGCAGGACCAGGCTTTCTACCGGGCGCTGCGCAACACGCTGTGGTGGACGGGCGCCTCGGTCTTCCTGCAGTTTTTCCTCGGGCTGATCCTCGCTTTGCTGCTCGACAAGCCGTTTTACGGCCGAGGCCTGGCGCAGGCGCTCGTCTTCCTGCCCTGGGCGGTGCCGAGCTTCCTGGCCGGTCTCAACTGGTCCTGGCTGTTCAATCCGGTCGTCGGACCGTTGCCACACTGGTTCTACGCGCTCGGCATCATGAGCGAGCCGTCCAACATCCTTTCCGATCCGCATCTGGCGATGTGGGGGCCGATCATCGCCAATGTCTGGTGGGGCATCCCGTTCTTCGCCATCACCCTGCTTGCCGCCCTCCAGGCGATCCCGCGTGATCTCTATGAAGCCGCCAGCATCGACGGCGCCGGCCCGGTGCAGCGGTTCCTGTCGATCACCCTGCCCTTCCTGGCGCCGACGATCGCCATCACCATTCTCCTGCGCACCGTTTGGATCTCGAATTTCGCCGACCTGATCATCGTCATGACCAATGGCGGTCCGGCCGATCGCACCCAGATCGTCGCCAGCTACATCTTCACCCAGGCCTTCAAGCGGCTCGACTTCGGCTACGCTTCGGCGATCGCGCTGGTGCTTCTGGCACTGCTGCTCGCCTACTCCATGCTGATTGTCATCCTGCGCCAATGGCTGCTGAGCAAGGATTGAGACCATGCGCGCCAAACCCATCCTTCTCGTAGCCGCACATCGACTGGCGATCCTCGCCTATATCGCCTTCGCGCTCTTCCCGCTCTACTGGCTGCTGAAGGTCGCAGTCACGCCCAACGACCTGCTCTACTCCGAAGGCATTCGGATGTGGCCTTCGCGCGCCAGCCTCGAGCATTTCGATTTCGTGCTGCGCCACAGCGCCTTCCCGGTGTTCTTCAAAAACAGCCTGATCGTTTCGGGCTCGACGGCGATCATCGTCACCATCCTTGCCTCGCTCTCGGGATACGCGCTGTCGCGCTTCAACTTCCGCGGAAAGTACTGGCTGGTGGCGCTGATGCTGCTGACGCAGATGTTCCCGCTCGTCATGCTCGTCGCACCGATCTTCAAGATCCTGTCGCCGCTCGGCCTCACCAACAGCCTGACCGGCCTCGTCATCGTCTACACCGCTTTCAACGTGCCGTTTGCCACCTTCCTGATGCAGTCCTTCTTCGACGGTATTCCGAAGGATCTCGAAGAGGCGGCGATGATCGACGGCGCAACCCAGTTCGTGGCCTTCCGCCAGATCATCCTGCCGCTGACGCTTCCGGGCATTGCCGCAACCCTCGGCTTCGTCTTCACCGCTGCCTGGAGCGAGCTTCTGTTTTCGCTGATGCTGATCTCGGGCAACGACCAGGCGACTTTTCCGGTCGGGCTGCTGTCCTTCGTGTCGAAATTCTCGGTCGACTTCGGCCAGATGATGGCCGCCGGCGTGCTGGCGCTGATCCCGGCCTGCCTCTTCTTCCTGCTCATTCAACGCTATCTCGTCCAGGGCCTGACGGCCGGCGCGGTCAAAGGCTGAGGATACCACCATGGCTTCCATCGATATCGCCAACATCCGTAAATCCTACGGCATCCACCCGGTCCTGCACGATGTGGACCTGAAGATCGGCGACGGCGAATTCGTCGTGCTGGTCGGCCCGTCCGGCTGCGGCAAGTCCACCCTGCTGCGCATGATCGCCGGCCTTGAAAGCGTGACGTCAGGCGAAATCCGCATCGCCGGAAAACGCGTCAACGAACTGGCCCCGAAGGACCGCGACATCGCCATGGTGTTCCAGTCCTATGCGCTCTATCCGCATATGTCGGTCGCCAACAACATGAGCTACAGCCTAAGGCTCCGGAAGACGGCCAAGGAAAAGATCGCCAGCGTCGTCTCCGGTGCTGCGTCGAAGCTCGGTCTCGACCCGCTGCTCGAGCGTCGCCCGCGCGCCCTTTCCGGCGGCCAGCGCCAGCGCGTCGCCATGGGCCGCGCCATCGTGCGCGAACCCAAGGCCTTTCTCTTCGACGAGCCGCTGTCAAACCTCGACGCGCGCCTGCGCGAACAGATGCGCGCCGAGATCAAGAAGCTGCACAAGGATCTGGGCGCCACCTCGATCTACGTCACCCACGACCAGATCGAGGCGATGACACTTGCCGACCGGATCGTCGCCATGAACGGCGGTTTCGTGCAGCAGGTCGGCAGCCCGCTCGATCTCTACGACCGTCCGGCAAACCTCTTCGTTGCCGGCTTCATCGGCTCGCCCGGCATGAACTTCTTCGAAGGCACCTACCGAAACGGCGAAGCGCCACGTTTCGAGACTGCGGGCGGCGTAACCATTCCGGCGCAAGTGCATGCGGAACTGATTGACGGGGCCAGCACGACGCTCGGCATTCGGCCGGAACATGTCGAGCTCGGCACCACGGCGCCGGATGCGCTGAAGGCAACGGTCGACCTGGTCGAACCAACCGGCTTCGGCATCATCCTGCATTTGTCCTTCGGCAAGGCCAGCTTCAAGGCCTTTACCAACGACCGCACTTTCCTCAATGCAGCCGGCGAAATCCCGGTACGACTGCCGCCCGAGCGACTGCATTTCTTCGACGCCGCCGGCAATCGGGTCTGATTGCCGCGCCGGCCGTAGCGGCTGGCGGAAAGTGACGCGGCGCGAGCGATATCGCCCAAGACCGGAGATTGACATCTTCCGGACGAGGCGTACCGTCATGCCGTCGCAAGTATCAACCGCCCGTGGCGCCCAATTGAGAGAAGCAAGTACCGCCAATACGATGAATTGACGATAGCCTTCCTTGCCCCGCGCCCGGCGATATTGAGGAAGTGTCATGCGAAATTTTGTTGTTGCCCTTGCCTTTTCGACAACGCTGCTCTGTCCCGTCGCCGCCCTCGCGCAAGAGGGCGATGCGGGGGCCGGCGCGACCGTCTTCAAGAAATGCGCCATCTGTCATGTCGCCGACAGCGACACCAACAAGGTCGGTCCTTCGCTCAATCATGTGCTGGGCAGAACAGCCGGCACGCATCCGGACTTCAAGTATTCGCCGGCGATGATCGATGCCGGCAAGGGTGGGCTTGTCTGGGACGAGGCGACGCTGCGCGATTATCTCCACAATCCGAAGGCGAAAGTGAAGGGCACAAAGATGGTCTTTCCCGGCCTGAAGGACGAAGGCGATATCTCCAACCTGCTCGCCTATCTCAAGCAATATTCGCAGTAGACGAAATGGGTTGAGTTGCCGGCAGACGCTCAACCGAACGGTCAATTGCGAGTATTTTCCGTTCGTGCAATAATTGCATTTAGAACTCTACGGATTGCGTATTCATGCCCACAGCCGCGAGCGGCGAGGAGGGACAAGAAATGGCCGTGGTGGTTATTCTGGTTTTGCTGGCCGCCGGATCGGTGTTGTTCCATTTGTTGAGCCCATGGTGGTGGACGCCGATCGCGTCCAACTGGAACTACATAGACAATACACTCATCATCACCTTCTGGATCACCGGCGTCGTCTTCGTCGCCGTCGTCCTGTTCATGGCCTACTGCGTCCTGCGTTTTCGGCACCGCCCGGGAAACAAGGCGGCCTATGAACCTGAGAACAAGAAGCTCGAAAGCTGGCTTGCCGCCGGCACGACGCTCGGCGTCGCCGCCATGCTGACGCCTGGCCTGTTCGTCTGGCATCAGTTCGTCACCGTTCCCGACGGTGCTAGCGAGGTCGAAATCGTCGGCCAACAATGGTTGTGGAGCTACCGCCTGCCCGGCGTCGACGGCAAGCTCGGCACCTCCGAGACACGCGACGTCTCGCCGGAAAATTCGCTTGGCCTCAACCGCAACGACACGGCCGCCCTGGATGACGTCGTCATAGAAGGCGGCGAGCTGCACCTCGAGATCGGCAAGCCGGTCAAGGTGCTGCTGCGCTCCGTCGATGTGCTGCATGATTTCTACGTGCCGGAGTTCCGCGCCAAGATGGACATGGTGCCCGGCATGGTGACCTATTTCTGGCTGACCCCCACGCGCACCGGCACCTTCGAAGTGCTCTGCGCGGAGCTCTGCGGCGTCGGCCACCCGCAGATGCGCGGTACCGTCGTCGTCGACAGCGCGGAGGACTATCAGACCTGGCTCGCGAGCCAGCAGACCTTTTCGCAGTTGATGGCAGCAGCGCAGACGAAGGAAACGGCACAGGCAGAAAATGCCGCCCCGGCGCGGTAGGAGGCGCCCCGACGGCAATTGGGAGAGTATAGATGGTCGACATCCGGTCAGGCACAGATGGCGCGCTCGGACACGCCGAGGTGGAGGATGTTGAACTCTACCATCCCCACAGTTGGTGGACGCGCTATGTCTTCAGCCAGGACGCCAAGATCATCGCCGTGCAATATGCCTCGACCGCCATCGCCATCGGCATGGTTGCGTTGGTTCTCTCCTGGCTGATGCGCCTGCAGCTTGGCTTTCCCGGCGCCTTCGCCTTCATCGATGCGGAGCGTTACTACCAGTTCATCACCATGCACGGCATGATCATGGTGATCTACCTGCTGACCGCGCTGTTTCTCGGCGGCTTCGGCAACTACCTGATCCCGCTGATGCTCGGCGCACGCGACATGGTGTTTCCCTACGCCAACATGCTGAGCTACTGGCTCTACCTTCTCGCCGTGCTCGTGCTGGTCGCCAGCTTCTTTGCCCCCGGCGGACCGACCGGCGCCGGCTGGACGCTGTATCCGCCGCAAGCCGTGCTTTCAGGCACACCCGGAGGCAAGGACTGGGGCATCGTGCTGATGCTCTCCTCGCTCATCCTTTTCATCATCGGTTTCACCATGGGCGGGCTCAACTATGTGGTGACGGTGCTCCAGGGCCGCGCACGCGGCATGACGCTGATGCGTATGCCGCTGACGATCTGGGGCATCTTCACCGCGACGGTGATGGCGCTGCTCGCCTTCCCCGCCCTCTTCGTCGCCTGCGTCATGATGATGTTCGACCGGGTGCTCGGCACCAGCTTCTTCATGCCGGCGATCGTCGAAATGGGCGAACAGCTGCAGCATGGCGGTGGCAGCCCGATCCTGTTCCAGCATCTCTTCTGGTTCTTCGGCCACCCCGAAGTCTACATCGTCGCCCTTCCCGCGTTCGGCATCGTCTCCGATCTCATCAGTACCCATGCCCGAAAGAACATCTTCGGCTACCGCATGATGGTCTGGGCGATCGTCATCATCGGCGCGCTTTCCTTCGTCGTCTGGGCGCACCACATGTATGTCAGCGGCATGAACCCCTATTTCGGTTTCTTCTTCGCCACAACCACGCTGATCATTGCCGTGCCGACCGCGCTCAAGGTCTACAACTGGGTGCTGACGCTGTGGCGCGGCGATATCCATCTCAACCTGCCGATGCTGTTTGCGCTCGGTTTCATCGTTACCTTCGTCAATGGCGGGCTGACCGGCCTCTTCCTCGGCAACGTCGTCGTCGACGTGCCGCTTTCCGATACGATGTTCGTCGTTGCCCATTTCCACATGGTCATGGGTGTCGCGCCGATCCTCGTCATCTTCGGCGCCATCTATCACTGGTATCCGAAGGTCACCGGCCGCATGCTCAACGAGGCGATGGGCCAGCTTCATTTCTGGGTCACCTTCGTCGGCGCATACCTCATCTTCTTCCCGATGCACTATCTCGGCCTGATCGGCGTGCCCCGGCGCTACTACGAGATGGGCGAAACCGCCTTTGTCCCGGCCTCGGCCCACACGCTCAACGAGTTCATCACCATCGTTGCGCTCATCGTCGGCGCGGCGCAGATCGTCTTCCTCTTCAATCTCGTCTGGAGCATTCGCCACGGCCGCGAGGCCGGCGGCAATCCATGGCGGGCAACGACGCTCGAATGGCAGACGCCGGAAACGCCGCCACGCCATGGCAACTGGGGCAAGGATCTGCCGGTGGTCTATCGCTGGGCCTATGACTATAGCGTGCCCGGCGCACCGGAGGATTTCATCCCACAGAACCAGCCCGGCCCCGACAACCTGACGCGGGAGACCGCGACATGAGCGTGACACTGATCTTCCTCGCCGTCATCGCGGCGATCGCGGGATGGTGGCTGTCGCAGCAGCGGATGATGTCGAAGCCCTGGCTGGAGGTCGGCCACCACCACGACCCGCGCCCGCAGGGCCGCCACCCGATCGAACCGGCCAAAATTGGCCTCGGCGTCTTTCTCGCCGTCGTCGGCGCGCTGTTCACCCTGTTCATCAGCGCCTACTTCATGCGCATGGCATCGACCGACTGGTGGTCGACGCCGATGCCGACTCTCCTATGGCTGAACACGGCGGTGCTCGCTGCCGGAAGCCTGATGCTTCATGCCGCCAAGGTATCGGCCGAACGCCACCGTGACGAAGCAAGCCGCACGGCGCTCATCGCCGCCCTTACCTTGGGCCTCGGCTTCCTCGTCGGCCAGGTCTTCGCCTGGCGCGAGCTCACCGATGCCGGATACCTCCTCACCGGCAATGCGGCCAACAGCTTCTTCTACATGATCACCGGCATGCACGGCCTGCACATCGTCGGCGGCCTGATCGCGCTTGCCCGCACCATTCTCGCCACGCGCAAGGGGCCGATCGATGAAAGGGCGACCCTGTCAATCACGCTCTGCGCCACCTACTGGCATTTCATGCTCGCTGTCTGGCTCGTGCTGTTTGCGCTGTTTTCCGGCTGGGCCAACGACTTCATCGACCTCTGCCGGCAAATCTTGACCTAGGAGCCGCCCATGTCCGCGCCGACACATGCACCTGTCACAGAGCCCTTGCCCCGGCCTTCGGGTCTCGCCGGCTTTGCCGCCGATTGGGCATCGGATCAGCGCGCCTTCAAGAATGTCTCCTGGGGAAAGGCCATGATGTGGATCTTTCTCCTGAGCGATACCTTCGTCTTCGGCTGCTTCCTCGTCGCCTACATGTCGGCGCGCATGTCGACCGCGGTCCCCTGGCCGAACCCGAGCGAGGTCTTCGCGCTGCATATCGGCGGTTCGGACGTCCCCCTGATCCTGATCGCCATCATGACCTTCGTGCTGATTTCATCGAGCGGCACCATGGCCATGGCGGTCAACTTCGGCTATCGCCACGACCGGCGCAAGACGGCGATCCTGATGATGCTGACGGCACTCTTCGGCGCCACGTTCGTCGGCATGCAGGCCTTCGAATGGACCAAGCTGATCTCCGAAGGCGTTCGGCCCTGGGGCAACCCGTGGGGTGCGCCGCAGTTCGGCTCCACCTTCTTCATGATCACCGGCTTCCACGGAACGCACGTGACGATCGGCGTCATCTTCCTCTTGATCATCGCGCGCAAGGTCTGGCGCGGCGACTTCGAAACCGGCAAGCGCGGCTTTTTCACCAGCCGCAAGGGGCAATACGAGATCGTCGAAATCACCGGCCTTTACTGGCACTTCGTGGACCTCGTCTGGGTCTTCATCTTCGCATTCTTCTATCTCTGGTGAGGAACAGCCATGACTGACGCACCGGCACATATCGCGGTCAAAGAGCACCAACAGCACCCGATCGGTCTCTATCTGCTGGTCTGGGGCCTACTTTTCGTGCTCAGCACCTTCTCTTACCTGGTCGATTACGTCGGCCTGCAGGGCTATCTCAGATGGTCGCTGATCCTCATCTTCATGATGCTCAAGGCGGGGCTCATCGTTGCCGTCTTCATGCATATGGCCTGGGAACGTCTGGCGTTGATCTACGCGATCCTGCTGCCGCCGCTTCTGGTACTGGTCTTCGTCGCGCTGATGGTATCGGAATCGCACTACGTGCTCTTCAGCCGCCTCACCTTCTTTGGTGCCGCGCCATGACCGGGAAGTTTGCACCGCTCAGAGCAACAGCAACTTCTTGAGGACGGAGAACACTTCCTTATAGGGAAGAATGGTGACGCCGGCAGCGGCGATCGGCAGGAGGGCAGCTGCCGCCACCGGCACGACTGCCGTGCGGCTCAACAGCATCGCCGACAGCTTGCGCGTCGTTTCAAACTGTTTCGTCGGGTCGGCGATGTCATCGGCCTGCTGCTGAACCTCGTCGGTGCTTGCCGCCACCACATTGGTGCCCAGTATCTTCCGCTCGTTTGAGCGGTGATAGCGGGTCGCCTGCGTCCCCAGCATCAACAGGCTGCGCTCCTTCAACTGTCCAAGCGGCTTCGAGAAAGCCGACAGCGGGTAGGCAAAGAGCGCCAGCACGATCACCAGCCAGCCGGTTGCGATCGTGCTGAAGGTGGTGGTTGTCAGGCTTTCCTGCAGCAGATGCTTGGCGATCGCAGCACCTATCGCGGCACTGATACCGAAGATGAAGAGAACATAGGCGTTGGGATAGCTCGCAAGAAAAGAGAGCCCGCCATTGCCGTCTGGATGCGTCGCGACAAGCCGAAGTTCCAGTCGAGCGATCCGGCGCAGAAGCTGCGCCCAGACGAGGTGTCGCCACAGCCCGCGCAGCAACAGGAACACGAACAGCGGCTGGCTGACGACGATCGTCCACCAGCCGGCCGCCGTGATCCGCCGCCCCTCCGCGGAGACGTCGACTGCCCAGGATGCGACACCCGACGTGCGCATGTTGAGGTAGGCAAAGATGGCGGCAAGAAGCGCCAAGCCAAGACAGACCGCCTCCGCTAGCCGCGAGTCGCGGCGGGCAAGCGCAACCGTCACGGCGTCGCCAAATGCCTGCACCGAGCCCGGCGCGACGATCGGCGCCTTCAGGAACTGCCCGAGCTTGATGTGCAATCCGCGCTCGACCTGCTGTTCGGCCAGCACAAACGCGCCGACGCCGATGGCAAACCGGCCCCAGACGCCCAGATCACCGAGATAGGAGCCTGGCGCGTCGACGGAAAGAAAGCTGCGCGGCAGCCCAAGCAGCAACGGCACCAACCAGGCAAGCGCTACGAACAACAGCGCGCGCCTTCCGGTCTTCAGCGCATGTTCGCGTAGTAACCCGAGCCGGCGTTGCAATTCGAAAAACGGCCCGCCATGCGCGGCGAGATACTCGCCCGGCGAAAGATCGCGGCGCGGCGATGTTGCCGTTCCCTGTTCGGCGCTCTTGCGAACCTTTTCTTCAATACTCAATGGCGCTCAATCCTCGGTGATGGTCCAGTTGTCGTTGGGATTGAACTGCTTGATATCGCGCGCCATCGCAGCGGTGTCCGCGCCGAGATCCGCCTGATAGACGATGCCGTTCCGGTTGACGACAAAGGTATGAACGCCGGTCTCACCGTATTTCACCGGCCAGGCCACCAGCCCAAACCCTGCGATCATGTTGCCGTTGATGACATAATCGTAGGAGCCGCCGGCGATGTTTCCGCCCTGCCGCGTCAGGATCTTGAAGCGGTAGCCATAATAGCCTTCGTCGGCCTTGGCCTTGTCCAATTGAGCCTGCGAAAGATCGCCTGCAGGGCTGTCACCATCCCCCTGCTCTGCCGGCCAGTAGAGGCCATCGGTCTTGCCTTCGCTCGAAATCAGCTTCTGGGCATATTCGAACACGCCATCGCCGTCGTGATCTTCTTGAGTGTATTCTTCCTGCGCGTCCACATAGGCTCGCGCCGTGTTGATCGCCTCAAGCTCATTCTCACCAACGCGGCGATTGATGATCTCTTCGATCCCGGCATAGGTGTCGAACGCCCACTTGCCGTCTTCCCCCTTGACGATCGGGAAGGGCAAGGGCCAGAGCTGATCGCCGATCTCGACAATCTTGTTTTCGCCCGCGTCGGTCAGGATCACCTTTTTGGCGGCACCCGCCTTGATCTGTTCGTAGGTGTTCATCACACCTTCGCCTGTTTTCAGCTTTTCGGCATCAAGGCCCAGCAGCGCGGCAAGTTTGCCGAAATCGCTCGAACTCATTGCATCCTTGAAGGCTGAAGCCGCCTTGTCCGAATCGTCGAAGGTGGGAGGATCGGTCTGCGAGATATAGTCTGCAAGTTCGGCCGGCTGGCTCTCTGCCGCCAACGTCGCTCCGGCGTAGCCCGACAGGCCGAGCAGCAGCAGCCCGACACCCGAACGGAAAATCATGCTCTGACGATGATACCTGGTCATGACCATACCCTCCCGTTTCTCGCGCTCAACCACGACGTCCGCCACCACCGCGTCCACCGCCACCACCATGGCGAGCCCCACCGCCGCCGCCGTGTCCAACGGACCGATGCGGCACGCCCCCACTGCGGGCGCCGCCACCCATCGCCTGGCCGCCGCGCCGCGATTGCACTTGCGTCACCTTGCCCGGCCGCACTTCGCCCAGACCTGATGGCTTGCGCGGACGATTGTCGGCTTTTCCTGCCGGACGCGGCTTGCTCGCCGGTCGGTTGGCCTTGCCGCCGGAACCGCCGCCGGGTTTCGAGATGTTCCCGGGCCGCTGCGCCGCCGCGGATCCAGCGTTCGGCCTTGCATTAGCCGGCCGGTTCTTCGCACCATCGATCTTGTTGCTGCGAACATCCTTCAGATCCTTGAAGGAGCCCGTGTCTACCTTCTGGCGCAGGTTGGCACTCGCATCGCTTCTGGTGATCTTGGCCTTGTCGCGGATGTTGTTATTGCCGTTGGCTTCGATGCTGTTCTTCATGTTCGAACGGTCGAACTTGGCGAACTGGTCCTTGTCGATATTGATCTTGCTGCGGTCGACATTCTTCCAGTCGATGTCGTTGAACTTGACCTTGCCGTTGATATCGACGTTGTTGAAGCACTTGTTGCAGTCGACGTCGATGTCGCCATTGTAGCGCCCACCCCAAACACCCCAGTCGTCCCAATCGACCATCGCACCGAACACCGCGCCGGTGACCACACCGGCAAAGAACGTCGCCGTTGGATAGTAGTAGTTCGGATAGGGCTCGGGATAGTAGGACAACGGTTGGGGCGCATAGTTTGGCGCGTAGAGCATCTCCGGCTCGTATTGCGGCACATAGATCTTTTCCGGATTGGCCGCCTGAATGATGACGTTGTCGTTCTCCTGAACGACCTTCATCTTGTCGTCGGTCTTGAGCACGCCTGAAGCGACCGCCTTGTCGCGCAGCTGCTGAATGGCGATCAGCACATCCTTTTGCTGGTAGGCCATTGCATCGGAAAGGGACTGCGTCCAATCGATATCCTCGCTCATCATCTTGACGATATCGGGATAGTTCAGAAGTGAAATGACGCTGCCATCCCACGTGTCCTTGGGCTTCAGGTCCTTGTTCTTCTTGAGGTTATCAAGATAACGCTCAGCTTCGACGATCTGCAGCGGAAAGAGCGAAGCCGACGCGATGAGCGCGACCAGTTCGTCTGGATAAAGCGCGATGCGGGCGACAAGGATTTCGAGCTCTTCTTCGCTGAGCGGCTCCGGCGTGTCCGCGTCGGCCTGCTGGGCAGCCGAAGGATCGGTGGCCGCCTGCTCCTGCGCAAAGGCGCTAAAGTTGTAAGTGTAGGGCTCCGGTATCAACAAACACGCAGTCGCCAGGAAGCAGATCGATCGATGCAAACGGATGACACTCTTCACTGCCATTTCCCCTCCCCGTTCGGACGCACTGTTGCGTCACCTGTCTTGCCTGCTGGTGCGTGGGTTTCTATCTGCCTGTCTGCTGGTCTCATATGTTGGCAGCGCATCGGCCGCCGCAAGTGTTGGTTGACACTATTGCATACGCTCTCTCTTTTTCAATGCACAAATGATGACCACACGACGGTACACACCATAGGTTGTGCCAAGTTGGCGCAACGAGCCTGCCGCCCTACGCCCAAACGGCCGGGTCCTGCCCAATTGGATGTAGACGAATTGCAGGCTCTTCTTTTCCAGCATCTGGCTTCAGAATAGCGGTTTAATGCGGACCCATGTCCTGCGCGATATCGCAGGGCCTGGGCTGAACCGTGGATTGGAGAAACGGCAATGACGGAAAATCGTCCCTTGTCGGAAGCGGCGCCGAATGCGAACACCAATCAGAACACGGTCGCGACCGCTGCCGGCGGGCATCTCGCGTTGGTCCCCACCTGGCTTCCCCTCGATCTCGTTCCGGATCCGGACCACAATTCGGCCGGTGCCGGGGGTAATGGCACCAGCATCGGTACCCTCGACAGCAATACGCTCGCCGTTTTCATGCCCTCCAACGCTGCTATCACCGGCCCGCATTCGGCCGCGGATGCGCAGCAGGGCAATGACGCCCTGATCAACCAGCACGCCACCGAAATGGCCGGCATGGGAGGCGACGGCGGCAGCGGCAATCTTGCGGGCAGCGGCGGCGGCAATGCCGGCGGCGGTGGCCACGGCACCTTCATCGGCAGCCTGGTCAGCACGGATGTGGGGGTATTTGCCCCGGTGAATACCGCCGTTGCGGCAGGGCCGGGATCGACGGCGACGGCCAATCAGGCCAACAACGCGGCAATGCTGCAAGGCGCCACCCAGATCGGCGGCATCGGCGGATCGGGCGGCGACCACAACATTGCCGGCGGCGGCACATCCGCCAACCATGGGACATCCATCACCTTCACCGGCGACAACTTCGCCGGACACGGCGGTGACGGCACCTTCATCGGCAGCATGATCGATGTGAACGTGGCGGTGTTTTCGCCGATCAACATCGCCATCGGTGCGGCCGGCGGAGCCGCCTCGGCTCACCAGACCAACAACGCCATCTTCGATCAGGGCGGCGTGCAGATCGCCGGTATCGGCGGTGCCGGCGGTGGCTTCAACCTGTCGTCCGACACGATCTTCACCGGCGACCAGATGGCTGGCGGTGGTGGGTCCGGTTACTCGAACGGCAGCATGGTCGATGTCAGCATTGGTTATTTCCACCCGATCAACATTGCGGTACCGGCCGGTGGCACGGCCGATGCCCAGCAGCTTGATCACGTGCTCTTCGACCAGCACGCGCTACAGATGGCTGGCGTCGGTGGTCTTGGCGGTGAGGGCAATCTGTCGGATGCCCATTCGGCGCTCGTGGACGATATCCTCAGCCTTGTCGATGGAATCTGAAGTCGGACAGCTCGCACAGTCCGTTTCGAACCTGACCCGGCACGAATGTCAAAACGCACCCGCAGTCGGGTGCGTTTGTCTGTCGCCGATACCACGCACTCCCGCATGGCAAGCCAGCGCCCCATACCCCGCCCAAAGGGACGTCACCGAATATCCAGCTAGTTCGCACGCTCGATAGCGCTCACCATTCAATCGCGGTTACCCCGTCTGCCAAACGGTATCGCTGGCACCGAACCGCTTAAGAGAACACGGGGGTCACGATACTTAGAGGAGCAACGCTATGCCTATTCCGCAAGCATCTGACACGATCAACCTCACCGACTCCAATGCTGGCGATGCAAGCGCCGGCAACGGCGGCGACGGCTTCAACTATGGTGATATTCACTACAATCCGGTCGCCTATGTCGCCAATTCACAAACGGTAGAAGGTGCCTACACCAAGCTCTACAACGGCGATCATGTATGGCAGGACGCCGGATGGGGAACCGGTGACGGCGGCGACGGTGGACTTGCCCAGGCACGGGACGGCCTGTTGGCCGTGCTGACCAACAACGGCTCGGGCGGCGCCGGCGGCGACGCCTATTCCAATGGCGATCAAGGCAACACCAGCGGTGGTAATGTTGCAGCGGTTGCTGCAGACACAACGGCAACGCAGAACACCCAGTTCCTGGCCGACCAGCATGCAACCATTCTCGCCGGCGTCGGCGGCAATGGCGGCAATGGCAACCTTGCACAGGGCGGCGATATCTCCTCGGCCTTGGTTCACACCAATCCGTTCACGGAAACCAACACGTCAACGGACATAGACACCACGACCGAAACCACATCGGTCTCGAACGCGCTCGACCATTTCATCAACGCATTCGGATCGATCGACCTCAACGACATCGGTTCGTGAATTTTTCATGAGGATCGCCGGTTTCGGCCGACGATCCTCATCCTTGCATGCGTCTTGCCAAGCCCTTGCCTTGTCAGAATCGATTGCACCGAGATCTGATAATGACAGCCAATTCGACACCCACGCCGCGCGAACCAACGCATCTGGTCATGGCCCTCAGGGCCTGCGCCAGCGCCTTTGGCCTGGTCTTCCTCTATAGCTGCGGCTACAATCTCTTTCTGCTCACCCCCTCCATCTATCTGCTGCAGATCTACGATCGCGTGCTGTCGAGCCGCAGCGCCGATACGCTGGTGATGCTGACGCTGATCGTTGCGGTCGCCGTGGTGGTCGGATCGCTCCTGGATATCGTTCGCCGCGCCGCCCTGTCGCGCATCGGCAGTTGGCTTGATCACCGGTTGCGCCCGGTGGTTCTCACGGCCTCCTTCGAATATGGCGCCCGTACCAGCACCGCAGTTGCGACCGATTGCTACAAGGACCTGTCGACGCTCAGGCAGTTTCTGGATTCGCCGGCAAGTTCGCTGCTCTTCGACGTTCCCTGGGCGCCCGTGTTCCTGCTGCTGCTGTTTCTCGTCCATCCGCTGCTCGGCGTGATCGGCGTGCTGAGCGCCGTCTCGCTGCTGCTCCTGGCCGTCCTCACCGAACTGGCGACCCGACGTCCGCTCACCCACGCCAACCGCGCCCTTGCGCGCAGCTACGTGCGCTTTGCGACCGCGCTCAAATACATCCAGGTTATCCGTGCGATGGGCATGCAGGACGGCGCCGCGCAGATCGTCTACCGCGACGCCGAAGCGGCCAGGAAGGCACAGGATGCCGCGATGCAGCGCACCGAGATCATTCTTGGCCTGTCAAAATCCGTGCGTACGCTCACGCAGATCCTGATGATGGGTGCTGCCACCTGGCTGGTGCTCGAGGAAAACAGCAGTCCGGGCATCATCTTCGTTGCCAGCCTGCTGCTCGGCCGCGGCCTTGCCCCGGTCGAAGGGGCGATCGGTGCCTGGCGCTCCTTTGCTTTTGCCCGCAGCGCCTTCGAACGGCTCAATCAGATGCTGATTGCGGTCGCCGCTGACAGCGACGCGCGCATGGTTCCCGTGCCGGAACCGAGCGGCCTTATCCTCGACAGTGTCGGCTACACCCTGCCCTATGCCGATCGCCAGATATTGCGGGGCGTAACCCTGCGCCTGGCGCCGGGCGACTGCGTCGCCCTGATCGGACCATCGGGATCGGGAAAGTCGACGCTCGGCCGGATCATGGCAGGCGTCGAGCCGGCCACGAGCGGATGTGCACTTCTCGGCGGCGTCGATATCTCCGCCCTGCGGCTTTGCGCGGGCACACGCCATGTCGGTTACCTGCCGCAGGACATCGAGCTCTTCGGCGGCGCCGTCAAGGATGTCATTGGCCGGCTGGACGGATCCAACCCCGGCAAGGCGATCGAGGCGGCCAAGCTCGTCGGCTTGCATGAAACGATCATGCGACTGCCCAAGGGCTACGACACCGATATCGGCGAAGGCGGCGGCCTGCTCCTGCGGGCGCAGCGCCAGCAGCTTGGTTTGGCACGCGCCGCCTACGGCAATCCGTCGCTGGTGGTGCTCGATGATCCCAATTCGAGCCTCGACTACGACGGCGAGCGCAAGCTGTTCACCGCCATATCGCGGATGAGGTCGCGCGGCATGATCGTCGTCGTCATCACCCATCGCATGGGAATTCTGCCTGTCACCAACAAGATCGCCATCCTGCGCAACGGCACGGTCGACGCCTTCGGCGACAGCGAACAGATTTTTGAGACTCATCTTCAACCGCCGGCGCGGACCGGAACATAGGAGGGGGATCGCACAATGCTCCCCGCACAGATCGACCGGCCTCCATCACGATCCGCTGTTGCAAGCAGCGCGGCCAATCATCTGGCAAAGGCGCAAGGTCAAATCGGCAAATTGCTTACCTATGCGCCGACCGACGGCCTCGTGCCGATCGAACTCGCCGCCGCCTCGCCGATGTCGCGGCTTCGCTCCGTCGCCAGGACCGGCAATCTGCTCATCGGCTTTTTCGTCGTCGGCCTCGGCACCTGGTCGGCATTGGCACCGCTTACCAGCGCGGCAGTCGCCTCGGGGGTCGTCGAACCGGAATCCAGCCGCAAAACCATCCAACATCTCGAAGGCGGCATCATCAGGCAGATCCGCATCAAGAACGGAGATACCGTTACCTCCGGCCAGATCCTGATCGACCTGGACGACACCAAATTCCGCTCGGAGCGGGACAGCCTGAAGGGGCAGCTCTGGGATGCGGAGGCAAGGCATGCGCGTTTGCTTGCCGAGCAGGACGATGCCGACAGCATAACCTACCCGCCCGAAATGCTGGCCGCCATGGTCGACAATCCCGCGATCAACGCGATCGTCACCGGTCAGCAGCGGATTTTCGAAACCCGCCGCCAGGTCATGCGCGCCGAAATTGCGATCACTGAAGAAAAGATGAAACAGGTGCAGCAGGAGGTCGCCGGTCTCACCGCACAGAAGGCGGCTCTGAGCGAACGTGTCGAAATCTCCAGACAGGAGTTGGAGAGCGTCACGACGTTGACCAAGAAGGGGCTGGAAAAGAAGAGCCGTGTCCTCAATCTGCAACGGGAAAAGGCCGATATCAGCGGGCGGGTCGGCGAAAGCGCCGCCCAGATCTCCCGTGCCTATCAAGTGATCAGCGAAGCCCAGGCCTATCTCGTCAAGCTTCGAAGCGATCGCCTGAACGAGGTGGCGCAAACCATGCGCGAAACGGAAACGCAGATCCTGCAACTGAGCGAAAGGCTGCGTGCGATCGACGACCAGCTTGCGCGAACTGCGATCAGGGCGCCTGAGGACGGCGTGATCATGGACTTGCGGGTCCATACAACCGGCGGCGTTATCGGCGCCGGTGAACCGCTTGTCGATCTCGTTCCACGCAAAGGCCGCCTGATCGTCACCGCCCGCGTCCGGCCAGAGGACATCAATCTCGTGCATCCCGGCCTCACGGCGCAGGTGCATCTGCTCCCCTACAACCAGCGTCGGGTCCCGCTGCTGAAAGGTCAGGTCGAATATGTCTCGGCGGACCGTCTGGTCGACAAGCAGACCGGCCAATCCTACTACGCCGCGACGATCCATGTCGTTGATGAACGATTGGCCACGATGAGCGAGGTCGAGTTGGTCGCGGGCATGCCGGCCCAAACGCTGATCGAAACGGGTACGAACAGCGTGGCGCTCTATGCATTGAGACCACTGCTTGACAGTTTCAACAGAGCATTTCGTGAGGACTGACACAGCCTTGGCCGGTGGCTCCGTGCACGGTGCAAATGAAGGTGCGGCTCCGTTGTTGCCGACGCACCCCACTCTTGGCTCGCGGGCACCCCTGATCCGGCCGAAGGATACGATAATGGGCAAACGAAAATTCGACGACGACGAAATCATGGGTATTCTGAGGGAACATCGGACCGGCGCGACGGTAGCGGAAGTTTGCCACCGCCATGGCATCAGCGAGCCGACCTTCTACCGCTGGCAATCCTCACAGCTTCGAACCGTCGGCTTCGACGTTGGGCGCATACGCGCGCTGGAGCTGGAAAACCAGAAGCTGAAAAAACTGCTGGCCGAAGCCATGTTGACGGCCGCGACACTGAGCGAGATGCTAGCGAAAGCCTCGAAATAACGATAGCGACTATGGTATCGCCAATCCGTTGCGCGGCGATGCCCTGCCGCCCAGTCGGGCAACGACCTCCGTGCGGTTCTGAACCTGCAGCTTCCGCATGATGTGCTGGAGGTGCATCTTCACGGTATGCCCCGAGAGGTTCAGCTTGCCGGCGATAACCTTGTTGGACGAGCCGCATTGCAACTCAGCCAGAACATCGGTTTCCCGCGGCGTGAAGTCGGCATGAAGGAGATCGTCGCGGCGCGGCCGCCTGGCGGGGTCAGCCTCTTCAGGCCTCAAATTCAGCGCTGTCCCATCGCCAAAGGTCCCCAGCGGATGCGGACAGAACACACCGCCCGCCAGCACCAACCTGAGGCCCGCAAGAGCGATTTCGATTGGCAGCGACGTTGTGAAGAAGCCGCGGATGCCCATCTGCAGCGCCTGCGTTGCCATCGAGATATCGTCCGTGTCCGACAGCAAGGCGATCGGCGCATCGGAGAAACGCTCGGAGATGGCCGCAAGATCGGAACGCAGACTGCTGCTTCCGACGTCCCTCCCCGCCAGATCCAGCGTAATCAGACGGATGTCCATACCGAGTGCCCTGTCCAGGCTCGCGGTCGAGATCATGTCGATGAAGGTCCACCCCGCCAGTTCGCGCTCCAGCAGCGTGACAATGGCAGTGCGGGCGAGAGTATGCGGTTCGACGACGATACCGGTGGGTGCATTGCGCCCTTTGCGGCGCAGCGTTCCTGAACTGATGGACACGAGCCGACCCCCAGGATGTTTGCAACCTCTAAGGTCAGCATACTATGCCCGAACATGCATCATGTCATGAGAAAATGGGGATTAATCCGATCGGACCAGTCCCGGCAAACCGTTGACAACATACGGTTTTTTTAAGCGCACTCACTGGCGTTGGGCGCTGTAACATATCTTGAGTAGTAAAATACACCCAGTTCGTTGCGACGATGATCGAAAGCCTATCATCGCAGCGGTCACAATTTTGCAACCGAGTTCGGCGAGATACCGCTCTCGTTTTGTCAAAATGGACGCTGAACCGGTTGCCGTTCCGGCGATACCTTCCGCCTGATCATCGCTTTGGAGTTGGTCCCAGAACGCCAAAAAGCCCGCCGGATTTACCTGGCGGGCTTTTTTTTTGATTTGGTTGCGGGGGCAGGATTTGAACCTGCGGCCTTCAGGTTATGAGCCTGACGAGCTACCGGGCTGCTCCACCCC
>NZ_PVZR01000220.1:0-237 GCF_003024455.1 Ensifer sp. NM-2
CGACACCCACAGCGCCGGCTTCACGGCCCAGGGCCCCAGCTACCTCGGCACCTTCGCGCTCGGCGCGCTGAACCAGGCGGGTGACTCGGTCGGCTGGAGCTTCCAGGTCTCCGACGGCGTGCTCGACAGCCTGCAGGCCGGCCAGACGCTGACGCAGAAGTATGACGTGACCGTCGATGACGGCCATGGCGGCACGGCAGTGCAGACGGTGACGATCACCATCACCGGCACGAACGA
>NZ_PVZR01000221.1:0-215 GCF_003024455.1 Ensifer sp. NM-2
CGCTCGACACGCACAGCGCAACTTTCACCGCACAGGGCGCCAGCTACCTCGGCACCTTCGCGCTGGCGGCGGTGAACCAGGCGGGTGGCTCGGTCGGCTGGAGCTTCGAGGTCGCCGACGGCGTGCTCGACAGCCTGCAGGCCGGCCAGACGCTGACGCAGAAGTACGACGTGACCGTCGATGACGGCCATGGTGGCACGGCAGTGCAGACGGTG
>NZ_PVZR01000222.1:0-212 GCF_003024455.1 Ensifer sp. NM-2
TCGGATTGCGAAAGCGGGATACATCGTCAATCTCCGCGTCGATCAGCCGGGCGAAGAACTCGCCGATGCCGGGGATCGTCTTCAACAGCTTGACGTTGGCATTGGCCTTGGTCATCGCCCGGATCGTTGCTTCCGACTGCTTGATCCGCACGTCAATGTCGCCGATGAAGGCGAGGCCACGGTCGATCTGGATGCGGTCGATCTCCGAGACG
>NZ_PVZR01000223.1:0-205 GCF_003024455.1 Ensifer sp. NM-2
CGCCGCTCCCCTTCGAGGCATAGCCGAGAAGGACAAGGCAGCGGCGAAAACAAACCGAAAATCTTCTCTGAACAAACGCTCGGCCAAGCCGAAACGCAAGGGCCGCCTACAAGCGGCCTTTTTGCTTAGGTAAAATCAGAACGTCCCTTACGCGAGACAAATCCGTCGGATTTGCTCGGCACAGACCGTAAATCCCAAAGGGATT
>NZ_PVZR01000022.1:0-121616 GCF_003024455.1 Ensifer sp. NM-2
TTACGCTATCTTCTTTCATGGTTCGCCCTCGCTAAGCGTGGGGCTCGGCTCCGGCCTATCCAGAGCAACCCCCGAATTCAGCTTACCGCGGGGGCGGCCACCTTCACCCCACGAACATACGGTCTAGGGGGACCTCGTAACGAGCGGGGTCCATCAAGCCGGCCGAGGTCAGCCTAGAACCAGACACCTTTTCCCTCGTGGGCAGGGCCAGGCTGTAGCCGTCTTTGTCACCCTGCGCGAAGGGCCACCGGAAACCCGGGTGGAACCCGATTGCGTATGGCAGTGCATCTTCTCCCGTGTTGATCACGTCGAACGTGATCTGAAGACCTCCAGCCGCCAGGAAATAAGTGACCTTCAGAACGAAGCAGAATGGATAGGATCGCAGGCTCTCGTCATTCTCCGCCGTCACGAGGACGACCTGGTCAGACGCCCGTTTCTCGATTGTAAACTTTGCCTGTCTGGCGAAACCGTGCGGCGGCATGGGATATGGCTTCCCGGCAATCCGAACGACCCCATCGTTCACGCGACCGATGACAGGGAAAAGGATCGGGCTCGTGCCGCTCCAGGAGGCCGCGTCTGCCTCCCACAATAGCTCATGCCCGCCGAGACGTAAGGGCAGCAGTTCCGCGCCGAGGAGCGCGATTTCCGCCCGCATGGCGCCAGAAGTGATTGTAACGGTGTCATCCATTGATCCGACTCCTCAAGACGCCGCGTGTTGAAAGATTGCCTGTGCGCCCTTGATGGCCATGTCCCGGCCGGCAGAGACGAGCCTGGCGCCGAAGGCTTCGACAACCACCTCGTAGACATCGACCAGATGGTCATCACCGACGACCGCGATCGGGTCGCCGGGGGAAAACCAGTTCTGCTCGCGCGCTTCCCTGAATTCCCAGCCGACGACCAGTCCCCAGAGGCGGCTGCGCATGTCCTGCTGCTCCAGCTCCCCGGCAAGCCAGGCAGTGCGCAATGAAAACAGACGGGTCAGCAGTCCGCCGGCCCTGCCGCTGTCGTCCATCGCGAGCTTCACGCCATCAAGAAATGCCTGCCCGGTCGCGCTCGCCTCTCCCTTTGCCGCTTTCATCAAAAAGGAATGGTGGGCGACCGTGTTGAACACCTCACTCGTGACGAAGGTGCGGAACCGATGAATTTGGCCGCCGCGCAGCTCCGCCCATTTGGTATGTGTGCCGGGCAGGACGACGACGATGTCGCGCTCCAGTCCAAAACCAACCAGCTGCGTCTCCTCGCCTCGCATGACGTCAGAATGGGGATGGGCCGTGCGGTCGGTCAGGCCGGGCAGCAGGGTGAGTGTGTCGCCATGCGGCAGTTCGATCGTCCGTGCGGCCGCAGCCAGGTCCGCGGCGCTGGCCGGTGTCGGCACATAGGGCATCTCGATCCATCCGTTGCGACTACCGATCATTCCCGACGCGATGATCGACAGTCCGCCGCACCGCGCGCGCCAATCTGCCAGCTCACCGGACAGAACCTTTTGATGCTCGCCATTCGGGACCGATTGAATTCCCAAATCGCCCGTCTTCACCTCGCGAACGTCGCCGCTCTCGTCGAGCAGCGCGGCGGAAAATCCCGTCGTGCCCCAATCGAGGACGACCGTGTGCCGGTATGTCCGATCGCTCACAGCAAACTCCTTCCTACTTCATTGCCGATTGACACCGCTTAACATTTCCGCATAAGGTCCACAATGCAAATTATAAGTCTCACAATATGGACCAAAAGATGCGACTGAGTGGAATATTGCCGGTACTGCCCACACCCTTCGCCGACGATGGCGTCGATCTCGATGCGATGCGTCGGCTTGTACGATTTGCCTTGGAGGGGGGTGTCGACGGCGTCGTCTTTCCGGGCTTCGCAAGCGAGGTCGAGGCGCTGAGTGCAGAGGAGCGAGCAGCCCTCCTGGCAGCCGTGGTGGCTGAGGTCGCCGGCCGGATCCCCGTCGTCGCCGGCGCAAGCGGGGGCACCGTGGCGGAGGTCGTCGCCCATGCGCACCAGGCGGCGGCCCTCGGCATCGATTTGCTGATGATCCAGCCGCCGAAGTCGATTGGCGCGGGTGCCGAGGCCGTCGCGGCATTTCTCGGCGCGGTCGCAGCCCAGGTGCCGAACGCTGAGATCATCCTTCAGAATGCCCCGGCGCCACGCGGATCCGACCTCTCGCCGGAAGCCGTCGTTCACGTCGTCCGCTCGGTTCCGTCGGTGCGTTACGTGAAGGAAGAGACGCTGCCGGCGGGTCCGGCAATCACGGCCATCCTCGCCGAGGCGCCGGAGCACCTGCGCGGGGTCATCGGCGGGGGCGGTGCCCGCTACATTCTCGACGAATACGAGCGAGGTGCCTGTGCGGCCATGCCGGCTCTGGAAATCGCGGACCTGCATGTGTCGCTCGATCGCGCTTTCCGCGACGGCCGGAAAAGCGAAGCCCGTGCCCTCTATATCCGTTCGCTGCCGCTTCTTGTTCTGCAGGCCGTCTACCGTATGCGGTTGACCAAGCATATCCTGATGCTGCGTGGTGTCGCCGACAACCGCATCGTGCGCGCGCCGACCCCTGAAATCGACGCACTTGCCCTTCGAGACATCGACGCATCCTATGCGGAATGTGGGCTGGGACGTCCCGGCGAGGGAGAAAACGCATGATCGATCGGGTCAAGTCTGTCGAAACCTTCACGCTGACCATTCCGCGCGACCGCCCGTACCTTGGAAAGGCGCGCAGCGGAGAGGAGCCGAGCGCACGTGGCTATCTCGTGCGCAAGGGCAACAGGACGGTGTATCCCGTCTTCGATCGCAGCGTCCTGGTGCGCATCGAAACCGTGAATGGCGCAGTCGGCTGGGGGGAAACCTACGGGCTCGTCGCCCCGAAGGCGACGATGGAGATTATCGACGATCTCCTGGCAGACTTCACGATCGGCCGGGATGTCTTCGACGCTGCCGCAATTCACGATGACCTCTATGACCTCATGCGGGTGCGCGGTTATACCGGCGGCTTCTACCTGGATGCGCTGGCGGCCGTCGACATCGCGCTTTGGGATCTGGCGGGCAAGCTCGCGCAACTGCCGCTCTGCAAACTGCTCGGCGGCCAGCGACGCGAGCGCATCGACGCATATGTCTCCGGATTGCCGGAAGACACGCGCGAAAAGCGCGCCGAGCTGGCGCTTCATTGGCGCGAGAAGGGGTTTTCGTCCTTCAAGTTTGCAGCACCGGTGGCCGACGACGGCGTCGCCCGCGAAATTGAGACATTGAGAGCGCGGCTGGGGCCATCAGCGCGTATCGCCTGCGACATGCACTGGACGCATACGGCCAGCGAGGCGATCGCGCTGATCAAGGGAATGGAACCTCATGGCCTCTGGTTTGCTGAGGCGCCGGTTCGCACGGAGGACATCGATGGTCTGGCGCGCGTGGCAAATGCCGTCGCAAGCGCCATCGCCGTCGGCGAGGAATGGCGAACGGTCCATGACATGGTGCCGAGAGTCGCTGTCCGGGGGATGGCAATCGTCCAGCCCGAGATGGGGCACAAGGGTGTGACCGAGTTCATGCGCATCGGACAATACGCCCAGGCCCATCACATCAAGGTTATTCCGCATGCGACCATCGGCGCCGGCATTTTCCTGGCGGCAAGCCTTCAGGCGAGTGCTGCGCTTGCAATGGTGGATTGTCACGAATTTCAGCATTCGATCTTCGAGCCCAATCGCCGGCTGCTCGAAACGGACATGGATTGCGTGGCGGGAGAATACGTCCTGCCGACGGGAGCCGGCCTCGGGGTGGAGCTCTCACGAGAGGCTTTGTCGCTTCTGAAGAAGCAGTGAATGAACAACGGAGGAGTGGAGGAATGATGAAGAGGATCAAGGACCGGATCGCCGCGGCGACCGTTGCAGGCCTGCTGGCCGGATTTGCGCTGCCCCAGACGGCCGGCGCTGAAGCGCTCAAGTTCGTCTCCTGGCAGAAAGACGAACGGGGTATCGGGGACTGGTGGGGCACGGTCATCAAGGAATGGGAGGCGAAGCATCCGGGTGACACCATCGAATGGACGAAGGTGGAGCGAAATGCCTATGCCGATACGATGACAACCCTGTTTGCCGGCGGAACGCCGCCGGACATCGTCCATCTCGCCTCGTTCGAGTTCCAGACCTTCGCGAACAACGGCTGGCTGGAGGATCTCGGCCCCTGGATCGAGAAGGCCGGACTCGATCTGAACGGCTGGAGCGGGCAGAACACCTGCCAGTTCCAGGGCACGACCGTCTGCGTCATGATGCTCTATTACGGCGTTATCTTCGGATACAACGAAGACATGCTCAAGCAAGCGGGCGTGGCGGTACCGAAGAACTACGAAGAGTTCCTCGCCGCTGCACGCGCCACCACCAAGGACCTCAACGGCGACGGTATTCTCGACCAGTTCGGAACCGGCCACGAGACGAGAGGTGGCAGCGGCCAGTACCTGGCGGAAATGGCGAGCTACCTCTTCGATACTGGCGCACGTTTCACTGATGCCGAAGGCAACGTCACGATCGACACGCCCGAAATGGTCGAAGGCCTCAAGCGCTGGAAGACGGTCGTGACGGAAAACCTGACACCGCGCGACCTTTCCGCCGGCGAGGTGCGCAAACTCTTCGCGGACGGCAAGATCGCCCTCAAGATCGACGGCCCATGGATCTACCAGATCATGCAGGACGGGACAGCGAAGGATAAACTGAAGCTCGCTAGCGTGCCCTTCGATCCGCCTCTCGGCGGCTCCTCGAATGTCCTGGCGATGCCGAGCGAAATCCCGGACGAGAAGAAGCAACTGGTCTGGGACTTCATAGCCATAGCGACGTCGCACAAATTCCAGGGGAGTTTCGCGACGATGGCCGCCTCGACGCCGCCGGATCCGAATGCTGATCTGACGGAGGCGAAAGCCAAGCTGCCACACTTCGAACTCATGCTTGAATCGCAGCGGGCTGCGGCCAAGAACCGGATCGACCGCATTCCTGTCGGCCTCGAGGTCCAGTTCAACGAGTTTTCGAAGATGGTCCAGGAAGAGGCGCAGCGGATGATCATCGAGGATCTCGATCCGGCTGTCGTTGCGAAGACGATGCAGGAAAAGGCCGAAGCGCTCAACTAGCGCGAGCCTCTCGCCCTAGAGACACACGAACGTCCAGGCGCCCAACGGCGCTTGGCGCTCCCAACCTGAAAGCAACGCCATGAGCCTACGCTTCTTCGACCTGGCAAGGCCCAGCCGTCAGCATTATCTCGGCTATCTGCTACTGCTGCCGGCCGTCGCACTGGTCGCGCTGATTATCATCTATCCCCTGTTCGTCTCCCTGGATCTGTCGTTTCAGAAGGTCGGGATGGCGACGCTCAGCGCGCCGCGAAAGCCGTTTACTCTTCAGAACTACGAGAAGCTGTTCACATCGCCGGAGTTCTGGACAGCCTGCTGGGTGACGATCAAGCTCGTTGTCGTGGTGACGGTCGCCTGCTTTGCCGTGGGGCTTGCAACAGCCCTTCTGGTCAACAATCGCTTCAGGGGACGCAGCCTTGCGAGGCTCTTCGTCGCCTTGCCTTGGGCGGTTCCCGAGGTCATCGCGGTCGTCATCTTTTCCTGGATCTTCGATTCCTCCTTCGGTCTGATGAACTGGCTCCTCATCAAGCTCGGCCTGACCAGCGGCATGATCAACTGGTTCTCTGATCCGACAGCAGCCTTCTGGGTCGTCGCCGTCACGATGATCTGGAAGGGCTATCCGTTCGTCTCGATCATGACGCTCGCCGGTCTTCAGTCTATACCGGACGACTTCTACAATGCCGCGAAGGTCGACGGAGCCAACGCCTTCCAGCGCTTCCGCTACATCACCGTCCCCGTGCTCATGCCGGTACTGGGCGTGACGCTTGTGCTGGTCGTGCTGTGGGTGTTTCGCGATTTCTCCATCATCAAGGTGCTCACGGATGGCGGACCCCTGAAGTCCACGACGACGCTGTCGATCATGACGTACGACCAGGCCTTCGGCTTCTTCAACATGGGTTACGCATCGGCCATCGGCATCGTGACGCTCATCCTTTGCGTAGTGGTCAGCCTATTGATGCTCGGCCGCAAATCGCAAGCAATGTACTAGGGGGCCATCATGAAACGCACAGGGCTACAATCCCTTGCTCTCTATGCCGGTGTAATCGCCGTCTGTGGGATTCTGCTTTTTCCGATCTACTGGCTCTTCGTCACCGCCTTGTCGACGCTTTCCGAAATTCGGTCGTTGCCCCCGTCTTTCTGGCCGGCCGAGCCGCAGTGGAGCACGTTCGCCAAGGTGGCCACCGAGCGCCCGATCCTCTTGTGGCTGATGAACTCGACGCTGGCGGCCGCCGGCTCCGTAGCGCTATCGATGATCGTCTCGGTCTTTGCTGGCTACAGTCTTTCGCGCTTCAGCGTGAAGGGCAGCCGGCCCCTCGGCTTGTTCATCCTTACGGCGAAGATGCTGCCTGCAACGCTTCTTGTGATACCGCTGTTCGGGATCTTCCGGTCGATGGGGCTGATCGGCAGCCTTTGGTCGCTGGTTCTGGCACATTCGACGCTCATCATCCCCTTCACCACATGGATGCTGAAAGGCTATTTCGACACCATTCCGCGCGAACTTGAGCAGGCCGCCATGGTCGACGGCTGCTCGCCGCTCGGCGCGTTGTTCCGGGTCGTGCTTCCCGTGGCAACACCGGGCCTGGCGGCGACGGCACTCTATGCCTTCGTTCTTTCCTGGGCGGATTACGCCTACGCGCGGACGTTCCTGACCAACGCTCAGGGCAACTGGACGGCCAATCTCGGCATCACCACGATGAAGGGCGAATACGTCACGGATTGGAACGAAATCTCGGCCGCCGCCGTGTTTGTGGCCCTGCCCATCGTCGTCATCTACCTGTTCCTCGAACGTTACTTGGTCGGTGGGCTCACCGCCGGCGCGGAGAAGTGAAATGGCTGGAATAAGCATTCAAGGCGTGCACAAGAGCTACGGCGCGCTCAACGTATTGAAAGAATTCTCGCTCGAGATCACGGACGGCGAATTCGTTGTGTTGGTCGGCCCGTCCGGCTGCGGCAAGTCGACTATGCTCAAGATTCTCGCGGGGCTCGAGGCTGCAAGCGGAGGCAAGATCCTGATCGGCGACAGGGATGTCACCGATCTCGCACCGGGCGACCGCGATATCGCCATGGTCTTCCAGAACTACGCGCTCTATCCGCATCTGACCGTCGGACAGAACATCGGCTTCGGCCTCAAGATGCGCGGCATGGCAAAGACCGAGATCGACAAGCGCGTGCAGGAGGCAGCCCGAATCCTGGCGGTCGACCATCTGCTTGATCGCCGGCCGAAAGCCTTGTCGGGCGGCCAGCGGCAGCGCGTGGCGCTCGGGCGCGCCATTGTGCGCGAACCCCGCGCCTTTCTGATGGATGAACCGCTGTCGAACCTCGATGCCAAGCTGCGTGTTCACACCCGCGCCGAAATCAGCGCGCTCCACAAGCGCATTGGGGTCACCACCGTCTACGTCACTCATGACCAGATCGAAGCGATGACGATGGCGGATCGGGTGGTCATCATGCGCGACGGCCTCGTCCAGCAGATCGCCGACCCGGATACGCTGTTTCAGAAGCCGATAAATCTCTTCGTTGCCAGTTTCATCGGCTCCCCGGGCATGAATTTCCTTCGAACTCGCATCACGGGCGGACACATCGAGCTGTTCGGGCAGACCTTCGCCGCTCGGCCGGGGGTCGCTGACGGGGAGGTGATTGTCGGCATTCGTCCCGAGCACCTCTCGCTGGGGCAGGGCGGCGTAACCTTCCAGGTGAAGCCGGTGCTCGTCGAAAGCCTGGGATCCGAAAAATACGTCTACTTCGAACCAGGCCAGTACGCCTTCCACCAGGGCCGTGAGGACGAGCGCGGCAAGGGGTTGATCGCCCGCGTTCCCTATTCCGGCACGATCCGGGAGGGCGAAGAGCTCTCGCTGTCCTTCGACCCCTCTCACATCCACCTCTTTGACGCACAAACTGAAAAGGCAATCGACAGATGAAAGTGCTTGTAACTGGCTCGGCGGGCAGAGTCGGATCGTTCGTCATACGGGATTTGCTGGCCGCCGGCCATCGCGTCAGGGGGTTCGATCTGCGACCCGCCGGCATCGAGCAGGACGGCTTTGACGAAGTTGTCGGAGCCTTCGACGACGAAGAAGCGGCGCGCCGCGCTTGCTCGGACATGGACGCCGTATTGCACCTCGGCGCCTTCATGTCGTGGTTGCCGGATGACCGGGAGAAGCTGTTCCGCGCCAATGTGGAGGGCACGCGGGTCGTGCTGGAAGCAGCAGTGGCTGAAAAGGTCGGCCGGTTCGTTTTCGCGAGTTCCGGCGAGGTTTATCCGGAAAACAAGCCGGAGTTCCAGCCGATAACCGAGGCGAATGGCACAAACCCGTTGTCGCCCTACGGGCTGACCAAGCTGCTCGGCGAGGAACTGGTGCGGTTTCAGGATCGTGTCTCGTCCATGGAAACCGTGATCCTGCGTTTCTCGCACACGCAGAACGCCTCCGAACTCCTGGATGCGACGAGTTTCTTTTCAGGCCCGCGCTTCTTCCTGCAGCCGAAGATCCGCCAGCAGGAAGGTTTCGGCAACAGGGCGGCGGTCGAGGTGCTGCGGGCAGCGGACCCCGGCCGCCCCGCATTGATCCTGTCTCGGAACGAAAACGGGCGCCCCTTCCGCATGCACATCACGGACACGCGCGACATGGCCCAGGGCGTTCTACTAGCGTTGACGCATGAAAAGGCGCCGGGCGGCACGTTCAACCTCGGCTCCAGCGATCCCGTTGACTTTGCTGACGTTCTACCGGTAATGGCGCAAAGGACCGGTTTGCCACTCGTCACCGTGGACCTGCCCGGCCCCGGTGTGTGGTATCACACCTCCAACCAGCATATATGCGACACGCTTGGCTTCGCGCCGCAATGGCCGATCATGCGGATGCTAGATGAGGCGGTAGAAGCATGGAAGAAAATGCCAGCGTAGGCCTGGAGGATCGCGGGGCACCGGCGGGCGCTGCAGCGCTCGCCAAGGGCCTCGCCCTGCTCGACCTCATCGCGGAAGCCACGAAGCCGCTTCGGTTTGCCGATCTGCAAAGGCAGAGCGGCG
The DNA here is from genome assembly GCF_003024455.1 of Ensifer sp. NM-2. Taxonomy (NCBI): domain Bacteria; kingdom Pseudomonadati; phylum Pseudomonadota; class Alphaproteobacteria; order Hyphomicrobiales; family Rhizobiaceae; genus Ensifer; species Ensifer sp. NM-2. The sequence continues at coordinate 9,111 of NZ_PVZR01000022.1, forward strand.
TCCCGAAGCCGACCCTGGCGCGTATGCTCAAAACCCTGATGGTCTATCGCCTGGTTCGCCAGGATGATGAAAGCGGTGCCTATCTGCTGGGCAACCGCTTTCTCGAACTATCCCATCGCGTCTGGGACAAGTTCGACCTGTTGAGCGCCGCTCTGCCTGAGCTCCAACGGCTGTCCATCGATCTGGGAGAAACCGTCGCGCTATGCCGTCTCGATGGTTCGCGCGTCGTCTATCTGGAGGAGCGGTCGAGCGGCGGACTTGGCGTCCTGATCGAAGTCGGGCGCAGGGTTGCGATCCATTGCTCGGCGGCGGGCAAGGCACTCCTGGCGTTCCAGGAGCCGACGTTTGCACGCAGCCTGATGGCGCAGCTGTCCTACGACCGCTTCACCCCGAAAACGATAACCGATGCGCAGTCGCTCGAGGCGGATCTGGTGCTGACGCGGGCACGGGGATATGCCGTCTCTTACGAGGAGCATCTGGTCGGTGTGAATTCCGTTGCTGCGCCGATTGCCGGGCGGGACGGCGTACCCATCGGTGCTCTCGTCGTCCTCGCCCCGGCCTCGCGCCTCGACAGTTCCGGAATTCACCCGGTGGGCCGGGAGCTCATCGCCTCCGCCCGCCGCATCACCGGAACGGCCGGAACTGTCGCGATCAGTTCGGGCCCGCGGCCGCGAGAGCGGACGTCCACATCCAGTTTTGTGCACTGCGTGCTGCCGTGGGGCGCTCAGCTGGGCGAGGCACCCGTCTGGATCGAGCGGGAAAAGCGGCTGTACTGGGTCGATATTCTTCATCCCGCCGTCCACCGCTTCGACCCGGTGACCGGCAAGAACGAGACCTGCAACGTTTCCAAACTTGTCAGCGCCGTGCTGCCTGCTATCGATGGAAGGCTCGTCGTTGCATCCCAGGACGGAGTGGAGTTTCTGGATTTCGACCGCGGCACCTTCACCCTCTTTGCCGAACCCGAGCCCGGCATGCCGGAAAACCGCCTGAACGACGCAAAGACCGACGCGCGCGGGCGGCTTTGGGTCGGCTCCATGCGCCTCGATGTCAGCCGGCCGACCGGGAACCTCTACCGGATTTCCGGCAGCGGAGAGGTTCACCGGGCCGCGGCCGGATTGACAGTCGCAAACGGGCTTGCATGGAGCTCCGACGGCCGGATCTTCTACTTCGTCGATACAGTGCCGGGCATCATCTACGCGTATGAATTCGACATTGGGGAAGGCCTCATCGGCAATCGCCGGGTGTTCGCCCGAATCCCGGAATCCGAAGGCCGGCCCGATGGCCTGACGGTCGACGCTGAGGGCGGCGTCTGGTGCGCGATTTGGGACGGATGGCGCGTGGTGCGCTACCATCCCGACGGCAAGATCGATCGTGTCGTGGACCTGCCAGTGCCGCGTCCGACGAGTGTCGCCTTCGGCGGCGACGATCTAGCAACCCTTTTCATAACGAGCGCCCGCACGCGTCTGCCCGCTTCGACGCTCACCGAAGCACCGCTATCGGGGGGCATTTTCGCATGTACGCCTGGAGTGCGTGGCTTACCCGCAGACCTCTTTGGTGGATGAAAGGACTTTGATGACATACCAGGACATGTTCTCGATGAAGGGGCGGACGGCACTCGTCACCGGTTCCAGCCGCGGCATCGGTGCGGCAATCGCAAAAGGGTTTGCCGCCTATGGCGCCCGCGTCGTTGTCCATGGACAAACGGAAGGTGCAGCAGCCGACGTCGAGCGTTCCATTCGGGAGGCCGGGGGACAAGCCGTCCCCGTTTACTGTGATCTGTCTAGCAAACGGGCTGGACGCATGCTCATCGAGCGCGCCGAGGCTGCGGCTGGTCCCCTCGACATTTTGGTGATCAACGCGTCCGCACAGATCAATGGCACCTTTGAGGATGTCAAACCCGAGGACCTTGATCTGCAGATCGATGTAAATTTGCGGTCAACCGTCGACATGCTGCAAGCGGTGCTTCCGTCAATGGCGGAACGCGGCTGGGGTCGCGTCATCAACGTCGGTAGCATCAATCAGATACGGCCAAAGGCGATCGTCTCGATCTACGCCGCCACGAAGGCGGCTCAACACAATCTCGTCCAGAGCCTGGCGCGAGACTACGCCGGCAGGGGTGTGCTTCTCAACACACTGGCCCCGGGCTTGATCGATACCGACAGGAATGCGGACAGACGTGACTCGGATCCTGAAGCGTGGGCGGACTACGTCCGCAAGCTGAACTGGATGGGTCGGGCAGGACGACCTGACGAAATGGTTGGTGCGGCGCTATTTCTGGCGTCTGAGGCGAGCAGTTTTGTAACCGGCGAGACACTCATTCTTTCCGGTGGATATTGAGTTAAAGCGCCCTACGGCTAGGGTGACGTCGAGGCCCTAGACCGCCAGTTTGAGGCCGAGCGACCAAAGCAGACGATAGGGGCAGACTCCTTATCCAGCCGCCATCGAGAATGACTAGCCCAGCCAGTTCCATGCGCCATGTTCTGACCAGCCGTTGCATCATTCTGAGGTTCTTTTGCTTGAAGCGAGCTGGATCAATCTCTGCCAGGCGTTGCTGGCCTCTGCAGGAGTCCACTGCGGCGCTTTTCTATAGCTGTCGCCACGGATCGTGATGACATGGCTGTCCGGGATCGCCAAACACCGTTCCCTATTCTCCGACACTGCGGTTGGAGGTGACGAGCATTGGCACCCATTTCATAGCGCCGGACACGAGCTGGAAGAGCAGATGGGTTGCATTGAGTTTGAACGGAAGATAGCCAAGCTCGTCGATGATGAGCAGCTTGGGAATTGAGATTGCCAGCCGAGCCGGCATTCGCCGACTGACGGCGCTTGTGAAAAAAAGGCGAGGGGCAAAGGCCCCTCGCCGCCAGGATAGAGTTCTGCCGGTCTGTTTACCAGCAGACTGTCCCGCTTAACGCGCGGTTGACACGACGCCGCCGCTTTCGCTGCCGCCGCCGCTTTCAGTGCCGCCGCCGCTTTCAGTGCCGCCGCCGCTTTCGCTGCCGCCGCCGCTTTCGCTGCCGCCGCCGCTTTCGCTGCCGCCGCCGCTTTCGCTGCCGCCGCCGCTTTCAGTGCCGCCGCCGCTTTCACTGCCGCCGCCGCTTTCACTGCCACCGCCGCTTTCGCTGCCGCCGCCGCTTTCGCTGCCGCCACCGCTTTCACTGCCGCCGCTGCCGCCGTCTCCACCGCCGCTGCTGCCGTTGTCTCCACCGCCGCCGCTGCCGCTGTCTCCACCACCGCCGCTGCCGCTATCAGCGCCCGTTCCGCTCGCACCGTCGCTTTTGCCGCCAATTTCGCCGGCTCCGCCGATTTTGCCGCCGTCAGCGAATGCTGGCGCCGTGTAACCCGCCGCAACGATGGCGCAGATAGCAACTGTTTGAAGATACTTTTTCATGCTGGTCTCCCAATGTTGATTCAAGTATTTGCCCAGCCGCCGAGCAATAACTCACTCCTCAACAACGAGGCTAGGCATGTCCTTCCGTGACCTCCACTAAGCATAGGTTGCGTGCACCGCATCCAGAGCCGGAGTTTTGCTGAGGCCGTAACAGAACAAATATCCCGGGACGAAGATAACCCCCTCCGGTGCCACGTTTTTTTCGGGGTCGTCGGAGCCGTCAATTAATCGCTTCGGAAAGCCAATGTTTTTTTCACATTTACTAATAAAATTGCGGGTGACATGACCAAAGCTGCACATTTGAAGCCGATTTCGAACCATAGCGTGTGCAAATAACCCCACCGACGGCGCTGATCCCTGCGAAGCTACAGCATCACCTGAGTGCGTTTCTCGCTTGGCGAAATCATGCGCGGCATTCCCCTGAAACAGGAATCGGATCCAAAAACTGTCGCGCACCTCACCGAATGGTTGTGCGGGCTGCGCCACGACTATGGCGACCGGATGCGTTGAGGGAGGGCACGGCATCGACACGCCATTGGAGCGACAAGGAACTGCAGGCAGCCGGGTGCTCCCGATCGGGTCAATTATCTTCCGGTAATTCATTGGATGCTCCCGTACGGGGCATGGCCAAAACCGGGCCAACGGAAAAGTACCGCCATGGGCCGGGGATTCCGGGCAGGTCGAGCTCCCCGCGTGGATCAAAGGAGAGGTTTGTACCGATGGCGAGATCGCGCACGGTGCGGGAGGCGATGATATCGCCCGGTCTCGCGCAGCCCGCAAGTCCCGCTGCAAGCTGCAGGACCGGGCCGGCATAGAGGCCGTGGTGTCTTCCGCACTCGCCGATGTGGATGGCTGCTTGCACATTCAGGCCGATTTGATTCAGGCGGCTCCGAAGATCGAATGCACAGGCGATCGCCTGGCTGGGTTGCCGGAACACGGCGACAAGCCCGAAATCGTGGAGGTCGATCGCCTCACCGTCGGCAGCATGGGCTGCTGGCCCGGGACACGGCAATGGTCTTCTGTAAGGCTCGGCTGGTGGAGAAGGGTATTCCACCTGAGCAGACATCGTAGTAAGTTGGACTTGGCAATGCGATTATGGCCTCTATTATGGGGGCCGTTTTTTTGACGGGTGCAGCCGCCCCACAGTTAAGCGCGTCGTGCTCGCGAAGCGAGCTGCTATCTGTGAGAAAAGTTTATTCCAGGCGGCCGACAGATGGAGGGAACGACCGCCTGGTCGTCTAGGGGCGCGTAGAGGAACTCTCGACTAGTGCCCACGATTAGATTTTCCCACTGCTCCGAGCTCGGCGACCTTTCGATCGAGGTCGATTTTGTATGGTCCGAATTTCTCGAACAGTTCACGTGCGACAAGGGGCATAAGCCGGTGCGCGCGGATGAACTCTTCCAGGTCGTACCGCTGATTCCAGCCGTGAACCACCTTGCTATACTGTTGTCTGGTGTCTTCGTGTTGCATGGCCGTATTCTCGACGTTGCCTGTTTCGCAGCGTGACCGGGCTGGCTTAATCAGCAAAAATCGCCTCTCGTGAAAAAAGTTCCAGAGATTCGTGATGTCACTGTGCGTCCTCGGCTATCGGCTTCAATGCATGGTGGCCGCACGCGGCGATTCATTCCAAATCGAGCGACTGCTTCAGTTCGTCGATCTTCTTGGATGCTTCCGCCTTGGTCAGATCCTCAGCATAGGCCTCGGGCTGATGCGCCTGCTCCGACAGGGTCTTCAGATAGGACCGCTGCGCACCGGTCATCGGCTCGTCGCCGCTGACCCAATCGTCGGGGTCTTTCTGTGTGTTGGAAGAAGGATCGGTTTTCGGATTGACAGTCATAACACCCTCCTGAATTCGTTCTCTAAACGTTCCAGGGCGCGTGCGGGTTCCAACCATCTGTCGATCGTCGCCTGTGTCGTCGGCCCTTCATTAGAAGTGAGCGCCGCACCCGGTAGAGAGCCCGTTCAGAGTATACCGGCGACCATTAGATGATCCGCACGCGGCGACCAGGTCCTGGGCTCCTCTCTCAGCCAAACGGTTCACGATCTGCAAGCGTGAACGATTTAGGCTGCCCGCCGTCCGGTATGGCAGTCGGAGATCGAAAGCCGGATCTCGACGGAAGTTGTCGTCCGCTCGCCACATCGATTTGCGGAATCGATCGCAGCGTTTCCGCCTGGCTTGGGTGGCAGGGAGGAGGGGCGTTAAAGGGACGGTCCTCAAATCAGCGCGATCGCCCATTTTGAGAGGCGGTTGATATCGGACCGAACGGAGGATGGCATTGCCGAGGCGGGCCCGCGCTGTATGAGCGGGTCGAGGGTCTGGGCAGTAACGTTTCTGGCGAGACCTGTGATCTCCACGAGTTGCGCAAGCGTGGTCGGCGATCCGGTGGCATGCAGCTTTTCGACCACAATCACGGTCATGGGGCAACCTGTTTGAGGCGATCGTGGTGAGCAGGGCAGGTTCAAGCTCCATCGAACGCTCCCTTGAATTCTGGGTCAGCATAAAAGGCGAGCTTTGCGGCGACGACTGGTCGCTGGCCTGCAAGAAACAGCAACTGAGCATGGCCGGGAAGGTTTCGTACCTCGTCTGGCGTGAGCAGTGGGCGGCCGTGTGCTGCTGGCTGTAGGAGATCCCCGACTTCTCGGAATCAAGCGCGCGGGCCATAGTCTGGAAGACGACAGTTTCCTGTCCGAGCAGATCAGAGACGAGGCGCGCGCTGTCGTGGTCGTTGACGCCGAACACCTGCAGCACGCCGGCATTCGAGAGGAAGGTTCCGGCGCGCTGTCCGTAGGTCGCACGAAGCTGGTGGAGATCCTGCAGGATCGGCCAGAGCTGGACACCGTAACCCGCCATCATCAGCCCTCAGCCACTGACGAGGTGCAGCGAAGCGGACAAGGTGTGGAGAGGCCGGCGGAAAAAGTTGAGCCGCTTGTGCCGGCGCTGACAAAACATTCTCGCACCATCGAGGACGTCGCTCGTTAGAAGGCGAAACCCGACCTCGAGCGGGCCATGGCAACGGTGCGTTCCGTAGGCTGCAATGTCTATGTCGATCCGGAGGGTGTCGCCTTTAAGGTCAAGGTCGCCTTAGTGGACAAGGGTATAGACGGTGAGGCTTTGGCGAGGTCGGTCGCTGAACGCCCGAAACGTTCGCGGAGCTGCGCGGCAAGGCTGGCTGTTCGGCGACAACAAGGAGCGCAAGGTCGCCCGCCATTACGCCAGGGCGCTCAGCCATCACGTCGCATCGGCCGGCCGTAGGTGGTGCCGGCGACTTGAAGCAGAGCGTCAGTCGGAGAGTTGGACGCGCGAGAAGCAGGATGTGATCGTGGTTCCCGGGGCGCGTCGCCGTTGCGCGCGCGCTGACAGGGGAAACTTGTTTTGACCTTAGATCGGCTGTCCCCGGTGTTCCTGTCGAACACCAACCGCGAGGGTGCGGCTCGATTAGCGTCATGATCCGCTCGATAGACATCGGCCGAAGCAGACTCCTCCTTATCCGGCCGGTCGAGAACATCGGTCCGTTCGACTGCCACTCAAGATCGCATAATCAATCGTGAGGGTACCAGCTTCGATTGTTGACGGTCCATTGCTGGATCATCCACTTGCGGCGGTGCTGGCGGAAAGGCTCAATCGGCGCAAGCGCGCCGTCACCGGCAGATGGGTGCTCTAATATCTCTGGCAACCTGCAATTTGTGTCATTGACCGAACCGATTGGTCGGCTGCCCACAAACACCTGCCCGCATCCCGAACACAGCTCCCTCGTACGGATTGTCGGCAAGGTGCGCGTCGGTCATCGTGAAGCGTGCTGAGGTAACGAACAGCGTTTCAAGTCCAGGCCCGCCAAAAGCACAGCTGGTTGGCCACGAACAGGGCAGATCGACAATGCGATCTATTATACCGCTCGGCGTGAAACGAACCACGCAACCGCCACCGGCGACGCGACAATTCCAGATGAAACCTTCCGCATCGACGCAAGATCCGTCTGGAAGACCACGACTGAAGCCAGAAAGGATCGTCCGCCGGTCATGAAGAGACCAGGATTTGTTATCCAAGGCGTAACTGTAGATCGTGTTGTCTTCGGTGTCGGCCGTAATGAGCCGATCGTCTTCAGTCCATATCAGTGTGTTGGTGATGCCAAAGTGGTCATCCGAAACCGAGCATAGCTCTCCGCCCGCATAACGATACAGCCTTCCCGTCTTTGCCGTTATCGCCTGCGGCGTGCCATCGAGACCGATATTGTCCTGCATGGTGCCAACCCAGAATGCGCCATCTGGCCCGACAACGCCTTCGTTCAGGCGATTTCGCGGAAGCTCCGATTCAACCTCTGCTATGGCGCGGAGTTGGCCGCCGAAGTCCCATAGCGCAATTGACTTCCTCAATCCGACAATGGCGCCTCCGTCCTTACGAAGGCCAATTGAAGTCACGAGATCATGGAAGTTCCACTTTTCGTGCTTGCCCGAGTTCGGGCGTAAGCGATGGATCGATTTCCCGACGATGTCGACCCAGCATAGCGCATGTTCTCGTTCGTCCCATACGGCACTTTCTCCGACGACGTTTTTCGCGGCGAGAACAACGTCAACCTCAACTCCCATGGAATTCCCCTTTTGGTCTTCGAATTCAATCTTGACATACAGCTTATGGGTAAACTATGAATCGGATTAAGTAAACCTGTCCGACAGGTTTTGGCATTTCGGGAGGCGATGTATGAATCTGCGGCCAGTTGAAGATGAGCAACATATAACCGGCAGCCTGGTTGGCACCGCGATCGGCGCGATCACCCAGCACATCCGGACAAATGAACTCGGCCCCGGCGATCGGTTGCCGAGTGAGGCAACGCTATCGAAGGAACTCAGCGTATCTCGATCGGTGGTCCGCGAGGCGTTCAGGTCGCTTGCCACGATGCGCTTGATTGATCTCAGTGCGGGCAGGCGCGCCACCGTGGCGCAGCTCGATCATGGGGCGATGTCCTTGATGATCGAGCACGGCGTACACACTGCCCAGATCAACATCAATCAAGTCTACGACGTACGCCGAACCATAGAGACCCGTATGGCGACGCTCGCCGCACTGAGGCGGACGGACGCGGAAGCGCGCACCATTCTCGAACTTGCGAGGGCAATGGAGGACAATTTTGTAGACGCGGAGAAAGTGATGGAGAGCGATCTCGCGTTTCATCTCGAGATCGCCCGCGCTTCAAAGAATCCGATCTTCTCGATGATTGTCGGCGCCTTCCAGGGCGTGTCGCGGCAGACTTGGCCGATCGGTTGGCGCAGCCGCGCCTCGGACGCAGAGCGGCACGCAATGAACGCAATCCATATCGAGTTGGCGCAAGCGATTGCTGCGGGCGATCCGCAAGCAGCCAGTCAGCTCATGGCCCGGCATTTCGACGAGAGCGTCAAGGCGCTTCTTGCCGCCGGCATCGCATAGGAAGCAGCCTTATGAAAATAACGAAACTGGAAACGGTCCGCGTCGCGGAGCGCCCGAACCTTCTCTGGCTCCTGGTCCATACGGATGAGGGGCTGACCGGGCTCGGGGAGACGTTCTTCGGCGCCGAGACCGTCGAAACCTATATTCATGAATATGTCGCGCCTCGGGTCATCGGCCGCGACCCCTTGCAGATCGACCTCCTCGCCGCCGATCTCGTGGGGTACCTCGGGTTTCGCTCCTCCGGAGCTGAAGTGCGAGGCAACTCGGCCTTTGACATCGCGCTGTGGGACATCTTCGGCAAGGCAACGAACCAGCCGATCGCCCAGTTGCTCGGCGGTTTCAGTCGCAGGGAAATCCGGACCTACAACACATGCGCGGGCACTGAGTACATCAAGAAGGCGACCGGCCAGACGACAGCAAACTATGATCTGTCCTCGTCGTCCGCGCGCAATTACGACGACCTCAATGGCTTCCTGAACAGCGCCGACGAACTTGCCCATTCCCTGCTTGAAGAGGGCATCACGGCGATGAAGATCTGGCCGTTCGATATCTCTGCGGAAAAGACGCGCGGCCAATATATCTCACTGCCCGATCTTAAGTCGGCGCTTAAGCCCTTCGAGAAGATCCGTTCGGCGGTCGGCGACCGGATGGATATCATGGTCGAGTTCCATTCGATGTGGCAGCTGTTGCCAGCAATGCAGATCGCAAAAGCACTCGCGCCATACCAAACATTCTGGCACGAGGATCCCATCAAAATGGACAGCCTCTCGAGCCTCAAGCGCTACGCGGCCGTCTCGCCGGCACCGATCTCAGCCTCGGAAACGTTGGGCTCGCGCTGGGCCTTTCGCGACCTTCTGGAAACCGACGCTGCCGGCGTGGTCATGCTCGACATCAGCTGGTGCGGCGGATTGTCGGAAGCACGCAAGATCGCCGCTATGGCGGAGGCATGGCACTTGCCCGTCGCGCCGCATGACTGCACTGGCCCGGTCGTCCTTTGCGCATCGACGCATCTGTCGCTAAACGCGCCCAATGCGCTGGTGCAGGAGAGCGTCCGCGCCTTCTACAAGACCTGGTACCGCGACCTCGTTACGGCGTTGCCCGAAGTCAAGAACGGCATGATCACGGTACCGCCAGGCGCCGGACTGGGCATGGAACTCAATCCGGACCTCGATAAGGCATTCACCGTATTTCGCCGCAGCTCGGATACGAACTGACACGGACCTTCAGCTGCAATCAAAATGAACCAAGGGAGGAGTAAGCATGAGAAGGTTTTTGACTGGGTGCGCTTTGAGCATAGCGCTTTTGGGCTCAACAGCGCTCGGGGCATCCGCGGAGCCGCTAAACATCGTCTTCACGCACCATTCGTCGGCGTCGAATACGTTTTGGCAGGCGGTGAAGAAGGGCTTTGACGACGCCTGCGAGAAGATCGCAGCCAACTGCCAGATGGTCTTTACGCAGAACGAAGGCTCCGTCGAGCAGCAGCTTTCAAACATGGAAGCGGCCCTGGCGCGCAAGCCTGATGCCCTTCTAACTTCGATCGTCGACGACAAGGCGTTCGACGACGTCATCGCCCGCGCCACGAAGGACAACGTCGTCGTGATCGGGGTCAACGTGGATGACAGTCAGGGCGCACAAGGAAACATGCGCGCTGCTTTTGTCGGCCAGGGATTCCGACCAGCCGGCCACTCGCTCGGTCAGGCCATGGCGGAGAATTTCCCGAAGGAGGGGCCGATCAAGGTGCTGGTCGGGGTTTCGGCTCCAGGCCAGAACTGGTCTGAGGCGCGCGGGCAGGGCGTCATGGATTTCCTGGAGGAATACAAGGCCGCCAATCCCAACCGAGAGGTTTCTTGGGAGCGAATCGATAGCGGCACTGATCTTGCGATTACGGCCGATCGTGTTGGCGCCTATCTTAATGCCCACCCCGACACCACGGCCTATTTCGACACTGGCTTTTGGCATGCTGCGGTCGCACGGGTGCTGAAGGATCGCGGCGTCGAGCCGGGCAAGGTGCTGCTAGGCGGCTTCGACCTCGTGCCGGAAGTCGTCCAGCAGATGCAGACCGGCTACGTCCAGGTTCAGGTCGATCAGCAGCCGTACATGCAGGGCTTCATGCCAGTCATGCAAGTCTATCTCGCCAAGACTTTCGGACTTGCCCCGTCCGACATTGACACGGGGCAGGGCATTGTTCGCCCGGCCGATGCCGAGACGATCATGGAGTTCTCCGCCAAGGGGCTTCGCTAACGCACGTCCCCGGGGGGCCGGAGCGAAGAGACAAACTAGCCTGTTCAGGGCGTTAGAGTGTGCTTTGCGCGTTAAGTTGAACGCGCAGAGCGCCAAATTTGGCCGAGAGGGTACGGCGAGCACATCGCCGCCCTCTTGCACTGGAGCCGCATGCAATGAAACGTTTTTTGAAAATCTACATGGATAAGCCCGAACTGGCCGCGCTTATCCTTCTCCTACTTCTAATGGGTATCTTCCAGAGCCAGTCCGAAGGCGTGTTCTTGAGTCTTGACAATTTGCGCGGCGTTTTGGGGATCCTGCCCGAGATGGCACTGGTCGCGATCGGTGTGACGGTTCTCATGATCTGCGGTGAATTCGACCTTTCAGTGGGAGCCGTATTCGCTCTGATGCCGATGTCGATGGCAGTGCTGATGGTTACAGGGATTTCGTTCCCACTGGCACTGATCGCCGGCCTTCTTGTGTGCGTCTTTATCGGCCTTCTGAACGGTTTTCTGACCATTCGCTTCGCGATACCAAGTTTCATCACCACGCTTGGCATGATGTTTGTCGCCAGATCCCTGACTGTCGTGATCTCGGGCGGATTTCCACCGCTTCTACCGGCCGATCTCCCCACGTGGCTCTTCACTAGCTTCGTCGGGCCGGGCGAACTGGTGAGAATGTCATTCATCTGGTTTGTGGCCATCGCTGGTCTCGTGTCGTTGCTCCTCAGCCGTACGAACTTTGGCAACTGGATCCGAGCAACCGGCGGATTCCTGCCGGCGGCAGCGGCACTCGGCATCCCGACAGCGCGCGTCAAGATCGCCTGTTTCATTCTCTGCTCGGTACTAAGCGGATTTGCCGGATTGATCCAGGTGCTGCGCCTCGGTTCGCCCCTGCCGTCAATCGGCGAGGGAATGGAGCTTCAGGCCGTGGCGGCGGCGGTCATCGGTGGCACTGCACTGACCGGCGGGGTCGGCGCCGTTTTGGGCGGCATCGTGGGCGTTGCGCTGATCCGCGTGATCGACAATGGTCTCGTTCTCAGCCAGGTCGACGCCAACTGGTTCAAGTTCGCCATCGGCTCGCTGACCATCTTTGCGGTGGTCGCCAATTCTTGGCTGCGCAAGCGCGCAAAGTCGATCAAAGTGGAGGTCTGAACCATGAAGGATACCATCGTTTCCGTCAAAAACCTGCACAAGTGGTATTCGGGCGTGCATGCGCTGAAAGGCGTCTCGGTCGATTTCGCCCGCAACGAAGCAGTGGGCCTCATCGGTGATAACGGTGCCGGCAAATCCACACTGATCAATATCCTCTCCGGTGTGCAGAAGCAGGATGAGGGTGACATCTATATCGAATCCGAGAAAGTCGCGATCTGCAGCCCGCGCGATTCCATGCGTCTCGGCATCGAGACGATCTACCAGTACAACTCCATGGTTCCAACAATGTCGATTGCGCGGAATTTGTTCATCGGTCGAGAGCCGCTGAAATACTCGGTGTTTGGCATCGGCGTTATGGATCTACGAAAAATGCGCGAGGAAAGTGTCCGGGCGATCGCAGATGTCGATCTGCATCTCCGCTCGCCTGATGCGCTGGTTGGTGAGCTTTCCGGGGGGCAGCGGCAGGGTGTCGCCATCGCCCGAGCCATGCACTTTAAATCCAAGGTGATGATCCTCGATGAGCCGACTAACCATCTTTCGGTCAAGGAGACCAACAAGGTCATCGGTTTCGTTCGTTCGCTGAAGGAGCAGAACGTCACGGGGATCTTCATTAGCCACAATATGCATCATGTCTTTGACTGCTGTGACCGTGTGGTCGCGATGGCGCGTGGACAGATCGTGCTCGACAAGCGTGTCGCCGACACGTCGATTGACGAAGTGCAGTCGGTGCTTTGAAGGGAACGCAAATGGAGACGCTTCAAGGAAAAGTGGCACTCGTCACCGGAGGCCTCGGCACGCTCGGTCGGGCGCAGGCGAGGAAGCTCAACAAGGAAGGCGCGACCGTCGTTATACTCGATCGTCCCGAGCTGGAGGATGCGCAAACGCTGGCACGAAGCCTCGGCGAAAACGTGCGCTTTCTTGGTTGTGATCTGAACGATCTCGCCACATCGGAAAGGGTCATTCGGGAGGAGGCGGAGGCCTCGGGTGGCATCGACATCCTGATCAACAACGCCGCGCTCATCATCAACAAGCCGTTTCAAGAATTCAGCCTGGAGGAGTACGAAGATCAGATCCGGGTCAACTCCTCAGCTGCCTTTGCTGCTGTCAGAGGCTGTGCGGATTTGATGAAGCGCAAGGGGGCCGGCAAGATTGTCAACTTTGCTTCCATCACGCTCAATGGCCAATGGGAAGGCTACGTACCATATGTGGCGTCAAAAGGTGCGATGGTCGGTCTCACGAAGTCGCTGGCCCGTGAGCTTGGTCCACATGGCATCAACGTCAATGCGGTTTCGCCAGGCGCGATTGTTTCCCAAGCGGAAGACCGGGTCTTTGCAGATAGGCTTCAGGAATACAACGATTGGATCCTGACGCGGCAATGCCTCAAAAAACGCATCCAGCCCGAGGATGTCGCCGAACTCGTTTTCTTCCTCGTCTCGCCGGCCTCCGACATGATTTCTGGGCAGATCTTCGCGATCGACGGCGGCTGGTAGATGGTGGCCGACCGGATTATCCTGGACAATGGCAACGCGCGCCTCGAACTCGTGCCGGCGCTCGGAGGGGGGATTGCGCGGCTTGATGTGCGACACCCGGACGGCGCGTTGCTTCCCGTGTTGAGGCCGTGGAACGGTCGGATGGAGGATGGACCCCTCGCACTCGGCTGCAATGTCCTTGTCCCGTTTTCCAATCGCATTTCCGGGGGCGGCTTCGAACATGATGGTGCGTTCCATCCTGTTCCTGCCAACTTTTGTGGCGAGCCATTGCCCATTCATGGGGACGGCTTTCAGCGGTGTTGGCGCACGCTTGCTCAGCGCTCAGAGTCCCTTGAAGTAGAATGTGACGGGGAGATCGGTCCATTCCGCTACCGGGCACGGCAAATCATCACGCTCGCCATGGGCAAATTGATCGTAGAGCTCGAAGTTGAAAACTTGTCGGGGCAAGCATTGCCGTTCGGCGTGGGGTTCCATCCGTGGTTTCCCAGAAATGTGGACACTCGGCTGCAATTTCGTGCCGCGGAGATATGGCTGGAGGACGAGCGTCATCTTCCCGCCGGGCGGCAAGAGATCGGTGACGCTTCAGACTGGAACTTCGATGGCGGGCGGATCTTGCCCGACGGCTGGATCAACAATGCCTTCGGCGAGTGGGGTGGAGAAGCCGTGATCACGCAAGGCGAGAGGGCCGTCTCTCTCAGGCTCTCCGCTTCGGATAACCTCGCATATGCGTTGGTCTTCTCGCCGGGGTCGAAGGCCGACTTCTTTTGTTTTGAGCCGGTCTCCCACCCCGTCGACGCGCATAATCTTGAGGGTCACCCCGGCCTTCAGGTGCTCGAACACCGTCAAAAACTGACTGCTTCAATGACGTTGGAATGGGATGAACGATATGGAACTCAGTAAGAACGGCACCTTCGTAGGTCGCGTTTGGCTGCCGCAAGAAGAGGGGCCGGCGCTGGTGGCTGTTAGGGCCGGCGTTCTCTTCGATATTACCTCGAAAGATGCGCCAACGATGCGCGATCTCGCCGAGATGGACGATCCAGTCGGGTTTGTTCGTGCCCAAGAGGGAAAAGCGATCTGCAATCTCGACGATGTTTTGTCCGGCAGGGCCGCTAACCCGAGCATGCCCCGGCTGCTCGCCCCATGCGATCTTCACGCGATCAAGGCCTGCGGAGTGACCTTTGCACGCTCGATGCTCGAGCGGGTGATCGAGGAGCGCGCGGCAGGAAATCCCGACCTCGCCTCCAAAATCCGCGAACGCGTGACGGCGGTCGTCGGAGACAGCCTGCGCAATCTCAAGGCCGGTTCGCTGGAAGCGGCGAAGGTCAAGGAGGCACTGATCGAGGAGGGCGTCTGGTCTCAATATCTCGAAGTCGGAATTGGTCCCGACGCCGAAGTCTTCACAAAGGGACAGATCATGTCAGCGGTCGGCTATGGGGACGAGGTGGGGCTCCACCCGATCTCGAGATGGAACAACCCTGAACCGGAGGTGGTGCTGGTTGTCGACAGCCAGGGCCGGGTGAAGGGGGCGACGCTCGGCAACGATGTGAACCTGCGCGATGTCGAAGGGCGCTCGGCGCTGTTGCTCGGCAAAGCCAAGGACAACAACGCCTCCTGCGCACTCGGTCCGTTCATTCGACTGTTCGACGAAAGCTATTCGATCGATGACGTTCGCGATGCCGAACTCGATCTGAGGATTGAGGGCGAAGATGGCTATGTCCTGATCGGCCGCAGCTCGATGAAGGAGATCAGCCGCGATCCACTCGACCTCGTGGCACAGACCATCGGTCCCCATCACCAATATCCCGATGGCTTGATGTTGTTCATGGGCACGCTGTTCGCTCCAGTCGAAGATCGCGACGTCCCCGGTCAGGGCTTCACACACAAGATCGGCGATGTCGTGACGATTTCCAACGCCAAGCTCGGCGCTCTCGTCAACACGGTGAGGTTATCTACCGAGTGCCCTCCCTGGACCTTCGGCGCGTCCCATCTCATGCGCAACCTCGCCGCACGCCAGCTGATCTAGGAACCCCATTATGGCTTTGCACCAGAACCTGATTGCCGGCGAATGGGTTGGCGGTGATGGCGTTGCCAATATCAATCCGTCCGACACCAACGACGTGATCGGGGAATATGCGCGCGCCTCGGCCGAGGATGCGAAGGCGGCGATCGCCGCGGCCAAGGCTGCGTTTCCGGCCTGGTCGCGCTCCGGCATTCTCGAGCCTCATGCAATCCTTCGAAAGACCGCCGACGAGCACGCAGTCGGATGCGCGCCGAGTCCAACTTAACGCCGCTGCCAAACAAATTTGCCAGCACCACGTGTTTACCATTTACTTACGATAGAATTACGCGGAAAATTAGCGTCGTGGGAGGAAGGCATTCGGCCCTCACGATCAGCGCGCCCGAACGGCTTCTGCCCCTTTCAAGGGAGGACCAGTCATGAGGCGTATTTTGTTGCACGCGGCAGCATCGGTCGCGGCGCTCTCGCTTGGCGTCTCGTATGCATCCGCGCAATCAGGCAGTGTCGAGAAGGCGGTCGGCGGCTACAGTTTCGAGGAGGCCGCAAAAGAGGCGCCCGGTACCAAGGACTTTCATTCGGCCGACGGCCACCTCACCTTTGGTATCGTGACGCACACCGCCGGGAACGGTTTTTTCGATCCCGTCTATGTTGGCGCCACTGTGGCTGGCAACATGATCGGCGCCAAGATCCTGCTGCTTGGCTCGGAATCGCCGGTGGATGATCCGGCCCGCGAGATCGAAATCCTTAATCAGATCGTTCAGGATCCGACGATCGACGGTATCATCATGACGACACCGCAGGTCGGCGCCTACAACGACATCGTCAAGGCCGCCGAGGCAAAGGGAATTCCCGTCGCTACGACAAATTCCTTTGACGGGACGCTGCTCAATCGCAGTAGCATCAGTCATACCGGCCAGGACGCATCCGCGGCTGCGATCGGCGGCGAAGCACTTGCCAAATGCGTGCTCGACAGCGGCAAGACGAGCGGCTCGATCCTGCTGCCGTCCTCGACCGCGATGGGCAATATCGAAGTGAACAACCGGGTGACCTCGGCCTTTAATGCGATCGTCAAGACACTGAAGGACGCCGGAAAGCTTGAAAACTTCAAGGTGGACGCCGGGCCGGAGAATGTCGGCATCGACACGAACCCGAACGACCCCGTGAACGCGCTCGTGTCGCTCTTCGAGTCGCGTGGTGACGTCGTCGGGGCCTTCACCGCAAACAACGTCTTCACACCGCCACTCGTAAAGGCAGTCGCGCAAATGGGATGGACCGGTAAGTTCTGTGCCTTCGGCTTCGATCTGGGGCCGGCGCAGCAAGAGGGCATCACCGCGGGCAACCTAACGGGCTCGCTGGGACAACAGCCGTTTCTGCAAGGCTTCTGGCCGGTCATGCAGCTCTACCTGCAGATCGACCGCGGCATTTCGGCCGCCAATCTCGACACACGGGCCCAGCTGGTGACGAAGGAGACCGTCGCCAATGTCGGCAAGCGCTTCGAGAACTGATTTCGCTCGAGGCGCCTGACATATACGGGCGGGAGGGCCGTTCCTGCCGCCTGCGCAAGTGCAAAGTTTTACCGGACAAACCCATGGCGCCTGTGGAGACGACATCGCTCGGCCGTGCGCCTCCGCAGCTCGCCGGCGGCTGGGAGGCCGGTCTCATACTGTTCCTAGTCCTGCTCTATGTCGGTGGCGTGTTCGCAAATCCGACCTTCTTCGCCTCGACGGACGCGCTTCACGCCCTGCTTCGCGATACCTCCCGCGTGGGGATCATCGCCGTGGGGATGACCTTCGTTATCGTCAACAAGGACCTCGATCTGTCGGTAGGGTCCACCTACGGCCTCGTCGCGGTGGCGTTCGCCCGGCTTTTTTCACCGAGCTTTCTCGATCTCGAAATCACGGCCTCAGTCATTCTTTGTCTGCTGCTGGGGACGGCGATCGGGTTACTCAACGGCGTGCTCGTGACCATCTTAAGGGCGCCGGCATTCATCGCGACTCTGACGATCCTTTTCATCGGCCGCGGTTTCGTGCTGGCGCTGACGCACGGCCAGGCGATCTATTATTCCGGCAAGGCGGATGAATTTCCGCTGTTCTTCAACCTCGGCGAAACCAATGTCCTCGGCTTCAACAACCAGATCATCGTCTTCGCCTGCGTTGTCGCGCTCGGAGCCGTTGTGCTTGCCAAAACCCGCTGGGGCTACGAGACACTCGCCACCGGTGGGAACGAACAGGCGGCAGTCTATGCCGGTATTCCCGCACGCTGGGTGCGCATCCGCGCCTACCTGATCTCGTCGCTCTGTGCGACCCTTGCGGCTCTCCTGTCGGCGGCACAGGATAAGGGCGTAACCCCCCTTTATGGTGTCAGCTGGGAACTCACCGTCATTGCATCCGTGGTCATCGGCGGCGCGTCGATCCTGGGCGGTCGCGGTCGCGTGATCGGCTCTTGCCTGGGAGCCGCGGTCGTCGTGCTGGTCGACAAGGTCTTGCGCGAAGGATGGCCAATCACGCGCATTGTCGTCATCGACGGCGAGAATATTGCGGTCAACGCCAGGTTCACCCTACCCGCGGGCGCGGTGCTGGTTTTCCTCGGCCTCCTTCTCGTCATTGCGGTGCTGATAGAGCCCTATCTCATCCGCCGCCAAGTCGCGGGCCGCTTCTGGGCCTGGCTGCGCGGCCGCCCGCCGCCACCCGCCTATGAGATGGGCGGCGTGGCTCTCGAGGGCGTCCAGACCAAGGGAGCGATGGCGAGCGACCGGGAGCTGACGGCTACCGGGTTCGGCAAGTTTCTCGCACGCCGCGACGCGCTTGCCATTATCCTGACAATCCTGTTGTGGCTGACGGGGCTCACCCTCAGGCCCGACTACTGGTGGAACCTCTCCAATACGTTCGCGATCCTGCTCAACTACACAGAACTTGCTCTCATCGCGGTCGGGCTCACCTATGTCATCGCAGCCGGCGATATCGATCTCTCCGTCGGGGCGGTACTTGCGCTTTCGGGCAGCACCGCGGCCTATTTTCTGAAGGTGCTGGGCGCCGACCCGATGACCGCCGTGGCGATGGGCCTGGTTGTCGGAATGGTCGCCGGACTCGTCAACGCCACCGTCACAGTCGGTTTCAAGCTGCCGGCCTTCATCGCTACGCTGGGAATGTTCTACATCGCCCGCGGTCTTGCCGCCTGGTTCGTTGCCGGCCAGCAACTGACGGGCTGGCCCGAAGGCTACAATCTGCTCGGCCGCAAGGCGAACGACGTCCTCCTGCATTTCGGCTTTTCGCTGCCGCCCGGCTTTCTTCGGACTGTCGCAGAAGTCGTCAGCGTGCAGACGATCTGGATGTTCTTTGTCGCCCTGGTGGCTGGCCTCGTGCTCGCTTACTCGCCGTTTGGACTGAAGGTCCTGTCCACCGGCGGCAACCTCCGCGCCTCGGCTTACGCGGGCATCAACACGAACCGCGTGCGTTTCCTCGCGCTCTTGTTGTCAGCGCTCTGCGCCTCCATGGCCGGGATCATCAACGTCGCCTACTTTCGCAGTTTCAACCCCGTCGCCGGCCAGTTCCGCGAACTGGACGCCATCGCCTCGGTCATCATCGGCGGCGGATCGATCTTCGGCGGTTACGGCACCATCATCGGCTCGCTTGCCGGGGCCGCGGCGATCACGCTCGTGCGGGCGCTGCTGCAATTGAACGTCCAGGGGTTCACCATGCCGCAGCACTGGATCAATGTCTTTATCGGCGTCATCCTTATCGTGGCCGTGCTCGTCGACATTTGGGTTCGCCAAGCCAATATCTTCGGACGCATGCGCTCCTTTTTGGCGCAACGCGGACAAAGATCGGAGACCAGTCATGGCCACTGATACCCAAGGTACACCGATCGTGGAAATGCGGAGCATCGAAAAGGTGTTCGGTGCGGTCCAGGCGCTACGCTCGGTCGACTTGGTGCTCCATCCCGGCGAGATCCTCGGTCTCGTTGGCGACAATTCCGCCGGCAAATCAACGCTAATGAAAATCCTGACCGGCGCCTACCAGCGCGATGCTGGCGAGATATTCGTCGCCGGACACCCGGTGCATTTCAGGAGCCCGCATGAGAGCCGCGACGTCGGTATCGAGATGATCTACCAGGATTTCGCGTTGTGCGGGAACATGGACGTCGGGCAGAACATATTTCTGGGCCGCTGGCCGCTCAAGGGCCCGTTCGTCGATCGGCGGAAGATGTATGCGGAAGCCGACAAGGTGTTGAAACGGCTCAAGGTCGACGTCAACTCTGTCTACCAGAAGGTTGAAAGCCTGTCGGGCGGCCGCCAGCAATCGGTGGCGATTGCCCGCGCCATCTCGTTCGAGCCGCAGGTCGTAATCCTCGATGAGCCGACCGCCAATCTTTCGGTGATGGCGACCGAACGCCTGCTTGAAACGATGCTGGAATTGAAGAGACAGGGTGTAGCCCAGATTATCATTTCTCATCGGCTGGTAGATATCTTTGCCGTCGGCGATCGCGTGATGGTGCTGAAGCGCGGCGAGTATGTCGGCGACCGCTATATCAAGCACACTGACGAACACGAGATTCTTGAGATCATTGTTTCCGGAACCCGCGAACGGGCACTCACGGCGGAGCAGGCGGTGCGTTGACCGGGCACCGGCAAAATCCGCAGTACCATCGGCATCCGACGAGCCCGCGGGACGAGAAATCCGGCACTCGACACCTTGATCGTGCAGATTGAAAAAGAGATCAGCCGCCATGGAGGTCCAACGTTGGCGAGTTAATTCCCCAGAGGGACGACAGGGAAACGTGGGTCACGTCGCGAATTTAGGTTATTTCGGGACTGTCCGATCAGGATGGACGCCCCGAATTGAGACCTACCATCGCTCCTCGGCTGGTATCTGGTAGGGTGCGTCCGCCGTGCTCAGCATCAAATGCAAAAGCAGCGAACCGGTCGCTGTGCTCGGGCGAAGGGGGCGGCCTCCGTATGGTTTTGCGCGTTTAGGATCGCATACTATATCGACGGGAACTCACGACCTAGCACCCGCGATGAGGTGCAAGGCAGAGTTGCCCTGTGCCCGCTGCTACTGTTTGCTTGCGCCCGGATCGATCAACGCGATCAGGAGATTAACGCCGAGCAGGAAAGTCACGGCAGTTCGTCACGCAAGGCGTTGACGATTTCGAGGGCAACTGGCGGGGTATCCGGTCGTGACGTCAGAAGAGGAATTCCATTGCGCTCGTTACCGCTGCGGGGCCGGCGCAAAGAACGCCTTGCCAGCTCGGAAATGACCTCGCCAAGGCTCCGATGCTGCTGGGCTGCCATGGCCTTGGCTGCAATCAGGACATCGTCATCGATCGCAAGTGTCGTTCTCAAATCTGCCTCATCGCGCATCAGTCATCACACATCATATAGGGCAAGAGGTTGAATTTCCCAAGACTGATACAGAAGAGCGTCGCAGCCGTTCAGCCTGCCTCCCGCCGGAGGGCGGCCAGGATGACGTCGACTTGCGCCCCAACGTTGCGGCACACCGCCGCATAGATGAACGATAGGAGTCGCCGTGTCTTCTCCCAACGAATATCAAATGATTGATCCGATATCCGTTCAAGTGGTCCAGTACCGAACCGACTGGTCTGATATTGGATCAGTTCGTGTCGAGGCCGATCCACAGGCCGTTGAGAATGATGTCGCTGTGCTGGCGCGCAAGATTGCCTTACGGGCAATATCTGCCGCCGCTAATTCAATGTATAAAGCTGGTGAGCGGCGATATCCCGCGGCAGAGGTCACTTTGGCGGGCCCAATCTTCACGACGCCCCAACTGATCTTCGCTGGCACGGTCTCCGTCTCGGCGTATCGACATCCAATTTTTGCACGCCGGAGCACAGTAGGAGCGCGCGTCCAAGTCCGAATATCTTTTGAATTCAAGACTTGGACGAGGCGCGCAGTGCCGAGGCGGGATAGCGCAAGGTCGGATCGAACGGGTTGAGTTTGTTGCTGATCGCCTGCGCTTCCGATTTCAGCAGATCGGTGATCGTGCCGCTGCGCATTTCGGTCAGCCTCGATGCCAGGGTCCCGATGCTTAAGGAGGCGACGGCAATGCCGTTTCGATCGAGAACCGGAACGCCCAAGCCGGCCATGCCTTCAATCATCTCGAAATTCATCTGCGCCGCGCCGATACGGCGCACCTCCTCGATCTTGATGCGCAGATCAACTTCATCGATTGCCGCACGATCCATGATGCGGGGCATGTTGAACTTGATGATGGCCTCGCGCTCCTCCTCCGGCAGGTAAGAGAGAATGGCGATGCTGCCCTGGCCGATGCCCAATGGCACCTTGCCGCCGATGTCGCCGGTAAACGAGCGGATGGGGAACGGCCCCTCGACGCGGTCGAGGCAAATTGCATCGAAGTTGCTGCGCACCAGCAGAAACACTGTGTCGTTGAAGGTCGCCGAAAGTCGCAGCAGGGATGGGCGGGCGATATCGAGGATGCCCTCGCGCCGCCTCGCCTGCGAGGCGATGGAAAAGAACTCCAGCGACAGACGGTAGGATTTGCTGTCCGGCATCTGCTCAACCATGTCCTCGGCGATAAGGGTCTTCAGCAGACGATGTGCCGACGGTTGGCTCAGATTCAACCTGCGCGCAAGGTCGATCAACCGCACACCTTCCACCGACTGCGCCCCCAGATCTTTCAGGATGTGGATTGCCTTCGAGAGGCTGGAGTTGCCAACGGCTTCGGATTCCGAAATCTGCACCATAAATTTATAGATCCCCTATCAATATTCCGAATTATGGACTTTTTTCATAAAAAATTTCAACATAGAAAATTCGGTTTGTGTTTTTTGTCAAACTCCGGAAATTAACCGGCGAGCCCTTCTCAAGGTGGCGGATGGAAAACGTGGACGGACTACCGTTCGTCCCGGCCGGGAAAACTGTGCGGTCCGGTCGTGACGGCCGCAGTTGCTGACTTCGGCATCTGTCTGAGCGGGCCCAATGGATTTTGACGACGTGTCGTTGCCGCATGGATCGCTGACAAGAAAATCAGGGCAGGCGATCTCTCCAGGCAATTGAATGACGGGAGAGCGAGCATGAGTTTCCTCAGCCTAAAACAGGTTTCCAGATTCTACGGATCGGTTGCCGCTGTTCACAATTTCGACCTTGGTGTGGAGAAGGGCGAGTTCATCTCGCTTCTGGGACCATCCGGTTGCGGCAAGACGACAACGCTGCAAATGATCGCGGGTCTCGTGCGCCCCTCCTCGGGCACGATCATGATGGGCGGCCGCGACATCACCTACATGCCGCCGCCGCAACGGCAGCTCGGCGTGGTCTTTCAAAGCTACGCGCTCTTCCCGCACATGACGGTTGCGCAAAATGTCAGCTTCGGCCTCGAGATGCGCAAGGTTGCGAAGGCCGAGCGCGAAACGCGCATCAAGGACATTCTTGTTCTTGTCCACCTCTCGGCGCTCGCCGATCGATATCCGCGCGAGATGTCCGGCGGCCAGCGCCAGCGTGTGGCGATCGCCCGTGCGCTGGTCATCAATCCGCCGGTTCTGCTGCTGGATGAGCCGCTGTCCAACCTCGATGCCCAGCTTCGCGAAGAAATGCAGTTCGAATTGCGTCGCATCCAACAGGCCGTCGGCATCACCACCATCATGGTTACGCACGACCAGGCCGAGGCGCTCTCCATCAGCGACCGCGTCGTGGTCATGGAGAAGGGCAAGATCACTCAGGTCGACACGCCCTACGAACTCTATGAACACCCGCGCAACGATTTCATTTCTTCCTTTGTCGGAAAGTCGAACTTCATGCCGGCGACTGCGGTCGCAAACGGTGCGGGCGCGACTGTCTGCATCGGCAACACCGACATCGTGTTCGAGACGGGCAGCAAGCCGGCAAGCAAGGATGTTTCCGTATTCATCCGCCCGGAAAAGTTGCGTCTGACGACACCATCCAACGGGCAGCTTCAGGGAACCGTGACCACCCGCTACTTCATGGGCAGCCAGTGGCTGGTCAGCGCTGCGACCCCGGCCGGCGTTCTGGCCGTCGCCGTTCCCAATCTTGGCGCACCGCCGCCGCTGGAAGGCGAAAATGTGGGCCTGTCCTGGCAGCATGGCGACTGTCGCGTTCTCGCTGCGGGAGCTACCGAGTGATGGGCGCGGCGACCCCCGCGGCGGCGCCGCGCGCCTTCGCCCCGTTGTTCCTTTCGGCTCCGGCAACGCTGTTTTTCATTGGGCTTGTTCTGCTGCCACTGGCGCTAACGATCATCCTGTCGTTCAACAGCTACGACTATACCGCCGGCATTCAGAATGACTTCTCGCTCGCAAACTATCTGACCGTTCTGCAGGACGAGTATTACCTCTCGACCTTCTGGCGTACGTTGCGCCTGGCGCTGCTGACCACTGTGATCGCCGTGCTGATCGGTGTTCCGGAAGCCTACATCCTCTCCAACATGCGCAAGCCCTGGCGGTCGATCTTCCTGCTCGTCATCATCGGCCCGTTGCTAGTCTCGGTGGTCGTGCGTACCTTTGGCTGGAGCATGCTGCTAGGCAAGAACGGGCTGGTGAACGGCGCGCTTGCCGCCGTCGGCCTCGAGCCGGTGCAACTGCTCTACACCGAAGCGGCGATCGTCATCGGCCTCGTCCACATCATGCTGCCGTTCATGGTCATCCCGGTTTGGACTGTGCTGCAGAAGCTGGATCCGACCGTCGAGGCGGCGGCGCTCACGCTCGGCGCATCCCGCTTTACCGCCCTGCGCCGGATAGTCTTTCCGCAGGCCGCCCTTGGCATTCTCTCCGGCAGCCTGATCGTCTTCGCGCTGTCGGCGAGTTCCTTCGCCATTCCCGGCCTTCTTGGTGGGAGGCGGCTGAAGATGGCAGCGACGCTCGTCTACGACGAGTTCCTGATCGAACTCAATTGGCCGCTCGGCGCCACCATCGCCATCATCGTCCTCGTCGCCAACCTCGTGATCATGCTCGCCTATAACAGGCTCATCGAGCAGCAGGCCAAACGGAAGCTGGGTTGAAATCATGCAGAGAAACGGTCCTGTCGCGCTGGTCTTTCACAGCCTCATCGTCGTGTTCATGCTGGCTCCCATGGTCGTGGTGTGCCTCGTGGCCTTCACCCCCGAAAACACTTTGGCCATGCCATGGAACGGCCTGTCGCTGCGCTGGTTCGAGGCAGTCTTCCGCCACAACGACTTCATGTCGTCATTCGGCAACAGCATTCGATTGGCCCTCCTTTCGGCAACGATTTCGACACTGCTTGCTGTCCCGGCCGCCCTTGCCATCACGCGCTACGAGTTCCGCGGCCGTGATGTGCTGAACGCATTGTTCCTGTCGCCGCTGATCATCCCACATCTGGTTCTTGGCGTTGCCTTTCTCCGGTTGTTTTCGCTGATGGGCATGACCGGCTCCTTCACCTGGCTGGTGGCCACGCATGCAATCATCGTCACGCCCTATACGCTGAGGCTCATCCTCGCGTCGTTGACGAGCATGGATCGCAACGCCGAGAACGCGGCCCGCACCCTTGGAGCGGCCGAGTGGACGGTGTTCAAGCGCATCACCTTGCCGTTGCTGCTGCCGGGGATCAGCGGCGGCTGGCTGCTTGCCTTCATCAACAGCTTCGATGAACTGACGATGTCTATCTTCGTCACATCGCCTTCGACCGTGACCTTGCCGGTTCGCATGTACATGTATGCCAGCGAATCCATCGATCCGATGATGGCCGCGGTTTCCACGCTGATGATCGCGCTTGCGACCGTGACCATGATCGTCCTCGACCGGATGTTTGGGCTCGATCGTCTTCTTGTCGGCAAAGGCTGAGAACGGCGATGTCGAGACAAGCCCTGTTCAAGCGCCGATATCGCCGGGACGAGGAAGCAATCCCGTTCCTGCTCAACGGCTTGCCCGAAATCGGACGACGTGGCGACACGGTCATGACGGCCATCCTTTCGCTCGGATCCAGCCTTCGCCGGGCGGAATTCACCGGCGAGAACCGCGCAGGCTTCTGCCTGATCGGCGCCTGCCAGGATTGCTTCGTGATGACGGCGGACGGTAGCCGCGTGCGTGCGTGCAGCACGGCACTGAAACCCGGCATGGCTTTTTTCACGACCACGATGGAGCGCGTCGAGCATGACTGATGCTCTGCCGATCGTGATCGTCGGTGCCGGTCCGGCCGGCATCCGCGCCGCCGAACAAATGGTCGAAGCCGGTATCCGGCCGATCGTTCTCGACGAGGGGTTGCGCGCCGGCGGGCAGATCTACCGGCGCCCGATGATCGACGACGGTCGTTCCTACCGCAACCGGTACGGCTCCGAGGCGAGAAAGGCCGAGCAGTTGCACGCGACCTTCGAGCGGCTCCGCCCGGCAATCGAGTATCGGCCGGAAACACTTGCCTGGAACGTCAGCGGCCAGGAGCGCGGCGGCCACCTCGATGTGATGACTGACGGCGTGCATAACCAGATTGCCTTTTCCAAGCTGCTTTTGTGCACCGGCGCCACGGACCGCGTGCTGCCATTTCCCGGTTGGACGAAGCCGGGCGTATTCACGCTCGGTGCCGCCCAGACGGCTTTGAAGGCGCAAGGTTGCACGGTCGGCGACCGACTGGTTTTCATGGGGTCCGGCCCGCTGCTTTATCTTGTTGCGTGGCAATACATGAAGGCGGGAGCGACAGTGGCCGCCGTGCTCGATACGGCGCCGTTGCGATCGAAAATCCATCTGGTGTCGCTGTTCGCCCGAGCGCCGCGCATCGTCGCGCTCGGCCTGTTCTATGGCGCTCAGCTCCAACTCTCGGGCGTCAAGATCCGATATGGTGTTCGGCCTGAAACGGTCATCGGCGCAGACCGGGTCGAGGGCATCCGCTTTCAGGCGAGTGGCTGCACACAAGAGCTCGAATGCGACGCGATTGCCTACGGGTTTGCGCTGCGCCCGGAAACGCAGCTGGCCGACCTCGCCGGATGTGGCTTCCGCTTCCAGGATCGCGACCGGGCATGGTTGCCGGAACGCGACGCCCTGGGCCGCACGAGCCGGAAGGATGTCTACGTCTCCGGCGACGGCAGCGGTATTGCTGGTGCCGATGCCGCCGAAATCGACGGCCAGCTGGCCGCATTGGCGATCCTCAATGATATGGGCAAGACAGTCGAGGGCGATCGTCTCCGGCAATTGATGGCTGCCCGGGCAGGGATCCTGCGCCAGCGCGAAATTCTCGAAAACGCGTTTCCCTTCCCGCGCGACTGGTTCGAGACGGTGCCGGCCAAGACGACGCTTTGCCGGTGCGAGGAAATCAGCATCGGCGAGATCCGCCGCGCGGTCGAGGCCGGGAACATCGGCGAGATCAATCGGATGAAGGCTTTGAGCCGCGTCGGCATGGGGCGTTGCCAGGGGCGGATGTGTTCGGCCGCCGCAACTGAGGTGCTTCGCAGCATCCGCAATGTCGAGCCGCAGGAAACCGGCCGTCTGCGGGCGCAGGCGCCGGTGAAGCCAATTCCGCTCGGCTTCGGCGGTCCGCTCGACAGGGAGGCAGGCCGATGATCCAGCGCATTTCGGCGGATGTGACCATCATCGGCGGCGGGCTTGTCGGCAGTTCAGCAGCGCTGGCGATGCGCAAGGCCGGACTTGCCGTTGTGCTGATCGATAAGGGCTTCTGCGGCGCCCAGGCCAGCGGTGTCAACTATGGCGGCGTGCGCCGGCAAGGACGGCCTCCCGAGCAATTGCCGCTGTCCCAGCGGGCACACGGCATCTGGCCACGACTGAAGGCACTGGTCGGCATTGACGGAGAATACGTGCCGTCCGGCCATCTGAAGCTAGCGCGCACTGAGGCGGATTTTGCCAAGCTGGAAGCCTATGCCGAGATAGCCAAGCCCTACGGGCTCGATCTCGAGCTGGTTGGGGCTGCCGCATTGAAGACGCGTTTCCCGTGGTTGTCGGCGGCAGGCGCAGGCGCATCGCTTTGCCCAGGCGACGGTCATGCCAATCCCAGGCTGGTCTCGCCCGCCTTCGCGCGTGCGGCGGAACGGGCGGGCGTGAAGGTCTTCGAACAGACCCCTGTGCATGATGTGCGCGCGACCGGCAGCGGATTTGCCGTGCTTGCGGGAGAGAATGTCGAAATTCGCAGCCGTCAGATTGTCAACAGCGCCGGTGCCTGGTCCGATATGTTTGCCGCGCAGTTCGGCGAACGCGTTCCACTGACCCGCATCTATCCCTCGATGGTCGTCACCGAGCCGTTGCCGATGCGATTGCCGGTCAGCATGGGCGAGCAGGGCGGCAGTTTTTACGGACGGCAGGTTGCGCGCGGTAACTATGTGATGGGTGGCGGGCGCGGAGCAGCACTTGCCGATCCCGATTTCTCGCGGCCGTCGGTAACGGCGGCTTCATCGGTCATGCAGCGCGCCATAGCGCTCTTTCCGCATCTGGCCACTGCCCAGGTCATCCGGTTCTGGTCCGGTACGGAAGCGGAGATGCCTGACGGCAATCCGGTCATCGGCGCAAGCCAGACGACGCCCGGCCTCTTCCACGCCTTCGGGTTCTGCGGCGCCGGGTTCCAGATCGCGCCTGCCGTCGGCGAAGTGCTCTTGGAGCTCGTCGCCACCGGGCAAAGCACCACGCCTATCGATGCCTTTTCCATCGGCCGCTTCAGTCAAGTAGCGGCTCAAACTGCAGTCTCGTTGTAAACAGAAAGGGGAATACCATGATTGACCAACGCCTTATGAGAACTTCGGCCCTCGCGCTGCTCGCGTTCGCCGTTCAGCAGACCACCGCCCAGGCGGAAACCAAGACGCTTTACATCGGCATGAATGGCGGCAATTTCGAGCGCGCCTACACCGAGCACGTGTTGCCTCCCTTCGAGAACGCCAATGACGTCAAAGTCGTCATCGTTCCCGGCACCTCAGCCGACATTCTCGCCAAGGCCACGGCTGCCAAGGACAATCCGCAGATGCATGTCATGCTGCTCGACGACGGCGTCATGGTGCGCGCCATTGGCGCCGGGCTTTGCCAGAAGATCGCCGACGATCCTGTGCTTGCTGAAATCCAGCCGGCTGCGCGCCTAAAGGATGACATGGCAATCGGCGTCGACATGGGCATGACGGGCCTTGCCTACAACAAGAAGCTCTTTGACGAAAAGGGCTGGCCGGCACCGAGCTCCTGGATGGATATGGCCGATCCGAAGTTCGAAAATGCGGTGGTGTTCCAGTCCGCTTCCGCCTCCAGTTTCGGCCTGCATGCCTTCCTGATGTTCAACCGCATCCAGGGCGGCGACGAGACCAATGTCGAACCCGGTTTCGAGAAGTTTTCCGATATGATCGGCAAGAACGTCATCGAGTTCATTCCAAGCTCTGCCAAGATCTCGGAGATGGTCCAGACCGGCGAAGCGGCGATCTTCCCGCTGACGCCGACGGCGGTAAACAACCTGAAGGACAAGGGTATACCGGTGGAATACGCCCAGCCGAAGGAAGGCTCAGTCGTTCTCGCCGTAACCGAATGCGTCATCGCCAACAACAGCGAGCCGGAACTCAGCCAGAAGCTTGCCCATTACCTGCTGTCGGCAGAGGCTCAGAGCCTGGCGCTGGACAATGGCAACATCATTCCGTCCAACAGGAACGCCAAGGCCGGTACGGCTGCGGCCAATGAGAAGCTGGCGACCTTCAAGACCAACATGGAAACCGCGAAGGTTCTGGATTGGGATGCAATCAACAAGAGCCGTCAGGACTGGAACAAGCGCTGGAACCGCATGATCGAGCGCTAATGCGCTGAAAATCTCTCCTCGCCAGTTCGGCCTGACATCAAGCGCCCTCCGCTCCCCGGCGGAGGGCGCAGCCGTATCCGGGACTGCTAGCGCACCACGCCTGATATTAGGGCGCTTCATGCCTTGGCCTGACCAATTGTGTTTGCATGAGCATGCTTTAGAACACAGGGATGATCGCTCTCACGAAGATACGCGAGTTAGATATTTCACCGGCCGACACCGGGGTCGGGCGTTTGCATCTAAGTGCTGCAAGCGGGCTCGTGTGCCTGGATTCGATCATCTGCGTCATTGCAGATGATGAGCTTCACCTAGGCGTGTTTTCCTTGACCAGCGGGAAGCCCGGTCATCTGATCCGCCTGTTTGATGGCGTGTTGCCCCAGGCCAAGGCTGCTCGCAAGCGACAAAAACCCGATCTCGAGGCGCTCGCACGCCTTCCCACCTTCCGGGAGTTTCCTCATGGCGCGCTATTGGCATTTGGCTCAGGCTCCAGACCCAACCGCCGCAGGGGGGTTCTGCTTGGATTAGGTCCCAATGCCGACGTGCTGATGCCGCCTCGAACCGTGGATCTTTCACCCATTCTTGTTCCGCTCAACGAAGAATTCTCCGAGGTCAATATTGAAGGCGCGGTCGTGGTTGGCGATGAACTGCGCTTGTTCCAGCGTGGCAACAAGAACCAAGCCGACAACGCGATCATCCGGTTCCCGCTTTCAACAGTACTGGATGCATTGCAGGCCGGGTCTGTCGAAGCCATCAAGCCATCTTCTATCCGTCGGCTAGACTTGGGGGTTCTCCACGGTGTGCCATTCTCCTTCACGGACGCGGCCGTTTTGAGCAACGGCGATATGGTTTTCAGCGCCGTTGCAGAAGATACCGAAGATGCATTCCGTGATGGACCCTGCATCGGCGCCGCAATTGGAATAGCTGACAATAATGGTAACTTGCGTTCGGTGCGTCGCCTTGAGCGACCACACAAGATAGAGGGTATCCACGCTCGATCGGATGGAAGCCGTCTGGACCTCCTGCTTGTCACTGACGCGGACAACCCAGAGATACCGTCAGTGCTTTTCTCCACCACGATGGAAATCTAAGATCCTAAAAATAGGAAGAGAGCCGGGCGGTGCGAAGACCCGACAAGGACGCTGGATCTGCCGGGTTTTGCGTTCACGGTCGCATAATGTATCGTCGGGAGGCGCGATCCATCTCCGCATCGTGCAGGTTCTTGAAATGATCATGAGCAGTTCTAGCGGAGCAATGTGTCTTCAGGGTCGGTACCGATCGCCTTGCAGGCCGCAACTTGCGGTTTGGCGCAGGGCAACCCCGCCCTAGTATGGAGGTTCCCAGTGCCTCTTTTCATCGTGCACCATCAGCATTCGCCCCAAACCTGCCCCGCACGCGATCCGGCCAAGGGCGCGATGCTGCTGAACCATTTGAGCCGGCCTAGCGCCGCTCGCCATGGCGTGGTCATCAAGGGCGAAGCCGTCGTTCGCGGTTCCCATTCACTGTTCTTCATTGCCGAAGCGGCGGATGAGACCGTCCTCCAAGCGTTCTTGACGCCGTTCCTTCAAGCCGGCGAGGTCGAAGTGATGGCGGCGTCGACCTGCGCCGGGGTCGTGGCGAGCGGCGGCTGCGATGCACGCCCGGCCGACGTTTCCGCCGCGGTGCTCGACCCGGCGGACGCTTGCCAGGACGCCGTCGAGGCGGGGCTCCTAATTCATAGCGTCTATCCGCTGAACGGCGAGACGTCGGTGCAGGACCTCGCGGGCGGGGCAGTCGTGCCCAATGGTCGGTTCTACTTGCGCAATCACTTCGATATTCCGAACCTCGATGGCGAGAGCTATCGGCTCTCCGTCAACGGGCTGGTCGAAAGGTCTTTGAGTCTGAGCATGAGGGACCTTCACAATCTCTACGCTGAGAGCCTCGTGGTAACCCTCGAATGCGCTGGCAACGGCCGCAGCCTGTTCGATCCGGCCGTGCCCGGCGAAGCCTGGGGCCTGGGCGCCGTCAGCACCGCCGAATGGACCGGCGTTCCCTTGAGCAAGGTGATCGAACGGGCAGGCCTGCGGTCCGGCGCGACGGAACTTACGTTCCGCGGTGCGGACGGCGGGCTCGTCGAGGGTCACGATGCGCCGGTTCGTTTCGAGCGTGGCCTCAGCTTCGACCAGATTCGCGAAACGGACGCGCTTCTCGCCTACGAGATGAACGGCGAGCCGCTGTCGTCAACTCATGGCTATCCGCTGCGGCTGATCGTGCCCGGTTGGTATGCGGTGGCGTCCGTCAAGTGGCTGACCGAGATCGTCGTTACCGACAAGCCCTGCGAGACCCACTATCAAGCGGAGAAGTACTGGTACCAGTGGGTGCGGAACGGGCGCGACGAGCGCGCGCCGGTGACGCTCATGAGTGTGCGGGCGCTGATCTCTTCGCCCGATCAGGGGGAGAGCCTACCGCGCGGCGAGACCGCGATCCGTGGCGTCGCGTGGTCTGGCGCCGGGAGCATATCCAGGGTCGATGTCAGCCTAAACGACGGCCCGTGGCGCGAGGCGCGGCTCGTCGGCGAACCGCGGCGCTCTGCCTGGCAATGGTGGGAGCTGATCACGCGAATTGAGCAGACGGGGCCGCTCGCCGTGCGGGCGCGCGCCACCGACATGGCCGGCCGGACTCAGCCTGAGCGCGCCGAGTGGAACCGTCTGGGCTACGGTAACAACTCGATCCACTCTGTGACCGCACAGGTGATCTGAAGCTCAGAGCGAGTGCTCGACGAGACGTCTGGTCAGCAAAATGTCGCCGCGGCGGATGCGGTCGGATGGCCAAGTGCATTTGCAGCGATCCTACAGCGCCGCGCTACTTCTGCGCCTGCCCCGCCGGCATCGGCTTGACTGGCGCGCCGGGGAAGATCTTCTGCAGATTTCCGGCGATCACCTGGTCGCCTTCCGAAACACCCGAGGCCAACCCAATGAGATCGCCGCTGGTCGGGCCGAGGGTGACGAGCCGCTGCTCGACCGTATCGTCCTTGCCGACGACATAGACATATTTGCCGAGCTGGCTCGATCCGAGCGCTGTCTCCGGCACCATCATCACGTTCGGTTCATCCCTGATCTTCAGGCGCACGCGGACATACTGGCCGGGAAGCAGGGTCAGATCGGCATTGTCGATCGTGGCGCGCGCTACCACCGTTCCGGTATTGCCCTCGACCGTGTTGTTTATGAAGCTGAGGTCGCCGCGGTAACGCGGTTCCTTGTCGCCGGGCAGAAGCACCTCTGCCTCCACTTTGCCCTTTGTCCGGGCCTTCCGGATGTCGGCGAGTTCGGTTTCGCTCGGGTTGAACGAGACATAGATCGGCGAAAGCTGCACAAGGTTGTTGAGCGGGGTTCCGGTCGTGCTGCTGACCAGTGTTCCCTCCGGCGCCAGGTTGCGCCCAAGCTGCCCGGCAAAGGGGGCGCGGATTTCGGTGTAGTCGAGGTTGATCTCAGCGGTGCGAACTGCCGCCCGCGACATGGCAAGTGCAGCCTCCGCCTGACGCACTGCGCTCTGACGCTGGTCGAAACTGTCCTTGTCCAGATATCCTGTCGTGGCAAGCTCGTTGCCGCGCGTGAGATTGGATCGGAGATAGGCGAGTGACGCTTCGTCCCTTTCGACCTGGGCCTTTGCCTGATCCAGTTCCGCCCGATAGTCGCGTGCGTCGATCCGATAGAGGAGATCGCCGCCCTGAACATCCGAACCGTCCGCAACCGCCTGTGACTCGATATAGCCGGTGATCTTGGCGCGAAGCGTCACGTTGCGGATCGCCTCGGTCCGTGCGGAATAGTCAAGATAGATGGGGATCGTTTTCTTGACGACAGCCGCGACGGGAACGGGCATGGCCTGTTGCGCTGGAGCCGGGGCGGCCCCGGCATCGCCGCCTTTGATCTCGAACCCGCCATTCCTGTAGTGGTAGGCCGCAGCGAGGGCGGCGATTATGACCACTGCGGCAAGAACCAGTCTCGAACCACGCATGTTAGGCTCCAATCCTTATTCCACCGCCTCCGGCTCGTGGCTCTGGCCAACGGGCTTTGAGGAAAGTCCCTCCCGCCATTGTTCGATGACCGCGTAGAAGACCGGGACGAAAATGAGTGTGAGAACGGTCGCCGCGAGCATGCCGCCGAACACGGTGGTGCCGATCGACTGGCGGCTGGCAGCACCGGCGCCCTTGGCGTACATCAGCGGCAGCACGCCGAGGATGAAGGCAAAGGCTGTCATCAGAATCGGGCGCAAGCGCAGGCGCGCCGCTTCCGCTGCTG
Organism: Ensifer sp. NM-2; assembly: GCF_003024455.1. Classification (NCBI taxonomy): domain Bacteria; kingdom Pseudomonadati; phylum Pseudomonadota; class Alphaproteobacteria; order Hyphomicrobiales; family Rhizobiaceae; genus Ensifer; species Ensifer sp. NM-2. Next base: position 42,779 of record NZ_PVZR01000022.1, read on the forward strand.
CTGCCACCACATCCAGCCCTTCCTCGCGCCGGCGGCGCGCGAACTCGACGATCAGGATGGCGTTCTTGGCGGCAAGTCCAACCAGCATCACGAAACCGATCTGCGAATAGACGTCGATCTGCATTCCGCGAAGCCACAGTGCCGACAGCGCGCCCAGAAGCGCGAGCGGTACCGAGAGCAGCACCATGAACGGCATCGACCAGCTTTCGTACTGGGCGGCCAGGATCAGGAAGCAGAAAACGAGCGCGAGCGCAAAGACGAGCGCGGCGATCGAACCTGCTCGGATCTCCTGATAAGTAATGCCGGTCCATTCGAATGTGTAGTCCCGCGGCAGCGTCGTACGGGCGACCCGCTCCATTGCCGCTGCCGCCTGGCTTGAACTGAAGCCGGGTGCTGCCGCGCCGTTGATCAGCGCAGAGGGATAGTTGTTGTAGTGGGTGATGGTCTCTGGTCCGACCGTCGACTTGAACGAGCCGAGCGTGTTGAGCGGCACCATTTCGCCCTGGCTGTTGCGCACATAGAACCGTGAAAGATCGGTGGCCGAGGCCCGCGCAGCCTGATCGGCCTGCAGCGTCACGCGGAAGGTGCGACCGAACAGGTTGAAGTCGTTGACATAGAGCGAGCCGAAATAGATCTGCAGCGTGCTGAAGATATCCGGCAGGTTGAGGCCGAGCAGTTTCGCCTTGTCACGGTCGAGATCGTAGTCGAATTGCGGGCTCGACGTGCTGAAGGTGGTGAAGAGCTGGTAGGGATTGATCTCCGGCTGTTTGCGTGCCTCGGCAATCAGCGCCTGGGTTGTGTCGCTGAGCGCCTGTGCACTGCGCCCGGCGAGATCTTCGACCTGAAACTCGAAGCCACCGGTCGCGCCGAGCCCTTGGATCGACGGGGGATCAAAGGCGAGCACAAGCGCGTCCGGGATCTGCAGCAATTGCGGCTGCACCGCCTCGCGCAGCGCCGAAGCGCCTTGTGCCGCGGGACGTTCATCCCATGGCTTCAGAACCGCGAATTGCACGGCGGAATTCGACTGGGCGGCGAAGGACAGGAAATTGAAGCCGACGACGGAGCCGACGAAATCGACACCTGCCGTGCCGCGAAGGATCTCCTCGGATCGCCGCGCGACGGCCTGGGTGCGTTCGAGCGAGGCGCCGTCGGGAAGCTGGATGACGACGAAGAAGTAACCCTGGTCTTCGACCGGCAGGAAGGTCGACGGCGTGCGCTGCCACAGCGCGTAGGTCGAGCCGATGGCGATGAGGAAGAGCGCAAACAGCGCCCAGCGCCAGCGCACGAGCCCGGCTATGCTACGTGCATAACCATCCGACAGTGCGTGAAAGCCGGTGTTGAACCAACGGAAGAGCGCAAAGCGCGGCTCGCCGCGATAACGCAGGAAGGCGGCGCTGAGCGCCGGGCTGAGGGTCAGCGAGTTGAAGGCGGAAAAGGCGACCGAGATCGCGACCGTCAGGGCGAACTGGTTGTAAAGGCTGCCCGCAACGCCCGGGATGAAGGCGACCGGAATGAAGACCGCAAGCAAAACTGCGGTGGTCGCGATGATCGGGCCTGTCACTTCCTGCATCGCCTTGCGCGTAGCGGCAAGTGGCGGCAGGCCGGCCTCAAGCTGACGTTCGACGTTCTCGACGACGACGATCGCGTCGTCGACCACGAGGCCGATGGCGAGCACCATGCCGAGCAGGCTCAGCATGTTCAGCGAAAAGCCGAACAGATACATGACGACCAGCGTTGCGATCAGCGACACCGGGATGGCGATCGTCGGAATGATCGTGGTGCGCAGGTTCTGCAGGAAGATGAAGACGACGAAGACGACGAGGGCGAGCGCCTCGAGCAACGTAAACACCACATCCTCCATCGCCGCCGAGACGAAGCGGGTGGTGTCGTAAAACATGTGGTAGGCGATGCCTGCGGGGAAGCGCTGCGACAGTTCATCCATTTTGGCCTGGACGCGGCTTTGCAGGTCGAGCGCATTGGAACCGGGCGCCTGGAATACGGCGAGTACGACACTTTCCTTGCCGTTGAAGGTGACCGACGACGAATAGAGCAGTGCCCCGAGTTCGATGCGCGCCACATCGCGCAGCCGCGTCGTCGCCCCGGTCGTCTGGTCGGCCCGAAGCACGATATCGCCGAACTGCGCCGGATCGCTCAACCGACCGAGCGCGTTGATCTGCATCTCGAAGGGTGTCCCGGCTGGTGCCGGCGATTGCCCGATCTTGCCGCCTGCGACCTGGATGTTCTGTTCGGCGATGACGTTCTGCACGTCGACGGCGGTGATGCCGAGATTGGCCAGACGGTCGGGATCGAGCCAGACGCGCATCGAATAGCGACGCTCGCCGAAGAGCTGGACGTCGCCGACGCCAGGCAGGCGCTTCAATGGATCGAGGATCTGCAGGTAGGCGTAGTTGCTGACGGAGGCGAAATCGACCGAATTGTCAGGCGAATCCAGGCTCACCAGCACGGTGAAGTTCGGGATTTGCTTGGCAATGGTCACGCCGGTCTGGTTGACGAGCGCGGGAAGCGAGGATGCTGCCTGCGAAACTCGGTTCTGGACGTCGAGTGCGGCGACGTCGATCGGATAGCCCACTTCGAAGGAAATGATGATCCGCGACGAGCCGTCATTCGAACTCGTCGAGGTCATATAGAGCATGCCCGGCACGCCGTTGATCTGCTGTTCGAGCGGCGTCGTCACCGTATCGGCGACCACCTGGGCGCTGGCACCTGGATAGTTGGCTGCAACGACGATCTGTGGCGGCGTCACATCGGGAAACTGCGAGATCGGCAGCAGGAAATAGCAGATGCCGCCGGCAAGCGTCATGATGATCGCGATTGCCGATGCGAAGATCGGCCGGTGAATGAAGAAGTCGATCATGGCGGGATCGATCCTTGCAAGGCGCCATCGTGAAGGGTCCACGGGGCGTCATTTTGGTAAAGTGCCCCGCGATTGGAGCGTTCGGAGGGCAGAATGTTTGCGGCAGCGATGCAGGCGGCATTTCGGGAGATCCCGAAAACGGGCAGGCAGACGTCTGCCACGCGGACCTTGCGGTCAGCGGTGCGGTTCTTCGCCTTCGGCCCATCCAGCATGCGCATCGTAAGGCTCCAGCACGAGATCACGATGGGCCGGAGCGACCCAAATCTTGAACGTGATCGAAACTTATAAGTCTGTGCGGTGTGCACTCTGGCTAAAAGACGCCCGACGACCGCGCCCACCGACATTACGCTAGAAATTTTTCTGCAGTTACCGCTGTGTCCCGGAAGCCCTCGCGACAAACGGCATTCCTCGATGCGCCGCTGGCGAAAATGTTACTGGTCGGTAACATCGTCGCATGTTATCTGTCGCCAACGGGTCGTCAAGGGGCAAGTTTTTCCATGCCGACGACGTCGGGCCGAATGCGATGACCACGGATTCCCGCAAGCAACCACGTCTTTCGCCGCGCGATCGCCTCGTCAAGGCGGCCCGCCAGCTGTTCCGCAGGCACGGCATTCGCGGGATCGGTGTCGACGCCATCGCCGATGCCGCCAGCAGCAACAAGATGACGCTCTATCGTCACTTCAATTCGAAGGACGAACTCATCGTCGAATGTCTTCAGCGCGCGGGAATGGAGATGGACGGCTTCTGGCGGGAGCTGGAGGACGCCCACCCCGGCGACGGGCTGGCGCAGCTCAGGGCCTGGGTCCGGCGGATCGCCGAGCACCTCGGCGACGACGATTGCCACTGCGAAATGATGAGCGCCGCCGTCCAGCTGACGGACGAGGACCATCCCGGCAGGTCGGTGATCCGGAAGTTCAAGGATGCGCAACGCGATCGCGTTGTGGAGCTTTGCCGCAAGGCCGGTGTCGCCAATGCGGAACTGCTCTGCGACACGTTGCTGTTGTTGATCGAGGGCGCGCGTGTCGCCCAGCAAAGCAGCGGGGTGCAGGGGCCGAGTGCCCGCTTTGCGGAAATCGCCGACGCGGCGATCTTGTCGCTTTCCGGGAGCGGTGCCGTCCGCAGATAGCGGCGCGTTGCCTACCACTCCCCAGGCTATTCGGGATGGTGGCTGTCGATCACGAAGACGTGCTCGCTGTCGATGCGCGCAGCTCCGGCGATGTGAGGGGGGTCGCTCCGAGCCAGCCTGTACGCGGATAGGTGATCAGCCAGCAGACATGCGGCAAGGCGAACTGCCGCGGCAAAGAGCGCCGGCCTGTCTTCCGCATGTGAAGAGTGACGCAGTCATAACTTCCCGAACGCCACGCCTCTCCAACCCCAGCCGGTCCGATGAGCGGCTTCAATTAGGGGCGTCTTTATTTCGGTGGTATTGAAGCGATATTCGTAAACCTTGCCGTAGGACAAATCTTCCTTGAAGGCGAAGGCCATGTCGAAGCTTTTTTCCCACTTTCGACCGCGAAACGCATTAGCGCTCAAAGTAAGCGTGGGCACGCCAGCGCGCCATTCGACGGACCATTCCTGATCGACGGCGCGAACTTCGCAATTGGCAGCATCGAATTTCATCAGCACCTTGAACACCCTTTGCAGCCCAGCTTTGGCAAATAGTTCGTACCAGCGGGCATCAACGATCTTCCATTCGGCGACGAGATCGACGCCTTCCGGCTTGCCGTCACGAATGATGAACGGCGCAGTCTTTCTATTGATGGCGAGAAGATCATTGCGAAGCGCTGTCGTGGACTGGCGGTTCACCCCATCCGGCGCCGGTTTATATCCTGTCAGCCAGTCGAACAATTTCACGGGAGGTTCCTCAATCAGGCACTGTGGACAATCTCTACAGTGAGACACATTAAAAATTGAGATCATTTCCGATCAACTCTGTTTGCCAGGCCCGCTAGGAGAACAGATGAACAAAGTGCACGGCATTTGCACGCCCCACTAACGAGAAGGCATGATGCAGGGAGTTCGATCTGTCGGCGGCTTGCAACGTTTCATCTCGGTCTTCTCGGCAGACCAGAAACACTCAGCCCCAGCCACCCACGTTCATCGGATCCGCACAATGGCGCGCAGTGGAAAGCCGTGACGCGCGCAAGTCATAGACAAACGCTTTGTCGGGCGTTGATGAAACAACGTGACATTGCCGGGGAACGTGCTCCGGCAGGGTTACCTCGTGAACGATCAGGCCACCGAAGATCGGAAAGGAGCTTGACCCCAATGCCCGATTAGAGAAGCGGTCTTTCATCCGATCTCGCTGGCGAAAAACATCTGTGAATGTGGGAAAATGCGCGCATATTAGCCCAACGATAACGATATCGTGCGCCGCAGGAGCGTTCACCGCTGTGGATCGAAAGCTTGCAGCCATCCTTTCAGCCGATGTTGCCGGCTTCAGCCGCCTCACGGCGCTGGACGAGGAGGGTACAGTTCGCGCACTCGATCTATGCCGCGGTCGGATTGACGAAATGGTTAGCGAGCATGGTGGCCGTATCTTCGGTCGCGCAGGCGACGGCCTTGTCGCCGAGTTCCCAAGCGCTGTTCAGGCCGTCCGGTGCTCAGTAGAAATCCAGCGCCGTCTCTTCAGTCTCACAGAAGCCCTCCCACCCGATCGCCGCTTGGAATTCCGCATCGGCGTCAATCTGGGTGACGTCGTTGTGTCGGGCGACGATCTACTCGGTGACGGCGTCAATATCGCGGCACGCGTGCAGGAGATCGCCGCTCCGTCAGGCATCTGCATTTCCGCATCGGTGCGCGAACATCTTGACGGCAAGGTGCCGTTCGCGCTGACCAGCCTCGGCGAGCGGAGCTTGAAGAATATCCCCCGGCCAATCTTCGTCTTCCGGGTCGATTGGCAGCAAGATATGCCTGTCGGAGGCAGCATCGCGTCCGCGCCATTACTTGCGGCCCGCCGTGGCAAGGACCAGCCGTCAATCGTCGTCATGCCCTTCGACAACCTCAGCGGCCAGGGCGACGAATACTTCGTGGACGGCGTTGTAGAGGAGATCACCGCTGCGCTCTCGCGCGTTCGGGATTTCTTTGTAATCGCGCGACAGTCCGCATTCACCTACAAGGGACGCTTCGTCGACGTGCGTGAAGTCGGCAGGGAACTCGGCGTCAATTATGTGGTCGAAGGCACCGTCCGCCGGGGCGGCGACCGACTGCGCATTTCCGTGCAACTGGTCGATGCGGAGACAAGGACCCAGTTCTGGTCTGATCGTTATGAGGGCGCAATCGAAGATATTTTCGAGTTCCAGGATCGGATCGCGGCGCAGGTGGCAGGCGCCATTCATCCGGTCATCCGCAATGCAGAGATCGAGCTGGCCAAGCGCAAGCCGCCGACCAGCCTGCGGGCCTATGATCTCGTTATGCGCGCCTACCCGTACCTTTGGGGCCGCCGCAAGGATACCAACAACCAGGCGATCGAACTGCTTCAGCAAGCGATCGCCGTCGATCGGAGCTATGGTCGCGCGCATGCACTTTTGGCGTGGTGCCACGCCTCAAACGCCTCCTACCTATGGACAGAACAACCGAAACCTGATCTGGAAAAGGCGCGCGCAGCGGTCGAAGCTGCAGGCTCGATCGGCGATGATCCAACCGCGCTGACTGCCGCCGGCGCGGCAATGAGCATCTGCGGCGACCAGCAGCGCGCCACCATCTTTATCGAAAAGGCGCTTGCGCTTGATCCAAACAATGCCTGGGCATGGGCGCGCCTGGGCTGGATCGCGATCTACAAGGGCGAAGCCACTCGCGCGCCGGAACGCTTCCAGCGTGGGATGACCCTGAGCCCAAGAGATCCGCTCACATTCAACATGAGATTAGGGATGGCCTTTTCTTTGGCCATGGAAGGTTCTCTATCACAGGCCATCGCGATAGCCCAGGAGGTCATCAACAGCTATCCTGACGTGACCTGGTCCTATCGCCATCTCGCCGCCTGGTCGGCGATGAGCGGAGACCTGGAGACCGCCCGATGGGCCGCGCAGAAGCTATTGGCGGCCGAGCCAGGCTTTACAATCGAGTGGTATCGAGCGCTGCCCTGGTTTCAAAACATACCGCATTGGGAAGAGAAGATGGCCGAGGGTTTGCGGCAAGCAGGTTTGCCCGAACGCTGATCGCCGATCGAGGACATGCGCGGTCCGTTCTCGGCGGTGGATTTACTCTTTTGGCGGAGCCGGCCAATGTCTTGGAAAGGGCGAGAGCGGCTAAGGTCTGGTTCTGGCGCGTTTGAGGCGATGAGCGCATCAGCCGCTCAGCATGACTGCTGCATCTATCCTTAAATCCTATTCGATTTAAGATGCAGCAATTCAAAGTGCTGCAGCGAGCTTTGCATTCAGTTCTAGTTTCGCGCGTCGACAGGCGTGTGCAGTGAAGCCCCCATCTTTTCGGCCGCTGCCCGCAGACGCTTGTCTCTGGTCCATAAGGCCGCACGCTGATCAAGGAGAACCGAGGCCAGCAAATGGGCCTCAGTGTAGCCAATGCCCATGCTGAAAATGTCGTGGCGATCGATCATCGTCATGACTTCGTCGTGTGTTGCGACGAACGCTTCGCGCTGAGCGGCCAGGAAAGGTATCACGCTCCCGCGATCCCGAAGCCTGCCAAGCGCCAGTTCGCCAATCACAGCCGGATGGCAGAGTAGGCCATCGTCCTCAATAATCCTACGCAGCTCTATATCGACATGGCGGAAATGATCAATCCAGATAGAAGTGTCTGCAAGTATCACTTGGCCGCTGTGCTCCGGCGGCGTGGGGCTGCCTCCGCATCGGGCATAGTTCCTCCGAGCGCGATGAGGCGTTTTCCCGACTCCACACGAACAAACGTCTCCAACGCTTGGCGGACTAAAGCGGCGATTTCTTTTGTACCGGTGAGGGATCTGGCTCTTTCCATGAGAGCGTCGTCGAGGTCGATAGTCGATCGCATTATCTGGTTTCCTAATTCTGGCATTATAAATAGCACCATTTGGTGCTGAATCTACGCCTGGTTCCCACTCTGATACGCCCGGCGCAGGCCATCAACTTAGCTCACGTGCGCACGAGACCCACGGCCGCCAACGCGCAGCAGCTTGCACGCATTTCTGGGTTCCACCCACCTTCGTCGCTGAGGAAGTATGTAGCCTACGGCGTTCACGGGCGGTGTGCGGTGTCGGAAACCCTGAATTCAGCTTCGACATCTCTCGCACTTGGCACTGGCAGTCCGACCCGTCGAAGCGCTGCGATGATGCGCATGCTTTCCTTCTGCGGCAGGTTTCTCTTCCGGTTCTCGGCCACGATGTTGGGCAGATAGTCGGGGCGCATGTTCATGAACACCTCGCCCTCACGCTTTGCGTCTGCCAACAGCCCGGCCTCAGAGTAGATGACCGCCGCAACGCCATGGAAGAGCGGAAATTTCTTCAGGTCGGCCTTGCGGATCAGCCGCACCGCCTTCTCATGATCCTTGAGCATGCAGGCGATCAGAGCGCGCGTCCCGAAGTAATATCCGGCTCCGCCTGGATTGAGCTTGATCGCACGATCCAGCAGTTCCGCACCACGCTCCCATTGCCCCGAGAACGCGACGCGCGTTCCGAGCTCTCCAAGGAACTCCGTGTCGTTCGGGTTGGCGGCGAGCGCCTCCTCGCCGACCTCGAACGCCTCCTTCGGCTCGTTGTTGAAGAAGAGGGCCGTCATGAGCGCCTGCAGGGCGCGCGTGTTGTCAGGTTCGAGTGAGACCGCCCGCCGCGCCGAACCTAGCGCGCGCTCCATCGCGGGAACCTTGTCACTCTGCGGGTTGAACTGGAATCTGCCCTCGTCGAGTTGGACAATCGAGAGCATCGACCAAGCTGTGGCGTAGGCCGGGAAACGCGCCACGGCGCTCTCTAGGCAGTCGCGCGCGGCCAGGTGTTCTTCCGGGGCAAGCTTCTCGCGGTAGGCGTAGAAACGCAGCATACAGTCATGGACGCCCACATCGTCCGGCGGCGGGTTCGCCGCCAATGATTTCGCGATGATGCCGTAAGGCTGGGCTATGGCGGTAGCCACTTTGCTGGCGACATCGGACTGGATGGCGAAGAGTTCGTGGGTGTCCAGATCCTCGTCGTAGTCCTGCGACCACAGGATCGATCCGTTGGAGGTTTCGACCAGGCGCACTGTTACGCGAACCTTGTCCCCCGCAACACGGACCCCACCTGCGAGAAGGTAGTGCGCGCCCAGTCCATCGCGAACCTTCGATGTCTCGATATCGGGAGGCAGTGTCTTCGATGTCTCGCGGCCGAAGACCACAATCTCCTTGAAGCGGGGAAGGGCGGTGAGAAGCTCCTCGGTCAGTCCGACGGCATAGCGTGCAGCCTGCGGGCCATCGCCCAGGTCCGCGAAGGGTGCGATCACGAGTGTCGGCTCGTCCGGAATGTGCCCGACGGAACGACTGGAGGCTGTCCCCGTCAGACCGCCTGCGTAATAGCCAAGTCCCGCGCAAACGAATGCTACAAACACGGCCAGCACGGGCCAGCCGAGATGCCGCCATGTGAAGGCCCGGCGTCCGCCGCCGTCTTCGCTCAGTTCATCGTCGGCCGCCTCTGCCGGCGCCGGCGCGTCATTCCATGTAAAGGTTGGCACGTAGCCACCCTTGGGGATGTCAATGCGGATAGGATCGTGTTGGCCTGCAGTAAGATAGTAGCGTTCGATGACCCGGCGCAAACGTCCGGCCTCGATCCGCACGATGGGATCGTCCTGAGAGAAGTCCGCGCTGCGGTTGAACACCTCGATGGCAACCGAATACGCCTTGAGACGGTGCGCCCGGCCTGCAAGCGCTTCCTCGGTAACATACTTCAGGAAGGCAGCGCCGCGTCCACCACTAGGAAATTCGCGGCTGGACATAATCCGCACAAGTTGCGCCCTGACCTCCTCATGGGTCGGGTAGGGGCGCTCTGCCCGATCAACCGGCGACGACACCGAGGTCTGCATGCATTCTCCTCACCGGTCACAGAACGCGAGCAGTTTTTGCTTGTATTGGAATCCCTTATGCAACCTACCTCCCGAAGGGCATCTCGTCCACACTTGAAAGAGGTTTCGCAGCCGTAAAGTGTGGCGCTGTCGAGACAGAACCACCGGGAGAAATATAGGGTGGTGAACAGTGTACGATATTGCACATCCTCTCGCTCCGCAGCCAACCACAGCACGGCGAGCTTCGGCCGGAGTCGGCATGGTGCGGTCGCCATCATCGGTAGGGCCGCAGCCGCGGCGGTGTTCTGAACGTGCTTAACGAGCTTCATGAGTTCCGTCCTGGTTGAGGGCGTAGGCGAAACTTCGCCTGGCCGACTCCTGACAGGGCGCATCACGCGACATCGTCGCGATTTCCTCGGCATGTTGCTGTAGGTTACGGTGTGGCGGTGGCGGCCGGGGAGGGCACTCCGACGCGGATTGCCTTCGAGAAGTCGGGCGACAATCCATCCGCCCGCGCCCGCTCATCGATTTTGGAAATCTCTCGCAACTGGGCAAGCGGCATCGACGTGTCGATGGCTCCCCGGTCATAGGCGTAGTCGGGAAGATAACCGTTGACGATCAGCCGCCAGTCGAACGGGACCTTGTCTCCGGCGACGCGCATCAGCTTGGCGACGGTCGTCGTGCAGTTCGTCGTAATCGAATTGTAGAACTGCGGAGTCCGGGCGAGAGCGTTGGCCTCGGCCACGTATTCGAGTAGCAGATTTCGTGCCTGCTCTGGACTGGCCCTCAGCCGATAGACTTGGACGTCCTCGCCACGCACGTTGGAGCGGACGCCGACAACGTCGCGTTCGTCCGCGGCAAGGATCACCAGAGGGTCGTTCTTGAAGAGATCGGCAAGAGGAGAAAACGCGCCACCGACCTTGTGGCGTACCTCGATCGACCAGGCGAGTTGCTCTCCGTCTTCGAAGCCGAAGCTGAAGATGACATGTGCGATCTTCGGCCCCGCCCAGTATGACATGAACAGGTCGACGGTCTTCACTTTGCTCACATCGTAGGTCCGTGTCGTCCAGCGCTCCGTGAAGTCGGAATTGCTTCGCCACCCGAAGTCCCGGACATCAGTCAAGGTCAGCGAATTTCCGTCAATGCTACCCGTGACCTGCCGGGCGACATCCGGTGCCCATGCTGCGTTCGCTTCCGGCTTGATCGAGCTCCACCAGAAGAGAACAAGGGCGAAGACGCCAGCGAACGAAAGGATGGCCCTCACGCGCAGCCGGCTGGCAAGCGCCGCTACAGTGAAGAGACCGAAGACGAGGAAGACGCCAGCGCCAATTGCCCGTCCGGCATCAGGCAGGGAAAGGCGAAACCAGAGGGCCAGGGAACCCCAGGCTGTCAAAGCCGCCACGATCAGCGCGATCGCGAAGATGAGGATGATCGCCATCAAACGAGGCATGTTGTTCCTTTTCTGTAGCCGCTGCTGTGCCGCGATGATGCGGAGATCGCGCGTTCAACGGGCGGCAGGGAATGGCACGACCTTGTCAAGATCCAGCATGGTGTGGATTTCCTTGCCAAGGCCATCTATGAGTTCAAGCGCCTCGGCGTACCGCTCGTCTCGCTCCGGAGCCGTGGACGACTCCCAGTCCCGCACGAGTTGGTCCGCGATGGAAAAATCGTTGCACAGTTCTCGAAAGCTTTCATTGCGGGAGGCAAGCGCGTCGATCTCGCGCGCCTGCCCGGGAAATCTGCGCTTGGCGAACGCCGTATCGTATTCCATTGCATCGCCCCCGGACAGGCGACGTGAGGGGTTCCCTCACATCCGCGCAGTCGTCATGAAGATGGCACAGAATCCGGACGACGCCATGTAGGTTACCGTAACATACGGCGAGTTTCTTGCGGTTGGCAGCGGATGTGTGGTCCAAATCGGACATCGGCCCTTGGTGGGCCCAGCCATGCGAGGACGTTGCCGTGAAACCCATCCTGATCTCCGTCACAGCGCTACTAATGTCGACCGGACTGGCGAGCGCAGCCGACCCGATCGTCGGAAACTGGAAGACGACGCTCGGCGACACCGCCGCGATCGAGCCGTGCGGCGGCGGCTTCTGCATTACGCTGAAGAGCGGCAAACATGCAGGCGAGAAGATCGGCACGTTTGAAGGAGATAGCGGCAGCTATTCTGGCAAGATCACCGATCCTGACGCGAAGAAGACCTACAACGGAACCATCAGCGTCTCTGGCGACACGGTCACCCTCAAGGGCTGCGTGATGAAGATAGTCTGCGAGTCGCAGAAATGGTCACGCCTTTAGTCCGCGGGACCAGATGATACGGTAACATACCGGCGTTTCTGTCGGGACCTGCGGTTCTCGCACCGGGATTAAATTCCGGTGATCGGCCGGGCAAGTGGATCGGGCACAGCGGCTTGACAGGGCCTCGAAAGGGATATCTCGCGCTACAGCGCCGCGCGCCTTATTAGACGCGAAAAGGTCGCTGTCGCACTTTGACTTGCTGCATGCAGCTCTCGCAGGGGCAGCTCCTTCGGCTGCGGCCGACATCTCGGGGCCGGGACCGACCGTCATTGACAACGTCTGGAATAGGTCACGTTAGACGGGGCCGGCGGGCATGGCGACATCGGCGTGCGCGGCCTCCGCGTCAGGCGCGGTTGAGATCTCGCCTCTGGACGTGGTCGAGGATCAGGACGGTGCGATTGCGGGATCCTTTCAAGCGGTCGGTCGAATTTAATCTGATGCTGAGCGTAGCGCCGCAAGTCCGGCGGGTCCAAGAACGTCTTCACTGCGTGTGGAGCGGCGAAAGTTGTCGAAGTAGAGCGACCATTCGCCTTGGGCTGCCGAGCGGTACGGGCCGAACTTGAAATACTGCCGAGAGCCAAGCCCATGTTCTTCATGCCCGATATGGCCTCGGACCGTCACGATCCAGCGGTCGTTGGCGAAGAGTTCGATATGCCCTGTTCCATCCGGTCCCGGCCGGGTCATCACCGCAAAGTCAATCCATCCGCTATGCGGCGTCGGCAGCTCATTACCCCGGTGGATGACGGTGATGCGATCACTGTAGGCCGTGAACAGGCGCCCGTCCTGTGGCTTCCAGCCAGGATCGGTGGCAACCAGCGCACGCATCTGCCGCTTTTCCGGCCGCAGAAAAACCGGGGTGAGGGCCGATGCGCCGGTCGACAAAGAAGGGCGCCGCGAGATCACCGGAAAAGTGGTCTCAACGGTCGCAAAAAGTCGGCCTCGAACGAGACGAAGCGCCAGGAACGGACTGAAGTCACCCCTCGCCTCCGGACCGATCTCGCGCTTCCATTGGGCGATCACATGGCGGTGGTCCCCTTGCGGGATGGGATCGGCAAACCTGACGGAAAAGCCGTACCAGACCGCCTTGTCATATGGTACGCGCAGTGTCGTGCGTTCCCACACCTCCGCCCGCTCGCTTCGATCGTCTTCGCCCTCCCAGAGCGGTCGGACGCTTAGCTTCAACGCGCCGGCACTACCAAAGGTGACGTCGCGCTGAAACTCGACTGAGCCTGCGCGTTGCTCGACATTGTCGCGGTAATAGAGCCCACCCATAGGCGAGAAGCTGTCGCCTTCGAAGCCGTCAACAAGGTTGGCTTCCCAGGACAACGGCGTCGCGGCGTCGCCATTCCCGTCAGGTGCGTTGCCAGCGGTATCCAATTCGACCTCCTCCATACCATCCATACTCGCAAGGCATTTCGTGCTTAAAGCTCCGTTCCTATCTTGCGACAGTCCATTGCGAGCCTCCGGTCAGCGATGTGGTCGTTGCACCGGGTTAGGTAGCAGCCGTTGTTTGACTTCAATCGACCGGCCCCACCGCAGACGTCACACGTGTGGTAGGATCGCTCCGCAATCTCGTGGTAGATCACACCAAGCGCGGCGGCTACTTCTGCTGACGGCCGATAGCCATTCGTCGGACTGAGATAGCAGCGAAGGCCACCCCATTTTTCCTCTATTTGCCGAATGTAGAGCTTGGAAAGCAGCCCGTGTTTGGCGAGGAAGACTTCGACACGCCGCACATACTCTTCGATTAATTCGTTCCAGCCCGTGTTCGCAGTTAGGAAAAGGGACCAAGCCTCCTCGCTCGTGCTTGGATCGAAGAGGCCGGCATAAGTTTGGCGAAGATACACGAGGAACTCCGCATGTGTCATGCAGCGGCTCCTTTCGTATGAACCCGGGTTGGGAGGGACGGTCAGCTGCTGAGACATCCCGACAACCTCACCTCGCATAATATTCATGACGATCCCTCCAAAAAGATCCAATTTTGTCACGAAATGAAACTAACTCAGTCGATGTTGCCCACGAGGTAACGGCCGGCACGAGTTTGGTCGTAAACGCCCACAGCATCGCCACGCGATGGCGCGGCGATGCTGGTTCTGACGCAACCGGCAGGGACAGCGAGACCCTGACTACAAGATGAAAAACCAATCACTCATGTTACTTCACGAGACCGAGGTTCACGAGCTGAACGCGCCGATTGTCGGCAGCCTTCGGGTTCGCCGGATCTACTGGCCATTCCTCGCCGACGCCGATCGCGAACAGACGGTCCGGCGCGACAGCGAATGTCGTCGATAGGGCCTCCGTAATCGCATTCGCCCGTTTCTGGCTGAGATCCAGATTGTGCTTGGCATCGCCCGTTGAGCTCGTGTGTCCGACGACAAGGAATTTGTAGCGCCGCAGGTTCGGATGATGCAGGGCGTCGGCGATCAGGCCGACGGTACGATAGGATTTCGGTTCGATGGCGACGGAATCGTTCTCGAAGTCGATCTCGACGATGAGCTGCGACAGCTGCGAAAGTTTCTGCCAGTTAGGAAGGGCGGCGACGCCCTTGCCTGCACTCGCAGCCGCTTCTTCCACAAGCAACGCGATGTCGACGGCGGGAGCGGCTCCCGCCAGTCTGTCGAGCGTGCGCACGACCTGCGGGCCGCTCAGGTCCTGCGAGAATGGGTGGCCGGGTGCCAGCAGCAGTCCGGCGGCAAACATCGTTGCAAGTCGAAAGCTCTTCATGATTCTGTGTCCCTTCAACATTGTTCACCGCCATCCGGCATCGGTGATAGCCTGGCCGCACTGGCCTTCCTTCACGCGTGTCGCCTTGTTCAGGCAGGCAAGAATGTTGCCCTCGCCTTTCACGTCGCCGCAGTACTGAGCGACGTAATGCTTGCAGATCGTCGTGAACGACTGCTGGGCGGCAAGGCGCTGCTCGATCGAGGCAGTGACGCCCACCAGTGTCGCCGTGCAGGTGGGCGAGACCTTCGCGGCATGCTCCACCAAGCAGTTCTGGATGCGGCCGTTTCCGAGGTTCAGGCCCTTGCAGAACTTCTTGATGTCGGATCCGCAGTCGCTGGCGAGCGTGCTCACCGCATCGGCGAAGCTGATGGTGTCGGCACGGGCCGCGCCCGTCAGCGCGAGGAACGCGACCAGCGCCCCTCCTAACAGTCTGGTTCTCATCGACATGCTACCCCCATAGTGAACGGTTGATCGCCGGAGAAACTCCCCGCACACATCTGTTGCGCTACCGGGGGCGCGAGGGGAAGTATGTTACGGTTACATTGACCGTAGGATACGGCTTCAACGAGCCGCAACCGAGCTCCGGCTAGAACGTCACGGCCAGTCGCGTGAATGTCCACGAACCGTTTGTCGTTGATGCCACCATGCATGGCAAGGAGACGACCGGCTCAGCCTAGCTTTGCCAACCGCAACGGTCGAACGCCCGGGAACAATGCTAAAATGCGCACGAAATCGAATTGCGTGGGCTGCTGAAGACTTGGTCGCCGGAGCGCCACCGGAACGCAAATGGTTCGTGACACTTGGCGCGGCTTTCAAAGCGGTCTCGGGTGGTCGTTGAGCAGTGCTCAGACGGAGCTGTGTTCGCCCATGACGTCATCAACGTCATTCGCCGCAGCTCCTAATCTGCAACTGTTCGCTGGACAGCCCATCGACATACCCGGTCGCGACATGCCCGCGATCTTAATTCTGCTGCAATGCAACACAAACATTAGCGCTTACTGTTTGGCCGGGACTGTGGGGGTCAAGAACAAGGTTTTGTCATCAAAACCTCGTCGCCATTTAAGGATATCAGATGTTCGACACACCCAAATCCAAATCGAACGACCTGGAAACCATAGCCCGCAGCGGCGGGGCGTTCCGCCGCATGGCTGCACGCGTACCTACCTATCTAACGGACGTACGAGAGAATCCCGCCTGGCTGCCGATGTTCCTGCTGGCGCGGACAATGCCGTTCCGCAAGGCCCACTGGCTGACCGCCAAACGCGTGCGCTCCACTGTCGACAGTGCGCCTTCGATGTTCGGCAACCTTCAGGCGGAGGCAATTGCGGCCGAACTCAGGCGAACTGGCATCTTTGCCGGTCTGACGCTGCCTGCGCCGATCAGGGAGGAAATCGCCCGGTTCGGCCGCGAAACGCCGTGTTTTGGCAACTTCGAGCGCAAGGTGGAGTTTCTCGCCGATGAGCACGCGGACGCCGAGCGGCGTTTTGGCCGCACGATACTGAGTGGCCATCATTTCGAGCGGGTTCTGCAGTGCGATGCCGCTTTGGCCGTGCAGCGGGACCCATTACTCCTCAACGTGGCAAGGCACTATCTCGGCGGCCAAGCCAAACTCATCACGACGCGAACTTGGTGGAGCTTTCCGACGAAGTCTGCTTCAGAGGCCGATCTCAGCCGCGCCTCGTTCAAGTTCCATTTCGATCTCGACGATTGGCGGATGTTGAAGTTCTTCTTCTACCTCACCGACGTCGATGCGGACGCCGGGCCGCATGTTTATGTGCGGGGCAGCCACAACCGCCGACGTGTCAAGCATCAACTGACGCTACTTGTCGGGCATCCGGCAGATGAGGTGCTGGGCTTCTACGGTGAGGACAGTGCCATTACCATGATCGGAAACGCGGGTACGGGTTTTGTGGAGGATCCTTTTGGCTTTCATATGGGAACATTGGCAAAACAGTCGCCGCGCCTGATGATGGAAGTTGGATTCGGCGTGTCGAAGCCGTCAAGCCGCCGCTATCATGGTGAACCCGTCGTGCGGTGAACCGAAGACGCCAGATTGGCTACGGTTGGCGCACTCCTGCCGGGACCTTCGTCTCGTTCTGACCCCTAAGAGAAACGACCTTCCAAGCTTGATTGGGAAGCTGTCAGGCCACCTCGAGGTGAGAGCCTGTCGCCCGACGCGAGATCGCGGGCGCCGGCTTTTGCACGTGGGATGCGTTAAGTCGGCGCGCCACGATGTCGTGATTGAGCCACTGGACGGGACCGGAGGGATCTGAGGTTTCGCCAAAAATCAGCTGCCCGGTCGCCTCCACCACGAGGGCACTCAGGTGGTCGCTGATCATCGCCTTGCCGTCACGATGCATCTGCGTGATCTCGTTGGACGTGCCGATGGTCAGATCGGATTGTGCCTGGCTGTTTGCCATGGGCCACGCCGAGAAATCATAGAACGGACGCATGACCTCGTTGGCCTGCATATTGGTAATTTTCTGGATGACATCCGTCATCGTGAAGCCGTCCGCCAGAAGCCGCTCACATGCCTGCCACTGTTCTTCGGCCCATTGGCCACCGTTCTCTTTCTTCAAGGCGAGCAGCAGCGGTATCAGGGGAAGCTCGATACCCGTGAAGACGTCGGAGGAATTGGTCCGGATTTCAGGGCAGTTATAAACGGTTGCCTTGATACCCGCCGCCCAGGCTTCCTGCGCGATGCCTTCTAGCCGCATCTTGGCGTAGCCTTGGGTGTAGTTGGTGTAAGTCTGCCAGCGATAGCTGCCGTCGATCAGGACCGCCGTTCCATGGTAGCCGTAGGCCGTGTACCGGACCTGACCGCCCGATGCCTCCACACGTGCGCGGATCGCCGCGCTGAAGTCGATGAGATGTCGAAAGGTGATTGCGGAGACTTCGTCGAAATTCTGCAGGATGAGCTTGCCCATGTCGCTGTCAAGCAGGGCTTGAGACGACATGTGGCGGGGACCACGCCCCTTGTAGATCCGATTGGCAACGACCAGGAATACCTTCGCTTTCGGGATGCCTCCGGCCATCGTATGGGCGAAAATGACATTGCGGCCGTCGGCAATCATTCCGTCGAGAACGGCCATGACCTGTGAAAGCGAATTCGTGAAGCGCGAAGTGGCAATGTCCCGGCACTGCTGGATGTAGTCCCAGTCGAGCCTGTCCTGTTCCCAGCTCTCCAGCGTCATATTGGCCAGGAGATCAGTCGGAGTGGGGCCACCTGCCGGAGCGTCGAGATCGAAGCCGGCCATAAGGGGGATGTTGATGATCCTGCCGCCCAGTCGCTCTTCGGCGGCAGAGAGTTCCTCGGCGTCCAGAGGTCGCAGTGCGTTGTTCTCGTCGCGGCGCCCGACCGTGATTCCCACGATCTCCATGCCTGCCTGTCGGGCTTGGTCGAGCAAGCCAGTTGCGTATCCGCGGCCGAACAGTTCGCCGAAAAGGACGAAAACATCACCTTTGCGAAAGACGTTGTTCTCGGCAAGGCGATTCAATGCGATCGGATTTTCCATACTGTCAGCTCTTTGGTCCGTTCGTCGTCGAGCGGTGAGTCGGACGACCTTCAATCGTTACATGACCGGACTGACCCGTAATGGGAAGTCATATTAAGTGACCGTTCATTTCAAAACGTGATGTGCCGCCGGGATCGCTGGGCGTGGAGCTTCGGCATCCAAGGAGGTCCGGCAACGGTTTGGGAACCTGTGATTGCCTGTTGTCGCCAGCCGGTGACCGGCCTAGCAGCTTCCTTTCACGTGGCGGCATCCATTTGCCTTTGCCTGCTCAGTCCAGCCTCGCGCACGATGTCGGCGATCCGAGCGAACTGCGTCGACAGTGGATTGGTCTTTCGCCAGACCATCCCGATCCTTCGGGTCGGGCGGGGGCCGGCAAGCCGGGACACGCAGACCGATGAGGACCGCGTTTCGGTCTCTATGGCCATCTGCGGGATAAGCGTTACACCTATGCCCGCGCCGACCATCTGCACGAGTGTCGAAAGCGAACTCCCCTCCATCACATCGCGCGTCGACGCGGTCGTGATGTTGCAGACGGACAGGGCCTGGTCGCGGAAGCAATGTCCCTCCTCCAGCAGGAGCAGGCGCATTTCATGCAGTCTTTCCGAAGCCGGCACTGGCTTGCCCGCATCCTCCAGGGGCCGTACCAGCACGAATTCCTCGTCAAAGAGCGGGATTTCCTCCAGGGCTGGCTCCGAAATCGGTAGCGCGACGATGGCGATGTCCAGTTTCGCCTCCGCCAAGTCCTCGATCAATCTTTGTGTGATCGCCTCGCGCGGCCGCGGATCGAGCCCCGGATAGAGCTGTGCGAGCGACTTTATGATGGTTGGCAAGAGATAGGGCGCGACCGTCGGAATGATTCCAAGACGAAGGCGGCCCGCGAGCGGCCCATGGGCCGCCCGCCCGAGATCTGCCAGTTCGTCGACAGCGCGAAGGATGGCGCGGGTGCGGCCGACGAACTCCTCGCCGAGACCCGTCAGCCGTATGCGGCGCCCGCCTCTTTCCACGAGCGGCGCGCCAAGCAGTTCCTCCAGTTCCCTTATCTGCACGGATAGCGCGGGCTGCGAGATGGCGCAGCTCTCCGCGGCGCGGCCGAAATGGCCGATCCGGGCAAGGGCGTCAAAATAGCGGAGATGTTTCATGGTCAGGCCATTCATAACCTCAGCATATCGCTGCCTTTAGAATATACAATTGGAATTTATGAAGTGGGCTTGTTACTCATTGGCCACTCGGAAGGCACTTCCCGGTAGCGCTGACCCAAGAGGTGTGCCCGCGAAGCCCTTCCAGTGTCCGTAGATTGAAGAAAACCCGTTGGAGGACCAAATGGATACGAAGACAACCACGGCCGGCAAGTGTCCGGTCATGCACGGCGGCGCCACGGCTCTCGGCAACTCCGTCATGGAATGGTGGCCCAACGCACTCAACCTCGACATCCTGCACCAGCATGACAGCAAGACCAATCCGCTGGGCAAGGGGTTTAACTATCGCGAAGAGCTCAAGAAGCTGGACGTGGAAGCGCTGAAGGCGGACCTGCGCGCCCTGATGACGGACAGCCAGGAATGGTGGCCGGCCGACTGGGGTAGCTATGTCGGCATGATGGCGCGCGTCACGTGGCACGCGGCCGGCTCCTACCGCGCCGCCGACGGCCGCGGCGGTGCCAACACCGGCAACCAGCGCTTCGCCCCGCTCAATTCCTGGCCGGACAATGTCAACACCGACAAGGGTCGCCGCCTGCTTTGGCCGATTAAGAAGAAATACGGCAACAAGATTTCCTGGGCCGACCTGATCGCGCTTGCCGGCACCATCGCCTACGATGTTGCCGGCCTGAAGACCTTCGGCTTCGCCTTCGGCCGGGAGGACATCTGGGCGCCGGAAAAGGACGTCTACTGGGGTGACGAGAAGCAGTGGCTCGCCCCGAGCGACGGCCGCTACGGCGACGTCTCCAAGCCAGAGACGCTGGAAAACCCGCTCGCTGCCGTGCAGATGGGCCTCATCTACGTCAACCCGGAAGGCGTGAACGGGAAATCCGATCCGCTGGCGACCGCCGCGCAGATGCGCGAGACCTTCGCGCGCATGGGAATGGACGATGAGGAAACCGTGGCGCTTACCGCCGGCGGCCACACCATCGGCAAGTCCCACGGCAACGGCAACCCGGGTGACCTCAGCCCCGATCCAGAAGCCGCAGGCCCGGAATTCCAAGGCCTCGGCTGGATGAATACCAAGGGTCGCGGCATCGGCCGTAACACGGTCGTCTCGGGCATCGAGGGCGCCTGGACCGCCGAGCCGACGAAGTGGGACAACGGCTTCTTCGAGATGCTGTTCAACCATGAATGGACGCTGACGCACAGCCCTGCGGGCGCCTCTCAATGGGCACCGATCACCATCGCAGAGGAAGACAAGCCAGTCGACGTCGAGGATCCCTCGATCCGCACCATTCCGATGATGACCGATGCGGATATGGCGCTGAAGGTGGACCCAATCTATCGCGAAATCTCGCTTCGCTTCAGGAATGACTTCACGGCCTTTTCGGATGCCTTCGCCCGCGCCTGGTTCAAGCTGACGCACCGCGACATGGGTCCGAAGTCCCGCTATCTCGGCCCTGATGTGCCGGCCGAAGACCTCGTCTGGCAGGATCCGATCCCGGCCGGCCGCAAGGACTACGATATCGGGGGCGTCAAGGCGAAGGTCGCGGCATCAGGTCTTTCCATCGCGGATCTGGTTGCCACGGCATGGGACAGCGCCCGCACCTTCCGCGGTTCGGATTTCCGTGGCGGCGCAAACGGCGCCCGCATCCGCCTTGCCCCGCAGAAGGACTGGGAGGGCAATGAGCCGGCACGTCTGGCCCGTGTTCTTTCCGTTCTCGAACCGATTGCCGCGGCATCGGGTGCCAGCCTTGCCGACGTGATCGTGCTCGCCGGCAACTACGGCGTCGAGCAGGCGGCCAAAGCCGCAGGCTTCGATATCGAAGTGCCCTTCGCCGCAGGGCGCGGCGATGCGACCGCCGAGCAGACGGACGCCGACGGCTTCGCTCCGCTCGAGCCGCTCGCCGACGGCTTCCGCAACTGGCAGAAGAAGGACTATGTGGTGAGCCCGGAAGAGCTGCTGCTCGATCGCGCCCAGCTCATGGGCCTGACCGCGCCCGAGATGACAGCGCTCGTCGGTGGTCTCCGCGTCATCGGCACGAACCATGCCGGCACCGCACACGGCGTCTTCACGAGCCACGTCGGTGCATTGACGACGGACTTCTTCGCCACGCTGACTGACATGGGCTATTCCTGGGTTCCGACCGGCAGCAACCTGTATGAAATCCGCGACCGAAAGACCGGCGCGACCAAGTACACGGCGACCCGCGTCGACCTCGTCTTCGGCTCGAACTCCGTACTTCGCGCCTATGCGGAGGTCTATGCCCAGGATGACAACAGGGAGAAGTTCGTCAAGGACTTCGTTGCGGCCTGGACTAAGGTCATGAATGCGGATCGTTTCGATCTGGCTGCATGACCCCTGGGATCACCCAGTTAACTCCTTCCCCCGTCAAACGGGGGGAGGCTTTCGGATCCGCCGTCTCTGGACATCCGCATTCATGCTCGAACGCTAGGAACGGCTTGCCGGTTTCTTCGCAGGCTTCTCGGATTTGGCACTCCGGCCTGACGGCATCTTTCCAGCCGCCTCCCGCGCGTGGGCTTCCGGGCCGGCGACGATCGTGCCAGGTTTGGAACTATCGCGGCGATCGTTTTCTTTCGATTTGTGCGCTTCAGCTTCTTTTTCCATGGTTGCCGTTCCTCCGTTGCAAGACGCAACCTTAACGGCGCCGCGGAAGTCTGGTTCCGTGCCATCGCAGAAAACGCGGATATTCCCGTTCGAGCAGGAGCTGTCAGCCACATGGCGGTTGGTGCCGAGACGTCCTTTTTGGGGAAGAAAAGGCCGACCGCGCTGCGCCCTTCTAATTGCTAGCGGAGCGTGAGCAGCTCTGTTGGCAGGCTTCGCGCACATTGAAGCAGATCGGGTCGCTTGATCGGAGCGACGGGCTCTTGCACGTCACTCCGCCTTTTCCCGACAGGTTTCGAACCACTATCAGCGACCTTTTAGCAGGGCGGATAGGGGTAATATCCACACTGGTTGTAGTTGTTGTTGTAGTAGGGGTTGGCATAACCGTAGCCGTAGCGGTAGGGCGCGGTGGCGGCTGCGCCAATGGCGGCCCCCGTCGCAAGCCCGGCGCCGGCATACCAAGCGCCATGATAATCTGGAGCGTGCCAATAGTTGGCGTGGACATCGTTCACATGAACGTCGGCCCCCATTCGATCGCCACCGGCGAAACCTCCGTGGAAGCCCCCGCCGCCAAAGCCGCCGCCACCAAAGTCACGGCCACCACCGCCAAAGCCACCACCACCGCCAAAGCCACCGCCGCCAAAGCCGCCACGGTCGATGAACAGTGCTGCAGGGCCGCTTCCGCCCGAAAGACTTCCTTCAAGAACCGCCACTTCGAACGTCAGGTTCCCACCCGAGAGCTTTGGCTTCATAATCGTCACTACAGCATCTTCGACCTTCGACCCGTTCCCGCCAAGGACCGAAATCGTGGCATTGGGCGGATCTGTGGAAAAACTGCCTTTGCCTTCGTCCCATTGCATGACGAACTGCTCGGTCGTGAGATGACCGGCCGCACGAATTGGCCGATCGGCGAAGACGATTGAATTCATCGAAACGCCCGTCATTGTGAGCGTGGTTCCCTCCAATTTTGCGCCCGTAGAGTTGAGGACGAAAAGCGATGGAACCGGCCCTGTCGGTGATACCTGGCCGATCGTTTTGGCAAGCGGGACGTGCGGCTTGACATCGGCGTCCTGCGCCAAAACCGAGCCGGGGACGAGAAATTGGCTTGTGGCAAGGAATACGGAAAGAAAGACAGCAGTTCTGGGTTTCATAACTACCTCCTGCGTTTCAGGGCATTTGAAATGCGAATGAGCAGGCGAAGCTGCTCGGTCAGTCCGCGAACACTCGTCTCCAGTCGTTTTTCATGCTGATGACGATCCAGCCGTCCTTGATGGCTTCGTCGTAAAGTTCCTGCGTGAAAGTGCCGACCTTGGTCTCAGGCAAACCATTTGCCGGGCCATAGGCATATTCTCGTTCTGCGTCGTCATGCAGCACGAGAACGGAAAGCCGGGGGCCGTCCCCCGCTTCGGTATATTCGAGCATCTCCTTGTCGCCCGTTGAATTGCCGAAAGCGATGATCGGTTGTTTCCCAATCATCAGATGGATTCCCTCCGGTTTTCCGGCATTGTTGTCATTGAGGAGAAGCTTGGGATCCTTGGTCAGGACGGGCTTTCCGTCCTTTCCATATCCATAGGTCGTTCCTCCGGCTGTCCCCACCACCTGTTCAGGAGGGATCCCGTATGTGCTCTCGGAGTAGACACGCACGAAGTCCTGGCCGCCGCCTGTGACGATGTAGGTCTTAAAGCCATTGTCGCGCAGATAGCCAAGAACCTCCTTCATGGGCTGGTAGGTGAGTTCGGTAAAGGGGCGCTTCCATCGCGGATCCTTTGCCGATGCGATCCACTTGCTGACCTCGGCCTCGAATTGGTCCACCGTCATGCCGGTAAGCGTGGCAGCAAGGATCTTTTCGAGATCCGCCATGGGGAGCTTGGCGACCGCTTCCCTGTCGCCGGTCAGCACGGTCTTGAAAGGCTCGATGTCCTTCAGCTCCGGTTTTTCCTTCACCAGAGCCGGAACCCGCTCCAGGCAGTATATCACCTGGCTGTACATCGGGTGTTCGACCCAAAGCGTACCATCCTGATCGAAGGTTGCGATCCTTTCTTCGGGCGGCACGAAAGTGGGCTTTGTATTGTCGGTGGTCGCCTGCACGAACTCGACGATTGCCTGCTTGGCCACGTTGTCGTTCCACGAGGGCAGGGGATCGGATTGAGCTTGAGCCGCAGTGGCCGCGAGGAGCGCATACAGCCAGAGATAAATTACAGTCAGGTGACCCGAACGCATGTCGAACCCTCCCTCCGGGATAAACAAGAATGCGGACGCCCCGAAGAGCGTCCGTTGTGATGTCGCTATTCGACAGCGTTTCAGTCGTGACCTGTCTTCATTTCCTTAACTTGCTGCATGACCTGCTCAAGATTATAACTTGCAGGGTCCTGCAGCGGCGGAAAGTTGATGTAACTCTCGAGATGCTTCAGCCACAGCTGCTGCCCGATGGGCAGGATGTTCCAGTCATAGACATAGGCCGTCGAAGGCGAGGCGATCGCGCCCCCCATGCCGAAGAGTGTCTTGATCTGCTGACCGACCGAAGTTTCGAACGGATCACGCTTGATGTTGACGACCTGTGTCCAGGAATAGGGCTGCACGCCGGAAATGAAGCCCGCAGGGTCATCGGACACCATCGCGAAATACATCTTCCAGTTTTTGAAGCGGACCGCCGACGGCTCTTTGCCGGAATAGTACAAGAAAGAGTCGCGTGCGGATGGTGCCTTACCTTCCAGGAAGTCGCGCTGATCGATCCCGTCGAGAGTGGTTTTGACAACTTTCGGATACTTGCCCGCTTCGATCTCCTTCTTGAGCCCATCACCCTTCGGGCCGCCAGCAATGTTCACCAATGTCGGCAGCCAATCGAGTGATGCGAAGATCTCGTTCTTGACCGTTCCCGGTTCGATATGGCCCGGCCAGCGCACGACTAGCGGAGCGCGCATGCCACCTTCCCAGGTGCTGAGCTTTCCGCCCTTGAACGGAGTGGTGCCGCCGTCGGGAAAGGTAATCGTCTCGGCACCGTTGTCGGTGGTAAAGACGACGATGGTGTTGTCGAGTTCTCCCATCTCCTCGAGCTTCTTCAGCACGTAGCCGATGTTGTCGTCCATTTGCTTCATACCGGCTTCGTTAACGCCCCAGTCCTTTCCGCCCGGCTCGCCAACCATGTTCAGGTACTTGTCCGGCAGCACGGTGGTGATGTGCATGCGTGCCGGATTGTACCAGACGAAGAAGGGCTTCTTGGTTTTCTCGGGGTCGTTCCTGTCGAGGAAGTCGATGACCTTGCCGGAGATTTCTTCGTCAATCGTCTTGGAGCGCTCGAGTGTCAGCGGCCCTTCGTCCTTGCAAGATTGATTTTCAGGGGTTCCGTCGGAGGATGCGCACGCTAGCATGGGACGCGGTGGTGTCAGGCACGTTGTTGTCTTCGGATCGACCGCCGCAGGATTCTCGGTCAGCCCGGGGATTGGCGTATTCCTGCAAGGAGGTGCGATCCCCTGCTCTGTCGGCGTCTTGTTGATGTCGGGGAAGCTCACGCCCTGCATTGCGTCGAGGTGATAGAGATAGCCCCAGAACTCCTGAAAACCATGGGCAGTCGGCAGGGACTCGGTGGTATCCCCGAGATGGTTCTTGCCGAACTCGCCTGTCGAATAGCCGAGATCGTTCAGGAACCGGGCAAGGTGAGGCGTGCCTGCCCGCAGGTAGGACGGGCTTCCGGGAATTTCCGGCAGGACCATGCCGACACGCACCGGCTGCATGCCGGTTATGAACGCGGTACGACCAGCCGTACAGCTTTGTTCAGCGTAGTAGGTCATGAATTTCGCACCCTCATTGCCGATGCGATCGATGTTGGGCGTTTCACCTACCATCAGGCCCTGGTGATAGATGCTTGGCTGCATCCAGCCGATATCATCGCCCATGATAAACAGGATGTTGGGCTTGGTTTCCTGCGCCTGCACGATAGCGGTGCCGGCCCAAAGGCTACTCACTGCAGTTAATGCTGCTGCGATGCACGTCGTTCTTATACGAGGCATTTCACGTCCCTCCCTCAGAGAACCTTGCAAGGTTCATTCACTAGATTTCATGCGCGAGAAGAGTTGAATGCGAAGGCGTGGGTGCTGCGATTGCGACGCAGTTGAGAGGGTGCAGCGCCACGATGCACAGCTGCTACCCAATTCTTAAAAACGAACACGGCTCAGAACAAATGGCCAGTTTGGCCGGATCTGCATAGCATCAGGTCGAACAGCTTCCACCTAAACAGTTTCGGTGGATCTGGTCGTAACGCATAAGATATGCCCATGAATGCGCCGAGAAATCGCTCGTGCACGCACATGATCATGGTGCAGGGCGTGGGTCATTTCAAGACTTGCACTCTCAATAAGAACACGTTGCAGTCGAAAATATGCACTTTCGATACTTGGACGTTCAAAGAATAATGCCAATGGCTTACTCAACGTGGCCTCGGCTGCCTTTTTAACGCGCACCTGTTCCTCTAGAAGCTGAAGTCCAGGGCCGCATGGTGCCGGTTATGCCACCGCAATGGATGGAAAATGGCACCTCCGCAGAAACAGGGTTTTTACGAGTTTTACGGAATTCCTCCCACCGACACCTGGGACGCGTTTGGGATGATTGCCAGGGCAGGCCACCTGGAGGGAGACGCGATCGTCGGAAAAATGTTTGATACGTTGAATGAGCTGGGAATTGGTGGAAAACACAATTGTGGTCTTCGCTCAGACAATGGGCCGGACGGCCCAGAGGCACCGCACGTTCGGTGGAGACATGCCAGTCATGGGAATGCGAAGCAGCAGTAAAGTCGGTCCAACTCACGCAGACGAATTTTCCAAACGAAGCCTTCGCCGACATGCGGCCTGGCGCTTAAACCTCCTTGAGCCGAGGGTCGCTGGATGAGCGCATGACCCATCCGGTTGCCAAAAAGCCACAATTGCTTCACCTAGATCGTGCAGTGACACTCGGCATCAAGAATTGGATCGATCAGAATGCGCATATCATACGTTTTCCTTGGTGCATTTCTGGCAATCGTACAGTCCGCATTTGCTGAAGTCGCCTCACCGCCTGTTTTGGAGCCGCTTAAGCAACAGGCACAAGCCGCTCAGTTGAGTGCAGAATTTCTCACGCGCTTCAGCTATAAGCCCGTTCCACTCGACGACGCCTTGTCGGCCAGGATCATGGATCGGTTCATCCAATCACTTGATCCAGACCATGCGCTCTTTCTGCAAGCGGACATCGACAGGTTCATGTCGGACCGCAACGAGATCGACGACGCCATCGAACGGAAAAACTTGAACATCCCATTTGCGATCTTCAACGTTTATGGGAAA
This sequence comes from Ensifer sp. NM-2, assembly GCF_003024455.1. Lineage (NCBI taxonomy): Bacteria > Pseudomonadati > Pseudomonadota > Alphaproteobacteria > Hyphomicrobiales > Rhizobiaceae > Ensifer > Ensifer sp. NM-2. Next base: position 70,221 of record NZ_PVZR01000022.1, read on the forward strand.
CGCGTCGTCGACCGAATGAACTACGCGCGCAACTTGCTTAAGCAGGACCTCGATTTCGGTGCGCAGGAGAGCTTTTCCGTTCTGCGCGATAAAGCGCCCTGGCCGCAGTCGGAGGCCGAGAGCAATGAACTTTGGCGCAAACGCGTAAAAAGCGACTGGTTGCGGTTGAAACTGGGCGGCAAGACCGACGCGGCCATTCGCGAAACACTCGACAAGCGATATGCAAACGCTTTGCAGCGAGCTTACAAGTATAAAAGCGATGACGTTTTCCAGTCGTTCATGAACGCCTACACAACGTCGACCGACCCGCACACGGACTACTTCGGCGCGACCGCTTCGGCCGATTTCAATATCGCAATGAAACTTTCACTCGTTGGTATCGGTGCGTCACTGCAGGAACGCGACGACTACACGACGATCCGTGAACTCGTGCCTGGCGGACCGGCTCAGTTGTCGGGCAAGCTCTCGGTCGGAGACCGCATTACTGGCGTGGGTCAAGGCAAGGATGGGGCGATAAAGGAAGTGGTTGGCACGCGCCTTGATGAGGTCGTGCAACTGATACGAGGGAAAAAGGGCACCGTCGTGCGCCTGGATATCCTGCCGGCGGATGCCGGAGCCGATGCCACCCACCGGATCATCAGCCTGGTGCGCGATAAAATCAGCCTCGAAAAGCAGGCTGCCCAGAAGACCGTGCTGTCTGTGAAAGTGGGCGAAGCCACGCGTAAAATCGGGGTGATTACTCTGCCGGCATTCTACGAGGATTTTGAAGCCCGGCGCAAAGGAGACAAGGACTATAGAAGCGCGAGCCGCGATGTCCGAAAGCTTCTCGATGAACTGAAGCAGGAAAAAGTCGACAGCGTTCTCATTGACATGCGCAGCAATGGCGGCGGTTCACTGAAGGAGGCGATTGATTTGACCGGCCTGTTCATCGGCAGTGGCCCGGTCGTTCAGCAACGCGATAGCGACGGTAAGGTCGCGGTATCAAGCGCTGATTTTCCAGCGCCTGTCTGGACCGGCCCTGTGGGTGTCCTCATCAATCGCGGGTCGGCATCGGCTTCGGAGATTTTCGCCGCGGCAATCCAAGATTACGGTCGGGGCGTTATCGTTGGCGAACCGAGTTTCGGTAAGGGCACCGTTCAAACTGTCGTGAATCTTGACGAGGTGGTTCGCAACAGCACACCCGAATTCGGTGACCTGAAAGTCACGATTGCGCAGTTTTTCCGGATCAACGGCGGCACGACGCAGTTGCACGGTGTGACGCCTGATATCAGCTTGCCGAGTTTTTCGGATCCGGCTCGCTTTGGCGAGACCAGTTATGACAATGCCCTGCCGTGGGCTCAGATCAAACCGGCGACCTATAAGCCCATCGGCACCATAACGGCGTTGTTGCCGACACTTCAACGCCGCCATGAAGCTCGGGTTGAGAGCAATCCGGATTTCCAACGCCTGTTAGAAGACATTGCGGACGTGGAAGCGCAGCGCAACAAAGGGGTTGTCTCCCTCAATGAAGCCGAACGTCGTAGGGAATTGACGGCTCGAGAAATTCGAATGAAGTCTCGGGCGCAAGCAGGCGATGGCGCAAATGCTGGCGAAGATGATGGCCTGCGTGCAAACGAGCGTAGCCTGAGTGCTGATATTGCCATTGAGAATGCCCGCAAGAACGCAAAAGATGTTTTGCTGGACGAGGCCGCGGCCATTCTTGCCGATGAGGCGGATTTGCAGGAAGGGGTGGTGAAGGCGGCCACAGGACAATCGGAAAATACGGAGGGAAAATAATCGTACCCGGCCGGCGCAACAGTATGGGCCGCTTGCGATCTATTCTTCGCAGCGGCATGATTACAGGGGAAGTACGGCGTACCACGCCATGGTCCAGTCGTAAGCGCGGATGCTGAACTGAGTTAGATCCCTTCACATCAGGCATGACTGCGTTTGGCGGTCCGAAGAGTTTCTTCTAGACTCCGGCATTTCCGCGATCTACCTTGGGTGCTTGGTGATCCTGAAATTGTATCAGGTTTCAGCCTCTTTGCATCGCCTACCGCAATGGAATTGCGGTTCGGGCCTGCGCTTCAGCCCTTAATCCAACGTAATCTCACCGCGCAAGCGGGAGGAGTTTCCATGGCCAATGCCCAATGCGCCTGTGGCGCTCTTAAACTGATGCTTCGCGAACCGCCACAATTGACTGCGCTGTGTCACTGTTTCGCATGCCAGCGAAGAACTGGTGCACCGTTCAGCGCTAATGCTTTCTACTCGATTGACTGTGTCGAAATATCTGGAACGTCTGCAGAATTCATTCGTACTGCCGAGAGCGGTCGCAAGGTCCGAATGCATTTTTGCCCAAGTTGCGGCTCGACCGTCTATTGGAAGGCCGATGTCTCGCCGTCCTGGATCGGGGTGGCTGTAGGTTCATTTGCCGACCCGGCGTTCGCGCCACCTGCCATATCAGTATTCGAGCAATCGAAACATAAGTGGGTGAAGGTCGCCGACACGGTAGAGCCTTTCCAAGGCCTCCCAATCGGCCAACATTAGGATGAATCGGCAGGTGACTGCGTGGCCGAATCACTGGCCATATGCTTGGAAACATAGTGAGGATGCTGACCGCCATGATGCAATTTCACGCAGGCAACTGCCCGAGCTGTCAGAACGGCCGGCTTTTTCTCTTTCGTGAGAGCGAAACCGGAGATGTCTACGCACACTGCGAGGAGTGCGAGCAGGGTTATCGATCGCCAGAAGAAGTCGAGGGCAAGAGTGACCGAGGATGAAATCTCTCGAAGTGTCTGGGCGAACCATCAAATTTTCGAGGCATACCTCACCAGTTACGAAGGCGCGTCCACCCAATGACCGCCGTCTCGCGCGATACTCGGCGTCGGTCGCGTGCTCACAGTAGTCTCGTCGGTATACCCTATTGAGCTGGCGCAGTCGTTGAAGGCTGGGTCGTTGAAGGCTGGGTCGTCGAGGGCTGAGTCGTCGAGGGCTGAGTCGTCGGCTCAGTCGTAGTCGCCGGGGGTGTCGCTGTTTCCGTTGTGGTCGTCTTGCCAGGGAGTAGGAAGACAACGGCAAGGATGATTACGACGACGGCGACAATGACGCCAATAACGGTGTTTCTGCTCATAACTGCTCCTCCTGAGCGTGTTTACCCGTACTTTATAAACTGGAGCAGCTGGGTTCGTTTTCAATTCTGAAGTCGGCGGATAGCAGCCCGGTAGCTCGTCCGCCTCTAACCAGAAGGTCGCAGTTGCGAATGCTGCCATTTCAGCCGTCGGAAGCGGACGTCGTTGCCAATTTTTGCCATGCGGCTATGCTCGTTCCTATGCGCACAATGAACATTTCCCTGCCGGACTATCTGAAGAGCTTCGTAGATGAGCAAGTCGCTGGGCGGGACTATGGGTCGAGCAGTGAGTATATCCGAGAATTGATCCGTCGAGATGACGACCGGCTCACGTTACGCAGGCTGTTGCTTGACGGAGCCTCCTCTGCGCAGACTGAACCGCCCGACGCCGCTTATTTCAGCGGGTTGCGCGATCGAGTTCGTGGTCGGAAGAGCAAGTGACGAACAAACCGATTATTCCACGTGAATTGGCGCGCAGTGATGTCGAAGTGACCGTAGATTATTACGCACGCGAGGCCGCAAATTGATGTCGCGCTGGGCTTCATCGACAGGCCGGCTGCATCGACGTGTGGAGTGTGCTTCATGCCAAGCGCGATATCCCGCAGTGGATGCAGGGGTCGGATAGTCGCTGACTGCGCGGAGATTTGCACGGCTGTATCCGCTGTGCCCCACCACCCTATGCACGACCTCTGGCCAAGGTCACTTGCGCCGGCGTCGGGGGACTGACGAAGCAGATAGCTGGGAAGACTTTAGGGACGTCATGCGCAACTTCGAAGATCCTGGTCGGTCGCTGGCCGTCGCCCGTCACGGGATGGCGGCAACCTCACATCCGGCCTCAACCCTGACGGCCATCGAGATCCTGAAGGCAGGAGGGAACGCCATCGATGCGGCGGTGGCGGCCGTCGCGGTTCAATCAGTAGTCGAGGCAGGTTCGACTGGTGTTGGCGGGGATTGTTTCGCAATGATCGCGGTGGAAGGATCCACCGACATTCGCGCCTACAACGGCTCGGGCCTGACGCCAGTAGCACTGAGCCACGATGCGCTGCGTGCCGACGGTGTGACAGCAATCGAGCGCTCTTCTCCTCACGCGGTCACGGTTCCTGGAGCGGTCGATGCCTGGTGCCGCCTCTTAAGCGACTTCGGCCGGATGTCGATGGCCGAAGTGCTTCAGCCTGCAATTGCGATGTCCCGCGACGGCTATGCGCTGACGCCCCGTGTCGCCGCCGACCTGGGCATGCAGCGCGATCTCCTGGCTGCCGACCCAACCACCCGTGCCACTTTCCTGGTCGCGGGAGAGGCCCCGGCGGTCGGCAGCGTCCAGCGCCAGCCCTTGCTTGCGGATACACTCGACGCGATCGCACGCGGCGGCCGGGACGCCTTCTATCGCGGCGCCATCGCCGAGGACATGGTGGACTATCTGCGCGGCCTCGGCGGCTATCACTCCCTGGACGATTTCGCCAGCGCTGTAGGAGACTACGTTACACCCATCTCCACGACCTATCGCGGCCGCACCATCTACGAATGCCCGCCGAATGGCCAAGGCGTCGTCGCCCTCCTGATCCTGAACATCCTCTCGCGTTTCTCGCTGTCCAACGACCCGTTCGACCCCGATGATCTGCATCTCCTCCTCGAGGCAACACGGCTCGCCTACGCCGCGCGCGACGCGATGGTCGCCGATCCGTCTTTGTCGGATGGGGCCGTCGAGCGCATGCTGTCGAGCACACTTGCTGATCGCCTTGCCCAAAGCATCTCCCTCGATCGGGTCACCGAACCGCTGCCCTCGTTCGACACCGTCGAGCACAAGGATACCGTCTATGTTTGCGTGGTGGATCGCGACCGCAACGCGGTCAGCTTCATCAATTCGATATTCAGTTCCTATGGCAGTGGGCTGATGGCGCCACGCTCAGGCGTATTGTTCCACAACCGCGGTCAGAGCTTTTCGCTTGCGGCAGGTCACCCCAACGAAATCGCGGCCCGCAAGCGTCCGATGCATACGATAATCCCGGGAATGGTCGCCGAGGGCGGGCGTATCGTGATGCCGTTCGGTGTGATGGGCGGCCACTACCAGGCCATGGGCCATGCTCATCTGTTGTCCCGGCTCTACGATTGCGGTGTCGATCTTCAAACCGCCATTGACCTGCCGCGCCTCTTTCCTCTGCCCGCTACAGCGACGGTCGAAGCAGAGGAAGCCATCCGCACCAGCATCGGCTCCGAACTGGAACGGCGTGGCTTCAAGGTTCAGCCGTCCCTCCGCGCGATCGGCGGAGCGCAAGCCATCCGGATTGACTGGGAGCGTGGCATTCTGATCGGAGGGTCGGACGCCCGTAAGGACGGGATGGCGCTGGGCTACTAACTTTGCCTCACAGGTGGAGTGATGAGATGGACGGTTCTCCCAAATGTCTCTCTACGGCGACCTAGGCAATGATTGGCTGGGGGGAGGAACATGGAAGTCCGTATTGGCAACGAAACCTTCGTAGGCGGTGAGGGGAGCGGCGCCGCGGGTTAAGTGTCCCGGACTCATCGTGTCGTCGGTTCCATGTGTAGGGTTCGGTTTGCGGCCATCCCGCCGACGAGCCTTCCCAGAGTTCCTGGCGACCATACGATCAGAGCGTTCAATCGCGCATCACCCGGCCGCTGCAGAAATATCGGAACGCAGGCAGCGGATATAGGCGCAGAACATGTCGGACATGGCATTCGCGTATGCTGCGATTTCCGCGTCGGTCTTCGGCTCGGCGGAGAACTCCTTCCCGACCGTGGTCATGGTCGTCATGACGAGGTCGCCGGCCGTGGCCCGGACCGCCGCGGAGGCATCCGGAAGAAGCTCGGACATGAACGCTTCGATGACCATGTCATCTGCCGCCCGCGCCTCCTGCGCTTCCGGCGCATCCCGGTAAAGAGGGGCGGCATCGTTAAGTGCCACCCGAACGGCAGCTTCCTCGCATTCCGAACGGATGAAAGCCTGCACGAGGCTACGGAGCCGCTCGAGCGGCGGTCGGGACCGGTCCGTCAGGATGTCGCCCAAGAGTTCCGATGTCGCCCGCCACTCGTCGCTCTGCAGTCGGAACAGGATAGCCGCCTTGTTGGGGAAATACTGGTAGAGAGATCCGACGCTGACACCTGCCCGTTCCGCCACCCGCGCCGTCGTAAAACGCTGCGCACCCTCCTGCGCCAAAACCTGAATAGCCGCCTGAAGAATGGCGGCGACAAGCTCGTTCGAACGCGACTGCTTGGGCTGCTTTCGTGTGGAAATACGGGGACTTGCGCGATCAGTCATCGGGACCTTTTGCAATGCGATTAGCAAACGCGACGAATTATTCGTATTTTTTATTTCGAAAGCAAGTCATCGCAACGAACCAAGGATTTTCCGATGAACACCCTCAAGGACATACGCCTTGCATCTCTTCTCGACCGCCTCTTCGACGAAGCGGATGCCGCCACCAGCCCGGCCTTGGCAGAACTCTCCCACGCGGAGCGCGACCGCCTCATGCACAGCAAGACGGAGTATCTCGACTTCTACAGCCGCATGAAGGATCTTTGGCTTCCCGTGTCCCGCCAGACCGGCGAACTGCTCTATATGCTGGCCCGAAGCAGCGGCGCAAGGACGATCGTCGAGTTCGGCACGTCGTTCGGCCTCTCGACGCTCTACCTCGCAGCAGCGCTCCGGGACAATGGCGGGGGGCAGCTGATCACCAGCGAGTTCGAGCCGTCGAAGATTGCAAGGGCGCGACAGAACCTGGCTGACGCGGGCCTCATCGATCTCGTCGAAATTCGCGAGGGCGATGCGCTGACGACGCTGAGTATGGATCTTCCCGAAAGCATAGATCTGCTCCTGCTCGATGGCGCGAAGCCGCTCTACCCGGAAGTCCTTTCACTGGTCGAGAGCCGTCTGCGGACCGGAGCACTTGTCGTTGCCGACGATGCGGATCATTGCCCGGACTATCTCGATCGCGTCCGCTCGACTTCGGGCGGCTATCTGTCGACACCGTTCGCCGACGACATCGAGCTGTCGATGCGCCTGGCCTGAAGCCTGCCAACGTTCAACTGCCACCAACCCAAACCGAACATACAACGAAAGGCCCGTCCCAATGGCACGGGCCCCTCAATGGAGAATTGTCATGCATGTATTCGTAACAGGCGCAACCGGCTGGGTCGGCTTCGCCGTCGTCGAGGACCTGATCCGCTCAGGACATAAGGTCAGTGGCCTTGTCCGTTCGGCGGGGAAGGCATCAGCCCTTGCAGCCATCGGTGCGAAGGTTGTCGAAGGTTCGCTGGACGACCTCGACATCCTGCGGGCTGCCGCTTCAGCCGCCGACGCCGTGATTCACACCGCCTTCAACCACGACTTCTCGACGTTCGCCAAGAACGCGGCACAGGACGAACGGGCGATCGAGGCACTGGGAGGCGCACTCAAATGGTCGGACCGCCCATTGCTCGTCACCTCCGGCCTCTTGGGTCTGCCACGCGGCGCAACCGAAGCAGACCTTCCCAATCCGGCGTCGCCGCGCAAGTCGGAAGCTGCCGCAAGGGCGGTGGCGGAACAGGGCGTGCGCGCAGCGACGGTGCGTCTTGCGCCATCCGTTCATGGGGTGGGCGACCATGGTTTCATCCCGATCGTCGCGGGCCTCGCGCGCGAAACCGGCGTGTCCGCCTATGTCGATGACGGCTTGAACTGCTGGTCCGGGGTTCACCGTCTGGATGCGGCGCAGGTCTACCGCATGGCCCTTGAAGCCGGCGTGACGGAGAGCGTCTACCATGCGGTTGCCGTCGAAACGGTTCCGTTCAGGGAAATCGCCGAAGTGATCGGGCGCCAACTCGGCCTGCCGGTCGAACCGCGGTCGCGAGAGCACTTCGGCTGGTTTGCCAACTTTGCAGCGGCGAACATGGCGGCGTCCAGCGCCAGGACCCGCTCGCTTCTAGGCTGGCAGCCGACTGGTCCGGGCCTGATCGCCGATCTCGATCAGCCCGCCTACTTCCCGCGCTGATCGTGAGACGAGCTCTAACTGCCGCGCTGATGCCGAGCCCTAGGCGTTACTGAAACTGCACGCCAAACACTCGCCTCACGTTTTGCGATCTCAATGCGCGCGCAGGAAGCGAAATAGATCCTCTGTGAACTCTTGCGGGTTCTGCAAATGGGAAAAGTGGCTGACTTCTGGCTGTATTAGCAGACCGGCACCGGGAATGTTTTCGGCGATGAACAGCGTATCGGTACGCCTGACAATTTCGTCGTGGTCGCCGGCTGCAACCCAGATAGGGTGTTCAAGGTTGCGAAGCTCACTTTTCGTTATGTTTGGTTGCGAGCCCCACATTTTTTCCATTTGCTCAAGGAAGTCGTCGTATTCGACGGGTGTGGGAGACAACTTTTCGTACTCTTCGCGCGTCCGCTGAGAATAGTTCTCAAACATCCTGCTATCGGATAGATCGTAGATCCCGGATGGGTCACTATTAGCCGCAAATGCGAACAGGCGGCTAACTCGGCCAGGATTGGCGATCACTAGCTTGAGGCCGATGATTGCGCCGTCGCTCCAGCCTATGACCGCAGCCTTGGACACCCTTAAATCATCCATCAATGCGATGACGTCGGAGGCCATGCGGTCGTAGCTGAAGGGGTCCGCATTCCGAGTGCTGCGGCCGTGGCCGCGGCTGTCCATAACGATGACCTGATAGGACTTAGCGAGTTCCGGAACCTGATGGCCCCAGTAATTGGAATTGGCGAGACCGCCATGGAGCATAATCACGGGCTCACCGGAACCGTAGACAGCATACCAAATCTTGATGCCGTCGACCGCGACATACCCTTTGCGGGTCGTCGCGGGCAACTCGGGAGTTACGGGAAGAGTTCGCCACCTTGGTTCTGCCATAGTAGCCTCCATCAACCCTTAGTTTGCGGCCTTCGAAGATCGCGGCAATCGTTGTCCGTGTAAGTTGCAATATACGTGATCTTCTCGCGGTTGCCAGTCACCCGGTTGGGTGACTGGGGCGTTGGTTGCCACAGACGGTTCTGAGCCATGCGGCTGTTTGCGTGTACGACAAGTCTACGTGTGAAGGTGACGAGGAAAACGTTGGGCGGTTTTCAGCCTGAGGTGACGTATTTTCTCCAGCCATGCTCGCTGCGAAAACCCAAAATGTCACGCGCCTTCCAGTTCGACAGCAACGTCTCGAACTCGCCGAGTTCCCGCTTGAGCGGTACACCTGGATAGAACCGGTCTATGAGTTCGCGGGTAGGCAGATCGGAAGAGGTGTCGTCGTTTGCGGCATTGAAGATCTGGAAACCAAGCCCGTCCTTCTCTATTGCGCGAAGCGTGATCTGGCCGAGGTCGCGCGCATCGATGTAGCTCCACGCGATGCGTTTTCGAAAGCCCGGATTTGCGAACCATCCAGGAAACAGTTTGTACTCGCTCGGCTCAATGACGTTGCCGATGCGCAGGGCATAGATGTCGAAGCCGCTGCGCAGGGCAAAGGCGCGTGCCGTCTGCTCATTGACAACTTTCGACAAGGCATAGCTGTCCATGGGGTCGACGTCGTACTCCTCGTCGAGCGGAAAGTAGCGCGGACTGCGGGGCTCGTTGGCAAAGACGAGGCCGTAGGTCGTCTCGCTGGATGCTATGATGACCTTGCGAATACCGAGTTTCACAGCAGCTTCGATGACGTTGTAGGTGCCGAGCGCGTTCACGCGGAAAAGTTCGTTGTCAGGAGCGATCATGATGCGCGGGATGGCGGCAAAATGCACGACGGCGTCGATCGGCTGTGGCCTCAAGGATGGGTCGAACTCGTGCAGTCCGGTGTAACTCGACAAGGCGTTGAAGACTTGCCCGCTATCGGTGATGTCCGTGATGAGCGTCCTGACCTTCGGATTGTCGAGAGGCCGGGTATCGAGATTGAGGACCTGGTGACCCTGCTCGATGAGATACTGCACGACATGGCGGCCGGCTTTGCCGCTGCCGCCGGTGAAGATGATCCTCTTTGCCATTCTGCTCTCCACAATCTGACGCGGATCTCGCTCGCCAATGCGACGCCACGGATCAATTGGTTCCGATGCTGGCGATGCATGTCACTCGCGTCAATGGGGATGCCTTGCCCCCGCCTGCGCTGGCAAGGCTTCGGTCGGCGATTTGTCCGGGCGCCCGCGAACGGGGCCCGGACGAGACCGTCACTTCTGGATGCACGTGTCGACTGTGTCCTTGGTGCATTCATCAAGACCGGTGAACACCGGATCTTCTACTGGCTTGCCAGCGATCAGATCCATCATGACAGACGGTGCCTTGTAGCCCATCTCGAACGGACGTTGCCCGACGAGTGCCGTCACCAGCCCTTCACGCGCAATGGCAACTTCGTCGCCGATGGTATCGGCGGCGCCGATGACGAATTCGTTGCTGGCAATCTTGTCTGCGATCGGCTTGAACAGGTCGCGATAGGGCTGCGGTGCGCCGAATAGTGGCCAGCCACCCATGATACCAAAGGCATCAAGGTCCGGATTGGCGGCGAGAATATCCGTCATGGCCTGCACGCCTTTTGCCCCGTCGTCATTGGTAAAGACTGGGCAGCCTGCGACTTCCGTCCAGCCTCCCTCACCCTTCAGTTCCGTCAGTCCCTCCTTACCGGTCAGGGTGTCGCGCATGCCTTGGGCTCGGCGCAAAATGTTGTCCGCCCCCGGATTGCCCTCGATCGTGCAGATCTTGCCGCCATCCGGCTTGGCCTTCTTGATGTACTCGCCAATCCGGGCACCCATCAGGTAGTTGTCGGTACCGAGATAAGTCTTGCGCAGGGCCGAGTCCTCTTTGGCTAGATCGGCGTCGAGCGTCATGACGGGGATCGTCGGGTTCGCGGTCTTCAGCGTTTGAGCGATCAGTTTGGCATTAGACGGCGAAATGGCGATTGCTGCCGTGTCGGCTTTGCCGAGCATGTCCTGAACGATCTGTGCTTCGCCGGCCTCGTCGGATGTCGAGGCTGGTCCAGTGTAGAAGCACTCATACTCGGAATCCGGGTTTTCCTTGTTCCATTTCTGGCAGCCCTGATTGATCGCTTCGAAGAAGGGGTTGTCGAGTCCCTTCACGACGATGACGAGCTGCTTCTTGGCTAGAGCCTGGCCGGCACAGAGCGCCAGGACAGCGACGGCGGCCAGCAATACTGTCTTTCTCATTCTATCCTCCCATTGAACAAGCGGACGTTGTCTGTCCGCGGCACAAATCAACCCGGATAAAAGACGACACGAGGATCGTTCGACTGACGCTCGTATTGCCAGGCCGAGTCGATAAGCTTTTCGAGATCGTAGTCAGGGCGCCAATCCAGAAGGTATTTGGCCTTGCTGTTATCCATCCAGTTCGAGTGGAAGCCGCTGGGGACGTCAACCGAGCCGAGGCCGCGCGTACGTGCGAGGTAGCCTGCGACTTCGCCATAGTCGACTGGACGGTCCATGGAGACGTTGAACAACTGCCGTGCGGCGCGGGGATTGTCGATCGCTGCCAGGATCGCCGAGACCAGGTCGCTGACGTGTACGAAATTGCGTTTGAGCGGCCGGCCATCTGCGTCGCGAAGGAGCGGCACGGTTCCGGCCTCGGCGTATCGCCTTGCTTCTGCAGGCGCAAAGAAGGTCTTCCAGTCTGGCCCGCCAAACACATCGTCGCCGAACGACAACGTCTGTTTGAAGTCGTCCTTCTCCATGATCCACGGCGCGCGAAGGCAGCAACCGTTCGTGCCGTATTGAATTGCGTACTGATCGAGCATCACTTCCTCGATGACCTTCGATAGCGCGTAGCAACCGGGATAAGCGCGGTGCGGCGTCTTCTCAGTCACGGGACCATCGTGGCGATAAAAGAAATGGCCGACCGACGCGTCCCCACCGACGAGGATAAACTGGCGTGCGGAAGGGCTGACCCGGAAGGCCTCGAGTAGCCAGAACAATCCTTTAACCGTGATGTCCATGACCGCGTCTGGCGTTTCCTTGCAGGTGGCGAGGTGCACCACATGGGTGACGCTTTTCATTGCCGCATCTGCGACGTCGCGGTCGGCGATCGTCCCACGCACCATGTCGATTCGATCGCACGGCTCGAGCAGGCGATTGTGGCAGAGCGCACGGATCTCCGCCTGCGAAAAACGCGGTTGGTCAAGCAGCCCCGCGATGAGGTTCCGCCCGACCTTGCCCGTTGCACCGGTGACAAGGATAAGCATTTTTGTCTCCCACTGATGGCTAATATACAGGGCAACGTGTATTTGTCATACAAAACAGTTTCTAGGCATAGGACGTCATTGACGCCTTCATAAGGATTTGCGTAAATAAAGATGTAGACCGCTGGGTGAAGACTGAGGAACGATCGCGCCCGTTGGCGTGCCGGCGCGCTTCGGGAGGCGAGACGACTGGTGGCGACACTCGAGATCACCAACATTTCCAAGCATTTCGGCGCCATTCAGGCGGTCAACGACGTTTCGCTCTCGCTGGAAGCAGGCCAGGTTGTCGGTCTCATGGGAGATAACGGCGCCGGCAAGTCGACGCTGGTCAAAATGATTGCCGGCAATCATCGCCCGAGCCAGGGAACGATACGGCTCGACGGCAACGAGATCGTTCTGCATCGACCGATAGAGGCAAGACAGCACGGCATCGAGATCGTTCATCAGGACCTGGCGCTGTGCAATAATCTCTCGGCGGCGGCAAATGTGTTCCTTGGACGCGAACTCAGGCGCGGCTTTGGCCCGCTGCGGGTCCTTGACTACAAGGCAATGTACCGTCGCGCGGGAGAGATCTTTAGCGAGCTTCGATCCGAAACTCGCCCCCGCGATCTCGTCAGGCAAATGTCCGGAGGGCAGCGGCAGGCGGTCGCGATCGCGCGAACGATGATCTCCGAGGCAAAGATCGTCCTTATGGACGAGCCGACGGCGGCCATTTCGGTGCGCCAGGTCGCCGAGGTGCTGCATCTGATTCGTGGGTTGCGCGATCGCGGCATCGCGGTCGTGCTCATCAGCCATCGTATGCCGGATGTTTTTGATGTCGCAGATCGCGTCATCGTCATGCGGCGCGGCCGAAAGGTCGCCGACAAGCCTATTGCGCAGACGTCGCCTGAAGAAGTGACAGGATTGATTACGGGCGCCATCGAAAGAGGATGAGCGCTGCAGGTGCCGCATCGGAGGAATGCGTAAGAAAATGGCAACAATGCTCGACCAGACGATCGCTCACAAACAACGCACGTTGGGCGCTGCGATCCTCGCCAACCAGACGTTCTGGGTGTTCGTCGCTGTCGTTCTGGCATGCATCTTCCTTTCCTTCGCAACGGATTCGTTTGCCACAGCGAAGAACCTCTACAACATCACCCGCAACGCCACCTTCGTCGCTATCATTGCCCTCGGCATGACGCTGGTTATCATCACCGGCGGGATCGACTTGTCGGTTGGGTCGGTGCTTTGCCTATGCAGCATGGTCTTGGCGGTCGTCATGCATTCCGGCTATAGCATCGAAGTCGGGATTGTCGCCTCGGTGGCAACGGCGCTTTTCATCGGCGCGTTCAACGGTGTGCTCATCGCCTATGTCGGATTTCCTCCTTTTGTGGTGACACTCGGCATGCTTTCGATCGCACGAAGCCTGGCGATGGTAGCGTCCAACAACACGGTTGTTTTCCAGTTCGGACCGGACCACGACAAACTGCTCGCTCTTGGCGGGGGGGCCTGGCTGTTCGGCATCGCCAACCCGGTGATCTACATGATTGTGCTGACGCTGCTGACGGGTTTCGTTCTGCGATGGACGAGGCTGGGCCGCTATATCTACGCCATCGGCGGCAACGAGCACGCCGCGACTGCTACCGGTATACCTGTGCGTCCGATCAAGGTCGGTGTGTATATGATTTCTGCCCTCTCCGCCGGTGTCGCCGGCATCATCCAGACTGGCTGGCTCGGAGCGGTAACAACGAATATCGGCGCTGGCATGGAACTTCAGGTCATCGCAGCGGCGGTGATTGGCGGCGCCAACCTGGCCGGCGGCGTTGGCACGGCCTTAGGCGCACTGGTCGGTGCGGCGCTCATCGAGGTAATCCGCAATAGCCTCGGGCTGCTCGGCATCAACGCGTTCTGGCAGGGAACGTTCATTGGCGGCGCGACCATCCTTGCAGTACTCTTCGACCGCATCCGCAATTTCCGGCAGACCGAGTAGCTGCGAGATTTCGTCGCCCAAACCGCTCGATGAATTGTTCTGCGAGTTGGAATCTACGCCGGCGCGGCCGAGATGGAACGAGATGAGAAGGATGGCGGCGAGTGCACAGGTAGCTCGCCCAATGGGCTAACGCACCATGCGCGGGCTTACACCTGCCAACATCTTGATGATGTCGTCCTCTAGCTTCTGACAGAGATCCTCATACTCCTCCCTCACCGTGGGATCTGGCATCAGTTGCTCCCGTAACTCATCACGCTTCATGGCGGCGACGCCGTAAGCTTCGAGCAGATCGTTGATCGCAAGGAAGTTGGCATCGGAAATCTGTTTCCGGTGTCGTGGCAGCCGCATCATCATTCGGGTTCGCCCGACCTTCTCGAAATTCATTATCCGCTCCTCGGTCTGTCGGCCGAGAAGATTGTCCACCACGAAAATGAAAGTAGCAACATGACTTTTAGCCGACGCATCAACGGCGCGCAAAGATCGCTGTAGCGTTTTGAATTGCTGCATGTTTCTATCCTTAGATCGAATGGGATTTAAGGAAACATGCAGTAGTCATGATCTCAATGCCGTAAAGCGGCATGCGTGGTCATGCCGGTCTATCTCAAAGCGGCACGATTGTGCGTCGGATTTCTCATGGCGCAACTCTCAGAGTTCGGGATCCCTCAGGGGAAGAAAGCCTTGGGGGAGGGGCTACCGGGCTTTGCCGCTCTTCTCTCGTTCTAAGCTGTCGCGAAGCGCTGACATGATATCGACGACGTTGTCTTTCGCCGGTGTAGCCCTGCGCTTGGCCTTCGGCTTCAACGTCTTCTTCTTCTCGGCGATCAGTTCGAGCATGCGATCCTGAATGGGGTCGGTGATCGGCGCCCACTTTTTCGTTTGCTGCTTGATCAATTGCTTCATGAGCGGAGCAAGGCCGCCCTCGGGCTTTGCCTTGATGTTCGAGAAATACTCTTCTTCAGGTCTCACCTCGTCACCATAGCGCAACGTCCATAGAACGATGCCTTCGCCGCGCGGCTCAAGCATCACCGCGCGCTCTCTCTGGCCGAAGACGAGACGGGAAATCCCAACGACGTTCTCTGCGCGCATGGCGTCGCGGATCACGGCGAACGCATCTTCACCAACCTTGTCGTTCGGCACCAGGTAGTGCGGCTTCTCGAGCCAGATCCATTCGATGGAATCGCGCGGCGTGAACATGTCGATCTCAATCGTCCGGACGCTTTCGAGCGCCACCGCATCGAGTTCTTCTTCCTCGAGAATGATGTAATCGCCTTCGCCGCGCTCGTAGCCCTTCACCTGGTCTTCTGTATTGACTTCCTTGCCGGTCACGCCGTCGACGTATCGTGAAGCCACGCGGTTGCCGGTGGCGCGGTTCATGGTGTGAAACCGGATCTTCTCGGTGTCGCTGGTGGCCGGCGACAGGGCGACGGGGCAGGTGACCAGTGAAAGCTTGAGGTAACCTTTCCAGTAAGGTTTGACGGCGGCCATGACTTTAGCCTGCCTTCTTGCGCGCTGCCGGCCGTGGCGTCGGGACGGCTCGCGCAGCTGCTGCAGTGCGGGGCTTCGATGCGCGCGCCGATCCGAAACCGGCGCTCATGCGCAGCGCCTCCATCAGGTTCGTCGACGGCCCGACCTTCGGCTGTTTCTTCGCCTTGACCGTCCGGCCTTCCATCTTCGCCTTCACGAGTTCAGCAAGCGCCGCGTCGTATCTATCGTCGAAGGTCCGCGGATCGAACAGGCCGGCCTTGGTCTTGATGATGTGCTTTGCAAGGTCAAGCATTTCACCTTCGATCTTGAGGTTCGGAATGTCGGCGAACGCTTCCTTGGCGGAGCGAACCTGATAGTCGAAATTGAGGGTGGTGGCGATGAGCCCGTCACCGTGGGCGCGAATGAGAACTGTCCGCAGCCGGCGGAAAAGCACAGCTTGGGCGAGGGCGCCGACCTTGGACTCACGCATTGCATCCCGGATCAGGACGAAGGTCTCTTCGCCCAGCCGATCGGGGAGCAGGTAATAGGGTTTGTCGAAATAGAGATCATCGATTTCGCCGAACGGCACATAGGATTGTATGCGCAAGGTCTTGTCGCTTGGAGGAACCGCCGCGGCCAGTTCCTCGGGTTCAAACAGCACGTAGCGGCCGTCATCGACCTCATAGCCTTTGATCTGATCTTCGCGCTCGACCACCTTCCATGTGTCGATATCGACATACTCCCGCTTCACGCGATTTCCGGTTTTTCGGTTCAAGGTGTTGAAGCTCACGCGCTCGGACGTCGACGCAGCGCTGTGAAGCGCCACGGGGCAACTGATCTCGGCAAACTTCAAAAAGCCCTTCCAAAGAGCACGTCCGGCCATATCGATTTCTCCCGGTAGCCCGGATTCAACGGAGGCAGATTACGTTTGTTCCGGCTAAGACGCGAATCAATTGTGGCGTTTAGTGGGCTGTCGATAGTAGGATGAACCTATCCACGAGTATTGCGTTTGGGAGTCTGTTGCACAGTCCAGGAGTGAGGGAGGCGGTGCTATGAACACGAAGCTCCATATCGACGGGTCATTTGAGGCTATGCACCGGGCCCTCGACGAAGCCAATCGCGCCTTTGAAAGTGGCGGCGCCGATCGACATCGCGACGCTCTGCAGCGCCTCGGCCGCGCGGTGATGAACTCCCTTGCCGAGATCATCGAGACCGACGGCGGAACGGACGGCTACCTCTACGACGCCGACGGAATCGCCCATGATATCGAGGCTTGTTATCACAAGCTGGTCGAGGAAGAGGAAGCGGCCGAGCCGCACCAGGCGCCGCAGCAAGCCAGCCATGGAACGCTCAACGTTCGTCAACAGGGAGTAGGGCGATGATCACCGGCACAGATCTGCTGCAGATTTCACTTGCGCGTGTGAACATGGAGCGGTCCGACCTCGAGGCGGCCGGCGTGATCGATCCCGGACAAGCGGGCGACAAGGCCTGGTCAAACTTCGGACGGGACATGGACACCTTCATATTGAAGCTGCCGGAATGGCGCCGTGCAGCGCTCGCCGCTGTGATCAGAGCGAGAGCGGGCAGCACCAGTGAGGTGTCCCATTAACGCGCTCAAATCTATGTTTTCGGGCCCAATGTGACGTATAGCTGCGAGAAATGCCTCCGAGTACCTGCTCCCCGTTCACGCACGCATGCCAGACTTTCTCAGACCGCTGCTTTATCTGCTTGTTCTCTTTTTTAGCATCACCGCTGTAGCGGCGGGAACTTTTTTCATCGATTGCCGCTCGACCAGCGCTTGATGGAACTCGCCAATTGGCGCCGATCCCGCATCGAATTCCGGCGCCGTTTCGTGGAGTTTTACGGCTCGTTCGGTGTCTTTGGCCTGTATCCAGATCATTTACGGGCGCTGCCACCGTTCAAATATCAATGGCGTCTGGAATCTCGCGTTTCTGGCTCCGGCAGAACGCTGCAAAGTCCTTGAGGAATTTCTCCGCCCCGGGACGATTAGTCGAAGTCATGAGGCTTCCCCTGATTGCGTCAGGCGCCTGTTTCATCACCGGAAACCGAAAGAAAATCCTCTCGGAGAAATTCGAGCTTACAGTCGAAAGTACCGTTCGCAGCACCGCCAGCATGTCCTCGCCTCGGTGCGAAGCATGGGCGAGGGCTATTGGTTTTCCGATCACCGCCTCACCGGAGACAAGCCAGTCGATCGCGTTTTTGAGGCCACCGGGAATGCTGCGAACATATTCGGGGCTCGAAATGATCAGCCCATCACTCGCGGAAATTTTTTCGATGAACCGGATGACGCTTTCTGGGGTATTCGAGCCCTCAAGGTCAGGAGAAAAGACCGGCAACTCACCGATCCGGTCAAAGACATCGATTGCGACATCGGCCGGTGCCAAGGCTTGGAAAGCCCTTAACAAGGCCGTGTTGGTGGATAGCTGACGTGTGCTGCCCGAAATCGCCAATATCTTCATGCTCAAAAGATAATGGAATATCCTTATCCGGCAAGCGGTCCACACCAGCGAGTTGCGCCCGAGTCGATAGGTGAGGAAGTAGTTCAATTCGACTCAAGAACTGAGATTCAATCGTCTACTGAGTCCAGGCCGACGACTTCGCTTTGATCAGTCTTTGGTCGTGGCGGCGCGCGTGCCACGAGTTCATGCGGTTGACGCATCGATCCTATCCCTCCGGCAGCAAGGCTGACGGTCCTTTTTCCGGCTCGGATGCAGGCGGGTCTGCCCCGCATAAGCGCAAGGCCGGCCATCGCAAAATTTGATGTTACATGCCCAACCGGACGAGCTTGTTTGCGGGGTCAGGGGAAGCCCCGGCTAGCGCTGTCTACTTGAACAGGACCACCCATCCGGCATGAACGCCACTCTGTCGGGTTCATGCCGGTCACGCGCCGGAATTCACGATTGAAATTGGATTTCGTCAGAAAGCCTACGTCGTAGACGATCGTGGTGACGGCGATATCGGCTTTTTCGAGGAGCCGGCAGGCCTCCGCGATCCGGAAATCGTTGACATACTGCGAGAGGTTCTTGCCGCAAACGATGTTGACGGCCTTCGACAGGTGACGGGCGGGAATGCCTGCCCTGCGCGCCAGCCGGCTAAGGTTGAGCTCATGGTCGCGATAGAGCCCTTGCGTCTGCATCAGTTGCGCCAGGCGCGCAACAATATGGGTGTCGTCGTCGGATGCCGGCGCCGGCTGCACGGCTTCGGGCTCGCGCGGGATCGGAGCTCGGGATGCGATCGCAGCCCCGGCCCCGAGCAAAAGCACGAGGGGGATCGTCGCAACGGTGACGATCGTGGAGGCATACGAACCGTCGAACACGCGCAGGTCCAATGCGATCAAGCTGTCCGCGATGACCGCAAGCAACAGCGTCGCAGCCATGATCTGCAGCGACCGATGAACGAGAGGGGCATCGTCGAAACGCGCAAGGTCGAGCGCGTCCGAGCCCCCCGATGCGAGACGTCCAAGGGCGACCGCATAACAAGCGAAGATGGCGATGAGGGTCAGATCGAGGCATTGTGGTGAGGCGACGGCAAGGAGTGTCACCAGCAGCGACGGCAAAATGTGCGGCCAGAAACGATAGGAGGATGTGTTGCCCGGCTCGGCGACGAAGGTCGCGAAACAGACCCAGGCCATGGGGCCGACGGCAGAGGCAAGAATGGCCTGGGCCGGCAAGACAGGTTCGATCCCATAGCCCCAGCGCACGCCGATGACCGTCGCAAGAACGCAAAGCAACAGGACCAATATCCGGAAATGCCGGCTGGCAGCCTGCTCACGAAGGCTCATCTGTACCAAAAGAATGAGCAGCAGCAGCGCCGCGACGAACGGCAACGGAACGAAGAGCATCGAGTCGGTCCTGTTTTGCGGCCACTATTGACCAGATCGTGATCGGAGACGACCTCGAACATGATCTTGGTCTCTATTGCGCAACCGTCATGTCAATGTCCTCGGCGTCATTTCAATCGGGCCAAGTCCATGATCTCGTTCAGACCGTTTTTCCTGCTTCTTCTTCAGGTTACACTTCTCATATCTTCGGCCGCCTGTGCGAGCGTCGGCTTCCAGGAGGTTGAAGTTTCTGATCCTCTCGATCGTCCTATCCATGCAGCGATCTGGTATCCATCGAACGAAGCGCCTCGGTTGCAGGCACTCGGCGATTATTCCCAGACCGTTGCCGCCGACGGTCCCGTCAGTGGCAAGCGACTACCCCTGGTGGTCCTCTCGCACGGCACGGGTGGCAGCGCCTACGGCCATCACGATACGGCCTTCGCGCTGGCCGAAGCCGGGTTTGTCGTTGTCGCCCTTTCGCATTCCGGCGACAACTATGCGGACATGCGCCACTACGCCACCCGCAGACAGCTGACCGAGCGGCCGCGGCATATATCGCTGATCATCGACTGCATGCTGCAGACCTGGTCGCAGCGTGCTGCAATCGATCCGGATCGTGTCGGCATTTTTGGGTTCTCCATTGGCGGCTTCACGTCGCTCGTCGCCCTGGGTGGCAAACCTGAGCTTTCCGGTCTGATCGACCAATGTGTGGCGTTTCCGCAAAGATGGGTCTGCCGCGAGTTCGGCGGGGCAGACAGTATCGCCCGGAGCTTCGGCGCTGCGCCGCTGGACGTCGTTCGCGATGAACGGCTGAAGGCGGCCTTCGTCGCCGCCCCGGCGATGCCGGCGCTGTTCCTGCCTGACGGTCTGCGCGAAGTGCAAAAGCCGGTGGCACTCTGGGCGGCGGAGCTGGATCACATCGTGCCAGCGGAGCCGGACTTCGCAATCGTGAAGGGCGGGTTGCCGGTCACGCCAATATCTCATATCGAGCCTGGCGCCGGACATTACTCATTCCTCGCGCCTTGCACAAAGAGCCAGCTGGCGGCGTTGCACGAAATCTGCACCGATACACTCGGCTTCGATCGGGCAGAATTTCATGTGCGCCTGAATGCAGCCGTCGTCGCCTTCTTCCGCCGAAATCTCTAGCTCGGGCCGCGTCTACGCGCCGGATGCAGTCATTCAAAGTGCTACAGCGACCTTTGCGCGTCTAATAAGACGCGCGGCGCTGTAGTCCCTCCAGGTGATTTTTGCGGACAGGCGCCAACGGCGGCATCATCCAGCCTCGCGATAATTGGTGACAATGGCTCATGCGGGTGTGCTCGTTGCCCGAGGCAAGATTCGTCGCCATTCGTTTTGAAACGGCAGCCCGAACAGATTAATCAGCGCCTCCTCGGTTGCCACTGCATCCAGCCAACGACGTTCGACCTGTCCATTGCGATGGCGGATCGTCAACCTGTTCCCGAGCAGTACGTTTCGTGCTTCTGTCGTCGTCAAGGCCACAAGCAGTTGCTGGCGGAAATGGGAGTGCGGATGGGTCGACGCTCCGACGTTTGCGGTGTCGTATTCTTCGTCAGCGCAGATCCTCGTCGAAACCTCGTAGACCGGTGACCACTTTGCGGCGAGTAGTACCTTGAGCAAAAAGCCCTCCGGTGTGGCGGTCAAACGAAACATCTCATGCGTCGTCGGTTGTGGCGCCGCGACGTCAAAGCGCAAGGGAAGCGTTGGAACGCAGCTGCCGAAGCCGACGTCGACGAGATAGGCTACTCCGTCAATAACGACGCGGAGCGCCATATGCGACCAGGCCGGCGGCGGAGCGGTTCTTTCCCGCATCCAAAGGACGCGGGCAATCAGCGGCTCTGCCACGTAGCCGAGCGATAACAGGACCCTTTGAAACAGTCCGTTGTGCTCGAAACAGTATCCGCCGCGCCGGCGCGCGATCAGTTTGACATCGACGGCTGCGGGCGACAGATCGATCCTGTGTCCCAGAAGGACGTCTATGGCTTCGAAGGGGATCGTTGCGACATGGTGCGCAATAATCGCCCGAAGGTTCGCAAGATCCGGTGAGCGCGGCCCGCCGTAGCCAATGCGCGCGAAGTATTGGTCGAGGTCGACGGGAACAGCAGATCTCGGCATGTCAAAGGCTCCGGTATAGTGCATCGCGTAGGTCGGTCGTAAAGCGGCCGATCATGCCTTCGAACGCGGTGTTGGTGAGCGCAACGATGGAAAGGCGTCGATCCGGATCGATGAACCATTTGTGCCCATAGGCTCCGTCCCATTGCAGCGTGCCCGGATTTTGGGGACTTCCGGCGTCTTCAGGAGAGGCAAGGATCGCGCCTCCAAAGCCGAACTCCCAGCCCCGTCCGGCGGCTGCGCCTGCGGTCTTCGCCTGCATTTCAAACATTGAACGGGCGGTCTCGCGTTTCAAGATGGGCGTACCACCCGTTCTGAGACATTCGAGAAGGCGCAGGATGTCGCCGGCCGTGCCGGCCATGCCGGCGCCGCTTGACGGAAAAGCTTGGGTGTTGAAAATTCGCACGGGGGAGAACCTGACCGGATTGCCGAAGAACGGAATGGTATCGTCATCCGCCAATCGCCGTGGTCGCGGTGTCCCGTCGCCGTAGTGTGTAACAAGCCGGCTGCGATCGACAACCGAGAATGCCGTATCCTCCATCTGCAGCGGACTGGTCACCAGCGTCGCCACCGCGTCTGAAAGGGTACGTTCCGTCGCACGCTCGATGACGGCACCGAGAACGTCGAGGCTCATCGAGTAGCCCCAGCCCTCTCCGGGCCGATAGGCGAGCGGGGCGGCGTTCAATTTCCGAATGAGGTCGGAAAGATCGTCATTGGTGTTGTCGAGCCCGGTGCTGATGGCGAGCCTCCGATAGGGGCCGTCACCTCGTTCCATGAAGGCGTAGCTGAGCCCGGCGCTGTGCGTCAGCAGATGGCGCAGGGTAACGCGCGGCAGACTTCCGTCCGGCAGGCGCGGCGAGAAGTCGGGCAACCATGTCGATACCGCATCGTCGAGATGCATCACGCCTTTGTCGATCAATGCCAGGGCGGCGGCCGTTACGATCGGCTTTGTGACGGATGAGAGCAGGAAGATGCTCTCGAGTTGCATCCGGCGCCCCGCCTCACGATCGGCAAAGCCGGCGGCGCGCTGGTAGGTGAGGCTGCCGTCGATGGAAACCAGGACGACGGTGCCGACGATCCGCTCTTGCATCAAAGCGTCGTCGATCGCCTTATCAATCGCGGACCGCAATTGCGGCAGCGGCGTTCGTTTCAGTTCGGTTGACGTCAGTCCGCCCATTAATTTTCTCCCGTCAGCGCGCCGGTCTTTGCCGACAGGGCCTCGCATCGATGGAAACGGCTCGGCGTGGACGAGTCGATTGCCTGCCTGCGTATGGGAAGCATACGCCGCTACAGGAGGACGCGGTCGCAAGCGTAGGCTACACAACCACCACAGTTTCAGCGTGGAGGTCGGTCGATGAATGCACTTGAACAGAGATATTCCGGAAAGGTCGCGCTGGTCGCCGGCGCAAGTAAGGGCATAGGCGCGGCCACCGTCAGGGCATTTGCGAAGGAAGGCGCGGCCGTCGTGCTGCTTGCCCGCTCGAAACAGGCGATCGATGAAGTCGCAGGTTCGATCCGCGAGCGGGGCGGGGAGGCGTTGGCGATCCAGGCGGATGTCGGTGACGAGAGCGCGATGAAACGCGCCCTGGACAGCGCCCTTGAGCGGTATGGACGACTGGACGCTGCCTTTAACAATGCGACCGACGGCGGGATGCCGGCGCCCCTTGCCGATCTCGATATCGAGGCATTCGATCGCAGCATGCGAACCAATATTCGTGGCACCTTCATTGGTATGCGCCACCAGATCGCAGCCATGTTACACAATGGCGGTGGCGCGATCGCCAACATGGCCTCGGTTGCCGGGGTGAACGGGACATCAGGTCTTTCGGCCTATGTCGCGGGAAAGGCCGGCATTATCGGCCTTACGAAGGCTGCGGCGCTCGACTACGCCGATCAGGGGATCCGCATAAACGTCGTCGCCCCAGGGCCGATCCTGACCCATCATCTCGAAGCCGCAGGCGCACAGGTACAGCAGCAAGCCGCCCTTTCGACGCCGATGGGCCGTCTTGGCACGGTCGAGGAGGTTGCGGCGGCAGTGCTCTGGCTTTGTTCCGAGCAGGCAAGTTACATCACCGGCGCGGTGCTTCCCATCGACGGGGGAATGACGGCAGGCACCAAGCTGTCTATGAATTATCGCCGGGATCAGCCACCTCGCCTGGCGGTGGATTGACGGATCTTGCGGCGTCGGCTTCGGGTCCGTCGTAGCGTCCAGGCGCAAATTTGGGATGGAGATGGCCGTATGGACTGGGAAGAACTGCGTCTTGTTCAGGTGCTCGCCCGCCACGGCTCCCTAAGTGCGGCGGCCCGCAGCCTTGGCACCACGCAGCCGACGCTCAGTCGTCGCCTTGACGCCTTCGAGACAAAATGCGGCCATAAGCTCTTCGAAAGGCATTCGAACGGGCTGATGCCGACTGTCGCATGCCAGTCCATCCTGTCGATTCTCGAGCAGATGGAGGCGAGTGCCCTGGCAGTAGAGCGCCGCTTTGCGGCGCAGGAGGAAGGGCTGCAGGGAACAGTTACCGTGACTACCCTCGACTGGCTGGGCGACTATGTCATCGCGCCCATTCTGGCGAAGTTCGCCGCCGACCTTCCGGGCATCACCATCAATCTCATCAACGATAGCAGGCGCTTCAACCTGTCCCGGCGAGACGCTGATATCGCCTTCCGGTTTGGCGGCTTCGACCAGAAGGACATCGTTGACTGGAAGGTGGCGGAGATTCGCTATGGGTTGTTCGCATCGCGCGACTACATCGAGCGTTTCGGAAAGCCGGCAGCCGGGGATAGCACGGCGCATTCCATCGTCGAACTCGCCGAGGCGCCCGTACGCGTATCGCTCTCCACGTGGCTGAAGGAGATCCTTCCGGACGCAAGGGTGATCCTGCGGACAAATTCGATACGCTCACAACTGAGTGCGGTGGAAGCGGGTGTAGCGGTTGCCACGCTTCCGTTCTTTCTGGCCGCCGATCGACTGGGATTGCTTGCCGTGGATACAGGGAACTCTCCACCGACATTGCCACTCGTGATCGGCGTTCATAGCGACATGCGCCGCATACCTCGTATCCGAAAACTCATTGACTTTGCTGTCTCCGAGTTCGTCGGCCTTCGATCACGGCTCAGTCCTGCAAGGCCATAGCTATGGACAGCGGCGGGGCGACAGCGACAGTGGAGCAAATGAATACATGGCCTCGCTTCTCGTTTGCGAGAGGTTCATCGGCTCAAGCTACACTTGGCGCTGACGAATACCGGGGTCGAACTCAAATTTGATTTTGGAGGGTTGTGATGGCGGTCGATTTCCAGGGCAGCTACATTGATAGAGCGGCCCTCGTCATTATGCACTATCAAGTCGACGTGTTCGCAATCCTTTTCGGGGAGCAACCATCGCCGTTGTTGGGGCAGTGTAACGCACTGATCCGGCGCTGGCGCGCCACTGGTCGACCGTTGCTATTTCCCAACTTTTCGCTAGGCGAAGGGTATGAACATGCACCGCCGGCGGAAAACCGCCAAATCTCACCGTATCTACCGACCGGACGATTTCGTACTGGTCACCCCGTCGAAGGTCTTGCGGTCGAACGGGGTGACCTTTTCTATGCATGTCCGCGAGCCAGCGTCTTCTATGGCACATCGCTTGACGCCGACCTTCGGACGCGCGGCGTAAGCACGCTGGTAATGGCTGGGATAAGCACCACCGGTGTTGTTCTTTCAAGCGTCTCCTGGGCCAGTGATGCGGACTACGCCGTGCACCTAGTCCGGGACTGCTGCTATGACCCGGATCAGGATGCGCACGAAGCTTTGTTCCGTTCCGGGTTCGGCGGGCGCGTACAAGTCGTGTGACGCGGGATGCGGGTCAGTGACAGTCTAGCGGAATGGGCGCACGAACAGAAGCGCCCGCGGCGTTATCGCACCAACAGCGCGTCAACGTGATAGGGATCGGATCAATCGGACAACATCAGGGCGGGCGGTAACAACGTGCCGCATAAACAGGCCGGAGACATGACTGCACCCGTCCCGCAAAGCTCAAGCAGTAGCCATCCGGCGAAGGCCGCTATGATCTCGCCTGATGGAATGCCCACGTTTAGCGAACGCGCTGTTGAGCCGGATCGGCGGATTTGGGTGGGAAGCAGCTTGTCCGCCGCTCTGGACGGGAACGGACAAGCCGCCATTAAGGGTCGCTATTTAAGGGGCAGGAAGAGCTCTGCCATCGCCGCATGTTCAGGTGCTTCCGGAAAGAAGGTGAGGCGCTGGCAATACAGGGGGAAATCCCTCGCTTCCTCGCCACTGGCCGGCAGCCAATCGCGGTAGAGGTAAAGCGCGGCAGGCTCCAGATCATCAGTATTGCCGACGACTTTCAACACGGCGCAACGGCCGCCGGGGATTATGCCCGCTTCAATCTGCTCTCCGTTCGTCTTGATCGGCTGATCAGTGCTGACACAAAGGTCCAGCCGATACTCGTCCGCCGACGTCACGCGCGGATCGGAATGGAAGATGTTGAAAGTCAGACTGGTCTTCGGATTCAGGCCAGTGGCTTTGCGCCATGCTATAAAGCGTTTGATCGTGTCGCCGATCCTTACCGGATCACCTTGATGTTTCATGATCGCGACAGAGGTCGGAGACACCTCGCGTATTTCGACGTCATTGGCTGCAAATGTCCTTTGCATGAGCTTGCTCCTTGCTTGGTTGAGAGGCCCGAGGGCGGCAAGCCATGGTCCCCAATCGGGAGATTTCCTGAACTGCGAAGGCGACTGGGTGAACCGTTGCCGAAATGCGCGAGCAAAGGCGTCAGGAGCTTCGTAGCCGGCATCCATCGCTATCTCGGTCACGCTGTCTGCGTCCCTGTAGGCCAGCCTGTAGGATGCTCGCTTCATGCGGACGAGTTGGATATAGCGATGCACGGACAGCCCAAAGGCCGCCGCGAACTGCCGATGGAAATGATACTTGGAGAAGGCGGCCACGCGGCTCAACTCATCCAGGTCCAGATTGCAGTCAAGATGCTGATCGATGTGATCTAGGACCCGTTGCATCCGTGCATGGTAGTTTCGAAGCGTAGTCGTCATCTTCCTGTCCTTACCGTGGCACGACCAAATAACCCCACACAAGTGCTGTGCGCTCGACCGATCTTGCGGATTATCAGGCTCGGCTGCTCGGTAACAACGTTGGCCTATGAGGTAGCCATCCGCCTGAGCGGTCAGCGCCGTCGGCGTCCCGGAGGTTAATGCTCCAACCTGCTGATTGGCATGTCAGCGATGTGAGCAAGCACATCGGCCAGCCAAGCCTGCGGATCGATGTCGTTGAACTTGGCAGTCATGATCAAGGTGGCCATGAAGGGCCCGCAATCGGGACGGCAAAGAGCCGCGACTTTCGGCCAAGCCGCGCAATGCCCGCTCGGCGGCGCGACCCCTATGATTTTGATCATCAATGCGGCCCTTTTTCCCGTACTCCGATCAACCTGATGGGCCGTTCGGTTGTTTCATGCTTTTGGACAGTGGACTCGCTGTTCAGATAGGGTGCGAAGATGGCTGGCCGATGCTATTGTTAGTAAGCAGCGCCTTGATTCGCTCGGCGTCAGCGCCTGTGAGATGGATAAGTAGTGAAGGCAGCCAATTTCGGGAACAAACCCGGGCCTAATTTCGTTGAAATTGAAGTGGTCGTAGCAGAAGCGTAGGACTTCGGGCGACCGCAGGAGGCTTCCATGAGAGCCAATGACGGCGATGTTTTCGACCTCTTTTCGCAGACTTACGCAAGCGGAGTGCAAGAGAAGTTAAGTCTGCAGGAATATCTCCTCGCCTGTCGCGACGACAGGAGCATGTATGCCACGGCGCCGGAGCGCATGGTGGCTGCCATCGGCGAGCCGCAGTTGATAGACACGAGCGCGGACGAGCGCCTCGGCCGTATCTTCGCCAACCGCACCATCAAGATCTACCCCTCCTTTGCGGACTTCTATGGAATGGAGGATACGATCGAGCGGATCGTCGGATATTTCCGATATGCCGCGCAGGGGCTCGAGGAACGCAAGCAGATCCTTTACCTCTTGGGGCCGGTGGGTGGCGGCAAGTCGTCGCTTGCCGAACGTCTCAAGAAGCTGATGGAGCAGCAGCCGATCTACACGCTGGCCATCGACGGTAAGATAAGTCCCGTCTTTGAGTCGCCCCTCGGCCTGTTCGACCGTGATCGCATGGGGGATCTGCTCGAAGACAAATACGGAATTGCCAAGAGGCGGCTCACCGACTTGGTATCGCCTTGGGCAACCAAGCGGCTGGACGAAATCGGCGGCGACATTTCGAAGTTCAGCGTCGTCAAACTCACGCCCTCGCGGCTGCGCCAGATCGCCATCGCCAAGACGGAACCGGGCGACGAGAACAACCAGGATATTTCCGCGCTCGTCGGCAAGGTCGATATCCGCCAGCTCGAGAATTTCAGCCAGGCCGATCCCGACGCCTATTCCTATAGCGGCGGGCTCAACAGGACCACGCAAGGGCTGCTCGAATTCGTCGAAATGTTCAAGGCGCCGATCAAGGTTCTGCATCCGCTGCTGACCGCCACGCAGGAAGGAAGCTACAACGGCACGGAGAACTTCGGCGCCTTCCCCTACCAGGGCGTCGTGCTTGCCCATTCCAACGAGTCCGAATGGCTGCAATTCAAGCACAACAAGAACAACGAGGCCTTTCTCGACCGGATTCTGGTCGTCAAGGTTCCCTATTGCCTGCGCGTCACGGAGGAACGGCTGATCTATGAAAAGCTGCTTCGCGAGAGCGAGTTGTCCGAGAGCCCATGTGCGCCCGAGGTGCTGGAGAACCTTAGCCGCTTCACGGTGGCGACGCGCCTCGCTCTACACGAGAACTCGCCGTCCTACACGAAGATGCGGGTCTATGACGGCGAAAACCTGAAGGATACCGATCCCAAGGCGAAGTCCCTGCAGGAATATCGCGATGCCGCGGGCGTCGATGAGGGCATGACCGGCGTCAGTACCCGCTTTGCCTTCAAGGTGCTGTCGGAGACCTTCAACTACGACACCAAGGAAGTCGCGGCCGATCCGGTTCATCTGATGTATATCCTGGAACAGGCCATCCGGCGGGAGCAGTTTCCCAAGGAGACTGAAGCGAACTATCTCGATTTCATCCGCTCGGAGCTCGCCGCTCGTTATGCCGAGTTCATCGGTCACGAAATCCAGAAGGCTTATCTCGAATCCTATAGCGAATATGGTCAGAACCTGTTCGACCGCTATATCTCTTACGCGGATGCCTGGCTCGAAGATCAGGACTTCAAGGATCCTGATACGGGTCAGATCCTAAATCGCAACGTTCTCGACGGCGAGCTGTCGCAGATCGAAAAGCCTGCAGGGATCGCAAACCCCAAGGATTTCCGCAACGAAGTCGTAAAGTTTACCCTGCGCGCCCGCGCCAGAAACAACGGGCGCAACCCCGCTTGGACAAGCTACGAAAAGCTCCGGGAAGTGATCGAGAAGCGCATGTTCGGCCAGGTCGAGGACCTTTTGCCGGTCATCAGCTTCGGCTCGAAGAAGGACAGCGTGACCGAGAAGCAGCACGCTGAATTCGTGGAACGCATGACCGAACGCGGCTACACCGAGCGTCAGGTGCGGCGGCTCGTCGACTGGTATATGCGCGTCAACAAGGCCGGTTGACGATGCGTAAGCGGGGGATGGGCACATGCCGAATTTCATCGATCGCCGGCTGAACCCCAAGGACAGGAGTCTCGGCAACAGGCAGCGCTTTTTAAAGCGGGTCCATGAGGAATTGAAGCGCACGATAAGGGATCAGGTAAAGTCGGACAGGATCATCGATGTGGACGCCGCCCACGGCGTTCCGATCCCGAAGCGTGGTGCGGACGAGCCCAGCTTCCAGCATTCGCGCGGCAGCGGCGAGCGGCACTATGTCCTGCCCGGAAACGAGACCTTCTCGCCCGGAGACCGACTTAGGAAGCCGGAATCAGGCGGCGGTGGAGGGGTCGGCGGCCCCGGACGGGGCGAAAACACGGACGACTTTCTTTTCGTGCTGTCGCGCGAGGAAGTGCTCGATCTTTTCTTCGAAGATCTGGAGCTTCCGGACATGGTGAAGCTGAACCTGCGGGAAACCGTCAGCTACAAGTCCCATCGCGTCGGTTTCTCGACGGTGGGCACGCCCAGCAATATCAATGTCGGGCGAACGATGCGCAACAGCTTCGGGCGGCGCATGGCCCTGCGTCGCCCGAGCGAGAGGGAGTTGCAGGCGCTTGCCGACGAGATCGCGGCACTGGAACGGGAGGAGCAACCGCCCCCGCAGCAGCGCCACAGGCTCTGGCATCTGCGCGAAGAACTGGAAGTGCTCGAACGGCGGCGGCGGCGTATCGCCTATGTCGATCCCGTCGACGTGCGGTTCAACCGTTTCGAACGTCAGCCTTTGCCGAATGCCAGTGCGGTGATGTTCTGTCTGATGGACGTCTCCGCCTCGATGGGGGAGCGCGAGAAGGATCTTGCCAAGCGCTTCTTCGTTCTCTTGCATCTGTTTCTCAAGCGTCGTTACGAGCGGATCGACATCGTATTCATCCGCCACACGGATGAGGCGCGGGAAGTTGACGAGGAGACGTTCTTTTTCAGCAAGCAGAGCGGCGGCACGGTCGTTTCGACGGCGCTTGAGGAAATGCTCCGGGTCATCGAGGAGCGCTATCCCTCGAATCTCTGGAATATATATGCGGCCCAAGCCTCCGACGGCGACAATGCCAACGGCGACTCGGAGCGGTGCGCCGAACTTCTGCGGGAATCGCTCATGCGTCTGTGCCAGTATTACGCCTATGTCGAGATCATAGACGAGCGCGAAAGCGGAATATTCGGGTCGACGGACAACGGCACCTCACTCTGGCGCGCCTACCGCACGGTCGACAGCGCGGTACCCAATTTCCAGATGACGCGCGTTGCAATGCCCGCCGACATCTACCCCGTCTTCCGCAAACTCTTTGCCCGGCATCAACCTGTTCAACTGCGCAGGTGAGGGGACGATCGAATGGCAAGACGGCCAGCCTCCACTCTGCTGTTCGACGGTTCGGAATGGAACTTCGCGACGCTTTCGCGGGCCTATGAGGCGATCGAGGCGATTGCGATCGGCGAGATGGGACTGGACGTCTATCCGAACCAGATCGAGATCATCTCCTCTGAACAGATGCTCGACGCCTATTCGTCCGTCGGCATGCCGCTGATGTATCAACACTGGTCGTTTGGCAAGCGCTTCGTTTTTGAAAGTCAACTCTATCAAAAAGGCTATCGCGGGTTGGCCTATGAACTCGTGATCAACTCCAATCCCTGCATCACCTATCTCATGGAAGAAAACACGATGCCGATGCAGGCGCTGGTCACCGCGCATGCGGCCTTCGGCCACAATCACTTCTTCAAGAACAACTATCTGTTCCGCCAGTGGACGGATGCCGGCGCGATCCTCGGCTACATGGACTTCGCCAAGAAGTACATCGCCAAATGCGAGGAGCGGCACGGTCTCAGTGCGGTGGAGGAGATACTCGATTCGGCGCATGCCCTGATGGATCACGGCGTATTCCACTATCGCCGCCCCCCCCGGCTCTCATCGGAAAAGGAGACGGCGCGGGCCCGGGAGCGCCTGGAATATGAAGAGCAGACCTATAGCGATTTATGGCGGACGCTGCCGACGGCAAGCGGAACATCCGGCATCGAGGAGGCGGAGCGCGAGGCTTCGGAACGGAAGAAGGCGCTTAACCTTCCCGAGGAGAATCTGCTCTACTTCCTCGAGAAGCACAGCCTGATCCTTGAGCCCTGGCAGCGGGAAATCTTGCGGATTGTTCGCGTTATCGCGCAATACTTCTATCCGCAAAGTCAGACCAAGGTGATGAACGAAGGATGCGCGACCTTCGTCCACTATTCCATTATCAATAGACTGTTCGACCAGGGCAGGGTCAGTGAAGGCGCAATGTTGGAGTTGCTGGCAAGCCACGCCAATGTGGTGTTTCAGCCGGGCTTCGACGATTCCCGCTTCTCGGGTATCAACCCTTACGCGCTGGGCTTTGCTATGATGCAGGATATCGAACGCATCTGCACCATGCCGACGCAAGAGGATCGGGACTGGTTTCCCACCATATCCGGCAACGGTGACCCATTGGGCACGCTGATCGGCGCGTGGGAGAACCACCGCGACGAGTCCTTCATTCTGCAATATCTGAGCCCGGCGCTGATCCGCAAATTCCGCCTGTTTCGTCTCTCTGACCGCGCGACCAACAAATTTTGTGAAGTCACTTCCATCCATAACGAGCAGGGGTACGCTGCCGTGCGTGCCGGGCTCGCTCGGAACTATGACCCGGTGGCCAATAGACCGGACATACAAGTGGTCGATGTCGATCTGTTGGGAGATCGGCAGCTTCGACTGAAGCACGTCATCAAGAACGGCATTCTGCTGGAGGAAAGCAATCGGGACGCGACACTCGCGCATATAAGCCGGCTTTGGGGATATGAAGTGAGCCTGGCAGGCATCGATGCGTCGACCAGTAAGGTCCTGTTTGAGTGCTCTTCCACAGGAACGTGACCGCAAGCGAGCGGCGCCAGCGTGGGACCTTTCACTCTACCGGCCGGTACTTGTTGTTGAAGCTGAAGTGACTGATTACGCCCAAGAAAAATTATAGCTCCCAAGAAGGGCGATCCTGAAGAACAGGCTGTCCGCCATCCCACCCACCAGGAAGGGGCGCCGGAGCTTGACGGTCACAAAAATCCGCCTCGAGATACAAGTGAGGCGCCGACGCCGGACCCAAACGGCGAGCTGTCCACATGCAGCAATTCAAAGTGCCACAGCGACCTTTGCGCGTCTAATAGGACGCGCGGGGCTGTAGCGGCCGCGGCCCTATGCCACAGGGAACGATTTACTCTTGCGGATTGTTGCACGGGTTATTGGGGACTTTCCGCCGCGCGCCAAAAACGGCGAAGTTAACACCAACCGCCAGGAGAAGTCCGCACGTTGGAAATGACTCGCGTTCTCCCCAGCTTGAGCGTTAACTGTGTTGTTCTGGGGGAGGAGGCAATCCATGGCCATGTATCTCACGCGCTTCAGCTACACGCCCGAGACTTGGGCGCGCATGATCGAAAACCCTGAGGATCGTCGCGAGGCGGCACGCACCTACATTGAGTCCGTCGGCGGAAAGCTCCATGGGTTCTGGTACGCCTTCGGCGAGCGAGATGGTTGGAATCTGTGGGAGGCCCCTGATAACGTATCGATGGCGGCTGTCGCGCTTGCGATCGGTGCAGGCGGCGCGCTCAGCTCTATGGAGACCACTGTCCTCCTCAGCGTCGAGGATACGCTGGACGCTTTGGAAAAGGCAAAGTCGATTCGGTATCGTCCACCGGCAGCGTAGGTGCCGGTCCACGGCTTCCGATCCATGTTGAAGAACGTGGTTCGGCTGGCTGTGCTTTCGCCGCCGCAGGCGCGACATGCATTTCGAAGAGACTGGTGAGTTGATCGGCTGTGAGGAAATTATGGCAGATCGGGCGGTTACCCCCATGCTTGCCGACGAACTCCGCGCAGCTGTCGCGAAGGCCGCACGCTACTATGCAACGCTGGGCTATGGCAGCTTTGCGCCGGGCAATGCCGACGGAGGCCTGACGACGATCGAGGAAAAGTCGATGGGCGCTTATGCAAAGTCCGGCGCGTCACCGATCGTTGGCCTGATCAAACCAGGCGATATCCCTCCGCATGGGGGCTTGTATCTAATGGACGTGGTGCCCGACGGAGAGGTGCGCTTCGGCTTTCCCAACATTTCGGACAATGCTGAGATCGTCGAAATGATTGCCTCAGGGTGTCATGCCGTCTTCTTCATCACCGGGCGCGGCTCTGTCTCGGGATCTGCGATCTCGCCCGTGATCAAAATCTGCGCCAATCCGGACACCTATCGTCGGCTCGAAGATGACATGGACGTCGATGCGGGCCGGATTCTGGAGGGGAGGGCGAACCTTGACGATGTCGGGCAAGAAATTCTCGCACTCCTTAAGGATGTAGCAAGTGGCAAACCGACGAAGTCCGAGGGGCTCGGGCATCAGGAGTTTATCCTGACCTACAAGTCCTTCGGGCCGATCGGCCCGGCTTGTCTACCGGTCTAGTCCCACCCATGGACTGGCAATTAAAAGCGGTTGTCTGACCTAAATTAGCCTGCCCTAATTCTCTGCGCCTATTAACACCGCCCGCCTATGCTATAATTATTTAGGGGAATTTTGCGTCCATACACGCGAAGCGGCAGGAGTGGCGAATGCTGCGCGAAAGTCGGGTCAACGGACTACGACAACCGACGAAAGCTTCGCGTCACAAGGCGCGCGCCTCCCTGTATGGTGGCGAGCGGCGGATCATCACCGCCCTCTGTTATGATCTTGTCGGGTCGACCAGGCTTCTTTCCCTGCTGGATATAGAGGATTACCAGGAACTGATCGCAGCGTTTCAGAATGCGGCGAAACAGGCGATAATCTCCCATTCCGGCGTCATGCAACTTGAGGCCGGAGATGGAGGCGTGGCGCTCTTCCCTATCGAGGTCGGTGAGAAGGATGCGGCATCGCTCGCCATTCGCGCAGGCCTCGGGATCGTCGAAGGTTGCGCGCGCGTCGGCCGGGAAGCTGGGCGCGAAGACTTGCACGTTCGCGTCGGGATTGCCACATCCATCGCCCTGATCCAGGAGACGGACGAGGGGAAGGGGCAACCGGTTACGAGTGCGGCACTGGCCATAGCCACCCGTCTGGAAGAGATCGCCGCACCAGACAGCGTTCTTGTTTCTGAGGACACGCGCAACCTGGCCGGCAGGTCGCATGCCTTCGTGTTCGAAGGCGTCAAGACGCTCAAGGGCTTTACCGTGCCGGAGAAGGTTTGGCGTGCACTTGGGCACAAGATCGAGGTCGATAGGTTCTACGCGTTCGGAAGCCTTGGCGGCCCGTTCATTGGTCGCGAAAGCGAGCTGAGCATGATCGCCGCCTGTTGGGAAAGGATTCCCGCCGAGGGGGGCGAAGTACTCCTGATCGAGGGAGACGCGGGCATCGGAAAGTCGCGCCTTCTGCGCGAAATCCGCAAGAAGACTCGCGACCGGCGATCAGGGCTGTTCTTCTTCCAGTGCCTGCCCGGAGGGCATCGCTCGACGCTGCATCCCCTGTTGAACAGCTTTATGGGCGTCATGTCAGGACAGGACGGTCAGGGGGGGCTGACGGCTTCCGCTGTGGCAGCGCTTTTTGAACGTAACGGCATACGCGACGCAGAAACGATCGAAACGTTCGCATACTTGCTGGGTGCGCTGGGACGAAATCAACGGCTTGCCGACAACGGTCCCAAAGCCATCCGGGAAAAAGCTCTGCGCGCAGTGTTTCGCGCACTCGAGGCGTTGTGCGCAAATGGGCCGGTCGTCCTGGCCATCGAAGACATTCATTGGATCGATCCGACCTCCCAGGATCTGCTGGCGGAGGCCGCGCGAGTTGCGCGCCAACTTCCGATTCTCCTGGTCGTGACCTCGCGTCTCGGTTTTGCGGCGGATTGGCTGGATGCAGCCAACCCCACGCGTCTGACGCTGCTCCCCCTTGATCGTGACGAAACACGACTGGCCATAGAAGCAAGGTGGCCGGAGCACAGGCAGGCTATGCTTCCTGAACTCTATGACATCACCGAGAGGATATCCGGCGGCGTACCGCTCTTCATCGAGGAAATCTGCCAATGGGTTTCGCAGAACGTTGCGACGGATACGATGAGCCTATCGGAAAACGTTGGACCCACCCATGTATCCGCATTCGAGGGTATACTCGATGCACGCGTCAAGCACCTGGGCCCGGCCAGAGATGTGGCGCGAGCGGGCGCAATTGCCGGCACTTGGTTTACCCTATCGCTGCTTCGAGCGCTGCTGCCGGGTTTTGGCAAGAAGTCTTTGGCCAAGGCCGCTGATACTCTGTGCGACACGGGGTTCTTGATGAGGATCAGGGCGCCGGGACATACGACCTATGGTTTCCGGCACGTTTTGATTCAGGAAACGATCTACAACGGGCTGCTGCGACGGCAGCGGCAGGCATTGCATCGCCGGCTGTTCGGCGCTGTCAGCCAAAATCGCCAAATGGCGCCCTGGATCGACACCGGAACATTGGCCGAGCATGCGGAACGGGCCGGGTTCATGGAAAGCGCAATCGATCTGTACATTTCGGCGGGCAAGGAAAGTTCGAGCCGGTCGGCGATGGTCGAGGCGCGCAACTATCTGGAGCACGCTTTGGCGGTTTGCGACCAAATGAGCCAAGGGCATGCGGTCGAACCCCTGCAGCTATCGGCGCTGACTTCGCTCGGTCCAATTCTGACCGGCCTTCTGGGACTGAACGCGCCGTCGGCACGCAAGCTCTATGAAGATGGCGTGGCCATCGCTCGCCGACAGCCCATGGAAGATCAATCCAAGTGGTTTCCGATCTATTGGGGCTGGTGGCTCACTGGATCGGATTTTCGCGTCATGCGAGATCGCGCACGGCAGGTGCAGGCCATGCTGGCGGAAGCCGAAGACCCGGAAATACAGCTCCAGGTCAACCACTGCATCTGGGCGATCGATTTTAACCTCGGCCATCATCGGGAAACCCAGGATGCGGTCAAGGCGGGCCTTGCCCTTTACGATGAGCAGTCGGCGAAAACCAGCCGAATGTTGTTTGGCGGCCATGACGCCAAGGTTTGCGGTCTCGGGCAACTCGCACTTTCGCTGTGGCTGACGGGACAATCGAAAGCATCAAACGCGGCTCTGACGAAGATGGTCGCTTTCGTTGATCGGATATCCCACGTGCCGAGCAAGGCGCATTCACTTGATACGGAAGCGGTGTCCGCCTTTTACCGGGACGACTATGGGCGTCTCATCGAAATTTCCGAAAGAATGGCGAATTTCGCGAAGACCCATGAGATGCAGTCGCTGTCTGGTCTGTCGCTGCTCTTCGGTGGGTGGGCTCGCGCTCATGGCGAGAGCCTCACGAGCGGGCACACGATGTTTCGCGAGGGGCTGTCGCTCTTGCAAAACCTTGGCGCCGTCGCAGATCTGCCGATTTATCTCTACATGCACGCCACTCTGCTCGGGCTTGCGGACAAATATGTGTCGGCGATCGAGGTCACGAATGACGCGATCGAAAAGGCCAGGGAAACCGGTCATGCCTATTGGCTTGCCGAGCTTTACCGACGACGCGCTGTCCTTCATGCGCGGGGCAACACCACCACGGAACCAATTGTCGCCGACCTGCGCTCGGCGGTGGAAATTGCCGAGAGCCAGGGAGCAACGGCGCTTCTGAGGCGGGCGAGGCATTCAATTCAGGAGCTTGGCGTTGTCGTTGAGCTTTGAACCGACAGGCCGGAACACGGATTCGTCAAACCCCAGAGGGATGCTCGCAATCTTTCGCGGCCATATCATTGCCGACCTCGGCAAACCCCTGTCGCAGCTCGCAGGTCCCGAAGTGGACGATCGATGCCTGCGTGCAATTCTGCCGCTCTGTCGGCGCGCGCGCATAACCCGCCTCGGTGATCTGACCGGGCTTGACCGGATCGGGCTGCCGGTGGTGCAGACCGTTCGACCCGCCGCCCTGTCTGAAGTCACTTCGCTCGGGCGAGGTCTTGCCACGGCAAGCGCGGCAGTGGGGGCGATCATGGAATCGCTGGAGCGCTTCTACGCTGAAGCCATCCCGCCGGAGCGGGTGTTTCTCGCCACGGCCGATGAGCTCAAGATCGTCGGGGGCCTGTTTGAAAATCTTCTGGTGCCTGGCCGCCGGGGGACCTGGCGGGAAACGACGATACCGTGGATCACCGGCATCGATGTGGCGACAGGTCGGACGCAGCCGGTTCCCCTGGAACTTGTTCACACCTGCTACACGGATCCGCCGCCCGCCCACGATGGCTTGTTCACGCGTACGACCACGGGTCTTGCCTGTCACATGACCGTCGTCGGCGCGTTTCTGCATGGACTGTTCGAATGCATCGAACGCGACGCCGTCGCGCGCGCTTTCGCCACCCACGGCTTCTTCGATCGAATGCGAATTTCGCCATTCGGGCTGGGTGACAGCGTTGATCACATACTGTCCGTCGCCGGCAAGCACGGCATATCCATTGGCCTTTGGCTTGCCCATTCGCCGGCAAAAGTTCCAGTCGTCTGGTGCCAGACGATCGAGACGGGCCGGGGCGAGCCCATCCTTGCTCTTCCAACTGAGGGCTACGCGGCGGGGCCGAGCGTCGAGGCGGCGGCGTCAAGCGCAATGCTCGAAGCCTTGTCAGCACGCGCAGGGGCAATATCGGGTGCACGCGATGATCAAACCCGGGCGCATTATAGACGAAGCACCGATGCTGTCGTTGAGAAGGCACGTCAGCTCATTCTTGGTGGCGCATTCGTGACGCCACCCTCGGCAATCGAAGCGCCCGAAATCTCCGATCTCGGATCGCTTGTCGACGTGGTCACATCCGCCGGGCTGGGGCCTATATTGGTAGTGCCCGTCGGAGCGGACGCTGAAACGGGAGTTCAGTGCATAAGGGCCATCCTTCCCGGAGCTCTTCCTTTTTCGATTTTGCGTTGAGTGTTCAGATGGTCGATGCGAGCGAGGAAAGTCCGATCCTGGTGTTTCTTGGTCCGACTCTTCGGTTGGCCGAGGCGGAACCAGTTCTCGACGCCATCTACCTGCAGCCCGTCGCGCAAGGCGACATTCTGCTCGCCGCCCACGCATTCCGCCCGCGTGCAATGGTCTTGATCGACGGCCAATTCGAAGACAGGCCGGCTGTCCGACACAAGGAAATCCTCTGGGCGATGGCGCAGGGGATCGTCGTGATCGGCGCTGCGAGCATGGGCGCACTCAGAGCGGCGGAACTCGACGAATTCGGAATGATCGGCGTGGGCCTGATCTACAGGTGGTATCGGCGTTGGCGGCTCGCTCCCGATGATGCGGTCGCCGTTCATTCGGGGCCGCCGGAGCTTGGCTTCCTTCCATTGACGGACTCATTGGTAGATCTGCAGCGGACGTTCGCCAGCTTGATGCGCGGGAATTTCATAACGGCTGCCGAGCGCGATGTGCTGACAACAATCGCGCGAAACATGAACTTTCGAGAGCGTAAGTTGGAAGCGATCTTGCGTGCTGCGGGGTGTCAGGCGGAGAGGCTCAAAGAGCTGCGGAATGAGATGGTGAGACAAAAAAGACTGGACGCGCTGCTTGCGCTGCGAAGCGCGCGAGCCATCGCGGTGAAACGAGATGCGGCGCGTGTAAGCACCTCGTGGGTTGCCACGAACACCTTTGTTCGAGACCTTGAGGCGGGCGGCATTGACTCAAAATTAGTAAACACTTATAAATTGAATCCTTAATTGCCGGATTTTCAATCGAGGGGGGCAATTGTGCGATGCGTCTGCTTCGGGACGATGCCCTCGACGCTGCAAATGCGCGCCTCGGCACGCGTTTCTGGATTTATCCCCAGCCGCCTTTCATTCCCGGATACGAACAGCCCGATCGTGTGTGGCTGTCGATACCGCGTGACGAAATCGGCGAGGGCCCCAGCGACCTTTCCATGTATGTCGCTGATCCGCTCTATGAGAAGCAGCCCTACGGTCTAGCGGGTTTGCCGCCATTCGACGGGGCAAGGCGTGCGCCGGTGAGGCCGGGGCCGGACCGTCACTTCGACAACATCGATCCGACCTCCCGGCCATTTCTCGCCGTCCACGCCTACGCCTGCGTACGTTTCGTTCTCGACATCTGGCAGAGTTATCTCGGGCGGCCGATCGATTGGTTCTTCGATCAAACTTTTCCGAGGCTTGAAATCGTTCCATTTGTCGATTGGGACAATGCGCAGGCGGGCTATGGCTTTCTGGAACTCGGCTGGTCCGACGTCGACGGCGTACTGCGACCCTATGCGTTGAATTTTGACACGATCGCGCACGAAGTCGGGCACCTCATAATGCTGTCGGAGACAGACGTGCCAACCGCGATATCGCCCGACGGCGACTTCTTTTCGTTCTCCGAAGCTTTTTCCGACTGTGTTTCGCTGATCTCGTTCCTGCATTTCGATTCTGCGATTGACCGGCTTCTGCGGCGAACGAGAGGCAATCTGCTGCTCTACAACGAACTGAACCGCTTTGCGGAAACCAGCCCCGAGAGGCAGATCCGCCTGGCGACCAATTTCCGGCAAATGTCCGCAGTGACCCACGAAGTGCACGACCGCGCGCTGCCGTTCGTCGGCGCCATCTTCGATAGTATCGTTGCGATTTACCATCGGGACCTGGTTGCAAATGGCTGCGCCGACAGCCGGCTTCTGGTTGTTGATATCCGGGAACTGGCGCGGGACGAATTCGATACGTTTCGTCAGGCGACGGCGGACGCATTCAGCATCAAGCCGCTGTATTTCAAGCTGGCACTGACCGCTGCACGCGACGCTGTGGGCGCGGCGCTTGCTACCGCATTGAGAACGCTTGATCCGAACACGCTGCGCCTTGACCAAGCGGCAAACGCCGTCATTGCCGCAGCGGACGGGGCGGTTGCCGAACTGCTGGAAGAGAATTTTGCGTGGCGTGAAATCATCGGTTCAAGGTGAGCCATAGGAGGGAAAGATGAGTGATTGCTATGTTAATCCTGTTGTTGGAGATGCAAAAGACCTGGAAGATCTAAAAGATATAATTGAATATAAGGCCTACCGCCCAGGAGATATTAGATTATATGGACGACCGGCGAAATTTTATGATAAACAAAGTAAAGATGAAAATATAAGAGGAATGCTATCTGAAATAGATGGCAAGATAAGAAGTATTGGCGATACGTCAATAAGTGATGATATAGCAAGACTAATTGAGCAGATTATTGAGTATATAATGAAAAGCTCCGGGGTGGTCGGTGATGGAGTAACGATAGCCGTATTTGACGGAAAATCTTATAGTTTCCTTCCTGTTAGTTTGAGTGGTGATGTAGATTATATAAATAGCATTGGCGTGATTTATGGTTATGCGTATGAGGGGCATTGCTACAAGCTGCCAAAACCGCAGATCATGTGCCTATCTGAAAGACCGACGAAAATCGCCAAAGGCGATTGCGGCTGCGATTGTGGATTTGACCCGAAATTCGGTTACGCCGTTTGGTCGATCGACAAGCTCGAACGTGCCATATCTCTCGACATCCGCGCCGACGATCTCAAAACGCTGGTGCTGGACGAAAACCTGCCGGGCAACCGCTCGCCGCTCGCCTATGCGCAGACGATGGCGTTGGCTCCACAACGGCAACGGGACTATTAATTGGCGGCGGAGCCCCTACAAGGATGGAGACACCACTTTGTATGTGTGCGGCTCGACGCCGCTGCAAGGCCGATTGGGCGGGATAAATTCAGCGTGATGGAATGCCTCGCGCAAAATTCGTTGCGCCCAATTGCAAGCCGTTGGTTGGCATGGGTGCGGCTGGCATTGGCTGCTCTCACGATGGATCAGTGCGATGCCGGCTCTTGCACCTGGCCCGCCATGCTGGAGTCCTGGGACAACGATTTCGGCTCGACCGGATCGTGGGAGTGCAACGCCGGTAAGATGCCGTCAAGATCGAGCGGTCGCAGTGCCCCTTAGAAACAAATCCGCGCACATCCGCGCGCGCGCGGCAATCTCTTCGATGCGGGGCGCCGGTTTCTGACGCAGCATGGCGGCCCGCTGGGGTTCCATGACCATCATCCCGCGAAGCATCCCGCAAGCTGCGTGCGGATCTGCAAGCGTAAGGGCGCCGCGATCGGCCTGCTTGCGCAACCAATCCTCCATCAAGTTGTTGGTCTTGACGATCGCCTGCTCATAAAATGAGGTTGCGATCTCCGGGAAGCGGTCGGACTCGCCGATGACAAGGCGCGTGATGGTGATGGTATCGTCGGAGAGCGTCAGCATGCCATAGGCCGTCAGCATTCGCTCGAGACCCTGTCGCAGGTCCGTCGTTGCAAGCGTGCTCACATCCAGCGCCAGCAGGAAGCGGGCGATACGATCGGAAATCAGGTCCGAAAAGACGTCGGCCTTCGTCGGGAAAAGCCTGTAGAGCGTTTTGGTCGAGACGCCCGCCTCTTGCGCGATCGCCGCAATGCTGGCTGCTGCGTATCCGTTCTCGTGGAACTGCTTGTTTGCGGCCTCGATGATGACATTCCTGGTGTCCTCGTCGCACCGCACCTGGGGCCGGCCTCGCGATCTCTTCTCGATTTTGTGATTTTGGACCATCGTGAGTTTCCAAATTTCCGTTGACTTCGATTTTATAGCGCGTATTTTGGAAAATATCAAATTTCCAATTAACCAGAGGCCGTAGCCTTGGCGACCTGTTCCGGAGAATAACAATGCCTAGCAATAAGCTGCATGCCCTGAATAACAACGTCCCCTCCGCCGCTCATGCGGTTGCGGAAGCGGTGCCTGC
The DNA here is from genome assembly GCF_003024455.1 of Ensifer sp. NM-2. NCBI lineage: Bacteria > Pseudomonadati > Pseudomonadota > Alphaproteobacteria > Hyphomicrobiales > Rhizobiaceae > Ensifer > Ensifer sp. NM-2. The sequence continues at coordinate 112,246 of NZ_PVZR01000022.1, forward strand.
AACGCTCGATGCCGGCAAGCCGCCACGCGTCGCAGAGCTGGCCGGGTCGGCCGCTGAAGCAAGGGCGGCCCGCAAGCGCTCGGGCCGCTCTGTGCTCATCGGGGCAACTGCGCTCGCGTTGATGGCCGCCGGCGGCTATTTTGGTCATGACTATTGGACGGTTGGCCGCTTCCACGTGTCAACGGATGACGCCTATGTGAAGGCCGACTCCAGCACGATCGCTCCGAAGGTGTCCGGCCATATTATCGAAGTGCTTGTCAGCGACAACCAAACGGTCATCGCTGGTCAACCGCTTGCAAGAATCGACGATCGCGATTTCAGATCCGCGCTCGACCAGGCGAAGGCTGATGTCGCTGCCGCCGAGGCTACGCTTTCTGCCAAGGAAGCCGCCCTCGACATCCAGCAATCGACGATCGCCGCAGCACGCGCGACCGTCGACGTCGACAAGGCCAATGAGACCTTCGCGCAACAGAACGACAAGCGCTATTCGAATCTTGCGACTACAGGATATGGCCCGGTGCGGACCGCTGAGCAGGCAGCCTCGCAGATCGGGGTAGCCAGGGCCGCCGTCGCGCGCGACAGCGCCATTCTCGACGCCGCGATCAAGCAGGTTGATCTTCTGAACGCCGAGGTTGCCCAGGCAAAGGCCGCTCTTGCCCGTGGCCTGGCCCTTCAACGCCAGGCCGAACTCGATCTTTCCTATGCGACAATCCTCGCGCCTGTTGACGGCTCGGTGGGCAACCGCACGCTAAGGGTCGGCCAATATGTCCAGGCCGGCACGCAGCTGATGTCGATCGTGCCAACCACTGCGGTCTATGTGATTGCCAATTACAAGGAAACACAGTTGACCGACGTGCATGCTGGTCAAACTGTCGATCTCGAAGTCGATATGTTCCCCGGCCGCACCTATCATGGCCGTGTCGACAGCATCGCGCCGGCAAGTGGCCAGGAGTTTGCTCTGCTTCCGCCTGATAACGCCACGGGCAACTTCACAAAGGTCGTCCAGCGTATCCCGGTCAAAATCATTCTTGACGGCAAGAGCGCTGCTTCCGGCGATCTTCGCCCCGGCATGTCGGTGCAGCCGAGTATCGACACCAAGGCTGCCGCTCAGGGCAACCGGGTCTGATGGGAAAGGTGAGGAGATTGCAGCCATGTCCTCCGAGATTTCAACCACCACAGTCGCCTCGCAGCCGCGGGCCAGCACCAGGGATTGGATCGCCGTACTCGCCGGCATGATCGGCGCGTTCATGGCCATTCTCAACATCCAGATTACCAATGCCTCATTGCTCGATATCGAGGGCGGCATTGGTACCGGCATCGACAATGGCGCCTGGATCTCCACCTCCTACCTGATCGGCGAAATCGTCGTCATTCCCTTGACGGCCTATTTCAGCAGCGTCTTCTCGTTCCGCCGATACATTCTGGTAAACTCCGTTCTCTTCCCGTTGTTTTCGATTGCCTGTGCCTTTGCTCACGACCTTGGAACGATGATCCTTCTGCGCGGGTTGCAGGGCTTTGCCGGTGGCGTTCTGATCCCCATGGCGTTTACCATGGTGCTGACCAAGCTTCCGAAGACGCAGCAGCCGCTCGGCCTGGCATTCTTTGCTCTGTCGGTCACGTTTGCCCCGGCGATCGGCCCGACGATCGGCGGCTATCTGACCGAAAACTACGGTTGGCAGTCTATCTTTTTCATCAACGCCGTACCGAGCGCCCTCATGGTCGTTGCCCTTGCCCTGACGCTCGACAAGCAGCCGATGCAGCTCCACCTCCTGAAGGAAGGTGACTGGGCAGGCATCATTGCGATGACCGTCGGGCTCGCCGCTTTTCAGACCGTGCTTGAGGAAGGCAACAAGGAGGATTGGTTCTCCTCTCCATTCATCGTCAAGCTCAGCATCATCGCCTTCGTTTTCCTTGCCGCTTTCATCTGGATTGAACTCACCGTGAAGAAGCCGCTGGTGAACCTGCGTCTGCTGACACAGCGCAATTTCGGGATCGGCGTTGCCGTCAATATGCTCGTCGGTGTCGCGCTTTTCGGAAGCGTTTATATTCTGCCGCAATATTTGGGCCAGGTGCAGCGATACAACGCCGAGCAGATCGGCAACGTCCTGGCTTGGACGGGTTTGCCGCAGTTGTTGCTCATTCCGCTCGTCCCTGTCCTGATGAAACGGTTCGACGTCCGTTACATCGGTTTCCTCGGCATCTCGATCTTTGCAATCAGCTGCTTCATGAACATTACCCTTTCGGCGGACAGTGCCGGCGATCAGTTCTGGATCCCCAACATCGTGCGTGCGATCGGACAGGCGCTGGTGCTGACGCCGATCACCGCCATCACCACGGCTGGCATTGCTCCGTCCGACGCCGCTGCGGCCTCTGGGCTGTCCAACATGCTGCGCAACCTCGGCGGCGCCATCGGCACGGCATCGCTCGGCACGATCCTTACGAAGCGCGAGCAGTTCCATTCGAACATCATCGGCCAGTCGGTGACCCTTGCCCGGGAGGAGGTCCGCGACCGTCTCTCCCAGACTGCCAGTTACTTCATGGCGCACGGCGTTTCCGACCCGGTTCTTGCCAGTCACAAGGCGATCGCGGCTCTGGGCCAAGTCGTTCGACGCCAGGCGCTCATTCTGGGTTTCAGCGACACCTTCGCTGTCATCGGGGTCGTGCTGGCAATCGCTGCGGTTGCTTTGTTGCTGAACCAAAAGCCGGGCGCTGGAGGCGGCGCCGGTGCTCATTGAGCCCCTCGCAAAAACCATCTTTCTGAAGATAGCGGTCATGTTGCCAGCGCCGAGCCCCAAGGGGCTTCGCGCTGCACCAGGGGGAAGGTACGCAACGGAGGGTTGATCGTGGTATGTTGCTCCAACGCGGAATTACACAGGGGAAATGATGCGTCTTGCCACGACGATCGGGCTGTTGCTCGCCATGAGCGCAGCGGCAAAGGCGGAGACGCTCTATTACGGCTCGCGTGCCGGCATGGAGGTGACGGTGGTGAAGAAGTCGAACATCGGGACGACTCACGCCAAAATATTCACGAAACACACGCGGGAGAATGCCACCGCCTTTTGCCGGGAGTACGTGCAGAAGGTAACGCCGAAGTGCATCGCGGACGAACTGAAGGTGGAGCTGCTGACGAAAATCTCGGCCAACTGCAAAACCGGCACCTTCATCACGCTCAATGGACGAGGCTACCAGTTCAATGGGCCGAACCCGGACTATGATCCGACCGGGATGAGCACCGAATACCTACTGGTCGAGGCAGGCGGCGGGGAGCCGTTGGACGGCTCGAGCGCCTCCGGCTACGATGTAGCCTTGGACCAGTACAAAGCGTTGTGCCCGAACCGGGTGCAGTAATCCGGAAATCCGCCTGGCTGTGTGACAGCCAAAACCGGTGATCGCCGACATGGGCAGAATGAACGGACGATGGCGCTAGACCGCACTCTTCGCGGGGCACGACGCCGGGGCCGAAAGCTCAGCCACTATCGCCACGCTCATTGAGACCTGCAAGCTCAACGCCATCGATCCCTTGGCCTACTTGACCAGCACACTCACCGCCATCGTCAACGGGCAAAGCAGCAACATCGGCGAACTCCTGTGGTGGAATTATCCGATCAAGGTGCGATCGGGATACCGCGTATGCTGCGTCTGGCACCGCGTACTGTATTTCTTCCGCAGATAGCTGGTCAGCGCACGCTCGCGTGGCACTAAAAGCGGACCTCTAGACGTTCGACAGGGTCCTTGGTGAAATCGGAATATCGCATCCACCGAGGGACGACCTTAAACAAGACGGCACCATTCTCGACAAACTCTCTCTCAACTGGAACGCTTTCAAGATGCGCTTTCTGGTATTCCTGCATTTCGGAGGCGGAAACCTTCATGGCGTCGCCCTCATATTGAACCGTGATATTCTTGTCCCAGCCGACGACAAGTGCGACGCTTGTTCTATCTGACAGGTTCTCGAACTTGCGGGTCTGCTCGGAGGTATCGAACACGATTTCGAGGTTGTCACGCACCGAAAAGTCAATGGCCGCAGCTTCAGGCTTGCCGTCTGCATGAGATGTTGCGATCACCGCAAGGGTGTGCTGGCGCAAGAATTCCAAGATGACTTTCTTGCCTTGCGCGTTGTCCATGGCTGAAGTCCCCCCGAGGTAACGTAGAGGGTATCGAGAGGATGCGAATTCGCGGCATCCTCACGCCTGAAGCCTGACATAGCGCCGGAGGGGGGCAAGGTGCGACATCGGCTCCCTCCTCAACCTGGACAATCTCGATGGCCGTTTCCAAATCCTTCGCGAGATCGGATAGGTCTTCTCGGATTTGCGCTCGAAGGCCGCCTGCGTGAAGATGACAGCGGAGGTCGCCGTATTCACCGGCTCGTGCGCTTTTTTCCAAATCGACGCGCTAGAGCCGGCGCAATGGCCGGAAAGCGGCGCGCAACTCGGCGCTGAAAAGCTCCGGTTCTTCCCAGGCTGCGAAGTGTCCACCCTTGTTCACTCGGTTGTAGTAGATCAGGTTGTGGTATGCTCGTGCCACCCAGTCCTTCGGCGGCTTGTAAACCTCTCCCGGGAATATCGTCACGGCCGCCGGGATCGCAATAGGAGCCAACTTGCTGTTGCCGGCGCTGCTTTCCCAATAGATCCGGCCGCTCGAGGTCGCGGTGTTCGTCAGCCAATAAAGCGTGATGTTGTCAAGGATCTCGTCGCGGCCCAACGCGCGTTCCGGTTCATCGCGTGTGAACACCCAGTCGGCGAGCTTGTCATAGAACCATGCTGCCAGTCCAACCGGCGAGTCGGCAAGGCCATACCCGACGGTTTGTGGACGCGTTCCCATGATTGCCGCATAGCCAAAGCCCTTGCTGAGGAACTCCCTGGCCTGGTCAAAAACTGCCCGTTCCTCGGCGGTCAAATTCGCCGGTGCAGGATCACCACTTCTCAACGCCCGTGCAACTTCCGGCGGGATGGTGGTCGAGCGCTCAATCCTGTTCACATGAATGCCGAGCAGACCCGCAGGAGCCTGACGGCCCATCGCATCGGAAATGATGGCGCCCCAATCGCCGCCCTGTGACACGTAGTTTCCATATCCGAGGCGCTTCATCAGGGCGTCCCAGGCGCGAGCGACGCGATCCGGGTTCCAGCCGGTACCTTTGGGCTTTTCCGAAAAGCCGAACCCTGGAATGGACGGAAGCACGACATGGAAAGCATCTTCCGCCGTCCCTCCATGCGCCGTGGGATCGGTCAGCGGGCCAATGACTTGCAACAGTTCGAAAACGGAACCGGGCCAGCCGTGGGTCATGATAAGCGGCAATGCGTTCGCATGACGCGAGCGCACATGGATGAAGTGAATGTCGAGGCCGTCGATATCAGTCAGAAACTGCGGCAAGGCATTAAGCTTCGCCTCTGCCTTGCGCCAATCGTAGTCAGTCTCCCAGTAGCGCACCAGCGCCTGAAGCTTCGCCAGTTGTACGCCCTGGGAGCGGTCATCGACCGTTTCAGGGTCTGGCCAGCGTGTCGCGGCAAGGCGCTGTCTGAGATCGACGAGCTCTGCCGCCGGGACATCAACGCGGAAGGGGCGAACTTCGCCGGCCTCCAAAGGCGTCGTGGTGTTCGCTTGGGCGACAGCGCTGGCAGGGCGAGACACCGCAAGGGCTGCCGCCACCGCTCCATTTAAGAGCAGAGCCCGGCGCGACAGCGCAAAAGCGTTGGCGGTTTTCTCAGCGGTCATTTTCACACTTCCTTCTCTCTGCTTTCGAGGATCCATGTCGAAACGCTCACTTGACCGCGACGACAAGCGGGGTTCCTTTCTCGACGATGTAGGTCGCGAGCTCCGATGCCTTGCCGCTGCCGACATTCTTCGCGAGATGAGCCACCCCGGCCGGAATGAACAGGGCCTCTCCGGCATGAAGGGTAACCGGCGCTCTATCCTCGAGCTGGTATTCCAGCGAGCCTTCGAGGACATAGGCCACCTCTTCGCCCGGATGAGAGTGCTTGATGGAGATTGCGCCGGGCCCGAACTCGACGCGTGCCTGAACGGTTTCGTGCGCGGGTATGCTGAGATCGTGCTGCACAAGGTCGGTGCGCTGAATTCCCGGTTGCTGTGCGTTGGCCGCAAGTGGCGCCAATCCACTTCCAACGATCAGCAGCGCACCCGCCATGACATGAGACATTTTCATCTGGTCTTCCTTTCCGCATTGTTCGAGCCTTCGTCATTGAGGCCAGCGGCACCATTTGAGTGCGTTCGTGTATTGACGATGTGTCCGCCCGACGGGCCGTTTGTAACGGCATGTATCGCCGCTCACGTCCCGGGTCCGTATCGCTCCTGAGGGCAGTTGTATGAGGATGTATCCGCCCGGCAGTTTGACACAGTTCGAAACACACCGGCTGCATTTGTGAAAAATGCGATACACAAGAAACGCGCAGATCTCCTCTGGTAGCTGAGGATGGTGTCACCACCCTGGCCGCGCGCAACATAAGAGGAAGATCGTAATGAACGATATCACAGCTCAGCCCGACAAGCCCCGCGGGCTGCCGGGTCACTCGACCGTAGGCACCAATGACCTGGATGCTGCAGCGGCTTTCTATGACAAGCTGCTCGGCGTATTCGGTATCGGCCGCGTTCTGGTGCAGCCCGGAAGGGCTGTCTATTACGGGCACCAGGCGCTCGAATTCGGCGTGATCAGCCCCTTCAACGGCGCGCCCGCAAACGTCGGCAATGGCGGGATGGTCGCCTTCGAAGCTCGGTCCCGTGCTCAGGTTCACGAGGTCCATGCGGTTGCGTTGGCGGCTGGCGGCTCTGACGAGGGCGCTCCCGGTCCGAGAGGGGAACACGCCGACGGCCCGTACTGCGCATATTTTCGCGACCCTGAAGGCAACAAGTTCCTCGTGTACAGAAATGGACCTGACGAGGCTTGATCGTCGGGCATCACCGTTGACCGGGCCACCGGATTTTCAGAGCGATGATCCAGTGGCCGCGGCCCACTCTTGAACCCAAACGGTGTCACGCCCGGCGTATCCGACGCCCGGCATCCGTTCAGGCGCCGCTCAATTGGGAGGCATCTTTTTGTTGTAAGGTCGGACATATCAACAAGACGGCCGGCCTGACCAGAAAAGGTCGCGAACACTCGCGCCCGCCCGGCACATGCAAGGCCACTGCCATGCGGATGTGCAATGAGTGGAGACCTTGATCCGAAATTACATTAGTGGGGTGCGACGTCGCACGGTAGAAAGCTTGATGCGTTTTACGGAAGCTCGATCTCGCCATCTACCACGTGGTTGAGGTCGGTGCCTTCCGCCGTCAGCGTCATGCGGACCTTCAGCGTCTTTTCGCCGGTCTGCCCTTCGCGCACCGTGTCCTCGATCTTGCGCTGCGAGGTGATGCCGACTTCCTTCAAGAACTTGCGGATCGATATGTTGAAGGCGTCTTCGCTCATGGCGGAACTCCTCTGTGTACGGAAGGGATTGTAAGGGAAGGCGAGTTGTCAAGGAAGCAGGATCGTGAGGTGCGCAGGGTGGACGACTCAGGCCAGTTCCAGGATGTCGCCATCGGCCGACAGCTCGTCGAGCGCCATGACGGCGATGCATCCGTCGAACGTTCCGACAGCCAGCGAGGCGTCTGAAGCATCCATCGCATAGATGACCGTGGCAACTCCGTCGACGGCGGCACGCGCCTTCGCCACGACAGTGCCGGCTGCCGCGTCGAGCACGAGGATCGTGCCGTCGAGCAGCGCCGCAACAACCAGTCCGATTGGCGCAACATGAACCACGGCGCTGGCGGCCGCCGTGGTGGTGTGACGCCAAATCTCACGGCCCGGTCGCTCGATCGCCTTTCGGTAGATGAAGCCATGATGGCCCTGACGCGGATCCGGGTGATAGTGCCGGCCGGCCACGACGATGCTACGACCGGCGTCGTCCTCGACGTAGCAGCCGATGCATTCCATGGCATGACTGGCATGGCTGCCGTCGGCAGGCAGGAGCGGCCACAAGTCCTCGACGGTGCCGTCCGGTCGCACGCGGCAGAGACGCTTCTTCTTGTGTGAGGTCGGTGGCGTGCCTTGGAGCAGGTAGAGATCTGGCGCGCCATCGATGCCGATATGATGATTGAAACAGTCATAATGGCCGAGGTCGGCAAACCGGGCCTGTCCGGTGCCGATATCGATCAGAACATCGGCTTGGCCAAAGCCCGCCGGATGTCTGTCGCGCCGTCCCAGAACCCGGCCGTCGCGGGAGGAGACAAAGGTATAGACGCCCTCGAACGCACCAAATTCCGCGAGGTGCCCGTCACGGAGCACCTGCAGTCGCGAGCGCGGTGCTTCGCCAAGCGCTGAGGCAGGCGGTCCGATCTGGACAATCGGCGGCGACGATCGCAGGATGCGCGCGCCATACCCCTCACCGGAGAAGCAGACGACGCTGCCGTTCTCCAGGTCATAAATTTCGAGCAGGCAGAGGTCATGGACGGCGGCGAGCCGGCCGCTGTCCAGCCAAGCGACGTCCCAGATTGCGCCTCGCTGCACCAGTCGATCGGTGCCGAACCAAATGGCCAGCTGCCGTTCCATCGCCGATTGCCGATCTTGATCGGACATCTGCCTATCGATCATCTGACGCGCGATCCATGTCGCCGGATCGATCTCGACAGCGATACTGCCGACTGCCCCCTCGTAAGCAACGTTCACCGGGTAGAGCCGGTCAAACGGATCTTCCTCACTTTCTTCGCTGCCCCACTCCTCGTCCCAAGGCCTGACCAGCAGATCGAGCCGATCGCCAGCGACATTGAAGCTGCAGCGCTCAATCTCGGGGAGACCCCCGGCCAGCGGCCAAGACCGATCAGATGACCAGTTCCAAGCGACCAGCTCGCCTTCAAAAAACCAGCCGCCATCGTAGCTGCCTGCCGCAATCGCGATGACCGGTTCGTGCGGATGAAAGCTGATGTCGTTGATGGGGAGCCGCAGCATATCGAAGGCCGCAAAGGGCCGCCGCTCGCCGCGATGGTAGAGGGCCAGCCGATGGCGCAACCTTTGCCCGGTATAGGCGGCACGCCCTGGCTGAATTGTAAGCAGCGGAAACAAGCTCGCGATGGCCAAGATATGGCTATCCGGGCTAACGAACACACCCGTTATTTTGCCGTTTCCGGGAAGCGTTGGAGAAAAAACAATCAAGCAATCGGCCCTCGTCGCTTTCAAAGCCTTGCCGGATAATTTGATATCTACGCCGCATGATCAACCGGCAAGAAGCTCGCAAACTACTAGGTCCTGTTGACAAAGTGGATTCCCAAATCAGTGGAAGCATGATTCAAAACTGTCTTTTAGGAGGCGGGTTTGGCGCGTGGCGATCTGACGGATTTGGAATGGAGGATCATTGAGGGGCTGCTGCCTACCGAGCGCGGCAGGA
>NZ_PVZR01000023.1:0-120172 GCF_003024455.1 Ensifer sp. NM-2
GTTCGTAGTGATCGTCGAGCCGGGCGGCGATGCGGTGCACCGCGCCGATGAAGGCGCCCGAACCGCCGCCGACCATGCCGAGCCTGATCCGCCGCTCGCGCTTCTCGCTCGTTCCCTCGATTGCCATGTCATCTCTCCTCGTATCGTTTCATCATGTCGTGTCGTGATCGTCGTGCCCTGGGGTTGCCGTGTCGTAAGGCTGCCCCTCATCGGCCTGCCGGCACCTTCTCCCCGCCGGGCGGGGAGAAGGAATATGCGGCACCCTCGCACCACCAGCCAAGACAGCAGCGCCAGCGTCAGCTCACATCCCCTCCTCCAGCAGCTGGCAGAAGGGCGATCGCGACGGCGTTTCCTCTCGCTCGGCAGCACCGTGTAGCACGTCCCCTCTCCCCGCTTGCGGGGAGAGGGTTAGGGTGAGGGGCTACGGCCGGGGCGCGCACTGCGGCTGCGGCGGGCTGCCGCCGAAGCTGTGCTTCGCCTCAAATCCCCAGCAGGCGCCGGTTGGCGGCCTCGTCGGTACCGCCGTCGGCAAAATCGTCGAAGGCCTTTTCGGTCACCCGGATGATGTGGTGCTTGACGAACTCGGCGCCTTCGCCCGCGCCGTCTTCGGGATGCTTCAGGCAGCACTCCCATTCGACCACCGCCCAGCCGGAAAAATCATTGGCCGCCATCTTGGAAAACACCGCACCGAAATCGACCTGGCCGTCGCCGAGCGAGCGGAAACGCCCGGCCCGGTTGACCCAGCCCTGGTAGCCGCCATAGACGCCCTGCCGCCCGGTCGGGTTGAACTCGGCATCCTTGACGTGGAACATCCGGATGCGATCCTTGTAGATGTCGATGTTGTCGAGATAGTCGAGGCACTGCAGCACATAGTGCGAGGGGTCGTAGAGCATGTTGGCGCGGGCATGGTTGCCGGTGCGCTCCAGAAACATCTCGAAGGTGATGCCGTCGTGCAGGTCCTCGCCCGGATGGATCTCGTAGCAGATGTCGACGCCGCAATCCTCGGCATGGTCGAGGATCGGTTTCCAGCGTCTGGCCAGCTCGTCGAAGGCGGCCTCGACGAGGCCCGCCGGCCGCTGCGGCCAGGGATAGACGAACGGCCAGGCCAGCGCGCCTGAAAAGCTCGCCATCGCATTAAGCCCCAGGTTCTTCGAAGCCGTCAGCGCCAGCTTCACCTGCTCGACCGCCCATTGCTGCCGTGCCCCAGGATTGCCGCGCACTTCCGGCACGGCAAAACCGTCGAACACCTCGTCATAGGCCGGATGGGTGGCGACCAGCTGGCCCTGCAGATGGGTCGACAGCTCGGTGATCTCGACGCCGTTGTCGCGGGCAATGCCGGCAAGCTCGTCGCAATAGGCCTTTGACGTCGCCGCCTGCTGCAAATCGATCAGCCTGGTATCCCAGGTCGGCACCTGCACGCCCTTGTAGCCGCAATCGGCAGCCCACTTGGTGATCGCCGCAAACGAGTTGAACGGCGCCGCATCCCCGGCAAACTGCGCAAGAAACAGACCGGGGCCCTTAATCGTTTTCATGATTTTTCCTCGTCTAAGCTGCCGTGACCGGATCGATGTCACGCTGAAGAGGCGCCGGACACAGGGTTGGCCAAGCGCGATTGTGTCCTGAAAAATGAGTGCGAAAGGAAAAGGCGCGCCCGACCGATGGGCGCGCCTGGCTTATCAGAACGGAGAATCCGGGAAGTAGAACTGCTCGGCATTGTCCTTGGTCACCAGCGTGGCGTCGAGGATGTATTCGCCGCTGACCGGGACCTGGTCGTAGAACTTGGCAGCGGTCAGCTGCATTGCGGTTGCGACCATCGCCGGCGGATAGAGCACGTCGACCGGAACCATCTTGTCGCCGTCCATGACCTTCTTGATCATGTCCTTCGAGCCGGCACCGGCAACGATGTACTGGATGTCGGTGCGCTTGGCCTGGCCGATGGCTTCGAGAACGCCCACGGCCATGTCGTCATCCTGACACCAGACCACGTCGATCTTCGGATACTTCGTCAGGTAATCCTGCATGACGCGGAAGGCGTCGTCGCGGTTCCAGTTGCCATACTGGCGGTCGAGAACCTTGACGTTGGAACCGGCGATGCCCTTGTCGAAACCGTCCTGGCGCTGCTGGTCGATCGGGATCGGCAGACCGCGGATGACGACGACTTCGGCATCCGGCGTCGTCTTCTTGATGTATTCGCCGGCGACCTGGCCGAGCGCCGGGTTGTTGCCGGCGACATAGAGATCGCGGATCGAGCTGTCGTTGACCGACGGCGCGCGGTCGACGAGCGCGACGAAGGCGCCGGAATCCTTGACCTGCTGGATGGCGTTGACGAGCGGATCGGGATCCGACGGCAGGATGACCAGCGCATCAAGCCCCTGGACCGCCAGGTCCTGCACGGCGTTTGCCTGGGTGGCTGCATCGGGCGATGTCTTGACGATGACGTTCAGGCCCGGATGCTCCTGCATCAACAGCTTGGCAACGCGTTCGGCGTGGAAGACGACGCCGGCCGTCCAGCCATGGTCGGCCGCCGGGATCGAGACGCCGATCGTCACTTTCTTGTCCTGTGCAAAGGCGCCCGGTGCAGCGCCTGCAAATGCCGCCACGGCGGCGACGGCCAGGCCGATAATTTGTTTACGCATAGTCTCCCTCCCAAGATTTCCACGGGGCTCGATTGCAATGAAACCGGGCTCGCCCCAACGGCCCGGCCAATCTCACGTGCGGCGCATCAGCGAGCGCTGCACCAGCATGGCGATGATGATGATCGCGCCCTGGATGGCGCCGATCAGGTATTCGCTGACGAAGTTCGAAAGCAGCATGATGTTGCCGACGATCTCCAGGATGAAGGCACCGCAGACCGTGCCCCAGACACGTCCGACGCCGCCCCTCAGAGCCGTTCCGCCGACGACTACAGCGGTGATCGCCTGTAGCTCCCAGAGAATGCCCGTCGTAGCCGATGTGGAGCCGAGGCGTGGCACATAGAGCAGCACGGCGACGGCGACGCAGAGGCCCTGGATCACATAGGCGATGGTGCGAACCTTATTGACCGAGATGCCGGAGTAACGGGCCACGTCCTCGTTGGAGCCGACCGCAATGACGTGACGGCCATAACGCGTGCGATAGAGCACGAAGGCAGCAATCGCGGCCGTCACGAAGATGATGATGATTGGCACGGGAACACCGGCGACCGATCCGAAATAAACTGGCCGGTAGATCTGCTGCAGTTCGCGGTCCTGTAGGGTGATCGCGCCACCTTGCGACAGCCAGGTGGTCAACCCGCGATAGATGCCCATGGTGCCGAGCGTGGCGATGAAGGGTTCGATCCGGCCGAGGGTGGTGATGAGCCCGTTGACGAGCCCGCAGGCAGCCCCCAGCACCAGCGCCAGGATCGCGGCGCAGATCAGCATCAGCACGGGGTCGGCAATGACGCAGCTGTTGATGAACAGGATCATCAGGCTGGCGACGAAGGCGACCATCGAACCGACGGACAGATCGAGCCCGCCGGAGGAGATCACGTAGGTCGCACCCAGCGCGATGATGGCGATGAAGGCGCTGCGGGTGATGACGTTCAACAGGTTGGCGACGGAGATGAAATTCGGGTTGGCGAAATAGCCAAGGATGAGCAGCAGTGCCAGCGCGACAAAGGGGGCGATCGCCGCCATGTCCCAGTCTCGCGAGGTTCGCGGCGCCTTCTGCGTTTCGGTTGCAACATTCGTCATGATCGTCTCCCGCGCTTACGCGGCCTCCCCAGTATTGGCGCCTGTCGCAAGAACGACGATCTCGTTTTCGTTCATCTTCTCTCCCGTAACTTCGCCGACGATATGGCCCTCCCGCATGACCAGGATGCGATCGGAGATGCCGATCAGCTCCGGCATTTCCGAGGAGACGACGATGATCGACCGCCCCTCCTCTGCGAGCTTGGCGATGAATTTGTAGATCTGCTCCTTGTTGCCGATGTCGATGCCGCGCGTCGGCTCGTCGATGATGACGATCTCCGGATCGAGCATCATCATTTTGGCAAGCAGCAGCTTCTGCTGGTTGCCGCCGGACAGCTGCCCGGCAAGGATATCCTTGCGGCCGGTTCGGATGTCGAACTCGCGGATCGCCCCGTCGAGCGCGTCGGCTTCCTTCTTGCGGTCGATCTGCAGGGTTTTGACAAAGCGGGATAGCGAGGCAAGCGTCAGGTTGACCCTCAGATCCTTGGTCAGCAACAGGCCCTTGCCCTTTCGGTCCTCGCTTAGATAGACCAATCCAGCCTTGAGGCTCGCCTCAACGTTGGAGAAATTCACCGCCTGGCCGTGATGCCTGATCCTGCCGTGGCCCGGACGAAGCCCGGCAATGCCCTCCATCAACTCGGTTCGGCCGGCGCCGACAAGACCGGCAAAGCCGAGGATCTCGCCCTTGCGCAGTTGAAAGGTGGCGTTGCGCGCGAAGCCCGGCACCGAAAAGTCTTCGATCTCGAGCACGACGTCGCGTGCAGGCCCACCGTGGCGTTCGGGATAAAGTTTTGCGACATCGCGCCCGACCATCAGCCGCGCCATGTCGGCCGGCTGCAGCTCGGCGGCAGTGTGCCCAGCAACGACCCGGCCGTCGCGCAGCACCGTCACCCGGTCGGCGATCTCCTTCACCTCCGGCAGTCGGTGCGAAATATAGAGAACGCCGACGCCCTTGGCGCGGATATCCTTGATCACTTTGAGCAGCGCTTCAGTTTCATGCGGCGTCAGGGACGCCGTCGGCTCGTCGAAGATCACCACCCGGTGCGGCACCAGCAGCACCCGCGCGATCTGGACCAGCTGGCGCTGGGCGATCGACAGACGGCGCACAATGGTCCTTGGGTCGAGATCGGCACCGAGATCATGGATCGCTCTGGCCGCGCCATCGTTCATGGCCCGGTCGTCGACGGAAAGACCTTTGCGCAGTTCGCGGCCGAGATAAATGTTCTGCGCCACCGTCAGATCCGGTGCGAGCAGGATTTCCTGGTGAACAAGGACGATACCCGCCTGTTCGGCATCGACAGGGCCGGAAAAGCTCACCGGTTTTCCATCGATCGCCAGCTCGCCCCGGGTCGGCAAATGGTTGCCAGCCAATATCTTCATCAGCGTGGATTTGCCGGCGCCGTTTTCGCCGATGATGGCGTGGACTTCGCCGGGCCGCACGGACACATCGATGTCGCGCAGCACCTCGACGATGCCAAACGTCTTTGAAATGCCCCTCGCCTCGAGGACGGGTGGCGCACTCTGGGATGCCGCAGCCGTCATGTGGCGACCGCAATCGTCAAGCCACGCCCCATAGGGTCGGCCGCCACGCCCCGTGCTCGGGCACGAACGCAACGAAACAATGTCATAAGAACTCCTCCGGAAGTACTGCTAACCCATTTTCTGAGGTACGTAAATCAGAATTTGTTTTTCAGCCTGTTGATTTCGAACGGCGAGGCCAAAAGCCAAAGAGAGAGCCCCGAGGCAGCGCAGCGTCAGCACGGACTATCGGTTTTAGGAAGAGAGAAGCTCAGCCACAGCCGACCCGATGCGGGGCTCCAGACAGACGGACAGGCGACATTCGCGAGTGGAGTCAAAGGGCGGCATCTGGCGCACTTTCTCAGACCGAGCGGATCGACAACTACAGGACGCATCAACCAGTCCGATGATGGCATGGCCGAGTGCGCGCGCGCTGTCAGAGGGGGCGATTGGCACACACGCCGCATGGCCGGATACGCGTGCGCCTAGAAGCGCGAGAAGCCTTTCAGCGGTGGCATGATCATGCCGCGTCCGTCACCCATGAACTGGGACACGCCTCTCGCCACCTCCTCGCTCGGATCGCCGTAGACTTCGAATTTTTCGACGGTGCAATGCGCAGACACGCTCTGAATATGCGCATCCGACATCTGCCAGTGGCGCAGGACATCGGCGGAATTTCGGTAGAGCTGGTAGCTGAACGCCCGCATTTCTGTCTCGTCGATGAACGTGCGGACCATCAATTGTGGAGCGTTCTCTTCCACGAAGTCGACCGCTGCCCGCACCGCTTCACGGAAGGGCTGCAGATGCCCGGCATTTGATCTTCATGACATTTCGAAAGAGCAATTGGTCGGTCATCATGTTTCTCCATAGCGCTGTACGGAGTGCCTTATAGAAACTCAAGCATAGTTGAGGTCAATGGGCGCGATCTGTCGACGGCAAGATCTTGCATCAGACTTTGGTCTTGCAGGGCGGGCCGGCGGCACTCCGCATGATTGCGCTGAGCACCAGCGAAACAGCTTCACGTATTTCTTGTGAATGAGAAACGTCGAATTCATCTAGCTTTCGCCGCGCACCCAACGTTGGAGGACGGCGGGCGCCGCACCGAATGTTTCGAGACATTCGGCGATCGACAAGGGAGGAACAATGTCGAAACTTTCAGCCGACCGACGGACTTCGAAATCGCGCACGCCGAACCTGCTCGGGACCCTGACCATGGGTCGACGCACATGAACATACACAATCCCACCGCCGCGCCGACGCGGCCGACCGAACTCGTGCTCGGCCTCGACGATCGCCCCTCGCCGCCGATCGCCTTTCTTGCAGCGCTGCAGCATTTGCTGGCAATCATCGTGCCGATCGTCACGCCAGGCCTGCTGATCTGCCAGGCACTCGGTGTCTCTCTTCGCGACACGAACATGATCGTGTCGATGTCCTTGGTCATCTCGGGGATCGCAACCTTCGTTCAATGTCGCCGTTTCGGCCCGCTCGGCGCGGGCCTGCTGATCGTTCAGGGAACAAGCTTCAACTTCGTCGGCCCGTTGATTGCCGGCGGCGTGTTGATGGTGAAGCAGGGGACGCCGGTCGAAACCGTGATGGCGTGCATATTCGGCGTCGTCATCGCCGGATCCTTCATCGAAATGGGCCTTTCGCGCGTGCTGCCCTTCGTCAAGCGCCTGATCACCCCTCTCGTCACCGGCATCGTCGTCCTGACGATCGGCCTTACCTTGATCAAGGTCGGCCTGATCAGCATGGGCGGAGGCTTTGCCGCGATGTCGCAGGGCACCTTTGCCAACGGCGAAAACTTGCTGCTGTCAGGCGTCGTGCTTGGGCTTATCATTGCGCTCAACCGCATTCCGGTCGTCTGGGTCCGCAGTAGCGCCATCATGCTGGCGCTCGCCGCCGGTTATCTGCTGGCGGCATGGATGGGTCGCCTCGACTTTGCCGGCGTGCATCAGGCAGCCTGGTTCCAGGCGCCGGTGCCGTTTCATTTCGGCGTCGACTTCTCGTGGTCGCTGTTTGCGCCGATGGTGGTCATCTATCTCGTCACGTCGCTTGAGGCGATCGGCGACATCACCGCCACCAGCAAGATCTCGCGCCAGCCGATCGAAGGTCCGCTTTGGATGGAGAGGATCAAGGGCGGCGTTCTCGTCAACGGCGTGAACTCGCTGCTGGCGGGCATCTTCAACACCTTCCCAAGCTCGGTGTTTGCGCAGAACAACGGCATCATCCAATTGACCGGCGTCGCCAGCCGTCACGTCGGCATCTACATCGCCGCCGCGCTGGTCCTGCTCGGGCTGTTCCCGACGGTTGCCGGCGTCATCCAGGCCGTGCCGGAACCGGTCCTCGGCGGTGCCGTCATCGTCATGTTCGGCGCGGTTGCCGCCTCCGGCATCAACATCCTCGCCGGCGTTCATCTGGACCGCCGCGCGCTTCTGATCATCGCCATCTCGCTTGCCCTCGGGCTCGGCGTCTCTCAGGTTCCCGAGTTCGTCACGCATATGCCCCGGGCGCTCGCGGACGTACTGGAATCGGGCGTGGCAACCGGCGGCATCTGCGCGGTCTTCCTCAACTGGCTTCTGCCCGAGCGCCAGGAAGAAATCATCGACTGACAACAAGGGGATCGCCACCCCAACCGGCCCCGCTCGCACGAGCGGGGCCGGTTGGGGTCACCTTCGAGAGGTCAGTGCCTGCTCGGCGCGAAATTGACGGTGGCACCCTCAATCGTGGAAGCCGCAGCAAACAGGCCTATCAAGGGCGAAGGTTCTTGCGAGCTCACATCATAGATACACGGTGCTGCAAAAACCGCCGCTCCAAGTGCGATGATGATCATCAGCTTCATTGGATCCTCCGATGGCGATGCGCAAGCATCGCCCATTCCATTTCCATGAAAGCTCGCCGCGACGCGGCGAGCTTTCATCGTTTTAGGCGACCGTCAACTCGACGTTGATGTTGCCGCGGGTCGCCTTCGAATAGGGGCAGGTCTGATGCGCCTCTTCAACTAGGGCTGTCGCCAGTTCCCGCTCGATGCCGGGCATGTTCACCTTCAGCCGCGCCTGGAGCAGATAGGCGCCGTTGGTCGATCCGAGATCAACCTCGGCAGCCACGGAGAGATCTCCAGGAAGCTTGACGTCGCGCTTTCCCGCCGCTTTACCGATGGCGCCGATGAAACAGGCCGACCATGCGGCCGCAAAGAGTTGCTCGGGATTGGTCCCGGCATGGGCGCTTCCCGGTGGCGAGAGCTTGACATCCAGCCGCCCATCATCACTGCGTGCGGCGCCGTCGCGACCGCCGCTGGTATGCGTCCTGCCGGTGTAGAGAACCTTGTCGACCTGTGTCATGGAACACTCCGTTATTGTGTCGCCCCTGGCGACTGCGTTGACGGAGAGAAATTTGACCGGCGGAGGTATCCGGCATGTTTCCGAAACAGCCGGAAATGTACCAAAGCGTAGCGGTGGTCGCTCCGGACACCTACTGCATGGCTCCTTAAATCCTATTCGATTTGAGGATAAAACATGCAGTAATTCAAAGTGCTACAGCGACCTTTGCGCGTCTGATAAGACGCGCGGCGCTGTAGAGCTACAAACCGCTTCGGCGAACTTTGACCGCGATATCAGCGGATGACGACCTCCGCCGCCAAACCGCCGCCGGCGCGATTGTAGAGCCGCACCGAGCCGCCAATGGCCCCTGCCAGTTGCTGGGCGATCGCAAGTCCGAGCCCGGTGCCGCCCGTCTCCCGATTGCGGGACTGTTCGAGCCTGAAGAACGGCTGCATCGCAGCCTCGAGCATGTCGTCCGGAATGCCCGGCCCCCGATCCATCACCGTGATGGCGACCTCGCCATTTTCCCGTCGCTCGACACTGATCTCGGCAGCGCCGGCAAATTTCAGCGCGTTGTCGATGAAGTTGGAGAGGATCCGGCGCAACGCATGCGGCTTGACGGGTATGGTCCCGTCAACGGCACTGACGACGGCCACGGACTTTCCGGTGTCCTGATAATCATAGGCCAGGCTGTCGATAAAGGATGCGAGGTCGATGCGGGAAGTCTTCTCGACATTGCCGTGCGCACTTCGGGCGTAAGCAATACCGTCCTGAACCAGTCGTTCGATCTCGCGGAGATCCTGCACCAGCTTATCCCTTTCAGGCGATTCATCCGCCATGTCGGCGCGAAGCCGCATGCGCGTGATCGGCGTCTGGAGATCGTGGGAAATGGCGGCAAGGATCTGCACGCGCTCTTCGAGATAGTGGGCGATCCTGTCGCGCATGGCATTGAAGGCCCGGGCGGCATGCGCGACTTCACGTGGGCCGGCTTCGCTCAACGGCGCGGCCTTCCTGTTCGGGTCCAGCGCATCGGCGGCAGCGGCAAGGTCGCTCAAAGGGCGGATGACCTGGCGCACGGCAAACCAGACGCAAAGGAGCAGGAGTGCCATCTGGGTCGCCAGCACATAGGGAAGCCATTCGGCGATCGGCATGACGCCCCGTGGCGTCACGTCTATCGTCAGGGGCGCGCCGTCGCTGAGCGTCAGATGGGCCTGCAATCTTTTGTCGTCACCCGGAATCGCCTCCACGTGCAGGGGAAAGCGATGCCCGGCCGCCTCCTCGATCTTGGTAGCGATCTCCGCACCACGGGTGGTGAGATCCGGCACGCCGGGAAGGCCGGGCCCCAGCACGAAACGATAGCTGCCGCGGCTGAGACGATCGAGCCAACCCGCTCTCTCGCTCGCCGGCAGTCGATCGAGAATGGCGATCGATGTGGCAACATCGGTTTCCAGCGTGCCGAGCATGACCGCCTTCGCCGACATATAGCGTTCGAGAAACAGGACGCTGAAAGAAAGGCCATAGGCGATTGCGAGACCGAGGAGAAGAACGAGAAAAAGCCGAGCGCGTAAGGTGCTCGGCCAATACCAGCTGACAGTCGATGTGACGCCCAAGCTCATTGCCTGGGCTCCGAGATCTCGACCGGAACGGAAAAGACGTAACCTTCGCTGCGCAGCGTCTTGATGTAGGTCGGCTCACGCGCATCGTCACCGAGCCGCTGGCGCAGACGGCTGACGAGAAGATCGATCGAGCGATCGAACAGCTCGGCGTCGCGCCCCTGGGTCAGATTGAGAAGCTGATCACGGTTGAGCACGCGCTGCGGATGATCGATGAAGACACGCAGCAGCCGGTATTCGGCACCACTCAAGGCGATCTCCGTGCCCTGCCTGTCGAGAAGGCGGCGGCCGACCGTGTCGAGCTGCCAGTCGCCGAAGGTCAGCAATTGACCCGCCTCAGTGATCTGCAGGTTCGGAGGCAGCATTCGGGTTCGGCGCAGCACCGCCTTGATGCGTGCCAAGAGCTCGCGCGCAGCAAATGGCTTGGGCAGATAGTCGTCCGCTCCCATTTCCAGGCCGATGATCCTGTCCATCTCATCGCTGCGAGCCGTCAGCATCAGGATCGGCGTCGCCTTGTGCTTGCCGGCGCGCAGCTCCCGGCAGAGGACCAGTCCGTCGTCGCCGGGCATCATCACATCGAGCACGATCAGATCGACGGTGTTGGCTTCCAGAAAGGCGCGCATCTGGCGGCCATCCGCGGCAACGGCCGTGCGCAGCCCGTTCTTCCTTAGATAGCTCGACACCAGCTCGCGAATTTCGCGATCGTCGTCGACGATCAGGATGTGATCGACGTGTTCCATATCCGACTTCCCACTCCCCTATGCACTCGGCCACAGCGCCTGATGCCTTTAGACCCAAGGCGGCTTGCGCGAGGCAGGCATCCACAAGGTCGCGCGCCCTGTTGCCGACTATCGTCGGTCTAAAAACGATCCACGTCCATAACCGCCTGTGCGAACGCCTGCGGCGCTTCCTGCGGCAGGTTATGCCCGATGCCGCCGCTGACGGTGCGATGTTCGTACTTTCCCGAAAATTTGCCGGCATAGGCGGCAGGCTGCGGATGCGGCGCGCCGTTGGCATCACCTTCCAGCGTGATGGTGGGAACCGAGATCTTCGGTCCCGCGGCAAGCCGCTTTTCGTAAGCGTCGTATTTGCGTTCGCCTTCCGCCAGGCTCAATCGCCAGCGATAATTGTCGACGACGACGGCGACATGGTCGGGATTGTCGAAGGCTTCAGCCGAACGCTCGAAGGTCGCATCATCGAATTTCCAGGTGGGCGAGGCGGTCTGCCAGATCAGCTTGGCAAAGGCGCGCCGATTCTCCTCATAGCCCAGCCGCCCGCGCTCGGTGGCGAAATAGAACTGGTACCACCAGGCAAGCTCGGCGCTGGGCGACAATGGCTTCCTGTTGATTTCCTGGCTTCCGATGAGATAGCCGCTCACAGAGACCATCGCCTTGCAGCGCTCCGGCCAAAGTGCTGCCATGATATTGACCGTGCGTGCGCCCCAGTCGCAACCGCCAAGCACCGCCTTTTCGATGCCCAGCGCATCCATCAAGGCGATCATATCCGCAGCGATCGCCGATTGCTGGCCGTTGCGCGGCGTATCCGGCGAAAGGAAGTGCGTCGTTCCGTAACCGCGCAGGTAAGGCACGATCACGCGGTAGCCGGCTTGAGCAAGCAAGGGCGCGACGTCGACATAGGTATGAATGTCATAGGGCCAGCCGTGCAGCAGCAGAACAGCCGGCCCATCGGCGGGACCTGCCTCCGCGTAGCCGACTTCGAGCACGCCGGCCCGGATCTGCTTGAGTGCGGCAAAGGAGGTGTGTGTGCCGGGCTTGATGTCAGGCAGCCGTGCGGCGGACGCTTGCCCCGACTGCGCCATCGCGGCACCCGCCATGCCAAGCTCGACCGCAGCAATGGTCATGGCAGCCACCCCGAAAAACTTGCGGCGTTCATGGTTGATTTCGTCAGACATCGGCCTCTCCTTTTTGAACCCAAGCACAATGGGAGAAAGACGGGCCGCTTGTATCCTGCGTGTGTCGCGCCCGCCCGATCTTGAATACCAATGTAGCGCCGACCCGCCCGGATACAGTCTGATACAAAGACGCCTTGCGACCAGCCAACTCGATCCGCCGGCGCGTGTCTGATGGCTGATCATCGGCAGCCGATTTGTATCGCTCTGTAGCAGGCCGGGCTACGCCTACATCCCGGTACATTTTCATACCTGAGCGGACACATGCGGGATACGTCGCAAAGACCAGATGCGTATCCGTTGCTGGTCAAGGCACATCGCCGTCCAGAGCCCGATCAATCGGTTCAAAGGAAACGATGATGACGCTTCTCATCATAGCCTATCTCGGAGGCGCGCTGACGATCTTCAGTCCGTGCATCCTGCCTATCCTGCCTTTCGTTTTCGCACGCGCCGAACAGTCCTTCCTCCGAAGCACGCTGCCGATGCTTGCCGGCATGGCCATCACCTTTGCGCTTGTCGCCACCCTGGCAGCCATCGGCGGCAGCTGGGCCATCCATGCCAACGAATATGGCCGCATTGCCGCGATTGCCTTGCTTGCGGCGTTTGGCGCAAGCCTGCTGTCACCGCGGATCGCCAGCGCGCTTTCACAGCCCGTCGTCGATTTCGGCAACCGCCTGATGAGGGCCACCGGCCATGGGCGCGCGACGCCCGATGTGGCCGGTTCGTTTGTTCTCGGCATCGCGACCGGCCTGCTCTGGGCCCCTTGCGCCGGGCCCATCCTTGGTCTGGTCCTGACCGGCGCGGCACTGCAGGGTGCCAATCTTGCGACGACATTCCTGCTGCTTGCCTATGCTGCCGGTGCGGCCACCTCGCTTGCCACAGCCATGTTTGTCGGCGGAAAGGTTTTCGCCGCCATGAAGCGGTCGCTGGGGATCAGCGAGCGCATTCGCCAGGTCCTGGGTGCCGCGGTGCTCGCCGGCGTTGCGGCAATCGCGCTCGGCCTCGATACCGGCTTGCTGGCCCAGCTTTCCTACGCCAGCACGGCATCCCTGGAACAGACCGTGCTCGAAAAGCTCGATACCAAAGCCGCTGGCGGACCATTCTCCGCGGCTGCCGACAAGGGCGTGGACGTCGCATCGGCCGATACAACCCGCCCCTTTCAAAGCGACCTGCCCGTCGAAGGCGCTGCACCATCGCTTGATGGAGCGGTGGAGTGGCTGAACTCGCCGCCGCTCACCGCGGAAGCCTTGCGGGGGAAGGTGGTGCTCGTCGATTTCTGGACCTATTCCTGTATCAACTGCATTCGCACCGTCCCCTATGTCCGCGCGTGGGCGGAAAAATACCGGGATCAAGGCCTCGTCGTCATCGGCGTGCATGCGCCTGAATTCGCCTTCGAGAAGAAGATCGACAATGTCCGCAAGGCGGTCAGCGATTTCAACATCGGCTATCCCGTCGCCATCGACAACGACTACCGCATCTGGCGCGCCTTCGAGAACAGCTACTGGCCGGCCCATTACCTGATCGATGCCAAGGGGCAGATCCGCTACCATCATTTCGGCGAGGGCAATTACCCGCAGACGGAGAAGGCCATCCAGGACCTGCTCAGAGAAGCCGGTAGCGACATGGCGGCGAGCAGGCCGGTAGTGCCCGAGACCAAGGGCGCTGAACTCGGCGCCGACCTCAACAATATCCGCTCGAGCGAAACCTATCTCGGATACCAGCGCGCTTCGAACTTCGCCTCCAACGAGAGCCTGAGCGCCGATGCGGCGCGCAAATACACGGTCGCCGAACCGGGTCTCAACGAATGGGGCCTCACCGGCACCTGGACCGTCGGCCCGGAACAGGCAACGCTCGACGAGCCGGGAGGCGGCATCGCCTCGCGTTTCAGCGCCCGCGACCTGCATCTCGTTCTTGGGCCGGGAGCGGCCGGAAAGCCGGTCCGCTTTCAGGTGACCATCGACGGCAAGGCGCCGGGCAAGGACCACGGCGCCGATATCGACGCCAATGGAAACGGCACGGTCACGGCAACAAGGCTTTATCAGCTGGTGCGCCAGGCAGGCGACGTCTCGGCGCGCAACTTCAGCATCCGGTTCCTTGACCCAGGCGTTCAGGCCTACGCCTTCACCTTCGGCTGAGACCTCGAGACATGTTCAAACCTGCCAATCGCCATCAACCCGACAAGGAGTGAAATCCATGAACCGTCATCTTTCCACCCTCGCGCTCGCCCTCTTCACCAGCGCGATTGCCTTTGCGGCCCAGGCAGCCGAGGTCAAGAATATCGTCATCGTTCACGGCGCACTGGCCGATGGCTCCGGCTGGCGCCAGGCAACGGAAATTCTCGAGAAGCGGGGCTATGGCGTGACGATCGTTCAACAGCCCATCACGTCGCTGGCGGATGACGTTGCCGCCACCGACCGCGTGCTCGATCTGCAGGATGGTCCGACCTTGCTCGTCGGGCACAGCTATGGCGGCATCGTCATCACCGAAGCCGGCAACCGTGCCGACGTCGCAGGCCTCGTCTATGTCGCCGCCTTCCAGCCCGACAAGGGCGAAAGTCTGCTCGCCCTTGCCAGCTCCAAACCGGCGGGCGGCATGAACATCAGGGAGACCAAGGACGGAAAATACCTCTATCTCGACCCGAGCGCCTTCGCCGCCGATTTCGCTGCTGACCTTCCGAAGGACGAAGCGGCATTCCTTGCAAAATCTCAGGTCTTTGCCGCCAAGGCGGCGTTTTCGTCCAAGGTCGGCGATCCGGCCTGGCGAACCAAGAAGAGCTGGTCGATCGTGGCGACGCAGGATCGCGCGATCAATCCCGATCTCGAGCGCGACATGGCCAAGGGGGCAAACAGCGAGGTGACGGAGATCAAGGCGAGCCATGCCGTCTTTGCCTCTCAGCCGGAGATGGTTGCTGATGTCATCGAAAAGGCAGCCAAACAGCTCGGCCAGTAAGTCGATGCACGGCAACTGACGTGCAAACATCTGACTGCCGCGTTTATCGCAGCTGGTCCGGGCGTTGCAGCGCCCGGCCGAGCATTCCTTCACTCGTTCGGGAACCTGGACGGCTCGAAGCCGTTAGTTGGGATCGATAAAACGAGGGCAAGGACATGAGCTTCGATCAACTCGTTCCGGCGCCGGATCTCGCAGCCAAGGGCAAATCGCCCTTTCCCGGCGAAACGGCTGAGTACAGAAAGGCGCGGCAGGCTTTGCTGCGCGAAGAAATCGAGTTCCGGCGGCAGATGACGCGGCTGGTCGAGCAGCGGCGGTTGCTGCCGGATGGGCCGGTGATTGAAAAGAATTATCGCTTCAAGGATGCCAACGGCAACGACATCGGCCTGCTCGACCTCTTCGGCGACAAACAGACGCTCGTCGCCTATTTCTGGATGTACGGGCCGCAGCGCGCGCGCCCCTGCCCGATGTGCACGAACTGGCTCGGCGCGGTGAACGGCAACGCCGCCGATATCAAGCAGCGGGTGGCGCTGAAGATCTTCGGCCGCAGCTCCGTCGAGCGCCAGCTGGCGTTTGCCCAGGAGCGTGGCTGGCGAGACCTCGATTTCGTCCAGACGGTCGGCGACGACTATGCTCGGGATCTCGGCCTCATCAATGCGGACGGAAGCGAAAATCCGGCGCTTGGCGTCTTCAAACGTAAAGGCAACGCCGTCAGGCTCTTCTGGGCAAGCGAGATGACGACGGAGATGGCCGACCCCGGCCAAGATCCGAGAGAGGCGCCGGACATCGCCTCGCTCTGGTCGATCCTGGATCTGACGCCGGAGGGCCGCGGCACGGACTGGTATCCGAAGCTCAGCTACTGACGATCATCGTCACGGCGGCAATGGATGTCGTGGACGGGCCGCGAAGCTGGCGGGACGCATTTGGGCGACAAATAGTGGCGGTTGCGTCGGCAAGATCTTCAAATCCGCAAGATTTGCCGGTCCACTTCGTGCAAATCTTCTCGTTGTTTGGAGAGCCGTGAGGACAGCGATGCGCAAGGCACCGACACAGGCGAGCTACAACGCACGGATGAACAGGGTCATCGACCATGTCTATGCTCATCTGGAAGAGGACATTTCCTTCGACGAACTGGCCGACGTCGCCTGCCTCTCCTCCTATCACTGGAGCCGGATCTACTCGGCCATGCGCGGCGAGACCATAGCGTCGACCATTCGCAGACTCCGGCTGCAGCGCGCTGCCGACCGGCTGGCCAATTCCGATCTTGAGGTCAGGATCGTCGCCGATCGCGCTGGGTATGCCTCGGTCGACACATTTGGGCGGGCTTTCAAGGATGCTTTTAGCATGACGCCCGCCGCCTATCGGGAAAATGGTCCGCACGACGCCTTCAGGGCGGCCAATGCCGCAGGCGACACGAACGGATTCCCGGTGAGCGTCGTCACCCTGCCCGAGCGACGGTGTGCGTCGATCGCCCACCGGGGCTCCTACATGGAAATCGACCGTGCGATGGCGCGGCTCTTTACCGAACTCGCGGCCCGTGGGGCATTGCCGGACCGACCGGAGATGATCGGGGTATTCTTCGACGACCCCGACCTCGGGTCTGAGCAGGACTTGCGCTCTCGCGCCAGCATGCCGATTGCCGGTCCAATCACCTTCGACCTGCCGTTGACCGAAACGGTCCTGCGTGGGGGCCCCTACGCTAGACTGAGTTACACCGGTCCCTATGCGGCAATGCGCGGTGCCTATCGCTGGTTCCTCGGCGTGTGGCTGCCCGGATCCGGGCATGAGCCCGACGATGCGCCGGTCTTCGAAGACTATCTCAACGATCCGCGCCTGGTGCCCCAGAGCGAATTGCGAACCGACATTCATCTGCCGCTGAAAAGCACGCCATGACGACCCCACCCGTTCCATCCGCCGTCGCCGAGGTGCTTGCGCAACACGCCGCAGCGATACGAGCGCGCCTTCTGCAGGTTCGCGACCTCATCTATATGGTTGCAGCCGAGACCGAAGGCGTGGGGCCGCTGACGGAAACGCTGAAATGGGGAGAGCCGGCCTATCTTACGCAGGCAAGCAAAAGCGGAACGACCATCCGTCTCGGCGTCGCCGAATCGGCGCCGGAACGATGTGCCGTATTCTTCAACTGCAGGACGACGCTCGTCGAAACCTTCCGCATTCACTTTGCCGATGATTTCACCTTCGAGGGCAATCGCGCCCTCCTCATCCCCACCACAGGGGATTTGCCGAAAGGACCGCTGGCGCTGTGCCTGCGGGCAGCATTGACCTATCACCGACGCGCGACGATCTTGCCCACGACATTGACGAGCTGACGAGCCCGCGAGTGCTTCAGTTGGCTGGCAGCCGACGATAATCGTGAACGAGGTCCCGACGCCCTTGCCGGCGGAGGCTCGGCGAGCCGCGACGCAACGTCTGGCCCACTGCAAATCGCCTCGCTCACACGATAAAGCGGATGGCGCGCTGGATTTCGAAGAAGTCCTTGGCCTCGAAGCGCAGCGTGCGGGCGGCGACATGTTCAACACCGGGATACCAGCTGCCGCGATAGGCCTCGATCGGGGTCGTGTATTCGACAACAAGCTCGAAGCGGTCGGCGAGCTTCGGCAGGCAGCCCTTGAGATCACCCGACAGCGCTTTCTCCACGCCCTCGCGAATGGCGGCAACCGAGGCCTTTGGCGTCAGCGATCTGGTCGCCGGGCCGAAACCTTCGCTGGTGGCAACGGTGCCGATGCCGGAAACAATCGCCCTGGCCTCAGCGCACATGCCGGCGTCGCCGGAGAGAAACGCCGACGGAACGCCGTAGCGTGCGGCGCAAAATGCGTTCAGCGTGAATTCTGACGCCACGTCGCCATTGATCAAAAGCCGCGACACCGTGCCGGTCAGCGTATGGGCGAGCGGATTGGTGTCGGTGCCGGCCTTGTTGTGATAGCCAGTGTAGAGGGCTGCCGAAAAACTCTTGTCGATGCCGAACATCATCAGATCTGGATGACCGCTCCAGCCCCTGACGATGCTGACATAGGCCGGCAGCTTCGACAGGATCAGATTGCGCGCGGTCGAATGCGCATCCTTGACTACCACCTCCTTGGCACCGGCCGCCTTCGCCCCTTCGCAGGCCGCCACCAGCTCGTCGGTCATGTATTCGCGGAATTCCTCGTATTCCGGATGCCCCTTCTTGGCCTCGTCCCAGGCGGTGATCCCCGCCGTGCCCTCGATATCTGCGCTGATGAAAACCTTCATGATCGCTCCCTCATGTTTCAAAGAAGCTCGGCCATCGACTGCAGCAGCCGATCGATCTGAGCTGGGGAATGTTCGGAAAACACCGCGAGCCGCAGGGTCGGCACGTCGGGTGCGTCGGAATAGCCGCCCGCCTGCTGGACCCGGACGATGATGTCGCGTTCGGCGAGACGGTCGCGAAGCTGCTCGAGATCGGTCACGCCCTTGACGGTGACGATCGGCACCGGCGTGTCGGCGACCTCGAAGCCCAGCGCTCGCAGGCCGCTGCGCACATGCTTGATGTTGCGGGTGAGGTTCGCGCGCTTTTCCGGCGTCGTTTGCAGGACCCGGAGCGATGCGGCGGCCGCCGCCGCAAGACCGGGCGGCGCCGGCGAGGCGCCGCGCATGATCATTGCGTTGCGGGCAATCTTTTCGGCAAGCGCTGCGTCGCCCGGAACGACGCCGCCGAGTGCGCCGAATGCCTTGCTCATGGTGCCGGCCAGAAAATTGCCCTCGCCCTCGAGCCCGGCATGCTGCAGCGAGCCACGCCCGGTTTCGCCGAGAACGCCGACGCCGTGGGAATCGTCGATGCAGAGCAGCGCGCCCTCGTAGGGAGCCATCACATGGCGATAGTCGGCAAGCGGTGCAAGCTTGCCTGACGACGGGAAAACGCCGTCCGTCAGAACAGCCGGCCGCTCGCCTGCCTTCACATGCAGCGACAGTTGCGCTGCGAGATCTTCCGGGTCGGCATGGCGAAACTCGTGGATCGGCTTGCCGAGCGTCGGGATCGCGTCACGGGTGCTGTAATGGGTGGCCGAGTCGATGAGGATGACGTCGAAATCGTCGCGTAGCCCCTGCAGCAGCACCATCGGACTGGTGTAGCCGGAGATCATGTAGACGACCTCCTCGGTGCCGAACCAGTCGCGCAGCCGCTCCTGCAGGTCGGCATAGACCTGCATGTGGGCGAGCGTTCCCGGCCCCATGCCGTACTGCCGGGTGGCGTCGCAGGCCGCCTCGATCACTTCGGGGTGGCCGTGCAGGCAGAAGTAGGACGTGCCGCAGTAATAGTCGACCTCGCGCCCGCCGATGAACATACGGGCGCCGAGCGGCGATTCCATCTTGATCGGAGCAACCATGGTCCGGATCACGCCGCTTCCGCCTGGGACGGGCTGCGCCGTTCCAGGAACATCGGGCCGACGCGGATGCCGCGCTTGCCGTTGTCATCGACGGCGTCGAGTTCGAGGATCTCGTCCTCGTAGAGCCGGCCGTGCATGCGGAAGCGCCCTTCCTCGACCGGCTCGCACGTGTGCGTGCAGAAATACTCGATCAGGCACTTCAGCCCGCCGTGGCTGTAGGTCAGGTATGTGATGTTGAAATCCGGCCCGTATTCGCCGAGATGCGGCTTGATCGCGTCGGGCACGGTCTCGTCGAGAGGTGCCTCGATGCGCGTCCAGTTCGCATCCTTCCAGAGGAGCTTGCCGGCTTCCGGGAAGGAGAGGTTCATATGGGCATAATCAGCGCCGCGCCCGTAGATGCGGCCGTCTATGACGAAGTCGTTGCCGGCGACCGGACGAATCTGGTGTGGCACGCCCTCGCCCATCAGGTAGATCTTGCCGTCCTTGGACTTGACCTCGACGATCTCCTGCGTGGCGTCGTCGCGGTAATAGCCCGGCAGCGTCTTGAACTGCGCCTCGGAAATTGCAGGCGGACGCTGCACGCGCTCCGGCATCTTGCCCATCCTGCGCTCGGCAAGGACGATACGCACGCCGTCGACGCCGAGCCGCGAGGCGATCTGGTTGGAAAAGTCGAGCGTCGCGAAGATCAGCACACCGACGCCGGCGGCCGGCAGCAGCATCATTTGCGAAGCATAACCATAGACTGCGCCGCCATGGCCGACAGAGGTCCAGCCGTCGACATCACCGGACCCGAAGCACAGGCCGTAGCCGGCAAGCGTCTTGTCGTGGCCGGCCGCACGCTTGCCGAACGGAGCCCACATTTCGCGCAGCGCCGCCGGCGAGATGATGGAATTGCCTTGCACGTCGAACCCGCCGCGCAGCAGGCACTGGGCGTAACGCGCCATGTCGCCGGTGGTGGAGAAGATATTGCCGGCCGGCGATCCGCCGAGGCTGAACACCGGCGCCGGCGTGTCGCCGTCGAGCGTCCACATGTCAGCTGGTGCAAGCCTTTCACGAATGCCGGGTGCCATGCCGCACGAGGAGCTGTCCATGCCGAGCGGCTTTAGGATGTTGGCGGCGACATAATCGGAGTAGCTCTGGCCGCTGACCGTCTCGATCACCCGGCCGACGACGGCGATGCCGGCGTTGGAGTAATGCATCACCCCGAGGCTCGGGTCCTGCTTCAAGGTCGAGCTTGCCAGCTCGTTGACCGTGTCTTCGAGCGGCGGACGGGTGGCATCGAGATAGTGCCCGCTCTTCGGCTCGCGTACAAGGCCGGCCGTATGGGTCATCAGCTTGCGCAGGCTGATGACCGAGCCGTAGGGCCCGCCTTCGGCGCCGGCGAACGGGTTTATCGGCTTGAAGCCGGGGAGATAGGTCGACACGTCGACATCGATATCGACAAGCCCCTTCTCGACCAATTGCATGATCGCCAGTGAGGTGAAGGTCTTGGTGATGGAGCCGATGCGGAAGCAGGTGTCCCTGCCCATGTCGAAATGCCGGTCATGACGCTGGACATGGCCTTCGGCGAGCACGCCGTCACGGTCGACAAGGGCATAGGAGATCGACGGGATCGCCTTGTCCTCGACCTCGTAACGGATCAGATCCTCGAAAAGCTCGATCGAGGCGGCAGACAGAGAGGGCATCGGTACGCTCCTTGGGTCTCGATAGGAATGGGTCTCAATGGGAATGGCGAGGGTCCAGCATGTCGCGCAACGCATCGCCGACAAGGTTCCACGACAGCACGAAAAGGAAGACGGCAGCGCCGGGGAAGGCCAGCGTGTACCAGAACTGGAAAGGGTTGCCGGGCTGGCCGACGATCCAGTTGCGCGAGTAGGCGATGAACTGTCCCCAGTCGGCATAGCCTTCTTCGGTGCCGACGCCGAGGAAGCTGAGCGCCGAGGCAGACAGCACCATCGAACCAGTCGCCATCGTTGCCAGCACCAGCACCGGGAACATGGCGTTGGGCAGGATATGCAGCACGATCAGCCTGAGATCGCTGGCGCCGTAGCTGCGTGCCGCATGGATATAGTCCATCTCGCGGATCCTCAGGATCTCGCTTCGCACGATACGGGCATAGCTCATCCACCCGAACGTCGTCAGGGCAATGGTGATCGGCACGATGCCCTTGCCAAGCAGCGCCGTCAGCACCATGGCCGCGATCAGGAACGGCACCGCCATGAACACGTCGACGATGCGCATCAGGATTTCTTCGGCAAGCCCGCCATAATAGGCGGCGACCGCGCCGACCACCGTGCCGATCAGCACGGAGATCGCCACGACCCCGAGACCGATCTTGAACGCCGTGCGCGTTCCCCAGACGACACCGTAGAAGATGTCGTACTGGCCTTGCGTGGTGCCGAAAACGGCCTCCGGCGAAGGTGGCTGCGGCGTTGCCAGGAAGCCT
Source organism: Ensifer sp. NM-2 (assembly GCF_003024455.1). Lineage (NCBI taxonomy): Bacteria > Pseudomonadati > Pseudomonadota > Alphaproteobacteria > Hyphomicrobiales > Rhizobiaceae > Ensifer > Ensifer sp. NM-2. The sequence continues at coordinate 21,821 of NZ_PVZR01000023.1, forward strand.
GCGCGCGGCGTGTCGTAGGGTGAAAGCTGGAAGCTTTGCGGCGGCGCCAGAACGGGTGCGAAGACGGCGATCAGCACGAAGGCCAGAAGCACCACGACGCCAAAGAGGGACACCGGATTTCTTGCGAGGTAACGAAGAACCTTCATTGCGTCTTCACCCTCGGATCGAGCAGCGGATAGATAAGGTCGACGATGAGGTTCATCAGCACCAGAACGACCGCAAAATAGAGGCCGAAACCGAGAACCGCCGGGAAATCCAGATTGGCGGCGGTCTTGGCTGCGAACTGGCCGAGGCCGGCATAGTCGAAGATCGTCTCGGTGATGACGACACCGCCCATCATCACGGCGAGCTCCATGCCGGCGATGGTCGCAACCGGCAGAAGCGCATTGCGCCGGGCATGGCGCAGTTCGACGACGCGGCGCGGCAGACCCTTGGCGCGAGCGGTGCGCACATAGTCCTGGCGCAGCGTCTCCAGCATCGACGTGCGCATCACCCGGGTCATGCTGGCAACGTTGACATAGGTCAGCGTGATCACCGGCGCTGCCAGATGGCGAAGCGCATCGCCGAAGATCGCCAGATTGCCGTTCAGCAGCGCATCAACAGTGTTGGCGCCGGTATAACGCACGAAGTCGCCGGAACTGACCACGGTCTGTGCCCATTGGCTGAGCCGGCCGGGCGGAAACCAGTCGAGCGCCGAGTAGAAGATCAACAGCATCAAGAGGCCGAAAACGTAGACCGGGAAAGACCAGCCGAGAATGGTGAAGATGCGGATGAGGTGATCCGGCCAACGATTGAGATAGATGCCCGCGCGCGAGCCAAGGAAGATCGCGAGCAGCAGGCATGGAACGAAGGCCAGCACCACCAGTTCCAGGGTCGCCGGAAACAGTGACATCAGCGCGGTCGAAACCGGCTGGCGGGCCGTCTCCGACCAGCCGAGATTGCCGGTCAGGATGCCGCCGATCCAGCGGCCGTACTGGATGTAGAAGGGATCGTTGAGCCCATACTGCTCGATCATCCTGCGGATGCTTTCCTGACCACCCTTGAGATAATCAGGCGACGGCGCATAGGCCGCCAGTCTCTGCGTCGGCGAAAGCGACATCTGCAGCGCAAAGATCATCAACGACAGAGCGAAGAGAACGATGGGCAACATCATCAGTCGTCTGAGTGCATAGTTCAGCACGGTTCACACGTTCCGATTTCAGGGAAAATGAAACAAAGGCATGTCGGGCGGGGATGCCGCCCGACATGCAGCAATTCAAAGTGCTACAGCGACCTTTGCGCGTCTAATAAGACGCGCGGCGCAGTAGCCAATCAATCGTTGGCCTTGGTGACCGGATAGAAGTCCCAGGCACCGTAGAGGATCATGTTGTCGACATAACCATCGATGTTGCTGCGGGTGACGACGTAGCCGAAGTCCTCCCACAGGAACTGGGTGGTGGCGTATTCGTACGACATTTCCTGCAGCTTGGCGTAGATCGGCTCGCGCACGGCGGGATCGACCGAGGCCCAGGCCTCATCGAGCAACGGCTTGAACTTCTCCGCCATCAGGTCGCGATAACCCTGGCCAACCATGCCGCCGACGAGACCCGTGGGCGAGAGATAGTAGCTGGCGGCACCGAGCGGACCGCCCGGGTCGGAATAGTCGGGCCCCCAGCCCATCACCGTCAAGGGTGCGGCCGGCTTTTCGCGGTTGTTGAGCTTGTCCGAAACGGATGCCCATGGCAGCGCCTGGATCTGCATCTTGAACTTCGGGTTGATGCGCGACAGGCCCTGCTGCAGGGCAGAGAGTGCTGCCGTCAGCTGCGGATTGCCCTCGGTGACATAGGCCGTAAACGCAAAGCCGGTCTCCCAAAGCTTGCCGCCGAACGCCTTCTTGAAGTGTTCCTCGGCCTTGGCGGGATCGTAGCTGTAAACAGGCGAATCCGGGCGATAGCCCATGATGCCGCGCACGGTCGGCCCGCGCGACTGCACGGTCTTTCCGAGCAGCACCTGGTTCAGGAGCGCATCGTAGTTCTGGGCGTAGTTGAAGCCCTTGCGCACATCGATGTCGGCGAAGAAGTCCGGCGGAATGCCGGCACCGTCGAGCTTGCCGCTGCCGATCGCCGGATTGTCGTTGTCGTCGAGCGGCCAGGCGAAGAAGACACCGCGCGAAAACACCTTCTGCAGGCCGTCGATGACCTTGACGCCCTCGGTCTTGCTGAGTTCGTCGATGAACTCGACCGGCGCGGTGACGAAATCGGCGTCGCCGGACAGAAGCTGCAGGCGTCGCGTCGTCCATTCCGGAACGGTGCGCATGACCACCCGCTCGAGCTTGGCCGGCCCCATGAAATAATTGTCGAAGCGCTTTAGAGTGATGCGCCGGTCGGTGCGGTCCCATTCCTCGAGCATGAATGGCCCGGTGCCGTTCTCCTCGGCAAACAGCGGATTGGCGCCGAGTTCCGGACGATAGTGGGCCTTCCAGGTATCGCCCGAGCCATCCCAGCCGCCGACCGAGGCAACCCATTCCTTGTCGAGAACCGAGGTACCGAACGGCAGCGCGATCACGCCAAGGGTGGCCGGAAACGACTTCGGCAGCTTCAGCGTGAGATTGTCGCCATCGACGATAATCTGCGAGGCGAGCTGGTCATAGACCTTGCGCAGGATCTCGGGGCTGGCGTCGTTGATGGACTTGACCTCGCCTTCGGTCTCTACCCATTTGGCGATGTCGGTATATTTGCCGGCGGTGATCACCTCGGTGATCGCGTTCGACATCCACGACTGACCCTGAAGAATGGCGCGCAGCAGCGAATAGCGCACGTCCTCGGGCGTGATCTGGCCGTAGCCCGGCTCGATCGTCGCCTTCTGGGCGTCGGTCAGCTTGTCGTAATACTCCCAAATGACTTTGCCGTCGGCGCCCTTGACGCCGACCTTGTGGGCGAAAACGCCCTTGCGGATCGGGAAGGTATAGCTCACCGAGCCGTCGTCGCCCTGCTTGATGAGGCCGTTTTCAAGCGACGGCACCTCGGTCGAAAGCGACGGCACGAACTCGGAGATCTTCGAGCCGTTGAAGTTCAACAGCCGGCTGTAGATGTTGAGCGCGCCGTAGGAGCTTGGCGTGTTGGCGATATAGGCCGGATCGAACGACTGGATGTCGTCGGTCCACATGAAGACGAAAGTGCCGGGGTTCTTGGTCTCGGCCATAGCGGGCGCAGCCGCGATGCCGAGCCCCAGGCTGAGGGCTAGGGCTAAGGTGCGTTTCATCGTTGTTCCCATTTGGTGGAGGCGGAAGTTTTCTTCTCGTTATAAGGGAGGCTAGAAGAGCGCTTGCAGGTCTGTCCAATGTGTAGTTAGGATAGACTATGCAAAACACGCATGAGGGCCGGCATGGAACTGCAATGGCTTGAAGATTTTCTGGAAATCGCCGCGACGCGGAATTTCTCGACGGCGGCGACCGCGCGCAATATTTCCCAACCGGCCTTCAGCCGACGCATCAAATCGCTGGAGAACTGGATTGGCGCCGACCTGATCGACCGCAGCACTTACCCCGTGCAGCTGACCCGGGCCGGCACGATGTTCCTGCCCGGCTGCCAACGGCTCGTCCGCGAAGCGTACCGCCTGCGCACCGACTGCCGCAATGTCGCCGGCGAAAGCTCGGCCATGCTCACCTTCACCTCGCTGCATACGCTGGCGATGTATTTCTTTCCAAAGTGGATCGGCTCGCCGCTGATCTCGCGCATGCCGCTTCGCACCAGCATGCATGCGGCCGACTTCCTAGAAAGCATCGATCACCTGTGCTCCGGTCAGTGCGATTTCGCCATCACCTATGTCCATCCCGACGGCCCTCCGGTGCTGGAGGGCGGCCCGTTCGAATCCCTGCAGATCGGCAAGGACCGGCTCATTCTCGTATCGGGAACCGACGACAACGGCCGGCCGCTGTTCGACATCGACGTGCCCGAAACCACCGAGATCCCCTATCTCGCCTATTCCTGGAGCGACGGTTATATCGGCAAGCTGGCAACGCTGATCCAATCGCGCTGGCGCCGCCCGCTCAACCTCAGCACCGTCTACCAGTCCGGCCTTGCCGATGGCTTGAAGCACATGGCCGTTGCCGGGCGGGGCGTCGCCTGGCTGCCGCAGATTTGCGTCGCCGAGGCCATGCGGCAGGGACGCCTGGCCCAGATCGGCGGCCAGCAGATGTCGCTTGAAATGGAGATCCGGATCTTCAGGCGCGCCGGCCCCGGCAGCCATGACAGCGATGCGCTATGGCAGCATCTCAAGCAATGTGCCGCACTGCCTCAATATAAAAGCGGCTTTGAGGCGACGACCGACGCAGCCTGAGGTGTCAATCCGTCCGAAATCGCACGACCGGCGCGATATGCGAAGACAGGCGATACAATGCGCAAAGCGCATAGTTTTGCCTGCCACAATCGTGACACATTGATTTCACTGGATTTTGCGGCGGCAGCGGATCGGGAGCGAGGCCGATGTCTGCTCCAGCGACCCGGCGGACAGGGCTGATCGCACCTCCCTTCCGTATTGACAGGATGCGACCTCGTTGCGAGACCTGAGAGCGCAACGTCCCTTCGAAATCGGGTGCATGTGCTGATGATCCTGTCCAAATCCGCAAAGCCTGAGCTGCCCGAGGATGTCATCCTTTCCGTGGAAGACCTCGAAGTTTCCTTCGCTGCCGGCACCCGGGCGCAGCTGCGCGCGGTGCGTGGCGTCTCCTTCAGCATCGCGCGCGGCGAGACCGTCGCGCTGGTCGGAGAATCCGGATCGGGCAAATCGGTCACGGCGATGACAATCATGCGGCTGACCGAATATGACGGCGCAGCCATCACCGGCGGACGGGTGCTGATGCGTTTGAAGGACGGCAAGGTCGCCGACCTCGCCAAGCTCTCGGAAAAGCGGGTCGAGGCGCTGCGCGGCGCGGAAATCTCGATCGTCTTCCAGGATCCGATGTCGAGCCTGAACCCGGTCTTCACTGTTGGCGATCAGATCGCCGAGGCGGTGATCCATCATCAGGACAAGACGCCGGAAGAGGCGCGCCAGATCGCGCTCAATACCCTGAAGCTGGTCCGTGTGCCCGATGCCGAGCGCCGGCTCGACCAGTATCCCCACCAGCTTTCCGGCGGTATGCGCCAGCGCGTCATGATCGCCATAGCCCTTGCCTGCCGCCCCTCGCTGATGATCCTCGACGAGCCGACAACCGCGCTCGACGTGACCATCCAGGCGCAGATCCTCGATCTGGTTCGCGCCTTGCAGCGCGAGATCGGCATGTCGGTGCTGTTCATCACCCACGACATGGGCGTGGTTGCCGAAGTCGCCGACCGGGTCTGCGTCATGCTCAAGGGCGAGATCGTCGAGGAAGGCTCGGTCTACGACATCTTCGCCAAGCCGAAACATGCCTACACACGCGCGCTGATTTCCGCCGTGCCCCGCCTCGGCAGCATGGCCGACAAGGACGCGCCGGAGAAATTTCCGTTGCTTGTGTTCGAACCCGAGCGCCTGCTTGCCGAGGTGACAGAATGAACGCGTCCGCGCCGATGAAGGAAGCCCGAAAGCCGCTCGTCGAGGTGCGCAACCTGGTGACGCGCTTCGATTTGAAGGCCGGATTGTTCGGCCATGTCTCGGGTCGGGTGCACGCGGTGGAGAACGTCTCCTTCGACATCTTTCCGGGAGAGACCCTGGCGCTGGTCGGTGAATCCGGCTGTGGCAAGTCGACGGTTGCCCGTTCGATCATGCAGCTCGACCGACCGCGTTCGGGCTCGATCCGGTTCGATGGAACTGAATTGATCGGCGCGCCGCGCGCTATGCTCGCGCGGTTTCGACGCGACGCCCAGATGGTCTTCCAGGATCCGTTCTCGTCGCTCAACCCGCGCATGACGATCGAGCAGTCGCTGATGGACCCGATGCGCGTTCACAAGCTGGGCTCGACTGCGGTCATGCGCGCCCGCGCCGCCGAGCTTCTGGCCAAGGTCGAACTTTCGCCTGAGCACCTCGAGCGCTATCCGCATGCGTTCTCCGGTGGTCAGCGCCAGCGCATCTGCATCGCCCGCGCGCTTGCGCTCAACCCGCGCCTGATCGTCGCCGACGAGGCCGTCGCCTCGCTCGACGTGACGATCCAGGCGCAGGTCATCAACCTGCTTATGGACCTGCAGCGCGAAATGCAGATCGCCCTCCTGTTCATCAGCCACGATATGGCGGTGGTCGAGCGCATTGCCCACCGCGTCGCGGTGATGTATCTCGGCGAAATCGTCGAGATCGGCGACCGCCGCTCGGTCTTCGGCAATCCGCAGCATCCCTATACCCGCAAGCTCCTGTCGACGGTTCCGATCGCCGACCCGACACGCCGCCCGGAAGGCCGCCAGCCGATGTCCGACGAGATCCCAAGCGCCGTGCGCCCGCCGGACTTCGTGCCGCGCGAACTGCCGATGCAACAGGTCTCATCGAGCCATTTCGTGCGACAGGTCGCAACGGGCTGACGACGACAACCAATCCCCTCTTCAGATCAGAGCATTCCGAGATGAACACTTCCGAAGTGACGCTGGCGGCTGCGAACGCTGCCGGCAACGTGACCGCAGACATCGACAGCGCCCCGGCGCAACCGAAAGCCAACGGCTTCCTGCGCCCTGCGGCCGCAGAGCGATCGACGCCCTATATCGAAGTCGACGAATTGCGCCTTGCCCGCAACATTGCGGTCATGCAGCAGCGTGCCGATCAAGCCGGCGTCTCGATGTTTCCGCACGTGAAAACGCACAAGAGCCTTTATGTCGCGCGACGGCAGCTGGCACTGGGCGCCCGCGGCATCACCGCGTCCAAGCCAAGCGAGGCGCTGGTCTTTGCGGAAGCCGGGATACCGTCGATCATCCTTGCCTATCCCATCGTCAAGCCGCAGTCGCTCGACCGTCTGCTGCCCGTGGTCAAGGCGCGCGGCACGCAGCTGCGCACGATTGCGGCAAGCGCGACGGGCGTCGAAGCGTTGTCGGCGGCCGCGACGCGCCACGGTGTCGAAATCGGCGTCTTCCTCAAGGTCGATGTCGGCCTCGGCCGCGTCGGCCTCAAGCCGAGCGATCCGGCTGCGCTCGAATTGTGCGCCCAGATCGCCGCTTCCGACGGCCTGCACTTTGCCGGCCTGCTTTCGCACGCCGGCCATTCCTACGCGGCCACTGGCCCGCAGGGCCTGGCCAAGGTCGCCCGCGATGAGGCCGCAGACCTTGCCGGTCTCGCCGGCCGGCTTCGGGACCGCGGCATCGCGGTCGACTGCATTTCCGTCGGCGCAACGCCGACCTGTGTCGGCGCGCCTCTGTCCCAGGAGGTAGACTGCGTCCGGCCCGGCAATTACGTGTTCCTCGACGGAACCGCGCTCAGGCTCGGCATCTGCACGGCCGACGACCTGGCGCTCTCGGTGGTTGCGCGCGTCGTTGCCTCCAATGACACGCACTTCATCATCGACGCCGGCTCCAAGTCGATGAGCTCCGATCGCGGCGCACACGGCATGGGCGGCGCCGGCTTCGGCACCGTCGTCAGCGCCGAAGGCGATGGCGAAACAGGTGTCTGGACGCTCGAGCGGCTGTCTGAAGAACATGGCTTCGTTCCCTTCTCGGGACGCCCCTTGACCCTCGGAAGCCGCGTGCGGGTCTTCCCCAACCACTCCTGCGCATCGATCGCCAACTTCGATCATTTCACGCTGCATCACGCCGATGGCGGGGCGACGACACTGCCGGTCGATGCCCGCTGCTGCCAGACCTGATCGGGCGTGTGACGCACGGATGCGTCACAACGACATCGCCGCCCGTGCTACGCGATGGCCGTGTGGCCCAACCGGAGCCCACTGCATGTTTCCTTAAGTCCTATTCGATCTAAGGATAAAAACATGCAGCAATTCAAAGTGCTACGGCGACCTTTGCGCGTCTATTAAGACGCGTGGCGCTGTAGAACTGAAGGCGGGCCTTCGCCTTCAGCCGGCAAAACCTGCCCGCCGGCACGCCACCTTTACCCCTAAGGATCAGCCCCGCTCTCAAGCGACCCCGGCCGGTGAAACGTTCGTTTCCAGTATAGCAACGGCAGACGGTCTTCCGTTCCTTCTGGACCGAACTGCTGTCATTGGTCAGGGCGTTGCACTTGTCCGCGGTATCTATGCGCGGGAAGAAATCGCCGACGGCCGCCTAGCCATCGCTCTCGATCGACGATGGCCGAGCGAATTCGCCTATTATATCGTGACGTTGCCTGCGGCGATCGAACGGCCGGCAATTGCGCATTTCGTCGACTGGCTGATGAAAGAGGCGCAAGCGCGACACTTTCCCGGCTCCAACGCCTGAGGCAACGCCCGCCTCCAACTTTGCCTGAATGGCAATTTGACTTATGTCACGACCGATGAATAATGTCAGAAATCGACAACTGAAGGATCCCCATGCCTATCCGCAACACCGATCAGATCATGCACAAAGCCGCGTGGCTCTACTATAGCCATGGGTTGCGGCAGGACGAAGTTGCGCAGAAACTGGGGATCTCCCGCGCCTCTGTCGCGACCTATCTCAGGCGAGCACGCGAGACCGGGATCGTCAACATCACCACTTCGACCGAGCTTTTCACCGACGACGTGCTGGCGCGCGAGCTCGAGGATGCAACCGGGGTCACGGCGGCCTGGATCGTGCCGGAGGACCGGCAGGCCATGGACCCGACGGCTGAGATGCCGGTGCTGGCTGCATCCGTCTTTCTCGAACTGATCAACAAGGGCGATCGCGTCGGCGTCGCCTGGGGGCGAACGGTCTATCATATCGCCGACGTGATGCCCTTCGCCGACCTGCGTGGCGTCACTGTGGTCCAGCTCTGCGGCAATCTCGGCGCGCCCTATTCCTATCGGCCGGACCAGTGCACGACGGAGATCGCCCGCCGGCTCAATGCCGAAGGCATCAATTTCTACGCGCCGCTCGTGCTGTCGTCCGAGCGGCTGGCCGAGGAGCTTCGCGGCGAGCCGGTGATCCGCGAGCAGCTGTCGACGATCGCCGACTGTCATCTGGCGCTCTATTCCGTCGGCGGCATCGAGGACGACAGCCACCTCGTCAAGTGCGGCGCGCTCAGCGCCAGCGAGATGCACCGCATGGGCGAGGAAGGCGCTGTCGGTGTCATCGCCGGACAGCTGATCGATGGTGACGGCCAATGGGTGAACTGCGCCCACAATCGGCGCTGCATCTCGGCGGACCTCTCGTCGATCCGCGCCATCAAAAAGCGCATGCTGGTCGTCCAGGAAGAGAGCAAGTTCGAACCACTGATGGCGGCCCTGAAGGGCGGCTTTGCCTCGCATCTGGTGGTCACGACATCAATGGCGCGCCGCGTCATGGAGCGCTGGAGCCGGGACGGTCTCGGCAAGGTAGACGCAACGACGACTTAAAGCGCGTTGTGATGCGTAGGGCTGGCAGTACGCAAACGGGGCGGTCTTTCGACCGCCCCACTTTCATCAACAAACCGCGTGATCAGGGCTTCGGCATCCAAGCCGGCATGGCGACATCCGCGTGGGCGAACTGCGGCAGCTTGGTGCCGAGTTCTTCCATGTTCTTGATGTCCTGATCGTTCAGGTCCTTCTGGGTGATCAACGTCGGGGGCACGATGACGCTGCGGCCCGGATCCTCGCCGGCAAGCAGCATGGCGAGTGTGCGAACCGAGACTTGCCCGACCACGGCCGGGTTGGTGGCGGCAGTCGCAGCCCAGGCGGAATCCGGCTCGCGCATTGCCGCGATATCGGAGGTCGAGATATCGGCGGAATAGATCTTCACGTTGGACGAAAGACCGGCTTCGTCGACCGCAATCTTGACGCCCTTGGCGAACTCGTCATAGGGCGCAAACATCACGGTGATATCGGGATTGGCGGAGATGACCGAGCGCGCCTGGTTGGCAACCGAGTTGGCGATCGGGTTGTCCATCGTGCCGAACTGCGAGACCTCGTTGATCCCGGAATACTTGCCCTTGAATTCCTTCCAGGTCTCGTCGCGACGGTCGAGCGGAGCGATGCCGGCGACATAGACGTAGCCCGCCTTGAAGCTCTCGCCATTGTCCTTGATCGCCTGCTCCAGAGCAAGGCGGGCAAGATCGCGGTCGGACTGTTCGACCTGCGGAATTTTCTCGTTTTCGACGTTCACGTCGAAGGCCACGACCTTGATGCCGGCATCGACGGCGCGCTGGGCAGCTTCCTTCATCGATTCCGTCAGGCCGTGCTGGATGATGATCCCCTGCACGCCGAGCGCGATCGCCTGGTCGACCATGTCGGCCTGAAGCGCTGCGTCCTGGCGGCTGTCGAGAACCTGAAGCTGTACGCCGAGAGCCTTTGCCTGCGCCTCCACGCCGGCAAGGTAGGACTGGAAGAAGTCGCCAGTCGACAGATAGCGCACGAGCGCGATCTTGACGTCGCCCGGCTTGTCGAACGGCTTCGGCATGTCGGCGGCAAAGGATGCGGTGGCAAATGCCACGGTTCCGGCAAGACCAAGCGCCAGCTTGCCCATTGCTCTGCGTGTAAAGTTCATTTCAGTCTCCTCCACTGGTGAACGTTTGTTGTCCGCGGGCGGGGCTTTCCCGTCAGCGTTTGCCTCTTTTCGAGAGCGCAAAGGTGAAGATCAGCGCGATGACGAGAACCGCGCCCTTGATGAAATCCTGCGTGTAGTAGGGTGCATTCATCATCGTCAGGCCCTGGAGCAGGATGCCGACGAAGAGCGCGCCGATCGCTGTGCCGAACGCATTGGGCTTGGCCGCGCCGAGCACGGCAAAACCGATCAGCGCTGCGGCAACCGCATCGAGCAGCAGATTGTTGCCCGAGGCGATGTCGCCGCGGCCGAGACGCGCGGCGAGCAGAATGCCGCCGATCGACGCGAAGACGCCTGAAATGACATAGGCCGAGATCTTATAGGCGTTGACCGGAGCGCCAGCCAGGCCGGCGGCGCGCTCGTTGGAGCCGACCGCATACATCATGCGCCCAAAGCGGGTGTATTCGAGGAAGAACCAGATCAGTACCGCCAGCACGATCAGCACCACGACGGCAACCGGCACGAGGTTCGGCAGGATGAGATCGAAGCGATGGCGGCCAAGCGCCAGGAAGGCAGGGCTGAAAGTGCCTGTTGCCACCGAGCCATCGGGAAGCGTCATGCCGGCGGCGATCGAACGGCCCTCGGTCGGTATGCGCTGCAGGCCGAGCAGCAGGAACATCATGCCGAGCGTCGCGAGCAGGTCCGGCACGCGCATGTAGACGATGATGATACCGTTGATCAGCCCGACGAGAACGCCGATCGCCAGGCAGACGAGCGTCGCCGTCAGCGCATCTCCGCCCATCACCACCATCACATAGGATGACGCCATCATTGACGTGGTCGCGACCGAGCCGATCGACAGGTCGAAACCGCCAACAACGAGCGTGGCCGTGACGCCGAGCGCCAGGATGCCGGTGATCGACACGGATTGCAGGATGAAGACGGCGCTCTGCGGCGAGGAAAACCCGTTCGTCACCAGCGAGAAGTAGACGACCAGTCCGCCCAGAAGGACAAGGAAACCGTATTTGATGGCGATATCGCGCAGGCCAACCGTGGCCGTGGGCGGCAGCACCGGCAACGCGGAAGCGGCGGGCACCGCGGGTTTCATCTGTTCACTGCTCATGGGGCTGTCCCTGCTGATGATGTTGACCGGCGATCTCCTGCAGGAGGCGCTCGACGTCGACCGAAGCGTTGCGATGCTCGCCGACCACAGTGTGTTCCGACATCACCAGAATGCGGTCGGCGACCTCGAAAGCTTCGTCGAGTTCGGTCAGGAAGACGATAGTGGCGCGACCCGCCGCCGAGGCGCGCAGTTTGGCGCCGATATCGCGGCGTGCGGCGATGTCGACGCCCTGGAAAGGCTCGTCGAGGATCAGGAGACGCGACGGCTCGGAAAGCCACCGCCCGACCATCACCTTCTGCTGATTGCCGCCGGAAAGCGTCTGCATTTCGTCGCGCTCGCTGCGGCAGACGACGCCGAGGGCGGCGATCTGCGCCCGCGATTTCGCCCGTTCGGACCGGCGGTTCGCTATGCCGAAGCGCGACAGCCGCTTGAGGAACGGCAGGCTGATATTCTCGTAGATGTTGAAATCGGGAACGATGCCGCTGTCGGATCGATCCTTCGCCACCAGAAACACGCCCTTGGCAATCGCCTGGCCGGTCGATTGCGGGCGATAGGAAGCGCCGTCGAGCGTCATCTGGCCGGCGGCGGGCGGGCGGGCTCCGAAGAGCGTCTCGGCCAGCGCCGTCTTGCCGACGCCTACGAGGCCCGTGACCGCGACGATTTCTCCATCGCCCAGTTTGAGATCGAACGGACGCGACGTGTCGGTAAGTTTCAGTCCCTGGGCAGAAAAGACGCAACCGAGCCCTTCGCGCACGGTCACGTCGCCTGCCGAGACTTTCTGTCCGAGCATCGCATTGACGGCACCCTCATAGTCCAGATCCGCGCCTTCGAAGCGGCCGGTTATGCGCCCGTCGCGCAGGGTGACGATGCTGTCGGCGAGCCTGCGGATGTCGGACATCCGGTGCGAGATATAAAGGATCGCGACCCCACGGGCTTTCAGCCGGTCGAGAAGCTCGAACAGCCGATCGGCCTCGGCACTCGAGAGCGACGACGTCGGCTCGTCGAGGATCAGCACCTGCGGCTCGTGCGCCATGGCGCGGGCGATCGCCACCATCTGCCGGTCGGCGAGCGTCAGATCGTTGATATCAGCGGAAAGATCTATGGCGAGGCCCATGCGGGCGGCAACGACGGCTGCCTCGCGCCTTACCCGGCGCGGGTTGAAGAAGAGGCGCGCACCGCGGCCGTTCAGCCGGTCGAGCGTGAGGTTGGTCGCGACGTCGAGGTCGGCAACGACGCCATCATTGATGTTCTGGTGAACCGTCACCACACCAGCACGGATCGCCTCCGCCGGTGTTGTCGGCGAAAAAGGGAGATCATCCAGCTGCATGGCTCCGGCGTCTCCGACGTAGACGCCGCAGAGGATGCGCACCAGTGTCGACTTTCCAGCGCCGTTGGCGCCCATCAGCACCGTCACGGCACCCTTGCGCAATTCGAGATCGACGCCCTTCAGAACCGGTATCGGCCCGAAGGATTTGCGCACGCCCTCGACGCGAAACACTGCTTGTTCGCTCATGCTCTCCTCCCAATGAAGTCAGGTTAGGATGGCTATCCATCAAATGTCAAGGCGATTGACATTTGACAGAATGCCGATTTAGCTATGGTCCATGACAGCATGGCGAGGAGCGGCCGAGGCCGGCCATGCCCATAGGGAGGACCATATGGACAAGCACGTTTTCGAGGCGCTCAGCGCCGAAACGCTGCCATTAAGGCTGAGCGGCAATGCTGCGCTATGTGACAGGATCGGCGGCGATCATCGCCGCTGGCAGGTCAAGGAGGTCGGCGACGGCAACCTCAATCTCGTCTTCATCGTCACGGGCGAGATGGGTGCAGCTATCGTCAAGCAGGCGCTCCCCTATGTCAGGCTCGTCGGTGAGCGCTGGCCCTTGCCGTTGAAGCGCTCGTTCTTCGAATACCACGCCCTTACCCGCCAGGCGGCGCGCGACCCGGGCATGGTGCCGGAAATCCTGTTCTTCGACGCCGAGCAGGCGATGATCATTATGGAATATCTGGCGCCGCACGTGATCCTGCGGCGTGCGCTGATCGAGGGGCGTAAGCTGCCGAAGATCGGTCGCGATCTCGGCCTTTTCGCGGCCCGCACGCTTTTCCGCGGCTCGGACCTTTCGATGCCGACGCGCGACAAGAAGGCCGATCTCGCCCTTTTCGCGGACAATGTCGAACTCTGCGACATCACCGAAAACCTGGTCTTTTCCGATCCCTACTTCGAGGCGGAAATGAACCGCCACACCACCCCGCACCTCGACAGCCTGGTCGAGGAATTGCGTCGCGACCGCGACCTGAAGGTCGAGGCGCAGCGCCTGAAACACATCTTCTCCGCCAAGGCCGAAACCCTCTGCCACGGCGATCTACATACGGGTTCGGTCATGGTCACCGACGACGAGACGCGCGTCATCGATCCGGAATTCGCCTTCTACGGACCGATCAGCTTCGATGTCGGCATGCTCTTGGCGAATTTCTGGATGAGCTACTTCTCTCAAGGTGGCCACGAGAGCGCTGCCGGCGAACGCGATCAGATGCGCGCCTACCTGCTGGATACGGCAGAGACGATCTGGCAAACCTTCTGCGACGAGTTTACCGCGCTCTGGCGCAGCGAGCGCAAGGGTATCCTCTATCAGGCGAGCCTTTTCGAAGACCGCGCCGACCCGTTCGGCGCCGAACAGGCGCTGACCATCGTTCTTGATGAGATCTACCGCGAGATGCTCGGCTTTGCCGGGGTCGAGATCCTCAGGCGCATCCTCGGCCTTGCCCACAATGCCGATTTCGAAACCATCGCCGACCTCAGCCGCCGCGCCAAATGCGAAAGCAAGGCGCTGAAGCTCGGGCGCCATCTTGCCGTCAACCGGGATCGCATTGCGAGCCTCTGGGATATTCGCGCCACTGCGGAACGGCTTCAGCAGGAGACACTTTCGTGAAAGTCGGAGAAAAGCACTACCATACGATCTGGCTCAACGCCGACGGCCGTTCGGTCGACATCATCGACCAGCGCTGGCTGCCGCACGAGTTCCGGATCGTCACGTTGAAAACCGTCGCCGACGTCGCCGTTGCCATCCGCGACATGTGGGTGCGCGGTGCGCCGCTGATCGGCGTCACCGCCGCCTACGGCATCGCCATCGCAGTGGCCGACGACCCGTCCGACCGCCATCTCGATTCAGTCTGGGAGGAGCTCAACGAGACCCGGCCGACGGCGATCAACCTGCGCTGGGCGCTCGACGCCATGCGGCAGTTCCTGCGCCCTCTGCCGGCCGAAGAGCGCGCCGAAGCCGCTTATCGCCGCGCTGGCGAGATCGCCGAGGAGGATGTCGAACTCAATCGGGCGATCGGCGCCAACGGCCTGAAAATCATCCGCGAGATTGCGGCGACCAAGAAGCCCGGCGAGCCGGTCAACATCCTCACCCACTGCAATGCCGGCTGGCTCGCAACGGTCGACTACGGAACGGCGACAGCGCCGATCTACATGGCGACGGAGGCGGGCATCCCCGTCCACGTCTATGTCGACGAGACCCGGCCGCGCAACCAGGGTGCGCAGCTCACCGCCTGGGAACTCAACGGCCATGGCGTGCCGCACACGCTGATCGTCGACAACGCCGGTGGGCACCTGATGCAGCACGGCGAAGTCGACATGGTGATCGTCGGCACCGACCGCACCACCGCCAATGGCGATGTCTGCAACAAGATCGGCACCTATCTGAAGGCGCTTGCCGCCAGCGACAACGACGTCCCCTTCTATGTCGCGCTGCCCTCGCCGACCATCGACTGGACGGTCAAGGACGGCGTGAAGGAGATTCCGATCGAGGAGCGCACCGGCGACGAGGTGAGCTTTGTCCAGGGCCGCGGTCCCGACGGCTCGATCATCTCGGTTCGCGTTTCGCCGGAAGGCAGCCCTTCGGCAAACCCGGCCTTCGACGTGACGCCGGCACGCCTCATCACCGGCCTCATCACCGAGCGCGGCGTCGCCGTGCCCTCGCCCGAAGGCCTCAAAGCGCTGTTTCCGGAAAGGAGCTGACCGATGAGCCTCACGAACCAGAAGACGACCGAAGAGATCGCGCTCGGCATCCGCCGCCGCGTCTTCTTCCATACGATGAAGAATAATGGCGGCTATCTGAGCCAGGCATGTTCGGCGGCCGAAAGCCTTGCCTTGCTCTACAACGAGATCCTGACGCTCGGCGAGCCGACCTTGCCAAAGGTGCCGCTGCCGTTTCGCGGCGTGCCCTCTGCCGATAATCCCGAAGCCTTTACCGGCGCGGGCTACCACGGCCCTGCGGCACCCGAATACGACCGCTTCTTCATCTCGCCGGCGCATTATGCGCTGGTGATCTATAGCGCGCTCATCGAAGTCGGCCGGATGGACGACAGTGCTCTCGACCATTTCAACAAGGACGGCGGCTCCGTCGAGATGATCGGCGCCGAGCACAGCCCGGGCATGGAGGTTACGACCGGCTCGCTGGCGCAAGGTCTTTCCATGGCCGCAGGCGTCGCCTTTGCCCGAAAGAAACGTAACGAACCGGGCAAGGTCTGGGTCTACATGTCCGACGGGGAGTTCCAGGAGGGACAAACCTGGGAATGCCTTGCCGCCATGGCGCATCACGGGATCGACAACATCCGCGTCATCGTCGACGTCAACCGCCAGCAATGCGACGGCGCCATGTCCTCGGTTCTCGATCTGGGCGACCTCGCCCGTCGGGTCGAAGCCTTCGGGGCGACCTGCCGCTCGATCGACGGTCACGATCTGCAGGCCATGCGCATTGCTGCCAACAGCGCAGAACCCGGCAAACCGCTCATCATCCTCGCCAATACGTCGCCGTTCCAGGGAATGAACTTCTTGCAGAAGCGCTTCCCGCGCCTTCATTACGTGCGCTTCAAGAGCGCCGAGGAGAGGCTTGAGATGCAGGCGGCATTGGCTGTCGAACTGGGCGTGAGCCCGAACGAAATGGAAGGGGCCTGACCATGGTCGAAATCGTCAACCGCCCTTACGCGAGGGCTTTCGAGGCTTTCGCCACAGCCCGTCCTGAGGTTATGTGCCTTTCGGCTGACCTCACCTCTTCCTGCGAGGTCGATGGTTTTCGCGATCGGCATCCGGAGCAGTTTCTGTCGCTGGGGATGGCCGAGCAGAACATGCTCTCCTTCGCCGGGGGGCTGGCCATGCAGGGCTATCGGCCGTTCATCCACACCTTCTCGGTCTTTCTCTACCGCCGCCCGTACGATCAGTTGATCAATTCGATCGCCTATTCCAATCGCAAGGTCCGGCTGATGGGCTTCCTGCCGGGCATCACCACGCCGGGCGGTATCACCCACCAGGCGATCGAAGACATCGCCGTCCTGCGCGCCGTGCCGAACATGACGATCTTCGAGACCGGCGACGCGACCGAGGTCGAGACCGTGCTCGAGGTCGCCGATGCGATCGACGGTCCTGTTTATGTCCGCGTCCTTCGCGGCGAAGTCCCCCGGCTGTTCTCGACGCCGTTCGCCTTCAACAAACTGCGCACCCTGTCTGAAGGCGACGACATCCTCGTCGTCAGCTCGGGCGTCTGCACCGAGGAGGTCCTGCGGGCGACACGGCCGATCGAAGCCCGCGGGATCGGGCTGCATCACCTGCACGCCTCGACCCTCAAGCCGTTCGACCGCAACGGGCTGATCAAGGCTGCGCGCGGCAAGAAGGGCATCGTCACGCTCGAGAACCACACCACCGTCGGCGGGCTCGGATCGTTGGTGGCCGAGATCCTCGCCGAAGAGGGGCTTGGCGTCCGTCTGAAGCGCCTCGGCCTGAAGGACACTTTTGCCCATGGCGCCTCGAAGCCTTACCTGATGAAGAAGTACGGCCTTGATGCCGGCGCGCTGGTGTCGGCAATCGAGGAGCTTACCGGCAGATCGCTCGAAATAGGCGAGGACGAACTGACCGAGGTTCGTCTCGATCACGTGCATTCGGCACAGAAGGCGGAGGCGCTCTGATGGCGCCCCGGTTTACCGTCAGCTATTACGTCAGGGCGGCCGACGAAGCCGAGGCGCGCGCACGGGCGCTCGACATCGCCCTCGAACAGACGGTCGAGATCCCGCGCGATGTCGTGCCCAAAGGTTATGTCGAGGACGAAATCCTCGGCAAGCTCGAAGCCCTCGCGCAGGACCCGGACGGCCGTCCCGGCTATCTCGCTGATATCTCCTACAGTGAAGACGATATCGGCGGCGACTTCCTGCAATTCCTCAATATCGTTTTCGGCAACAGCTCGATCAAACCGGGGTTGAAAGTCGAGGACATCGGCCTTTCCCCGGCTATCCTCGCTCTCTGCCCGGGTCCACGACACGGCATTGCCGGGCTCCGGCAACGAGCCGGCATCGGCGCGCAACCGCTGTTGATGTCCGCCATCAAGCCGGTTGGATTGTCCACGTCCGAACTGGCGGGCCGCGCACACGACTTCGCGCTCGGCGGCATGCATTTCGTCAAGGACGACCATGGGCTGGTGGATCAGAGGACGTCGCCGTTTGCCGAACGGCTGGCGGCCTGTGTCGAAGCTGTCGGTGAAGCCAATGCGAAGGGCGGCGGGCGAGCCAGTTTCGTGCCGAACATCACAGCCTCGTCAAAAGAGCTGTTCGAGCGGGCGATGATGGCGGAAGAAGCCGGCGCCGGCGCGGTGATGATATCACCGGCCCTCGCCGGCTATGACGTCATCCACACGCTGGCGTCCGACCCGGGCTTCACCCTGCCGATCGTTTCGCATCCGGCGTTTTCCGGTGCCAATGTCGTCTCGCCGGATACAGGCTTTTCGCATCGCTGCTTCTACGGCGCCTTGCAGCGCCTGATGGGTGCCGATGCCGCCATCTACCCGAATTTCGGCGGGCGGTTCGGCTTCACCCGCGAGGAGTGCCAGTCGATCGCCAAGGCCTGCGCCGTCGACATGGGTGGCCCGAAGGCGATCGTGCCGGCGCCAGGTGGCGGCATGAATCTTAGCCGTGTGCCGGAGATGCGCGAAGCCTACGGCCAAGACGTGATGTATCTGATCGGCGGCGCGCTGCTTCAGGACACGGACATCGTTTCGGCCAGCCGCCGGATCGTCGAAGCGGTTGCACGCTAAGCGTACGACGGTTCAGCTACGAGGATAGCCTCCCAAGGCCCTGCCGGGCGCGACGGTGCGTCCGGCAGGTTTGATCACCGTCGCAGCAAAGACGCTGCAAGACGGCCCGCCCTACGCGGCGCAAAGCGCTTTCCAAGTGTCCATTCCCCCGCAGATGCCAGCTCGACAATGAGCCTCCGTGGCTCTTGCCAAGGCCGCTGGCTTGACGCTGTTTGGAAACTGGCAGGTGGTTTCGCCCGTATCCGCGAACTGAGCGACTGCCGTCGCTCGACGGCCGTCGGCCCCCACGCTCAGATATCGCCGGATAACTTACCGCTCCTGCGACGATGCGCACCCCCCCTTCGGGAAACGTCCGTGCGAAGCGGGCGCCTGTTCGTCAGTCGGTGTCACGATCGAACTGGTTGACGATGCGCATGGCGGTCTTGCGCTGTGCGTGGCGCACGTCGGCATCGCGCTTGCTCTTCAGCATCAGATGGGCGGCACGCACCGCCGGCAGCGCCACCGGCTTGTAGCCGGGCTCGATTACGGGATGGGCCGTGGAATTAAGCTTTGGCTTACGCATAGTTCACTCCTCAGTCGAACACTGCCCAGGTCGTTCATGCACCTTGACGAGGCGCGATCTGAGACCGGACACGATGGGAGCGTGCCCGCCAATGGAGGCGAGCGTTTGATCAGACGATTCAAGATTTGTTGCGGTCTGAAATGACGTTTCGGGTTCGATCGGATGAACCGGAACCTCCCAACTCCCCAATCGCGTCGAGGAGCCTGAACTTATCCTTTGCCTGCTGACACTCGTTGGCGAACGACAAGGCGCACAGGAAACGGCAGCACTGGCCGCACCTTGACAAGGGCGGCCACGCTCGGTAAGTTCATTATATAGCACATGTTCAATATATTGAACAAGGAAAAAATCACGATGAGCGGCCGGGGCGCGGAAAGAATTTTGGACCTGATCGAGTGGCTGGCGTCGCGCAGCGAAGCAGTCTCGCTCGCCGAGGTCGTCCAGGCCCTTTCCCTGCCTAAGAGCAGCACGCTGCTTCTGCTGCGCACTCTTGTTGAAGCCCGGTACGTCGCCCGCCAGACCGACGGACGCTACCTGTTGATCCGGCTGCCGGGTGAGCCGTCGGAAGCAAACAGCGGCTGGGGCACGATCCTGCGGGTGGCCGAGCCGATCCTTCGCGAAACGGTGGCGGCGATCGAGGAGACCGGCTTCATCGCCGTGCTGACGGACGAGCGGCAGGTCCGCTATCTCAACAAGATCCTGCCCATGCGCGAGATCCGCTATGACCGCGATATCGCCACACAGCGTGTCGCCCACTACGTCGCAAGCGGACTGATGCTGTTGTCCGGCCTGACGGACCAGGAGCTCGAAACCTATCTCGGTCACTCCGTGCCAGCCGAAGACGACCCCGATGCCATCGCCGAGCGCGTCAGCGCCGGGCGTCGGGAAGGCTATGTCGCCAATCTCTACGGCCGGGTCGAGGGTGCCGCCGGCGTCGCGGCGCCCATTCGCGATCCCGACGGCCGCATCGTCGCCGTCGTCAACATTTCCGGTCCGCGCGAGCGGATCGCCAACAATCTCGATCGCGTCACCGAGGCGACGGTCGAAGCCGCGCGTCGCGCAAGTGAGGAGCTCTCGCGACGCATTTTCAAAAATGGGAAAACCCACGGGAGGAATTGATGTCCTATTTGAAGAGAGAGCTCGCCGGTTGGCTGCTGGCCGCATCGGCGATGGTCTCGACCAGCGCCTTTGCCCAGGAGCCGAAGCTGCCTGAGTACTATCCGGCCGATTACGGCCAGATCGTCGAAGCCTCACGCAAGGAAGCTGGCCTCGTCGTCTACTCCAACATGGCCGACAACAACTGGCAGCCTGTCATCAAGGGCTTCAACGAACTCTATCCCTGGATCAAGATCGAGACGCTCGACCTCGGCTCCGGCACCGTGCACACCCGTTGGGAAGCGGAAGCTGGCAGCGGTGCGCGCACCGCCGACATCCTGGTCTCCGGCGCAAACGACCGCTGGGCACGTTATGGCAGCGAGAGCCGCATGCTCGATTATGCCAGCCCGGAAACCGAACGCCTGCCGGGCTTCGCCAATCCCTATCCCGGCATCTACGTGATGTCGGCGGACCCGCTCGTCATCACCTACAATGCCGCGCTGCTGCCGGAGGGCCAGCGCCCGACCGGTTTCGCCTCGCTCGTCAAGGCGGCAGCCGCCGACAAGGCGACGTTCGACGGCAAGATCACCACCTATGACGCCGCCCGCAACTCCTTTGGGCTTGCTGCCTGGTGGAAGACGCTGCAGGTCAAGGGCGACGACGGCTGGAAGGGCTTGCGCGAAATCGGCCCGATGATCCGCGGTGAAGTCTCAGGCGGCCCGATGAACGAGAAGATCGCCACCGGCGAATATCTCGTCGGCATCGCCGTCTCCGGCATCACCATCTTCCCCCGCCTGGAGCAGCCCGGCGGCGAGATCCTCGGCTTTGCCTTCCCCGATGACGGAACGCCGGTCATGCTTCGCGGCCTCGGCATCCCGAGCGAGGCGGCCAACCCGAACTCGGCAAAACTGTTCGTCGACTATCTGCTCAGCCAGAAGGGCCAGACGCAGGTCGGCAAGGGCGGACTGACGCCTTATCGCGAGGACGTCGAAGAAGCCGAGGTTCGCTACACCTATCAGGCGATCGCTGCCAAGGTAGGCATGGAAAACCTGATCGCCGTCGGCTTCGACAAGGCGATCATCGATGACGCTGCGGGCTTTGCCACCAAGTGGACCGCCGCGATGGCCGGCAACTAACGGGCCTCGACTCAGCAACCGTCGGCCGCGATACGGTCGGCCGGCGGTTCCTCTGCCCTCATTTTCAACTCTACGAAGCCTGACGACCGTCTTTCGCGTTCGCGGACGGCTTTCGAGGACTATTGCCATGACCGAGCTCACAGCAGGGTCGGCACCGAGCGCCACGCGTGACCGGTCGACCATCACCTTCTGGGCCGTAAGCATCTTGACCACGATCCTGGTGATCGGGCCGATTGCGCCCATTATTCTCCAGGCCTTTCTCGACCGGCCGCTCTACAAGCCCGACGCCGTCGTCACCGCCGGCAACTTCGTTCGCCTGTTCACCGAGGCGGGCATGGGCAAGATCGTGCTCAACACGCTGTTCTTCGCCGTCGTCACGATGGTCGTTGCCCAGCTGTTCGGCTCGGTTATGGCCGTCATCGTCGGCCGCACCGATCTGCCCGGACGCAAATGGATCGGCGAGATCCTGATCTGGCCGCTTTTCGTCAGCAACCTCGTCATGGCCTTCGGCTGGTTCACCATGTACGGACCGTCGGGCTATATCACCCTCGCCTTCAAGGCGAGCACCGGACTCAGCCCGTGGAACCTCTACAGCCTGACCGGCATGAGCATCGTTGCGGGCTTGAGCCAGGCGCCGCTCGCCTATCTCATGTGCATCGGCGCCGTCACCAAGGCCGATGCCCAGCTGGAAGATGCTGCCCGCTCGGCCGGCGCCAGCCCGATGCGAGCGCTAATCAGCATCACCGTACCGATGATGCGGCCGGCCATGGTCTATTCCGCTGTTCTGAACTTCGTCATCGGCATCGAGATGCTGGCAATCCCGTTGGTTTTCGGCGGCCCGAGCGGCATTCATACCGTCACGACCTTCCTCTATGACCAGGGCATCAACGCCGCGGTGCAATCCGACTACGGCATCGTCGGCGCCGGCGCGGTCATGCTGCTTGTGATCGTCGGTCTGCTCGTCTGGCTGCAGGGCCGGTTGATGAAGGACAGCGGTCGCTTCGTCACCGTGCGCGGCAAGGCCTCCCGCCCCTCGCTCGTCGACCTCGGACACTGGCGCTGGGTCGCATTCGCCGCCGTCGCGGCCTATGTGCTCTTCACCATCGTCGCCGTCTTTGCGGGTATCCTCATGCGCGCCAGCGTCAGCTTCCTGACGCCGCTGGTCCCGTTCTGGAAGCTACTGACCCTTGCCAACTTCGAGCTGATCTTCAATCAGCCGGGATATGTCAGGGCGATCCTCAATTCCGTCGTCATCTCCTTCCTCGGCGGCATCATCGGCACCGCCTGCGTCGTGCTCATCGCGCTTGTCGCCAAGCGTTCCGAATTCCGCTTCCGCCGCGCGCTGGAATATGTCGCGCTGTTCCCGCGCTCGCTGCCCGGCATCATCGCCGGCCTCGGCTTCTTCTATGCCGTGGTCTGGGTCCCGGGCCTCGACATGATCCGCGGCACGATCTGGATCCTGATCGCCGCCTTTGTCGTGCGCTACATTCCGATCGGCTTCGGTGCGATCGCACCGGCGCTGTCGCAGATC
This sequence comes from Ensifer sp. NM-2, assembly GCF_003024455.1. Lineage (NCBI taxonomy): Bacteria > Pseudomonadati > Pseudomonadota > Alphaproteobacteria > Hyphomicrobiales > Rhizobiaceae > Ensifer > Ensifer sp. NM-2. Next base: position 44,846 of record NZ_PVZR01000023.1, read on the forward strand.
GGTGAGGAGCTTGACCGCGCCTCGCGCATTTCCGGCGCCGACTGGTGGACGACGGTGACGCGCATCGTCCTGCCGCTGTTGAAGCCGGCGCTGTTTTCCAGCTTCGCGCTGCTCTTCATCCACTTCTTCAAGGAGTATGTGACGGCGGTCTTCCTCTATCAGCCGGGCTCCGAAATCATCGGCTCGACCATGCTGCAGCTCTATGCCCAGGGCGACAACGGACCCGTCTCCGCCCTTGCCACCATCCAAGTCATCATCACGGCCTTGTTCGTCTTCATGGCGCGCCGTCTGCTGGGAGCCAAGATCTATGGCTGATCTCATCCTCGACAACCTCTCCATCAACTACGGCTCCTACAAGGCCGTCAGCGAAGTCTCGCTGACCATTCCGAAGGGCGAGTTCCTGACGCTGCTCGGCCCCTCCGGCTGCGGCAAGTCGACGACGCTTTTTGCAATTTCCGGACTGAACCACGCGACATCGGGCGCAATCCGCATGGGCGACCGCGTGCTCTTCGACGGCAAGACCAAAACGGTGGTGCCGCCGGAACAGCGCAACATCGGGCTCGTCTTTCAAAGCTACGCGCTTTGGCCGCATATGTCGGTGGCGGAAAACCTCGCCTTCCCGCTGAAACTGCGCAAGATCGGCCGCGCCGAGCAGGACAAGCGCATAAAGGAAGCGCTTGAACTGGTCGAGATGGCCAAATTCGCCGAGCGTTACCCCTTCGAGCTTTCCGGCGGCCAGCAGCAGCGCGTGGCGCTCGCGCGCGCACTCGTCTATCGACCGGGCCTGCTTTTGCTTGACGAACCGCTGTCCAACCTCGATGCGAAGCTGCGCGAGCGCGCCCGTGTCTGGTTGCGCGAGCTTCAGGAACGTCTCGGCGTCACGACCGTCTACGTGACCCACGATCAGGCGGAAGCGCTTGCGGTTTCCGACCGCATCGCGGTGATGGACACGGGGCGTATCCGCCAACTTGGCACCCCGAAGGAAATCTACGAGACGCCGGCCGATGCCTTCGTCGCCGACTTCATCGGCTCCTCGAACTTCCTGACAGGTACCGTGGTCGATCGCGCCGCCGGCATCGCCAATGTTCGCCTCGAAGACGGAACGATGATCAAGGCGAACACCGGCCGGAACGGTGCTGACGAAAAAGTCGTGATTGCCGTGCGTCCGGAGCGGCTGCAGATCGTCGGCAGCGCCGGTGAAAACGTCGTACAGGCAACCGTTCAGGGCGGCTCCTATCTCGGCTCCGTCTATCAGTACGAGCTGACAGGCGCCGGCAGCACCTTCCGCGTCCAGACTGCGCGCGAGGTCGCCGACAAGCATGTCTTCGTCTATGTGCCGCCGGAAGCCTCGACGCTGTTTGCCGCGCAATCCCGGCCGCAGGCCTGAGCCCTTAAACGCGGAGCACCTCATGACCAAGGAACCCAAAAGCTTCGACGCCGCCGCCAAAGGCCCGCTTGACGGCATTCGCGTCGTCGATCTGTCGCGGCTGGTCGCGGGCAACATGCTGTCGCTGCAGCTCGGCGATTTCGGTGCCGACGTCATCAAGGTGGAGCCGCCGGTCGGCGACCCCTTGCGCGACTGGCGCGACGGCGGAAGCTCGCTCTATTGGAAGACCTATGGCCGCAACAAGCGCTCGGTCATGCTCAACCTTCGCGAACCGGCTGCGATGGGTGCCATGCTCAAGCTGCTCGACACGGCGGATGTGTTCATCGAGAACTTCCGCCCGGGCACGCTCGAGGAGATGGGCATGGCGCCGGAGACGCTGCTTGCCCGCAATCCCGACCTGATCGTCGTGCGCATTTCCGGCTTCGGTCAGACCGGTCCTTACGCCACCCTGCCGGGGTTCGGCACGCTGGTGGAAGCGATGAGCGGATTTGCCGCCCGCACCGGCTTTCCCGATCGGGAACCGGTACTGCCGCCGTTGGCACTCGCCGACATGATCGCCGGCATCTACGGATCTTCGGCTGTCAGCATGGCGCTGCTGGCGCGCCAGCGCGGCACGGCGCGCGGGCAGGTCATCGACCTGTCGCTGCTGGAGCCGATGTTCTCGGTGCTCGGACCGGAGGCCGCGATCTACAAGACGACCGGCAAGATCAAGGAACGGGTCGGCAGTGGCTCCAACACGACATCGCCACGCAACGTCTATCGATGCGCCGACGGCAAATACGTCGCGCTGTCCGGCTCCACCCAGGCGGTTGCCAAACGTATCTTCGAGATCATCGGCCGTCCCGAAATGATCACCGATCCGCGCTTTGCCACCAATACCGACCGGGTCCGCAACCGGCCGCTGGTCGACGAGGCCGTCAGTGCCTGGTTTGCGACGAGGGAGCGCGACGACGCACTCGACGTCATGCGCCGGGCCGGTGCAACGGTCGGGCCGGTCTACAACATCGCCGATGCCTTTAGCGACGCGCATTTCATCGAGCGCGAGGTTTTTACCGAAGTGGAGGATCGTGAGCACGGGTCGCTGCCCATGCACAACATCCTGCCGCGGATGTCGGCGACCCCCGGCGTTTGGCGCAACCCGGCACCGGCGCTTGGCGAAAACACCCGCGACGTCCTCAACGAAGTCGGCCTGTCGACCGACGAAATCGACCTGATCATGGGGGGAAGAACCGAATGATGCTGCGCTCGCTACTTTATGTTCCCGGCAGTTCGCCCCGCTTTCTAGAAAAGGCCCACGAACGCGGCGCCGATGCCATTATCATCGACCTCGAGGACGCGGTCGCCGCCAACGAGAAGGACGCGGCAAGGGTCGCTCTTGCTCGAACCGTGCCGATGGTTGGCCAGCGCGGCGCTGCGGTGATCGTGCGGATCAACACCCATGACGAAACGACGATGCTGGCCGACGCCAGTGCGGCCTGCGAGGCCGGCGCACTGGCGCTCTACATTCCCAAGGTGTCTTCGCCTGAAGTCCTGCATCAACTCGATCGGCACCTGGAGCCGCTGGAATCGGCCGCGAACCGGCCGCCGATGCGGTTTGCGCCGCTGATCGAAGATCCCGCGGGATTGCTCAACGCCACGTCGATCGCCACAGGCCCGCGGGTCTTCGCCTTGTCGGCTGGTGGCGAGGACCTTGCGACATCCATGGGCGCCCAGCCGACGCCTGAGGTTTTGCGCATACCGAAGCTGATGATCCACTACGCCGCGAAGGCCGCTGGCGTCCTCTCCTTCGGGCTGCTGCGCAGCACGGCCGACTATGCCGACAAGGAGGGATTGGCTGCAGCCATAAGGGAAGCCAAGGACTTCGGTTTCGACGGCGCCACCTGCATTCACCCGAGCGTGATCTCGCTGCTGAATGACGGCTTCTCGCCTTCCGCGGAAGAGCTCGACCGCGCCCGACGGCTGATTGCCGCCGCCGATGCCGCCGCACTGGCCGGGATCGGTGCCTTCACCTTCGAGGGCAAATTCGTCGACCTGCCGATCGTCACGCGCGCCCGCGGATTGCTGGCGCGCACCACGGGCTGATCCAACCGCCCGGCGACCCCGCATCTATCCTGGAGAACAGAGTGTCCGACTTTCCAGCTGCCGAGAACCATACAAACCGCAAATGGCGCGTCCTTGTAACCCACAACAGGATTGCCGAGAGCGCCGTCGCGCTGCTCAACGCCCATGACTGCGATGTCTTCTTTTCTCCACCCTACGACGCCTCGGATGTCGTCGCCCGACGCGCCGCCGATCTCAGCGTCGACGCGATCATGGTACGGCAGGGCCAGATCAACGAGGCTGTCATTGCCGCGTCGCCGAAGCTGAAGGTCATCGTCAAACACGGCGTCGGCGTCGACAATGTCGACATCCAGGCGGCCGCCGATCGCGGCATCCCGGTGCTGCGCTCGATGGGTTCGAACGCGCGCGCAGTCGCCGAACACACGATCGCGCTGTCGCTGGTGCTGATCAAGGAGATCGCACCGCTGACCGCGGCGGTGAAAAGCGGCCAGTGGCCGAAACCGACCTTCATGGGACGCGATATCGCCGGTACGCTCATGGGCCTCATCGGCTTTGGCTCGATCGGCCGCGAGACAGCGGCCATGGCGCACGCACTCGGCATGGACGTCATCGTCTACGATCCGCATGCCGCAGCGACACTCGCTCAGGAGAACATAACCGCCATCGACGACGTCGACGAGCTTGTCGCCCGCGCCGACATCGTCAGCCTGCATTGCCCTTTGACGGCGGAGACTCGCCACCTGATCGATGCCCGTCGCCTGGCGCTAATGAAGCCGACGTCCTTCATCGTCAACACCGCCCGCGGCGGCATCGTCGACGAGGCGGCGCTCGCCGTCGCCCTGCGCGACAGGCGTATAGCGGGTGCCGCGCTCGACAGCTTCGCAGCCGAACCGCCGGCTGCCGACAACCCGCTCTGGGCCTCGCCGCTGGTGCTGGCGACGCCCCACATCGGTGGCGTCACCCACGGCTCATCGAAAGCGATGGCCGAAATTGCCGCGCGCCACATCATCAGCGTCCTCAACGGCCAAGCGCCTGATGCCTTCAGCCTTGCGACTCCGCAGAGCCTCGGCCTGCGCAAGGCGACCGCCTGAAGCTTTCCCGGGAAACGCGAGGCGGATTTCCGCCGGGAAATGCATGAAAACAACGAGATAGAGCGTTTCTACGACCCCGCTTAACCGGAACGCTCGAGAGTTCCAGAAGGAAGACCACATGCCCATCGGTTTCAGAGTAAAGAACAGCATGGAGCGTATTGACGCTTCCTATGTCGAGGCCTTCCGCGTCCTGCCCGTCGCCAATGTGTCCGACAGCATGTCGCGGCTTGTCGCCGGCGGTGATCGGCTACGCCCGATGCATAGCGGCGGCGTGCTCGCCGGCCCGGCGCTGACGGTCAAGACCTGCCCGGGCGACAACCTGATGCTGCACAAGGCGATCGACATGGCGGCGCCCGGCGACATCATCGTCGTCGATGCCGGCGGCGACACGACCAATGCGCTGATGGGTGAACTGATGCTGGCGCATGCGGTCAAGCGCGGCGTCGCCGGCTTCGCCCTCAACGGCGCCATCCGCGACGCCGAAGCCATCCGCGCCCAGCCCTTGCCGCTCTATGCGCTTGGCGTCACCCATCGCGGCCCTTATCGTACGGGCCCGGGCGAGATCGGCTTCCAGGTTTCCATCGCCGGAATGGTCATCAATCCGGGCGACCTGATGCTCGGCGACATCGATGGTATCGTCTGCGTGCCGAAGGCGGATGCCGAAGCGGTCCTCAAGGCAACCCGGGCCAAACAGGTTGCCGAGGCCAAGCAGATGGCGGCGACGCTTTCTGGAACGATGGACAGGTCCTGGGTGGACCGGGAACTTGAGCGGCTGGGCTGCGCCCTGGTCGACTAGCCTGCTCGATCAAAAGGCGGGTTCCCCACCCGGTCGTTTCACGACGATAACTGCCCGACCGTTTCAACAACGCAGTGATCGACGTGGCCGCCAGCCGGTTGTCGGCCAAGCGCCCCGTTACGCGGCGTCTGCGACGCCCGTGCCTTCCGCCATCAGAGCCTCGTGGACCCGCCGGTCTAGACGCGACCTAACAAAAGCTGCGCGACTTACAGCGCTCTGGCACGAATGCCCCTATTTTGGCCAGTTCCTCTCTCGAGCGAGAAGGTCGGCAGCCGTAGTGTCTGCCCATGCCGACGTTAGATGTCGCGAGGGAGCCGACGATGAAAAGGACGCTACTGCCTGTTTCCTTAAATCCCATTCGATTTAAGGATGAAAGCATGCAGCAATTCAAAGTGCTACAGCGACCTTTGCGCGTCTAATATGCCGCGCGGCGCTGTAGATACCTACATCGCCGACGCCAGTTCCTGCTCGTGGCAGCAGCCCTGGCCGCCACTGGTGCAACAGCGAGGAGCAGGGCCATGGCCGAGGAAACATCCAAGAATGTCGTAGGCGGCAACGGCGTCACCATCGCCACGGGGACCTTTGGCGATCCCTTGGCCCCGCCGGTGCTTTTGATCATGGGTGCGATGGCCTCGATGATGTGGTGGCCCGACGAATTCTGCCGCAAGCTGGCGGCAAGCGGGCGCTATGTCATCCGCTACGACAACCGCGATACGGGGCTTTCAACCAAATATGCCCCCGGCAATCCTCCCTATTCGATGGAGGACATGGCCGGTGATGCAGTTGCCGTGCTCGACGCCTGTGGCATTGCATCGGCTCACGTCGTCGGCATGTCGCTCGGCGGCATGATCGCCCAGATCCTGGCGTTGTCCGCTCCGGAACGGTTGTCGTCGTTGACGCTTGTCAGCACCACGCCAATGGGACTCGAGCTTGAGCTTCCACCGATAAGCGCTGACTATATGGAACACGTCGCTGCGGCCGAAAGCGTTGACTGGTCGGATCGGACACAAGTGATCGATTTCATGACGAAAGACGCCCGCATGGTCGCGAGCACGGCCCACCCCCATGACGCGAACCGGATCCGTGCCTTCATCGAGCGGGATTATGATCGCTCGGGTGGCCTACTCTCCGCCACGAACCACTTCATGCTTCAGGGCGGCGACACTGTCAAAGGCAAGCTCAAATCGCTCGAAGCGCCGCTGCTGGTAATCCATGGCACCACCGACCCGATCTTCTCGGTCGAGCATGGGATGGCCATTGCCGATGCCGTGGCCGGCTCCGAATATCTTCCGATCGCCGGCGGCGGGCATGAACTTCACAGGGACGATTGGGGTATCATCATCCCGGCCATTGTCAGACACACGGACTAAAGCCAGGAAAAGTGCGAGGCGGTTTTCCTGGAAATGCGCAAAAACAAAGAGATAGAGCGTATCTGCTACCTCGTCGAAACCAGATGCGCTCTCGGTGAAGACAGTATCCCGCCTGCACAATATCCGTCGAAAGTACGCAGCGCCGACAACGCGTGCTGCGTGCTCTCGCCGTTTGGCGATGAGACAGCGAGGCGCCTGCGCCAACATCAAGGTCCGCGCTGATGAACGTCACCGACAACGGGTTCTGTTGCGGGCAATATCTCGCCTGATTTCCTTGAGCGTGTGTCGCAACTCGGCAAGAGTGCCATCATCGCTGAGAGCGGTGCTGGTGCACTCGAGAAAATCGAGCTTGAGCTCCAGCTCGTCGTGTCGTTCGATCAATCCGGCCAGTATTCGAGACGTGCGCATGTCATACCCATCAAACGTCGGCGCCGTCATGGGTGGGCGCGGACGTCAAGATTGCTTCGCGGTCTCCGATACCCCTCCTGTGCGACAGTTTGTTGAAGCGTGAGCGCTTTCGCCTCGAACCGTTCCTTCAATTGAAACGTGCATGCCCATAGTCTGCGCGCCGATCCGGCCATATATTCGCGGCGGCGCTCACCCAAATACGTCCCGGTGGTTGCTTGGCTGAGCGAAAACCGAAAACGCGCAAGGGAGATGTTTTGATGTATTACGCCATCCTCGCCTATCACGAAGAGGGAGTGGTCGAATCCTGGACCGAGGAGGAGGACGCGGCCCTGATGACCGACCTGCTCCAGGTCAATGACCGCCTCGTGCGGGAAAAATCCTTGGGGCCGGCGGCACGGCTTGGCCCCACCCAGCATGCAGTGACGCTGCGAGGCAAAGGCGAGGGCATTGTCATCGACGGCCCCTTTGCCGAAACCAAGGAACAATTGCTCGGTCTCTACGTCGTGGATTTTCCAACGCTTGAGGCAGCCGTTGCGGCAGCCCGTGATCTGCGTCGTGCTAACCCGACGGCCACGTACGAAATCCGGCCGATTTCGCTTTACCTTCCCGGCGCGTCATTGGGTTTCAAGGAAGAATAACCGTAAGCATTGACTTACAATGAAAACGGAGCTCTGCGATATGGAGAGCCCGTTCTTCTTGCGTCAGCCGCTGCTCAAGCGACCTCGGCCCTGCCGGCGACGACACGGTTCCAATCGTCCTGCCGCAGCCGGAAGCACATCCACGGCGACGGCGTGCCCGAGAGGTCCAATATCGCGTCATAGACATGTGCCGCACCGAGCTTGGCAGTCGCCTTTTGCGAACGAATGTTTCTCGGCGCGATATGGAACCAGACTTCCGGATAGGTACCGAAGGCATGGCCGAGCATCAGCCGCTTCAGGTCGAAGTTGGTGCCGCCGCCCCAATAGGCGTTGTTGAGGAAAGTAAAACCGATCGAAATGCTGTCCGGCATGTCAGGTGCGACGTAGTAGCGGGAGCATCCGATGATCTTGTCGTTTTGCCGATCGATCGCCACGAGCGTCGTTTCGCTTGCAAGCAACAACGCGAAGTAGGGCTCGAACTTCTCCCGCTTGTAGCGATCCGTTGCTGGATGCCCTGCCCAGACGTCGGGATGGCTTGCTGCGGAGTAAAGGCCCTCAAGGTCTTTCGGCCGCAGCGGCCGGAGCCGAATGGCTTCGCCGCTCAATGCCGGCTGTGGATCGAAATCACTTCTGAACATGTTTTGTCTCACGATGATGATGGAACGGGGATCATGTCCGCAATTGCGCGGTCGAAATCGCGATGACTTTCCGAAAGGCCGTTCCTGACGCCCATCCTGTCCGGCTCGGGGCGGTTCTGGCTCAGCTTGCGTTTGCCTGCCAGATGCGTGATCGGCATTCGAATACCGACGATGCCGCGCAATTGCGCTGCGATATAAGCCGCAGGCGCATCGCTGACGGCCCACGGTTTTGCGGCCGCCGCCTCGTGGAGATCAGTGAGCCGCTTGACGACATCGAGCAGCCGGGCCGGATCATCGAAGAACTCGACCGGGCCCTTGGCTTGAACAGCAGTGTAGTTCCATGTCGGAACCACCTTTCCATGCTCGGCCTTCGCTGCATACCAGGCCGGGGTGATGTAGGCGTCGGGACCCATGAAGACAGCGAGGCCATCGCCGATTACCGGCGTTTGCCACTGCGGATTGGGGCGGGCGAGGTGGGCATACAGCGTACCCATCTCTCCCTCCTCTGCGTCGAGCAACATCGGCAGCGGTGTCGCCAAGGGACCCTGCGCCGTCGCGGTGATAAAATTAGCGATGCGGCATGCCCGCATCATCGCGTGTATTTCGCTGGTGTCGTCGACCACAAAAGCTGGCGGCGTGTACATGGAACTCTCCTTGAACTTCGCGCAGCATCGGCGTTAACTGGCACAAAATAAACGTCCAGTTTCGGAGATTTTCATTGGGCCAGTTGAGCGACGGGAGATCAAGACGCACGGGCGCAGCCCGCCGCATTTATCTTGATCTGCGCGACCAGATCGGTGCTGGCGTCTATGCGCCCGGTGACAGACTGCCATCGAGCCGTGCGCTCGCCGAGGAACTGGGCGTGTCGCGCACGACGGTCACGGCCGCTTTCGACCAGCTCGTCTCCGAGGGCTACGTGATCAGCCACCAGGGCTCGGCGTCGATCGTCTCGGATATGGCCGGGCCAGGAACGCGACACAGGCGACAGGCTGAGCATCGCCTGGAATGGCCGATGTCGGACTATGCTGCTCGGCTGATGAAGCTTCCGATCCACCATGCTGAGAGGCGGCCGGCACTGGAGTTCGATTTTCGCTATGGCGATATTGCCGCCGCCGACTTTCCGACGCTGCTGTGGCGGCGGGCGATGAATGCGGTGCTGCTGCGCCGCCGTGCTAGCCTTTCCTACGAGCATCCGGCCGGCTCCGCCGCCCTGAAACAACAACTTCAGGGCTATCTCTGGCGTGTGCGCGGCATCCGCTGCGACGCCGATCAGATCGTCGTCGTTTCCGGCTCGCAACAGGCGCTGGATCTCTGCGCCCGCGTTCTCGTCGATCGCGGCGACAGCGTCATTGTTGAGGAACCGTGTTATGCCATGGCGCGCAACGTCATGGTCGCCGCCGGCGCTGAAATCGTTGCCGCTCCCTGCGACCATGCCGGCCTTGTCGTTGAGCACCTGCCGTCCCGTGGAAAATCAGCGCTCGCCTACGTGACGCCGAGCCACCAGTTTCCGCTCGGTGGCGTCCTGCCGCAGAGCCGGCGGGACGCGTTGCTGCAATGGGCCTATGCGGTCGGAGCCTATATCATCGAGGACGACTACGACGGCGAGTACCGCTATGACGTGAAGCCGATACCGCCGCTGTTTCAAGCGGATCGTGACCGGGTCATTTATGTCGGCACAGTCTCGAAGACGCTCTCGCCGGCCCTCAGGCTGGGCTATCTCGTGGTTCCCCGGCCGTTGATCGAGGTCTTCACGCGATGCAAGCAGATCGCCGACCGGCATAGCCCGAGCCTTGAGCAGGAGGCGCTCGCAATCCTACTGGAAGCAGGCTCATACGAACGGCATGTCCGCAGGATGCGGCGGTCCAATGCAGAGCGTCGCGCCGCCCTGATCTCGGCACTGACATCATCCTTTGGCGAACAGTTAGAGATCGTCGGCACATCGGCCGGGCTGCATGTCGTCGTCTGGTTCCGTGAGATCAGCGCACAGCATGAGACGCGGCTGATCGAAACCGCGGGGGCTGCCGGGATTGGCATCTACCCCGTGTCGCCGCTCTATCTCGAACGCAAACCGGACCGGGCCGGCATGGTGCTCGGCTATGCCTCGCTGACACCGGACGAATTGCGCCGGGGAACGGAAAAGCTGGCATCCGTCGTTTACGGATTAGGCGAGCTTTCCTGCGGCCCGAACGACGGTTGAGTTGCCCACAGGCCTAGATTTCTGCCACAAGCTTCGCCAGCGCTAGGGATGCGGTGAGGCCGGGCGACTCGATGCCGAACAGGTTGATCAGTCCGGGCACGCCGTGCACGCTTGGTCCTTGCACGACGAAATCCTGGCTTGCCACCTCCGGCGGCACGATCTTTGGCCGGATACCGGAATAGGCCGGCACGAGCGCGCCGTCCTTCAGGTCAGGAAAATAGCGGCGGACACCGGCGTAGAACGATGCGGCCTTCGCCGGATCGACGTCATAGTTCAATGTATCGACCCACTCGATATCAGGCCCGAAACGGGCCTGGCCGGCCATATCGATGGTTAGATGGATGCCGAGACCACCCTTGACCGGCACGGGATAGATCAGTCGCGAGAACGGCGCCCTGCCGACATGGGAGAAATAGTCGCCCTTGGCATAGTACTCTTTCGGCACGAGCCCGAGAGGCATGCCCTCAAGCTGGCGCGCAAGCATCGGTGCGCCGAGGCCTGCGGCGTTGACGAACAGGCGGCAGGCAAGGCTCATGGGTTCGGCGCCGCCGACGTCGATGACGATACCGCCATCGGTCATCTTGCCTCGCTCGATGGGGCTGTTGAGCGCCAAGACCGCGCCGGCGTTCTCGGCATCGCCCAGCAGCGACATCATGTAGGCGTGGCTGTCGATGATGCCGGTTACCGGCGACAGCAGCGCGCCAGCGGTGGCGAGCGCCGGTTCGAGGACACGCGCATCCGCGGCCGAGATTTGGCGGAGATCAGGCACACCATTTCGCGCCGCGCGCGCCGCGATATCAGGCAGTTGCTCGAGCTCCAAGGCCGAGGTCGCCACGATCAGCTTTCCGCATTGCCGATGGGGGATGCCGCGCTCGCGACAATAGGCATAGAGCAGGGCCCGGCCTTCGACGCACAAGCGCGCCATCAGGCTGCCCGCCGGATAGTAGATCCCGGCGTGGATCACTTCGCTGTTGCGCGACGACGTTACGCTGCCGATGCGATCGGCCGCTTCGACGAGGATCACCTCACGGCCGGCTTGAGCAAGCACGCGAGCGACGGCCAGCCCGATGACGCCGGCTCCCGCGACAATGCATTCCACTTGCTCATGGGACATGGCGGACCTCAACAGCGCCGTGCGTCAAATGGGACGCCAAGGGTGCTGCAAGACGATGCAGTAGCACAGCATGACGGGATACGTCAGGCAGCACAGGAACGGATGATCTGAACCATCGACATCCCCTGCTGCCTGACGTCATATACTGCGGACCCGCTTTCAGGCCGCCCGTGCACCGGCGGCGAGCGGGATCTCGATGTCGACTTCCAGCGTCGTCACGTGTTCGCCGCGGTCCATCTTGACGGTGACCTTGTCGTCGTCGATCTGAACGTGCTTGGAGATGACCGCGAGGATCTCTTCCCGCAGCAGCGCAACGAGATCCGATTGGCCGACGGAGGCGCGCTCATGCGCCAGCAAGACCTGCAGGCGCTCGCGCGCCGTCGGGGCCGAGCTCTGCTTTTTGAAGAAACTGAAAATGCTCATGCTGCCCTCCGTCCGAAGATCTTGCCAAACAGACCGCGTTTTTCACCCGGGATGGTCATCGGCACGGTTTCGCCTGCAAGCCGGCGAGCAGCGTCGAGATAGGCAAGCGCCGGAGCAGACTTGCTGTCGGCGAGCGTCACCGGGGCGCCGATGTTGGATGCCCTGAGCACGTCCATGCTCTCGGGAACGATGCCGAGCAGCGGAATCGACAGGATCTCCAGGACATCGTCGACCTTCAGCATGTCGCCACGTTCGGCGCGCAGCGCATCGTAGCGGGTCAGGAGCAGGTGCTTCTCGACCCGTTCTCCCCGCTCGGCCTTCTCTGTCTTGGCGTCGAGCAGACCGATGATCCGGTCGGAGTCGCGAACCGAGGAAACTTCCGGATTGGTCACGATCACGGCCATGTCGGCATGGCGCATGGCAAGCGTTGCACCGCGCTCGATCCCGGCAGGGCTGTCGCAGATGATCCAGTCAAAATGCTTCTTCAAGTCGTTAATGACACGCTCCACGCCTTCCGGCGTCAGGCTGTCCTTGTCACGGGTCTGCGATGCCGGCAGCAGGAAGAGCGTCTCCAGGCGCTTGTCGCGGATCAGCGCCTGCGGTAGCTTGGCGTCACCCTGAATGACGTTGACCATGTCATAGACGACACGGCGCTCGGCACCCATGACGAGGTCGAGATTGCGCAGGCCGACATCGAAATCCACGACGACGGTCTTCTCGTTGCGCTGCGCGAGCGCTGCGCCGAGAGCAGCGGTCGACGTCGTCTTGCCGACGCCGCCTTTGCCCGATGTAACAACAACTACTTTCGCCATCTTCCGCTCCTGTTTCCTGGCCGGCACCGGCTCAGTTAAGTCTCTCTGCCATGATCGAGTCGTCTTCGAGCCAAAGCTGCACCGATTGTCCGCGAAGCTCGGACGCCATGTCGTCGGCGGTCTTGTAGACACCGTCGATGGCCAGCAGTTCTGCCTCCAGCCGGCGGCAGAAGATCCGCGCCGAGGTGTTGCCTACGGAACCCGCCAGCGCCCGCCCCCGGAGCGCTCCGTAAATATGGATCGAACCGCCGGCGATAATTTCGGCGCCGGATGCGACCGACCCGATCACGGTGACATCGCCTTCCGGAAAGATCACCGATTGTCCGGAACGAACCGGCTCCCTGACGATGATCGACGCGCTCGCTCTGGCCGCCGGCGTTTCCTGGCCGATGACGGAGACAGCCTCAGGTGCCTTCGGCTCACCGGCGATCAACTCGCCCGCCGCCGCCTCGAATTCCGGCGCCGGCCGCCCGCCTCTCATTGAGGGTGGCATGCCCGGCTCGAACAGCGAGGGACGTCCGCCCTCGATGCCCAGGACGCGGACGTTCCTGCTGGCGAGTTCTTCGAGCAGGCCCTTCAGCTGCGGCCGGTCGATTTCGAGGTCGACGATATCAAGCACTACGGGTCGGCCGAGAAAAAAACCCGCCGAGCGAGCGGCCAGATCGTCGAGCCGCGTCAGCCACGAATCGAGTGGAAGCTCGGGCGACAGCGCGAGGCTCAGGAACGAGCGGCCCTTGATACGGATCGAACGAGCGTCTGTTAGCACTTTGATCATCTTCGTTAATTTTTCGTTGCCGTGATCTAGGCGACGGATGGTTAACAATTGGTTAACAGGCGCCTGCCGCTTCTCGCAGGCGGGCTTTTCGAACGGCTTGCCTCGACACAACTTCGGCAAGCAGGACCGTTGTACGCTTCATCGCGAATGATCTGCCATCGGGTGCACCACGGCCGATTGAACCGGGTACGCCGGTGCCCTATTGGTGCCGACGGCGGTTTCTCGAAAGCAGAATGAATGAAGCACTTTGTCATCGATTGTCAGGGGATTGCAACCGATGCGGATCTCTGGCGCCGCTACCTTGCCGTGACGAATCCTGCGGCTGGTCAAGACTTTGGCTGCAACCTCGACGCGTTCTGGGACGCGGTCGAGGGCGGCGGGCCGGGCTATCCCGGGCGATGCAAACTGACGTTCAAAAATGCAGCAGCGCTCAGCCACATCAAGACCGGCAGTGGCGTATCCCTGTTGGATGGCTTGCAGAATATCGCGCGGGCCGCGACCGTCGTCGTGATTGAGTTCAAGTAGTCGAGATCATCAAAGGCGAGCACTGGAACAGGCTGCATCTCACCTCTCACGCGAGACCCTTGTTGCGGGGTTCGGCATCGATCAGCGACACGCTCAGCGCCGCAAGCAGTAGCAGGCCCGAAATGACGCCGAGCGCGGTCGTGAAACTGGTCGCCATGATCGGGGCAACCATCGACGGCGCAAGCAACCCGCCGACACGGGCGATTGCGCCGGCCGTGCCCATGCCGCTTGCGCGCAGGCTCGTCGGATAGATTTCCGGCGTCAACGCATAGATCGCACCCCACGTGCCCAACAGGGCAAAATTCATCAACAGCGTGGCCGCAACGACAAGCCCTATGCTCTGCCCAAGAGCATAGGCCAGGGAGCCAGCCGCGCTGAGGAGGAGAAAGCCGATCAATGTTGCCTTCCGCCCCCAGCGTTCCACGCCATAGGCAGCCAACGCGTAACCGGGCAACTGGGCCAGTGCCAGAACGACGAGAAAGACTTCGCCGCGTATGAAACCGAAGCCCTCGCCGGCAAGCTTGACCGGCAAGTAAACGAAGATGCCGTAGTAGGATATGGAAATGAGCAGCCACGCCGACATCAGAAAGATCGTCCGGCGGCGAAGCGCAGGCGATAGAAGTGCTGTGATCGATTTGCGCTCGGCAGCCTGAGGGACGATCGGCGGGATGGCGACATCCCGTCCGTTCACATCAGCGATGCGCTGCAACACGCTGCGGGCCTCGGTCGAATGTCCCTGCCGGTTCAGGTAAAAGGGCGATTCCGGGACGTAGAAGCGCAGGACGACACCGATCAACGCCGGAATGCCGGTGATGAAAAAGATGATCCGCCAAGCCTCGCTGCCATGACTGCCAGCCACAAGCGCCAGGATCGCCAATGCAACGGTCCCAATGGCCCAGAACCCCTCCAACAGCACCAGCCAGCGCCCCCGTCGGTTGGCCGGCAGAAATTCAGCCATCATGCGTAATCGACCGGCAGCGTGCCGCCAACCCCAAGCCCGGTGAGGAAACGGGCCACGAATAGCCAGGTAAGGTCGGGTGCAAAGGCCGACGCGATGCCGAAAATTGCGTCGATGATGATCGCGATGAACAGCACGGGTCGCCTGCCGATGCGATCGGCGAGCCGCCCGAAAACAAAGGCACCGACGAGCATGCCGAGAAAGAAGAACGTGCCCGACTGCAGAGCCTGCGGGATGGTGACGCCGAACGTCGCAGCAATTGACGGCGCGCTGAAACCGATTGCCAGCACCTGCATAGCATCTGCCGCCCAGACAAGGCCGAAGATGACGAAGAGGCGACGCTGGAACAGCCCGACGCCGGCGGCCTCGATGCCCTGTTCGATGCTGACTGACTGCATGGGAGGCCTTTGTGCTTATCGTTAATCGGTGGCGCGGCTGTTCGGGCGAGGATGCATCTGCGGCTATCGCACCCGAGAGATGTCCGTCATTCGTGAAACCTATCCGCGCCGACGCACAATCGCCAAGCCTTCAGCCCGCCCGCGAGCGATAAACGACAACGATGCTCGCCGCACACAGCAGTGCCAGCACATACCAGGTTACCGCATAGACGAGATGGCTGTTGCGGAAGCTGACCACCGTCAGCCCGCCGACAGGGAGACCACCCGGATGGGGCGTGGCGTCGGCATCGATGAAATAAGGTGCGATATTCGCCAGGTCCTGGGCCCTGGCGATCGCAACGACGTCACGCGAATACCAGCGATCGGCTGTCGGGTCGTTGGAACGCAGGAAGCCGCCACCCGGTTCCGGCATTCGCAAGAGGCCGATAACCTCGACAACACCGGAAGTCCGGCTCTGGGAGCGGGCGGCAGCATCGCGCCGATCGAGCGGAACAAAGCCACGGTTGATCAGGATGGTCGACCGGTCGTCCTGGACAATCGGCGTCATCACCCAGAAGCCGGCGCCACGCTCGGTGACCGCCTGGACCAGCACTTCCTTCTCGTGCTCGAAGACGCCGGTCGTGGTTACGCGACGGTATTCGTCCTTTTCCGCGCTGATACCGGGCCATTCGGCCGGGGGCGGAGCCGGAACAGGTTCGGCGTGAACCCGGGCATCGACGCGGGCAATCAGCTCGAGCTTCCAGAAGAGCCTCTGCACCTGCCAGGAGCCGAGGGCGAAGAAAGCCACCATCAGCACCGACAGGGCGACGGTGAGAATGGTGCGAGCGCGGACAGGCTCTGCCCCCACTTCGATCTTCGCCGCTCCCCCATTCATCGCCATGCCGTCAACGGACCGTCATGGCATGTTCTTCATCATTTCGTGCGTCATCGGCATCATGTTGACGTTCAGATGGTGCATGACCCACAGCGAGCCGGCGAGCGCGATGCCGACGATAATGAGCGTGAAGATCAGCGCCATCATCGTCCAGCCGCCTTCCGAACGCGGGTTCATGTGCAGGAAAAAGATCATGTGCACGACGATCTGGATGGCCCCGAGGCCCATGACGAAGACGGCCGTCGTCAGCTTGCTATCGAACACGCCGCCTATGACCAACCAGAAGGGAATGGCGGTCAGGACGACGGAAAGCGCGAAGCCGATCATGTAGCTTCTGAACGAGCCGTGGCCGGCTTGGTGGCCGTGGCTGTGGCCGTGATGGGCCTGGCCGGCATCTTCATGGGTGAGGCTGTTTGGCTGTGAGCTCATCCGATGGCTCCGATCAGATAGACGAAGGAGAAGACGCCAATCCAGATGACGTCGAGGAAGTGCCAGAACATCGACAGGCACATCAGGCGGCGACGGTTCTCGGGGATCAGGCCATGCATCTTGACCTGCACCATCATCGTCACGATCCAGATGATGCCGAAGGTGACGTGCAGGCCGTGGGTGCCGACGAGCGTGAAGAACGACGACAGGAACGCGCTGCGTGTCGGGCCTGCCCCCTCAAGGATCAGGTGATAGAACTCGTAGAGTTCCAGCCCGAGGAACGCCAGGCCGAACACGGCGGTCACGCCAAGCCAGAAGATCGTCTCCATCTTGGCGTTGCGCTCCATCTGGAGCATGGCAAAACCATAGGTGATCGAGGAGAACAGCAGCATTGCCGTGTTGATGGCAACAAGCGGCAGATCGAACAGATCGGCCGGCGACGGACCGGCCGCATAGTTGCGCCCGAGCACGCCATGGGTGGCGAAGAGGACGGCGAAGATGAGGCAGTCGCTCATCAGGTAGATCCAGAAGCCCAGCATGGTGCTGCCTTCGGGATGGTGCTCTTCCTCCAGGTAGAACTGCGGCGCTTCGGTTGCTTCGACTTGGGTCTTGTTCGCCATCTCAGGTGCGCTCCGCCAGAAGTTCGGACCGGGCGTCCTCGGTTGCGGTGACGGTCTCGGCAGGGATGTAGAAATCCCGCTTGTAGTTGAACGTGTGGCCGATCGACACGACCAGCATGGTAACGAACGCAACGATCGCCAGCCACCAGATGTACCAGATCAGCGCGAAGGCGAGGACGACGCTGAGACCCGCGAGGATGACGCCGGTTCCGGTATTCCGTGGCATATGGATCGGCTTGAAGCCGCCGAGCGGACGCTCGTAGCCACGGTTCTTCATATCGTACCAGCTGTCGTGATCGTGCACGACGGGTGTGAAGGCGAAGTTGTAATCCGGCGGCGGCGAGGAGGTCGACCACTCGATCGTCCGGGCGTTCCACGGATCGCCCGTCGTGTCGCGCAGCTGATCGCGCCTGAGGTAGCTGACGACGAGCTGGACGACGAAGGAGGCGATGCCGAGCGCGATCAGCACGGCGCCGAAGGCGGCGATGACGAACCAGATCTGCAGCGACGGGTCCTCGAACTGCGACACGCGGCGGGTAACGCCCATCAGGCCGAGCACGTAGAGCGGCATGAAGGCGAAGAAGAAGCCGATCTGCCAGAACCAGAAGCTCATCTTGCCCCAGAACGGATCGAGCTTGTAGCCGAAGGCCTTCGGCCACCAGTAGACGAGACCCGCCATCAGGCCGAACACGACGCCGCCGATGATGACGTTGTGGAAGTGGGCGATCAGGAACAGCGAGTTGTGCAGCACGAAGTCTGCAGGCGGGATGGCCAGCATGACGCCGGTCATGCCGCCGATGACGAAGGTGACCATGAAGCCGACGGTCCACAGCATCGGGACTTCGTAGCGGATGCGGCCGCGATACATGGTGAAGAGCCAGTTGAACATCTTCGCCCCCGTCGGGATCGAGATGATCATCGTGGTGATGCCGAAGAAGGCGTTGACCGATGCCCCGGACCCCATGGTGAAGAAGTGGTGCAGCCAGACGAGATAGGACAGGATCATGATCACGCAGGTCGCATAGACCATGGAGGCGTAACCGAAGAGCCGCTTGCCACAGAAGGTGGCAACGACTTCCGAGAAGATGCCGAAGGCCGGCAGAATGAGAATGTAGACCTCCGGATGACCCCAGATCCAGATGAGGTTCACATACATCATCGGGTTGCCACCAAGGTCATTGGTGAAGAAGTTGGTGCCGGCGTAGCGGTCGAGCGACAACAGCGCCAGCGTCGCCGTCAGGATCGGGAAAGTGGCGACGATCAGGATATTGGTGCAGAGCGACGTCCAGGTGAAGACCGGCATCTTCATCAGCGTCATGCCCGGTGCGCGCAATTTGACGATGGTCGCTATCAGGTTGATGCCGGACAAGGTCGTTCCGACACCCGCGACCTGCAGGCCCCAGATGTAATAGTCGACGCCGACGCCGGGACTATAATCGGCGCCCGACAGCGGCGGATAGGCAAGCCATCCGGTGCGCGCGAATTCGCCGACGAACAGCGACATCATGATGATCACGGCACCGGCCGTCGTCATCCAGAACGAGAAATTGTTGAGGAACGGAAAGGAGACGTCGCGCGCGCCGATCTGCAGCGGCACGACATAGTTCATCAGGCCGGTGACGAAGGGCATGGCCATGAAGAAGATCATGATCACGCCATGTGCGGTGAAGATCTGGTCGTAGTGGTGCGGATTGAGATAGCCCTCGTTGCCGTTGAAGGCGATCGCCTGCTGCAGGCGCATCATGATCGCGTCGGCAAAGCCGCGCAGCAGCATGATGAGCGCTAGGATCACATACATGATGCCGATCTTCTTGTGATCGACACTGGTGAACCACTCGGTCCAGAGGTAGCCCCAGAGCCTGTATTTCGTGATCAGCGCCAGGACGGCGATGCCGCCGATCGCCACGGCGATGAACGTCGCGACCAGGATCGGCTCGTGATAGGGGATCGCTTCCCAGGTGAGCCGCCCGAAGATGAATTGTGTGAGGTTGGTGTTACCGAACATAGGGCTATCCAAATTCTCTTGAAATGCGGGCGTCAGGGCTTCGTGGTGCCGGCGTTGTTCAACTGTGCGGGCGCCGGACCGGCTTGGTTCCCGGCAGGCGCCGCTTGATCCCCGTGCATGTTGTGCATGTCGTGGTTCATCGTCTGCGGCTCTTTGTCGATGCCTTCGGCCGGCTCTTCGCTCTTCGAAGGATTGCCCGTCGCCGGGAAGGTGGCGCCCGGTGCTGCTTCGCCCGCATGGCCCGTTTCCCCGGCATGGCGGTTGTCGTGCTCGAGCTTGGCGCGGTTTTCGTGGCTTTCCACGCCGGCGCCACCCATCATGTCGATGTGCATCATCTGGTTCATGCACATCTGGCCTGTGCGCACGCACATGTTCAGCACCGCGTCGTAAAGCCCGTCCTCGACGCCGGCAAAGTAGCGGACCGGTTCCTTCGTGCTCGGCTTTTCGAGTTTCAGGTAGGCGTCGCGATTGAGCATGGTGCCGTTCTGCTTGACCCTTGCGACCCACTGATCGAAGCCCGCCTGGTCCAACCCATGGAACTTGAAGCGCATGTGCGAGAAGCCGTCGCCGCTATAGTTGGACGACAGGCCTTCATACTCGCCCGGCTTGTTGATAACGGCGTGCAGCTTGGTCTGCATGCCCGGCATTGCATAGATCATGCCGGCAAGGGCGGGGACGTAGAAGGAGTTCATCACCGAGGATGCGGTGATCTTGAAATTGATTGGCACGTCCACCGGTGCTGCCATCTCGTTGACGGTGGCGATGCCGTAGTCCGGATAGAAGAACAGCCATTTCCAATCGAGCGCCACGACCTCGACGGTCAGAGGCTTCGTCTCGGCGGGGACAGGCCGATTGGCGTCAAGCCGGTCGAGCGGCCTGTAGGGGTCGAGCTTGTGGGTGCTGATCCAGGTGACGGCCCCGAGCGCAATGATGATCGCCAGCGGCGCAGACCAGATGACGACTTCCAGCCCGGTGGAGTGATGCCATTCCGGATCGTATTTGGCAGCCGTGTTGGACTGGCGGTAGCGCCAGGCGAAGAACAGCGTCAGGAAAAGCACCGGCACGATGATGATCAGCATGAGGATCGTCGAAACGACGATCAGATCTCTCTGCTGTGCCGCGATATCGCCGGAGGGCGACATCACGACCAGGTCGCACCCGGCAAGGGCCAGGGTCGATAGAAGAACGGCCGATCGTCCGGCGAGCTTCAATGGAGTGGGCATTTCGGGCTCCATTTGCGTTTTGTCTAGTCGGCACTAATCGCGTATCAGGCTCGGCGGAATGAGGTCGTTCGTCGCACTGCAACATTCTGTCGCATCGCAGCAGAATGGACAGCGACGTCCGCAAATGCCCAATCTAGTGCATCCTCGCCGGCTGACCATTGGGAAGATGCCGACGAGTTCACGTTTTTTTTCGCCGCTTCCTTGATCTCGGGCGTTGATTGATCAACATTTCGACGAGGCGGCACAAATCGCCGGGAGGAATTCATGAGCTCGGTCGTCAATCCTACGTCTTCAGGCCTTGAGCGGGACGCCCGTCGCATCCATGACGACAAGCCACTGTCACCAGGCAGCATCGCCATTGGCGTGGTCATCGGCCGGATGTCGGAGTTCTTCGACTTCTTCGTCTACGGCCTCGGCTCGATCCTGGTCTTCCCGAAGCTCATCTTCCCGTTCGCTCCCAGTCCGGTCGCTGCCACGCTGATGTCGTTTGCGATCTTTCCGCTGGCCTTTATCGCGCGTCCGGTCGGCTCACTCGTCTTCATGTGGATCGACCGCAACTACGGACGCGGCACCAAGCTGACCATCGCCCTTGTCATCCTCGGGGGCTCAACGGCCTCGATTGCCTTTCTGCCCGGCTACGAGACCATCGGCTACTGGGCGGTGGCGCTGCTGGCGCTTTTCCGACTTGGACAGGGTTTTGCGCTCGGCGGCGCATGGGACGGGCTTGCATCCCTGCTCAACCTCAACGCACCGCCGGACCACCGCGGCTGGTATGCGATGATCCCCCAGCTCGGCGCGCCCATCGGCTTTGCCCTCGCCAGCATCATCTTCTGCTATTTCGTCGCCAATCTTTCCGAGGAGGATTTCCTTTCCTGGGGCTGGCGCTACCCGTTCTTCGTCGCTTTTGCGATCAACGTCGTGGCGCTGTTTGCCCGGCTGCGCATCGTCGCCAGCAAGGAATTCGGCGCGGCGATGGAGGCACAGGAGCTGCAAGCCCGGCCAGTGTTCGAAATGCTGAGCAAACACGCGCTGGACGTGGTGCTCGGCGCCTTCGTGCCTTTGGCAAGCTTTGCGATGTTCCATCTGGTGACGATCTTCCCGCTGAGCTGGGTCATCCTGAACGGCGGACAGTCGGCTGCCCGGTTCCTGCTGGTCCAGGTCGCAGGCGCAGCCGTCGGCGTGATCGGCATTATCGTGTCGGGCCTGATCGCCGACCGCGTCGGCCGCCGCAACGAGCTGATGATCGGCGCGACACTGATCGCTATCTTCAGTTTCTCCGCACCCTTCCTTCTTGACGCCGGCGGGGCCGGGCAGGACGCCTATATCCTAATCGGCTTTGGCGTCCTCGGCCTCACCTTTGGCCAGGCCTCCGGCGCTGTTTCCTCGCGCTTCACCCAGTACTACCGCTACACCGGAGCGGCACTCACCTCCGACCTGGCTTGGCTCGTCGGCGCGGCGTTCGCACCGCTGGTGGCGCTTGGACTTGCGACCAGCTTCGGCATCGTCTTCATCGGCGGCTATCTGATCTCCGGTGCAATCTGCACGCTGGTAGCGCTCAGCCTCACCCGGGCGCTCGACCAGAACTGATCCGCCCTTGCGGCGGTTCGGCTCCGCATCTGACGCTACCGTCCAGCCTGCCTTTGCGTTCTTTTGAATGAACGGGGAATAATCCCTGACGCCGACCGTTCTTCCGCCCATCCGAACGGAGAACGGGCATGTTGCACTTTTGGAAGAAAGAACCGCCACGCATCCAATTCCTCTGCCAGCCGGAAGACCTGGGGGTCATCGCCCCGCCCGTGGCCGCCAAAACCAGTCTGCCGGAATGGTATCGCAGGCTGCCCGCAGCTGACCCGCAGCACCTTTCCGCCAGAGACAACGGCCTGACCATCAAGCGCTGCATGCCATTCCTGGACGCGATGACATCAGGCTGGATCCTGCCATTGGCCGCCACGGTGCGTCTCGAAATCCGCGACGACGGGCGAAACGTCGAGGCTGGCTGGTATCGAAAGATGGCACGGGCCACGCGCTGACCTGCTGCCAACGTCAAAAAGCGGGGACCGGTCCACCGGTCCCCGCTCAATTTTTTTGATCATCTGTCAGCGCGTATGCCACAGCTTGCCGGAGCGATACGTGCGGTCTGAGCCGTTCGAACTGGAATTGGACGAGCTGTTCGATGATGAATTCGAGCTGGAGTTGCTCGACGAGTTGGAGGAGCTGTTGCCAATGATCGTGCCGTCGTTGTGGCCGCCCGCCTGCCTGCCGACGGATTGCACCGGCGCGGTGCTCTGCTTTGCCTGCGCCTCAGTGCCGGCAAGGGCGGTTACGCCGGCGATGAGGGCGGCGCCCAATTTCCAGTGGTTCTTCATGCCCGTAACTCCTTCTTGAAAAGCGAACCGGTATCTCCGGTCCGAAGGAATAACGGGCGTCACGAAGCTCTATTCCATCGTGAAACACTTTCCTCGCTCGAACTAAGGCGTCGACGATCAATCACGAAACCGCCGACACCCCTGCCCGGCGCTCGCGGCTTGCCATCAGCCCTCCAACCGCGGTGACGATGATGACGGCGGCGTAGATGTCGGTGGTCGTTTGATAGCCCAGTGTCTTTGCAAGAAACCCTGCAGCCATCGCCGGCAGACTGAAGGCGAGATAGCTCTGGATGTAGAAGGCAGAAAGCAGCCCGGCGCGCTCATCCGCCTTGGCGAGCGGCATGATCGAGCCCATGATGCCGAGGAAGCTGGTGCCGAAACCGACTCCGGTTAGCAAGGTGCCAAGGGTCATGACCGGCACATTTGCGAGGTGCGTGCCGGCAACCACGATCAGCATACCGGCGGTCGTGGCCGAGACGCCGAAGGCCACGTTTGCCCGGGGACTGCGCGAGCGGCGCAGGAAGACGCTGACGGCACCGGCTGCCATCAACGTGGCGACAACGGCTCCACCGGTCAGCGGTGCCCGGCTGCCGGTGACGGACGCGACGAGCGAGGGCATCAGCGAGAGATAGAAGCCCCCAAGCGCCCAGTTGGCGATGTTGATCGGCGTCACCAGTGCCAGCGGTCGCTTGATCTGAGGCGGAATGGCGATCGTCGGCTTCAGCGAAGACAGCGCGCCGCTGCGTCTGCCGCCGGTCTCCGGCGTCAGCCATATCGCGAGCGCCAGCACTGCAAAGCCGATCAGGAGCAGGCCATAAACGAGGTGAAGCGGAAACGGCCCGTATTGAATGAGCGCGCTGGTGCCCAATGCGCCAACGGCCATGCCGATCAGCGGCGCGAGCGAATTGACGAGCTGGCCCCTGCCGCGATCGACGTCGACCAGCGACGCACCGATAGAGGCGCCCGCAATGCCGGTCGCAAACCCCTGGACGATACGCGCCGCGATCAGCCAGGGCGGTCCGTCGGCAACGACGAAGAGCGCCATCCCCACGATTTCGAGAAGCAGCGCAACGAAAATCACCGGCTTCCTGCCGAGATGGTCGGATATCGAACCGGCGATCAGCAGGGCGGACAGAAGCGCGAAGGCGTAGACCGCGAAGATGCCGGTCATCATCACGGGCGAGGCGGCAAAGCTCTCCTGGTAGATGCGGTAAAGCGGCGTTGGTGCCGCCGACGCGCCGAAGAACGTGGCAAGCGTGACCGCGTGGAAGGCGATGGGGTTGGCGGCCGGACCGCCACTCTCACTGGATTTGGCAGAGGAGAACATCTATATAGCCCTTAACGCTAAATCGTTGCGTTTAGGTGATGTAGGGACGAACGCCGATAAAAGCAAATAATTTGCGTTTATGGTGCAGTGAAAGTTTCTGATCCATGCGCAGCACGCGGAAGGAAGGGTTGGAATGGCAGGCAGGGAAGGTCCCCGTCCAGGCGGGCGAAGCGCCAGGGTACAGGCGTCGGTGCACGGGGCCGTTCAGGCTCTGATGACACGAATGGAGCGCGCAGAGATCACCATTCCGATGATCGCCGTCGAAGCGGGCGTCACGCCCTCGACCATCTATCGCCGTTGGGGCGACATCCAGGAACTCCTGGCAGATGTCGCTGTCGAACGGCTGAAACCCGACATGCAGCCGGTCGATACCGGAAATGGTGGCAAGGATCTTCTGGCCTGGGCCGAACAATACGCCGAGGAAATGTCCTCGAAACCCGGGCGTGAGATGATACGTGACGTGCTGGCAGCGCAGGACGGCAGCGGCGCCTATCAGTGCTGCAACTTCACCAAGCAGCAGATTGAGGTGATCGCAGCACGCGCTGCGGACCGTGGCGAAGCATTTCCTGAGGTCGACGCCGTCATGGACCGCGTCGTCTCACCGATCATGTACCGCATCCTTTTCGGCGAGGCGCCGGATACGGCACATGTCGCGCGTCTGGTCTCGGGCGCAATGGGACTGGTTTCGAAAGCGCCCGCTTCCGTCTGATCAAAGCGCGTATGCACCGACGTGACGGCGGTGCCGGAAGCGGCCGAGCATTGCGATGGCCAACACGAGGACCGCACCCAGCGCATAGGCGAGCACATCCCACCAGTCCGGCGTGGCTCCAAGCACGATCCTCAAGACGGGATTGGAAATGCGGATATCGAAACTGGCCGCCAGATACTGCGCAAGCTCGATCGCCACGCCTAGCAGGAAGGCGATACCGGCGAGCAGCTGGGGTCGAGCTTTCACCGCCGATGCCAGCGTGCAGTACACCCACATCACGGCAAGGACATCGCCGGAAAAACTGCGGACCCAACCCCATCCGGCCCCACGCGTTGCCAGCACGACGAGGACGACGAACAGAAGGATGGAAAATAAGAAGGCGGTACGGTTGAAGCGGAGTTCCATGGCAAGCGATGTAACCACACGCGACCCGTCTGTCGAGCGATGCGGATCGGCAAATGGCGCGTAGTCGTCGGCCGCCGTCAGAAGAGCAGAGGCCGGCAGCACAACGCTACTGAGTTCGGAAATCTCGCAGCCGTTTACGCCAGCTGCGTTGTCCTTCACAAAATCCATCAGCCATCCCGCAGGCCTCATCTGACGCTTCCGTTCGATTTGGGGCTATAGGCCGCATTCGACCCTGCTGCACGCGTCGAGAGCAGGCGGACGAACGATCAGCAATCCGCAATTGAGCGACGCAAGGAAACGTCGAGGAGGCTGCCCGCCGAAGACGGCTCGTCATCGAAATAAGGCGGTGCTCATTTTCGATCGAACAGCCGCTATCTCTGCGACAGCGGCTGCGGAAAGTCGTGCAATCTGATCTTTTTGCCAGGGATTCGCATCGTGCGTTTCCGCTTCAGGCGGAGCCGCGGAAACGCACGATGCGACACTCTAGAATCGTCCGCCGACCCCCAAGCGCGCACCAGCATAGGTCTCACCATCGCCTTCCACGGTTACGCGCAGGTTTGCGTCGACAACCCAGCTCTCGTTCGCCTGCAGAGACAAACCAGCCAACACCGAACCGAACATGCCATTGCCATCGAGACCGGAGTACCCGGCCGCGGCACCGAGCCGTGGTTTGAGCGTCATGTCGTTCTCCAGTTTAAACTGCCGCTCGATCTCGGCCCCGAGGCTCACCCGGAACTGCTCGAGGGTGAATCCTTCCAGAGCGACATCGCCGCCAGCCACATTCTGAACGCCGTAGTCTTCGACATTCTCATTGAGGTAAACGGCGCGCAGCTTCGGCATCACGACCGTCTCCTCATTGAGGTCCCATTGGCCGGTGATGGAGCTGTCCCACATCCATCGGCTGCTATCGAAGGAGCCGTCGAAGAAGGCGGTATCGATATCGTTGCTGGAACCGCCATAGAGAAGACTGGTATTGAAGAAGATGCCCGTCACCAGTTCGAGCGACGTATACGGTCCGGCAAGCCAGCCTGTGCCACGGATCTCGGCGTCGTCATCCGTCGGATCGGTCATATGATCGAGATGGAACGAGAACCCGACCAGCGCCTTTTCGTTGAGCAGATAATCAACGCCGACCGAAAGAAGGCCAAAGCCGCCCCACCGATCATCGTTCTGCTCCCGATTGTGGAGCATCATCGTGGCGTCAAGCCATGCGTTGAACGGCGAAACTTCGCCGCCTTCGATACCGTCTGCAGCGTTTCTCGCCGCTTCGAGCTGAGCCAAGCTGGTGGCAAAGCTCATGCCGACCCCATCCGTCGAGGGCGACAGACGCATCGTCACCGGGTCGGTTCCGGCCTGCAGTCGGCGCCGCTCCAGCAGGCCCGGCACCTGGATGCTTGACGCCAGGAGATTTTGCCGGGTCTGGACAAAGCCTCGCACCAGTGAATCGATCTCGCCGATGACGGCATCTGCGTCGAAGCTCAAGTTGTAGGTGATCACACCGACATTCGACGCTCCGGCGGCGGCCGTCAGCTGGTATCCGATCTTTGCCTGGCCGGCGAAAGCAGGATCCGGTGTAAACTTCAGGTAATAGCCAACCGGAGCGAATGCACCGACCTGGGCCAGCTCCCCCTCGATAATCTCCGCTTTGCCGGCGTTGGCGGGGCTCACGGTAAGGACCTGCGCGTCGCTGAACGGTCCACCGGTCGCCCCGCCATTCAAATACACATTTGGCGGCGATGAGCCCGCGGGAACGTTGACGATCTGGTCGGCGACGCTGACCTCGCGAGCCGTGACCTTCAGCGTATAGGCGGCGCTCGCCGTGCTGCCGGCGGCATCGGTGACGGAAACCGTAAAGCTGTAATCCGTGACCTCGGCATCGTTGCTCAGCGGTCCGGTCAACTCGCCCGTGGAAACGTTGAGGACCATGCCCTTGGGAAGGGTGCCGCCGCTCACCGCGTAGAGCAGAGCGCCGGTACCTCCCGCGGCCGATATCGGCTGCGCGTATTTCTCGCCGGCCATCGCCGGTGGAAGAGCGCCCGCCGCCGGCGTGAACGTGAAGTTGGCCGCTGGCGCGGCGCGGGTGACGGTCACCGTATAGGTCTTCACGGTGCCATCCTCCGCCGTCACGACCGTGGCCAGCGTATTCGAGCCGACTGAGAGCGGGATCGAGGCAGAAGCTGCGCCGGATGCGACCGGCGCTCCGTTGACGGTGACTGTCGCCGCCGCATCGCTTGCCACCGGCGTCAGCGTCAACGACGCCGTCGCATTTGGAACCGACGCCGTATAGGACGTCGCGCCGGACGAAAAGGCCGGAGACAGCGTGCCGATGCTCAACGACAGGCCCGACAGATTGGCGTCGGTCGAAGCGGCAAGCGCACGGGTCACGATAACAGTGTAGCTCGTCTGCGTCGTACCATCCCCGGCCGTGACCACGGTCGTCACCGTGTTGGAGCCGACCGCAAGCGCTATCGCTCCGGACGCGGTGCCCGACGCGACGGCCACGCCGTTGACCGTCACCGTCGCCGTTGCGTCACTGACCAGCGGTGTCACCGTCAGCGACGCCGTCGCGTTGGAAACCGAAGCCGTGTACGACATCGTGCCCGATGCGAATGTCGGTGACAGCGTGCCGCTGCTTAGGCCGAGCCCGGACAACTCGGCGTTCGTCGAGGCCGCACGAGTGACCGTCAGCGTGTAAGACGTCTGCGTCGTGCCATCCTGGGCCGTCACCACCGTCGTGACGACGTTGGTGCCGACCGCAAGCGTGACGGAGCCCGAGGCAGCACCCGACACGACTGTTACCCCGTTGACAGTGATGGACGCCGTCGCATCGCTTGCGGTCGGCGTCAGCGTCAATGAGGCCGTGGCATTGGGGACCGAGGCCGTGTAGGCCGTCGTGCCCGTCGCAAACGCCGGAGACAGCGTGCCGCTGCTGAGCGACAGGCCGGACAGGTCTGCATTCGTCGACGGCGCGCGCGTCACTGTGACCGTGTAGGTGTTCGTCGTACCGTCCTCGGCTGTCACGACCGTGGTCAGCACATTCGGACCGACCGCAAGCGCGATCGAGCCGGAGGCAGCGCCCGAAGCCACCGCCACGCCATTGACGGTGACCGTTGCGGTCGTATCGCTGACATCAGGCGTCACGGTCAGCGACGTCGTCGTATTCGGAATGAAAGCCGTGTAGCTGGTTGTGCCGGATGCGAACGCCGGAGACAGTGCGCCTGCACTCAAGCCCAGGCCGGACAGGTCGGAATTCGACGACGCAGCACGCGTTACCGTCACCGTGTAGGTGTTCACCGTCGTGCCATCCTGAGCGGTGACGACCGTCGTCACGACATTGGCTCCGACCGCAAGCGCGATCGTGCCCGAGGCTGCACCCGAAGAGACGGCCACCCCATTGACCGTAATCGTCGCTGTCGTATCGCTTACCCCTGGCGTCACCGTCAGCGACGTCGTCGCATTGGGGACCGAGGCCGTGTAGGTGGTCGTACCGAACGCAAAGGCGGGAGATAGCGTGCCGGCGCTCAGGCTCAGGCTCGACAGGTCGGCATTTGCAGAGGCGGCCCGCGTCGCCGTTACCGTATATGTTTTCGTCGTACCGTCCTGGGCCGTCACCACCGTCGTCAGGACGTTGGTGCCGACCGCAAGCGCGATCGTGCCCGAAGCTGTACCCGTCGCGACGGCGACCCCATTGACTGTGACCGACGCCGTCGTGTCACTGACCGTGGGCGTCACGGTCAGTGATGCCGCCGCATTGGGAACTGTAGCCGTGTAGGAAACCGTGCCGGAGGCAAAGGCCGGCGACAGCGTGCCGGCGCTCAAGTCCAGGCCGGACAAGTCGGCATTTGCCGAAGGCGCGCGTGTCACCGTAACGGTATAGGTTTTCACGGTCGTGCCATCTTCGGCCGTGACCACCGCCGTCACCGTGTTCGAGCCGACATTGAGCGCAATCGCACCGGAAGCCGCATTCGAGGCGACCGGATCGCCATTGATCGTCAATGTCGCCGCCGAATGGCCGATCATTGACGTCACCGTCAGCGACGTCGTCGCGTTCGGCACCGACGCCGTATAGGATGTCGTTGCTGCGGCAAACGATGGCGATAGCGTGCCATCACTCAAGATCATGCTGTCGAGGTCGGCATTCGACGAAGCCGCACGGGTCACGTTCACCGTGTAGGTCTTCGATGCCGTGCCGTCTTCGGCCGTCACCACCGTGGTCAGCGTGTTCGAACCGACGGCAAGGGGGATCAGGCCAGAGGCCGTCCCCGAAACAACGGCCACTCCGTTGACCGTGATGGTCGCCCCCGCGTCATTGACCGTGGGTGTCACCGTCAGCGACGCCGTCGTATTGGGAACAGAGGCCGTATAGGATGTCGTGCCCGGCGCAAACGTCGGAGACAGGGAGGTTCCGGTCAGCGACAAGCTGGCCAAGGTGGCATCCGTCGACGGCGGTGCTACGCAACTCACCGTCGCCTGTATCGTCGCGCCGCTGACGTTGCTCCAGGCATAGACGACATACTCGCCGCTGGCGGGCACTGTGTGCGTGCCGGTCAGGTTGAGTTCACTAACCGATGTTGCGTACTCTTCAACGATGATACCGTAGTTTGTCGGGGGACCTTCGTGTAGAGCGCAAAACCCGCTCCGCTATAACGATCATTGCCCGCATTCAAACTGCCGGAAGTCGTCGCGTGATACGTAATCGTTTCGCCAGCATTCAGAAGGAGGGACTGATCCCATAGCTCAGCTCCGGCCGCGAGCATTTTACCCGTACCCCAGGTCGAATTGATCGCCGTACAACCATCTGACGGAGCGGCCATCGCCACTTGCGGCACACACAACGCAACGACAAACAGGGCGAACAACGCCCACAGAACAGAAACGAAACGCGACAAGATCTTACCCCTCCCGCATGAATCACCAGCGGGCTTCCCCAGCACACAACTAGCAATTGGGCAAGAGCGGGCCAAGCCCCATTTCAAATATACGTAAAGTCGCATTCTCCTATCGTTAGCCGCCCTTTAACGAATAGGGCCGGCAGCGCCTGCGGGGCTTTGGCTGGGCAGGCGCTAAAAAGTCGCAGTAAGGCAGCATGGGTCTTTTCATGAGAGCATCGGCCCGAAAGACCGACGCCGTTTCAGACTTTGGAAACAACAGCATGGCGTTTTCGCAGACCCGGCACATCTGAGCGACGGACCGAAGCCAGGATGACATTCAGCCGGTGACCGCCCCTTCGTTGGCCGGGCGCGCCAGCGCTGCAAACTTTGCCAGCACACCGCGTTTGTAGCGCGGTTCCGGCTGCCGCCACTGGGTGCGCCTTCTTGCCAGCTCTTCCGGATCCACTTCGAGTTGCAGCAGCTGCTGATGGGCGTCGATGACGATGCGGTCGCCCTCTTCTACCAGCGCGATCGTGCCGCCTTCAAAAGCTTCCGGCGTGACGTGGCCGACGACCATGCCCCAGGTGCCGCCCGAGAAGCGGCCGTCGGTGATAAGGCCGACGCTGTCGCCGAGGCCCCTGCCGATGATCGCCGAAGTTGGCGCGAGCATCTCGGGCATTCCCGGGCCGCCCTTTGGGCCGAGGTAACGTAAAACGAGGATATCGCCTGGCCTGATCCGGTCCGACAGGATGGCATCCATCGCCGATTGTTCGTCCTCGAACACGCGCGCGGGCCCGCTCATGACTCGGCTTTTCAAACCACTGATCTTGGCGACGGCACCGCCTTCGGCCAGATTCCCCTTCAACACCGCGAGGTGGCCCTCGCGGTAGATCGGTCTTTCATAGGGCCGGATGACATCCTGATCCGACCGCGGCTCGTCCGGAACGGCTGCAAGCTCTTCCCCGATCGTCCTGCCTGTGATCGTCAAACAGTCGCCATGCAGAAGACCTGCATTCAGAAGGATCTTCAGCACCTGCGGCACGCCGCCCGCCTTGTGCAGATCGACGGCCATGTATCTGCCCGACGGCTTGAGGTCACAGAGGACGGGGACCTTGCGGCGAACGCGCTCGAAGTCGTCCAGTGTCCACTCGACTTCCGCCGCATGCCCGATGGCGAGGTAATGCAGCACCGCATTGGTCGATCCGCCCGTCGCCATGATCAGGGCCACGGCATTTTCGATCGACTTGCGCGTGACGATGTCCCGCGGCTTGATGCCCTTCTTGACCGCCTCGACCAGGACCTTGGCGGATTGAGCTGAGCTCTCCATCTTCTCCTGGTCTGGATTGGCCATGTTGGACGAGTAAAGAAGCGACATACCAAGCGCCTCGAAGGACGAGCTCATGGTGTTGGCGGTGTACATGCCACCGCAGGAGCCGGTCGACGGGCAGGCATTGCGCTCGATGCCGTCGAAATCCTCCTCGCTCATCTTGCCCGCCATGAAGGCGCCGACGGCTTCGAAGGCGGAGACGATCGAAAGGCTTTGCCCCTTCCAGTGGCCAGGCTTGATCGTGCCGCCATAGACATAGATCGCCGGCACATTGGCGCGGAGGATACCGATCATGCCGCCCGGCATGTTCTTGTCGCAGCCGCCGAGCACGAGCACGCCGTCCATCCACTGTCCCTGTACCGAGGTTTCGACGCAGTCGGCGATGACCTCGCGGGACACAAGCGAATATTTCATGCCTTCGGTGCCCATCGACATGCCGTCGGAAATCGTCGGCGTGCCGAAGATCTGCGGATTTGCACCGGCAGCCTTGATGGCAGCGACAGCGGCGTCGGCCAACGGCTGCAGCCCGGCATTGCAGGGCGTGATCGTCGAATGACCGTTGGCAATACCGATCATCGGTTTGTCGAAATCGGCTTTCTCGTAGCCGAGCGCATAATACATCGCCCGGTTGGGGGATCGCGCGACACCTTGCGTTATGTGTTTCGAGCGCTCGTTGCAGGCCATGATTTGCTCCCTCGGTTCATTCAAGGTCGAGTTTACTGGCGTTCAGCAGGCCTGTGAAATATACTTTTTTCGCACAAATAAGTCGTTGAACATATCAATCGGAATGCATCATGGATTTGAGGCAACTTCGCCAATTCGTCGCCGTCGCCGAAGAGCTGCATTTCGGCCATGCGGCCGCTCGCCTCAACATGACCCAGCCGCCGCTCAGCCAATCGATACAGGCACTGGAGGGGGAGCTGAAGGTACAGCTGTTCAAGCGCACCAAGCGGAACGTGGAACTGACATCTGTCGGCAGGCAATGGCTCGCCCATGTCCGCCAGGTGCTTGACGGGGCGAACGGCCTTGCCGACACCGCAAGAAGGCTGTCACGCGGCGAGATCGGCCACCTGCGTTTGTCCTTCGTCAGCACAGCCGACTATAGCGTTCTGCCCGACATGGTCAGCCGCTATCGCGCGGCCTATCCGCATGTGGAACTGACGATGCGCGAAGCCACCAGCGATATCCAAATCGAGGCGTTGCTCGACGAAGAAATCGATGTCGGGCTGATCATTGCCCCCAGCCAAGCGTCGCTTCATCCTGCCCTTTCCTACCAGGCTTTGCTGCGGGAACCGCTGGTTGCCGCGGTGCCGACGGCCTGGATCAACGAAGGACGAAAGGGGTTTGCTGGAAAAATCCTGGAACCAGCCGACTTCTTCAAGGCGCCATTCATCGTTTTTCCACGGCGGGCGGCACCGGCTTTTCACGATATCGTCTCGGGATATTTCGCCGAACATGGGCTGGCGTTCACCGCCTATCAGGAAGCCATCCAGATGCAGACGATCGTCGGTCTGGTCGCATCCGGGCTGGGGGTGGCGCTGGTGCCGCAATCGATGACCAATCTTCAGCGGCGCGGGGCAACCTATCTGCCGCTGGCCGGCAGCGTACCGGAGGTGGAAACCGGCCTTGCGTGGCGCAGTTCGGACCAGAATCCGGCACTCGACACCTTCCTTGCCGCGGCGGTACCGGCCGATAACAGGTGACCGCGCGTTGTCGGCTGGTAGGGCGCGCAGCGCAACGGCATCCCTGGAACATCAACTGCACGCTACCGCATCAGGCCGCGCAGGTCGGGCATGCGGTTGCTGATGATGGTTTCCATCGAAAAGAAGCCGGTGACCGTCATCAGGTCGAAATCGGTGATGAGCTTCTGGTAGAAGGCGTCATAGCCAGCCATGCCACGCGTCACCACCTTGATCAGATAGTCCCAGTCGCCGCCGATCCGGTAGAGGTCCGTCACCTCCGGCAGACGCTCGACATGCTTGCGGAAGTTGTCGGCCCATTCCTTGGAATGATGGCGGGTGCGGATCATCACGAACACGGTAAGGTCGAAGCCGAGCGCTGCGACGTCGATTGCGGCATGGGTACCAAGCACAAGCCCGCTGGCGTTCAACCGTTGCAGGCGCCGCCAGCAGGCGTTCTGCGACAGTCCGACTCGGTCGGCCAGATCACGCTGCGAAATCGTGCCGTCCTTTTGCAGGCAGGACAGGATCCGCATATCAATTTCGTCAATCTTTTCCATTTCAGCGATCACATGACCCGATTTTGACTGGCAGAAGCATAAGAATGATGAGGTTTGCATGCAACCGATCGATTAGACTTATCGTCTGTCCGACTCCGGGAGGAAACGATGACGACGCCGTGCCCACGCCAGCCCTATCTTACCGGCCCGCTCGAAGCATTTCGAGAAAGCCTTGCCGGCGACAACGCAATCGCTGACCTGCGGGCTGGGCTTGTCGGCAAGACTGCAAAGATCGACGGTCCCTTCGGCGTCAAGAACCTCGTCTATGCCGACTATGTCGCATCGGGCCGGGCATTGATGCAGATCGAGCATTTCATCCTCGAACAGGTCCTGCCCTATTATGCCAACAGCCACACCGAGGCGTCCTACTGCGGCGGCTCGATGACCAGGTTGCGCCGCGACGCGCGTGCTGTGATCGCCGCCTGCTGCGGCGCCGGACCTGAACACGCCGTCATTTTCGCCGGCTCCGGCGCCACCGCCGGCATCAATCGGCTGGTGAGCCTGCTGGGTGTTACCGAGGCGGTCGCCACCGGTCGGCGCGTGCGCATCCTAATCGGGCCCTATGAACACCACTCCAATATCCTGCCCTGGCGCGAAAGCGGTGCCGAGGTGGTCGAGATCGCCGAGTGTCCGGCTGGTGGGCCGGATCTCGCTGCACTCGACGAAGCGCTGAAGCAACCGGCCGATCTCGTCGTTTGCGCCTTTTCCGCCGCTTCCAATGTCACGGGCATCGTCACCGATGTTGCGGCCGTCACCCGGATCGCGAAGGCGGCAGGCGCAAAGATGGTGTGGGACTATGCCGGTGCTGGACCCTACCTGCCGATCGACATGTCGCCCGAGGGCGCTGCTGCGATTGACGCGGTGGTCATCTCGCCGCACAAGTTCATCGGTGGCCCCGGTACGTCAGGCATTCTGGTCCTGCGGCGTGACGCGGCTATCACCGCCAAGCCATCCTGGCCCGGCGGCGGCACCGTCAAATTCGTTTCGCCCACCGGTCACGACTACAGCAATAGCCTCGAGGCGCGCGAGGAGGCCGGCACGCCGAACGTCGTCGGCGATATCCGCGCCGCACTCGCTTTCCTCGTCAAGGAAGCGATCGGTGCCGAGGCAATGCAGACCAGAAACGCCGAGCTGACCCGTCGCGCTATCGCCGCATGGCAAGGCATCGAGCGGCTGGAATTGCTCGGTCCTCTCGGGCCACAGCGGCTGCCGATCTTTTCCTTCCGCGTCAAGGACGGCAAGGGCGGCCATGTCCACCAGCAGCTCGTCACCCGCATGCTCAGCGATCGCTTCGGCATTCAGGCGCGCGGTGGCTGCGCCTGTGCCGGTCCCTATGTGCACCGGCTGCTCGGCATCGATGACGAGGAATCGCAACGCCTGCGCGACGCCATCCTTGCCGGACAGGAAATGCTGAAGCCGGGTTTTGTCCGGTTGAACTTCAGCGTCCTGCTCGCCGACGAAGAGGTGGCGTTCATCCTCGACGCCGTCGCCAAGCTTGCCGCCGACGCAGCCAGCTACGAGCAACACTACGATTTCGACCCGGCGCGCGCCATCTTCTTCCCGCGTGCAGCGCTTGCAGCGGAGGCCTGAGGCATGGCGAGGCCTGACATTGCGGCTTTCTTCGACCCGCGAACCTGGTCCGTGCAGTATGTGGTCAGTGACCCGAAAACGCGGGCCTGTGCGATCATCGATCCGGTGCTCGACTTCGACGAGAAATCGGGCGCGATAGCGACAGGCAATGCCGACCGGCTGCTCGACTTCGTGCGAGCCCAGGACCTGGACCTCCAGTGGATCCTCGATACCCATCCGCATGCCGACCATTTTTCCGCCGCCGCCTATCTGAAGGCAAAAACCGGCGCGCCCACGGCCATCGGTACGCACATCGTCAAGGTCCAGAAATTGTGGGCCGACATCTACAATTGGCCAGGCCTGAAAACGGACGGATCGCAATGGGACCGGCTGTTTGATCGTGGCGATACGTTTCGGATCGGCAGTCTCGAGGCCGGGGTGATGTTTTCGCCGGGACACACGCTGGCATCGATCACTTACCTCATCGGGGACGCTGCCTTCGTGCACGACACGGTGTTCATGCCGGACAGCGGAACCGCGCGCACCGATTTCCCCGGCGGCAGCGCCAACGCGCTGTGGGCGAGCATCCGCGACATCATGGCCCTGCCGGACGATACCCGTATCTTCGTCGGCCATGACTATCAGCCTGGTGGACGCGAACCGCGCTGGGAAAGCACTGTTGCACTGCAGAAGGCGGACAACATCCATCTGACACGCTATGCCTGCGAAACCGAGTTCGTCGCGTTCCGCGAGGGACGGGACCGAACGCTGCCGATGCCCAAGCTCATCCTCCATGCCCTACAGGTCAACATCAACGGCGGCCGGCTTCCCGACCCGGAGGAAAATGGCCGGCGCTATTTGAGATTCCCCATCGACGCCCTGCAAGGTGCCGCATGGTCCTGATGCCGCTCCGTTCGCGGGCACGTTCCGTGTCCCGGCCATCTTCCGGTTTCGGTGCATCTCGGGCGACGCGGTTCGCCCCGCAGCCCGGCGCCGAATGATGACACTGGACCTCGTCCAATACATTCTGGCAGCCTTGAGTGGCGGTCTCGTCGGCTTCAGCCTCGGACTGTTCGGCGGCGGCGGCTCCATTCTCGCCGTGCCCCTGCTCGTCCAAGTCGTCGGGGTGAGCAACGTGCATGTGGCGATCGGGACGAGCGCCGTCGCCGTCGCAGCCAATGCGCTTTCGGGACTGGCGATGCATGCGCGGCACGGGACGGTGAAATGGCGCTGCGCGGCAATGTACTGCGTCACCGGCATCGTCGGCGCCTGGATCGGCGCAGCACTCGGCAAGGCGCTGGATGGCCGACGGCTCTTGCTGTTGTTCGCTGCACTGATGGCCGTCGTCAGCGTGACCATGTTGCGGCGGCGCCACATGGTTGGCGATCCGGCGTCGAGCTGCACACCAAGAAACGCACCGAAGGTGCTCTCCTTTGGCGCCGGAACCGGCATCATCTCAGGCTTCTTCGGGATCGGCGGCGGGTTCCTGATCGTTCCGGGCCTGATGGTTTCAACCGGCATGCCGACGATCAACGCAATCGCCACGTCGCTGGTTGCCATTACCGCTTTCGGCCTTACAACCGGGGCAAGCTACACCTTCTCCGGTCTGGTCGACTGGCCACTGGCTCTCTCCTTCATCGGCGGCGGAGCCCTCGGCGCGCTTACGGGCTGCCGCGCCGCCCACAGTTTCAGCAAGTACCAATCCACGTTGAACATGCTGTTTGCGGTCCTCACCTTCGCCGTCGCCATTGGTCTGGCGTTCTACGCCTCGCGATAGGGTCGTCTCGTTTGCGTCCTCGCGCCTGCAACGCGCACGGTTGCTGCGTTTGCCGACGAGTAGGAGCGTGCTTGGCGCCGGGCAAGGTCCAGAATGCCGCCACACTTGTTACTCCCGTTATTTTCACTCCGGTGCGAAACTATCTTCAGAGCAATCTCGGGCGAAGTCGCCCGTGCCAACGAGGAGGTTACAAACGCCATGACGACATCAGCAGAAAAAGGCGGACACCCGGCCATGCAGACACCACCGGTCGTATCTCCGCAAGCCTGGGAAGAAGCGCGCCAGCAACTGCTGGTGAAGGAGAAAGCCCAGACCCGCGCTCGCGACGCACTGGCCGCCGAGCGTCGGCGAATGCCATGGATGGCCGTTGAAAAGGCTTATACCTTCGACGGTTCTGAGGGCAGAGCCAGCCTGACCGACCTGTTTGCCGGTCGGCGCCAGTTAATCGTCTACCGCGCCTTCTTCGAACCAGGTGTGTTCGGCTGGCCCGATCATGGCTGCAGAGGCTGCTCCATGGTCGCCGACCAGGTGGCCCACGTCGCCCACCTCAACGCCCGCGACACCACGCTCGTCTTCGTTTCGCGCGCGCCGCAGGCTGACATAGCGCGGCTCAAGGCCCGCATGGGCTGGGACATACCGTGGTTCACCATCACCGACGATTTTGATGCCGACTTCGGCGTGGCCGAATGGCACGGTACGAACGTGTTCTACCGCGACGGCGAGCGTGTCTTCCGCACCTACTTCATCAACAATCGCGGTGACGAACAGATGGGAAGCACCTGGAACTACCTCGACATCACACCGTTGGGCCGGCAGGAGGTCTGGGAGGATTCACCTCCAGGCTACCCGCAGACGCCAACCTACAAGTGGTGGAACTGGAACGACAGTTACGTCGCAGATGCCGCGCCCGACAAGAAATGGGTCGAAGTGTCGGAGGCGGGCGAAGCGGCATTCCGCGACCGGCAAGCGGGCAACTAGCCTTGAGCTTTAGCATCGTAAACAAGGCGAAACTGGCGGCAAGGGGCGTCGCCTTCGTTTCGCTAATTGCTGGGAACGATTGTCGGGCTCGGGGGCGGAGCGACGTCGGCGTCCGGCCTGATGGCGAGAATGCTCAGCGCGATTGCGACGAGCACGCAGATAAGGATGAGGAAGGCGATACCGGTTTTGTCCATCGCCTTACATCAAGCCTTCAATGTGGGGAAATCGAGACGAGCAAAATGTTCCTCTCCCAATTGGCTTAGGCAGCGACCGTAGGACATGTTCCTCACCCGAGCCGTTCTGCACCTGTTCGGGGATGTTTAGAATTTGCTATTTCCCGGCGCGGAACGGCCGGCCCCAACGGCATGCCCTGCAGCGGAGCGCTCTCTTCAGGCCTGGACAAGCATTGCGGCATCGATACTCGCCCGCCCCCTCCACGAGAAACGGGCGAAGGGAAGCGGACAAGGTAGGGTGTTACAGCACTTCCAGGAAAAAGTGCGAAGCGGTTCTTAGACAGGAACGTCTAAGAACAAGGAGGTAGAGCGTTTCTGCCACTCAGTCTAAACTGGAGACATTCTGCAGCGCCGCGCGTCTTTTTAAACGTGCAAAGGTCGCTGTAGGACTTTGAATTGCTCCAAAGCGAATACGATTTAACGAAACATGCGGTAGTAGCCGGCTAGTCGGCGTCCATGGTTTCATCGCCGGTGCCGGTAGGATCGATATCGGGGTCGACCCCTTGTGATTGCGCGTAGGTCGTGTTGCCGGAGCCACTGGTCGCGCATCCTGAGATCGCCAGAAGCGCCGTGACTGCAATCGCCGTAAGAAATCTGGTGGGCATGGTTTTCTCCACTTGGGGGCTGCCGTTGCAGCCTGGGGTATCCGGCAGCGACCTAAGCCTGTTTTGTCCTGATCCGGAGATTCTCCTACGCTGACGGGAAACGCAAGTGGTATTCGCGCAGGATCACAGCTGTCGCGAGCGCCAGGTCGACTGACCGGAACCCTTTGCACTCTTTGCCGAATCGCCCGCACACCGCTACAGCATACTTCCTGCGTGCAAAGGGCGCGCGAAGGATGCTGTAGGGCTTTACCCTTGCCGCGCAAGACCAGTCGGGACACCACGTTGAAGACCATCGCCATTGATTTCGAAACCGCCAACGAGCAGCGCGGCAGCGCCTGTTCGGTCGGTCTGGCCTGGGTCGAGGATGGCCGGGTCGTGCGGATCGAGGAGCGGCTCATCCGTCCGAAGACCATGCGCTTCTCCTCCTTCAACATCGCAATCCACGGCATCCGCCCGGAGCATGTGGAGGACGCAGGCGAGTTTCCCGAAGTCATGGACGAATTCGCCGACGACTTTCGCGGCGCCACCATGATCGCCCACAATGCGGCCTTCGACTTCAGCGTCTGGCGCTCCTGTCTCGATCTATACCGGCAGGATTATCCGGAACTGTCCTATCTCTGCTCGGTGAAGATGGCGCAAAAGGTCTGGCCGCATCTCGGATCGCACAAGTTAAACATCCTGGCCGGTCATCTCGGCTTGACCTTCGCACATCACAACGCTGCCGAGGACGCGGCGATCTGTGCCGAGGCAGCGATTGCGATTGCCGGGTCTCTGGGCATTTCGCAGGTCCGCGACATTCCGACCATGATCGGCATGCGGGCCGGACGGCTGTTTGCCAACGGCTACGACCCTTGCACCTGCCGGAAAAAATAAGCCCGCTGGGCAGGCATGCCCGGAGTGGTTCAGCCCGATACACCAGATCGCCCGCGAGATATGGCTTCACCCCATGATGGCTTCACCCCATGGGTGCGGCCTCGACCGAGATCCGGTAGCGCGTGACGAACGGCTGATCGGGATAGAAGGGCAGTGACGTGGGCGCGGCTGGCGATGCCAAGGGGTTGTCGGCTGACGAGACCGCCGGGCCGAAATCGAAGGCCGAGCAAACCGGCTCAACGCCAAGGGCGAGATGTTCCCCATCCCATGGATAGGCCTTGCGGCCGCGATTGCTGTACCAGAGCAACAGGCTTGGGAAATGCTCTTTCTGCCATTCAAGGCGGGCACGAAACCCCTCGTCACGGTAGTGCAAGGCGATCGCGCCATCGATGCCGACCAGCTGCAGCAGTTCCTCGGCATTCTGGTCAAGCGGAACGGACGCCGCATCGATGGTGGCGCCATCGCGGGCGTCGACGCTCTCAAGCTTCGACCATCGTCCGCCCGGCGCAAACAGCGTCGCCACCGGCTCCACGTCGCCGGGAAAACTGCGAACCTCGCCATAGGCTCCGGGCTCGAGCCTGACCGATCCGGGCCGGGGTGACAGGCGGAAGGTGGGGTGCAGGCCGATCGGCAGCCTGCAGGGTCGCCGCACCTCGATCTCGAGCGTGATGTCGACGGCGGCGGCCCGCGGGTCCGGCACGATGCGCCGGCGCAATTGGCGCACGGGATGGCCGTCCGGATAGCTGCACGTCAGGACGATCTGCCGCTCGTCGCAGTCGCCCCAACTCCAATGTGCGTTCGAGCCGTGGCCGTGCGGCACATCCGCTCCAGCGAAGGTCTCGCCAGCGTCCGACCAGCCTTTCGGCAGCGGGCGCGAGCCGTCGCTGCCGAAGGGCACGCAGGGCCATTCGCCGCGCAATTCCTGCAGGATCGGCGGCAGCGTCGTTCTGTCGGGATCCGAACCCCAGGGTGCGACATGCAGCGGGCTTACCTGTCGTCCATCAGGCAAAAGGAAAGTGACCGGCCCCAGCATGCCGCCCAGGGATTGCACCGCCAGGCATCCATGCGCCCAGGCCAGGCCGCGCCTTGTCGTCTCAGTCATCTCGATGCCGCCCCGCCAAAACGGTTCTCCGCCAGTCCGGGGGTGTCGACCGTCAGGGCATAAAGGCTGCCGGCGAGCCGTTCCCCGGGCTTTGAGAGGATACTGGCCGTCGTGACATAGAGCGTCTTCAGGTCGGCACCGCCGAAGGTGCAGGTCGTGATATTGGTGACCGGCATTTCGATGATCTCCGCCACGGAACCCTCAGGCGATATGCGCGCGATGCAGCCGCCGCCGAAACGGCAGTTCCAGAGATAGCCATCGCTATCGATCGCCGAGCCGTCAGGTGAACCGCGGGAGAAGTCAGCAAGGAATGTCCGTTCGTTCGAGATCGAACAGTCCGCTATTGCGTAATCGAAGGCGTAGATCTCGTTGGCGAGCGTATCACCGAAATAGAAGGTGCTGCCATCGGGACTCCAGCAAAGCGTGTTGGAGATGCCGAGCCCATGCCGCCACTCGCTCACCGTTCCATCAGGCGCGATGCGGTAGAGGATGCCCTCGCCTTCTGCCGTCTCGCCAAGCTCGCCGTCGGGCAGAACATTGTTCTTCATCGACCCGACCCAGAAGTTTCCCGCCGGGTCGGGACGACCGTCGTTCAGGCGCACGCGCGGATATCCGGGCAAGCGGAAGCCGTGATCCTCGCGCCGGTCGGTTTCCGGCCACCACCAGACGAGTTTTGAGGCTAGCGCCAGAAGCAACCGCCCTGGCTCGTCGGTGAGGGAGACCGCCACCACCGGCTCGTCGAATATCCAAAAGCGGACCGAACCGCTCGCCTCATCATACCGATGGACGAGAAATCGATTGACGTCGCTCCAGTAGAGCGCCTGCTCGGATGCCGACCAGACGGCACCCTCGCCGCATTTGTCGCCGACCGGGGCAACACAGGTAACCGACCTCACCATCCGCGCCTCCTATTCAGCCGCGAGATCGTGGACAAGCGACCGCGACGGTCCGAGGGCATGGGCGTTCTGCACCAACGCGCGCATGTACCCAAGCGCAAAGGCCTTGCCCGCATGCCAAGAGGCAGCACAGGTCATTGCCGGCGTATGGTCGGGGATCATCACGCCCTGATAGTTTTCATCGCGCAGGATGCGCACGATTTCGGCCATGTCGATATCGCCTTCGTCGACGAAGGTTTCGACGTAGCGCGGCATCTTGCCCTTCACATTGCGGAAGTGGATGTAGCCGATGCGGCCCGAGCGCGCGAACCGGCGGACATGTTCGTAGATATCGCCGCCGGGCATTTCCTGAAGCGAGCCCAGGCACAACTCCAGCCCGTTCGACGGGGAATCGACGATCGACATCAACCGATCGTACTTTTCCGGCCGGTTGACGAGGCGCGCCGTGCCACGCAGCGCCTCGGCCGGCGGATCGTCGGGATGAGCACCGAGCATGACACCGGCTTCCTCGGCGACCGGAACCACATCCTTCAGAAAACGCGAGAGGCGATCCCAGATCTCGGCGTTGCTGACCGATACCGGTTTGGCGCCGGGCACACCGCGGCGATACCGCATGTTCCAGACCATGCCGTCGGGGATGGGCGCGTCCGGGTCGGGCACGGCGCCCGGCACATCTTCAACGCCGAAGCCGACGGATTCAGCACCGCCGCGGGCATAGGGGCCACGGGTCCAGCCGTAAACGCCGGCGAGCGAGAAATTGTAGCCGATGCAGGGAACGCCCGCGCGCCCGGCATCGCGGATCAGTTGCTTCAGCGCGTCGATCTGCGCATCGCGCTCCGGTCCGTCGAGCAGGATGTCGTGCCAGAAGCGTGGCGAAAAATTCTCGATGGCGGCAAGTTCGAGCCCGCCTGCCCGCACGTCCTGAACCAGAGCCGACAGCTCCTCATAGGTCCAAAGGCGGTCGGTGGAGCAATCGCCCCATCCGCCGTTGTCGCCGCTGTCGATCTTCGGATCCTTGCCGGCGAAATAGTTGGTCAGATGCGCGACGATGTGGGTCGCGCCGGACTGGAGCGCGAAGCGGTAGTTGTCGGGCGTGAGCTGTTCACGATAGAGGCCAAGGCCGATTTTCATCTTGTTCTTTCCCTGTGCGATTATTTCACGCCGATGCCGGCGGTGAGCCCGCCGTCGATGCGGAAGTCCGATCCGGTGATAAAACCGGCACGATCGGATGCGAGATAGGCGACGAGGTCCGCGACTTCCTCCGGCTCGCCGATGCGGCCGATCGGATGAGCGGCGCCGAAGCGGGCGAAGGCTTCCTCCTCGCTGACGCCCTCGCCGCCATAGGTGCGCGCGGCCAGCGACAGGAGCGGAGTGCGGACGGAACCGGGGCTGACTGAATTCACCCGCACCTTGAGGTCGGCATGATCGAGCGCCATCGCGCGGGTCAGCGCATGGATGGCGCCCTTGGTGGCGACATAGGCGGCGACATTCTGCTGACAGCTATGGCCCTGGACCGAGGAAATGTTGACGATCGCCCCACCGCCGCGCTTGGTCATCTCGGGGATGGCGAAGCGCCCCGTCAGGTAGATCGAACCGACATTGACGGACAAGCACCGGTTCCAAGTCTCGAAGCTGGTGTCGAGCACGGTGCCGAAGGGATGAACGGCGGCGGCGTTGACGACGATATCAAGACCACCATGGCGCGACACAACCGCCGCGACGGCAGCCGCCACATCTGCCTCGACCGACACATCGACCAATCGTGAGGCCATTGCCAGGCCACGCTCCTGTGCGATCCGGTCGAACGTCTGGTTGGCCGCGGCATCGTTGCCGCAAGCCAAGACCTTGGCGCCGGCCGTGGCAAGCCTTATGGCCGATGCCAGCCCGATACCGGAGGTTCCGGTAACCAGCGCTACTTTTCCTGCAAATTCAGTCATGATCGGCTCCGAATTCCCTAACGCACACGTTCCAGGACTTGATTGAGAAGCACGGCGCCAAGGATGATCCCGCCACGCACGACGTACTGCCAGTACTCGCTGACGTTCATCAGGGTCATGCCGTTGGAGATGCA
Source organism: Ensifer sp. NM-2 (assembly GCF_003024455.1). Classification (NCBI taxonomy): domain Bacteria; kingdom Pseudomonadati; phylum Pseudomonadota; class Alphaproteobacteria; order Hyphomicrobiales; family Rhizobiaceae; genus Ensifer; species Ensifer sp. NM-2. The sequence goes on from NZ_PVZR01000023.1 coordinate 88,936, forward strand.
GCCAAGGAACAACACACCGATCAACGTTCCCCAGATGCGGCCCTTGCCGCCGAACAGCGAGGTGCCGCCGATGATGACGGCCGCAATTACGTCAAGCTCCATGCCGGTGGCGGTCGTGCCGGTACCGGCTCCGATCTGCGAGGCGATCAGCGTGCCCGAAATCGCCGTCAGTGCGCCGGTGAGGCCGAGCGTCAGCGCCTTGACCTTCCAGATGTCGATACCCGAGAGCCGAGCCGCCTCCATGTTGCCACCGACGGCATAAACCTCGCGGCCGAAGCTGGTGTATTTCATCAGGAAGTGCATGGCCGCGAAGGTGAGCACGAAAATATAGACCGGGAAGGGAATGCCGAAGAGGTAGCCGCCACCGAGGAAATCGAAGCCGGCCGGAAAGGTCGACAACGGAAAGCCGCCGGTAATCAGGTTCGCAACACCGCGAAGCGCGGCAAAGAGCGCGAGCGTGGTAATGAAAGTCGGGACGTTGAACCACTGCCGGAAGCGGCCGGTGAGGTAACCAAGCGAAAAGCCGACGGTAAGCGCTACGGCAAAGCCGAGGATAACGGCGTTCCAGCCGCCGATTGCGTCCGTGTAGGCGTCGGCGAACCAGGCAACGATGCATCCCGCCAGTGCGACCCCGGCGCCAACAGAAAGATCGATCTCGCCCGAAATGATCACGGCCGTCATGCCGAAGGCGATGATCCCCAGCATCGCCACGGTTCGCAGCACGTTGAGGATATTGGCGGTCGAGGCAAAGCCCGGCGCCATCAGGATGAGGAACAGGACCAGACCCGCGAGGATAATCTCCATCGGATAGGTCTTGAGGAGACGCAGCGAGACGTTCTGTCCGCCGCCTTCAGCTGTTTGTTGGCTGACAAGTGTCATTGGGAGGCCCCTTCCATGCATAGGCCGTAGAGTTGGGTAAGATCGGTCCTAGTGGGATCCACCTCCGCCACCACATTACCGTGGTGCATCACGAGAATGCGGTCTGCCACTTCGAGGACCTCCTCGAGTTCGGTCGAAACGAAGATGCTTGCCAGGCCGTCCGAGGCTTTGTGCCAGATGATGTCGAAGATCTGTCGCTTGGCCTGGACGTCGACGCCGCGGCTCGGCTCATCGAAGAACATCACCGAGGGAGCCCTGTTCAGCCACTTGCCGATCACCACCTTCTGCTGGTTGCCGCCCGACAGGGAAGACACCGGCAATTCCGGATCGCCGCACTTGATATGCAAATCGGCGATCTGCCGATCGACATGTGGCTGTTCGCGGCGACGGGAGATCAGTCCGTTTCGCGCAATGGGGCCGAGACTTGCCATGCAGAGATTGTCGGCCGTCGGCAGCGATTGCACGAGACCGACCTCCTTGCGGTTCTCCGGCGTATAGCCAAGACCGGCGGCGCGCATCTGGCGCGGCGTGGCGCCCGTCATCGATTGCCCGGCAAGGTGCACCGTGCCGGCATCGATGCGGTCGGCGCCAAAGATTGCGCGCATCAGCTCGGTCCGGCCCGAGCCCAGCAGGCCGGCGATCCCGAGTATCTCGCCGCGATAAAGGTCGAAGGAGACGTCGTTGAAGTGTCCTGCACGGGTCAGGCCGCGCACTTCGAGCAGCGGCTTGAGCCTGTCGATCACCTGGCGCGGCGGCCGTTTCGTGCGGGCGGCGTCGCCAAACATCATGCCGACGATCTCGGCGGGCGAGGTCACGGACATCTCGACGGCACCGATATAGTGGCCGTCGCGAATGACGGTGCAGGTGTCGGCGATCTCGAAAAGCTCGCTCATGCGGTGCGTGATGTAGATCATCGTCACGCCGCGTGCCCGCAATCGCTCGATCAGCGCGAAAAGCTGCTTGACCTCTTTCGAGGCGAGCGCCGATGTGGGTTCGTCGAGCAGCAGGATCGATGGGTTGAAGGACATCGCCTTGACGATCTCGACGACCTGCTGTTGCCCGACGCTGAGGCCCGAGACCGGCTGGCGGGAATCGATCGAGAGCCCCATGTCGGACAGAAGCTCGGTCGCGCGCTTGTGCAAACCCTTCCAATCGACGACACGCAAGCCCGCGCGCCTGGTGTGCGGCAGGCGACCGAGAAAAATGTTCTCGCCGACGGACAGTTCGGGAACGAGCGACAGTTCCTGATGCACCGTGACGATGCCAGCATCAAACGCGTCGTGCGGCGAAGTAAAGCTCTGGTCTCTTCCGTTGACGCTGATCGTACCCGACGTGGGTTCGGTCACGCCGGCAAGAAGCTTGATCAGCGTCGATTTACCCGAGCCATTCTTTCCCATCAGGGCATGAACCCGCCCTGGGGTAAAATCATGGGTAAACTCCGACAGGGCAACCGTCGGGCCGTAACGCTTTGTGACGGATCGGAACTCGAGCCGCCCTTGGGCGGTATCTGTCCGGGGCTGAGAGTAGGTCATCGGTGGTTCCCGGTTGGCGCAGAAAATGGTGGCAGGGCCGAGTGGCCCTGCCACGCAACCTTACTTCAGAGCCTTCAGGCCTTCCTTGTAGGCGGCGACCCCGTCGGCATTTGCGCGCGTCAAGGGAAGGACGGGAACATTGACCTTGGTCTCGAACGTCTTGCCTTCGAGCAGTTTCTGCGCTGCCTCGATCGCCTGCTTGCCGACCTCTAGAGGCTGCTGCGCCGTCGTTGCCTGGAGCACGTTGTCCTTGTCGAGAAGCATGTTGGCGAGCTGCTCGGAACCATCGGTGCCGAAAACGAACACTTTGCCCTCAAGCCCGGCCTTCTTCACCGCCTGGACCGCGCCGATCGTGCCGCCTTCGTTGGCGGCATAGATCACCTTGATATCCGGGTTGGCGGTCAGCATGTCGCTGGCAACGGCCAGCGCCTTCTCGGCCAGCCAGGCATCCTGTTGCGCGACGATCTCGACCTGGGAGGACACCACGTGAAGGAAGCCGTCGACGCGAGCGTTCGACTGCTCAGGCAACAGCGCCTTGAAAGCGAGTGTCCCGATCTTGACCTTCTCGCCATTCCCGAGGGTTTTCAGAAACGGAGCAGCCGCCTCGCCTGTGCCGATGCCGATATCGCGGTCTGAACTGGTCACCGTCGCCTGGGCAACGTCACCATTGGCAGACGTGCCGTAGGTGACCACGGTGATGCCGGCATCGCGTGCCTTCTTGAGCGCGGGAACCGAAGCGTCGGCCGACAGCGGCGCGACCACGATCGAGTTGACGCCGCGGGCGATATAGGTGTCGATCAGCTGCGCTTCCTTTTCGAGCTTGCTGTCGCTGTTTCCGGCGAGCAGTTCGTCGCCGGCGGCTTCCGCCGCCTTCTCCATCCCGATCTGGATGCCGCGGAAGTACTGGTCCTGCTGGAAGACGATGCCGGCGATGGCCTTGCCGTCGGCAAGAACCGCGCTCGGCGCGAAGCTGACACTTACCAGAAGTGTTGCGAGCGTCAGGACGTGGCGTTTTGTTTTGATCATACTGGGTCTCCTCCCCTAGGCCCTTGATCGTGTTGCCGGCCCCGCGGGCAAAGGGGCCGGTTCTGACTGAATGCGGAAGACGATGCCGCCGCAGCCTCAAGTCTTGGTCGCGGCGGACTGTCCACTGGTCGGCGCGCCGACGAATTTGAGGCCGAATTCGAGATGGCGGCTCATGAGATAGGCATAGGCAATTCGGTCGCGCGCCCTCAGCGCGCCGATGATTTCGGCATGGGCCTCGTAGGTCGCCGACTGGACCGGCCGCTCCGCCTTGCCGAGGCGCATGACTTCCTCGATGACGGTGCGCATCATCCGGTAGGCAGCAAGGGTCGTCCTGTTGCCTGAGAGTTCGACGATAGCCTCGTGGAATTCGTAATCGTAGCGGGCCGCCTCCTCGACGCTCTCAGCCGTCCGGATGCGAGCATTGGCCGCCTCCAGCCTGTCGAGGTCGGCTTCGCTTGCATGAAGAATGATGTGGTCGCCGACGCCGGTCTCGATGATGCGGCGGAAACCCTGCAGATCGCGGAAGGAATCGGGCGATATGCCGTTGTGAAAGGCAAAAAGCCTGCGGATCGCCTCGCCATGACCACCGCTGATGACGGCACCGACCTTCGGCCGCGTCTCGACCAGACCATAGGCTCGCAGGACCTGAAGCGCCTCGCGAACCGTATTCCGTCCGGCCTGAAACTGCTCACCAAGATCGCGCTCGGTCGGCAGCGCATCGCCAATCCCGAGGCCGCGTTCGGCGATCAGATCCCTGATCTGCTCGACGAGCCTATCGACCGCAGACGTCTTGCCGACCTCAGCTGGCTCGACACCTGTCGATTGCGCCGGTTTTGCCGAATTGTGCGCCACGTTCTCCTCCTGTGTGCGGTTCTATTTGTTGGTCCAGATTGAGTGACAAGTCAAGAGCTGCATCGGAATTTTTGCCGCCGTGCCGGAAAAACAACAATCTCAACGTATTTTCGCTTGAATTTGCGCCGACGCCGATCCTTAATGCGTCATCTGGTCCAACAATAGAGATCATCCCGAGATCGCAGGAGTTTAAGAGATGAGGCCGATGGAAGAGTGCTTTCGCTGGTATGGCCCGGATGACCCGGTGCCGCTCAGCCACATCCGGCAGGCAGGGGCGACGGGCATCGTCTCAGCGCTTCATGACGTCTATGACGGCTCGCCCTGGTCCGACGATCAGATCCTGAAGCACAAGGCGTTGATCGAGGCGGCAGGCCTGCGCTGGAGCGTGGTCGAGAGCATTCCGGTGCACAATTCGATCAAGCTGGCATCGTCAGACAGCGCACGCTACATCGGCTGGTACAAGGACACGATGCGCGCGCTGGCGCGCTGCGGCATTGGCACGGTCTGCTACAATTTCATGCCGGTGGTCGACTGGACCCGCACCGAACTCATGCATCCGCTGCCGACCGGCGGATATGCGCTGCGCTTCGATGCTATCGATTTCGCCGCCTACGATCTCTTTGTGCTGAAACGGCCACGTGTCGAGCAGAGCTATTCGCCCGCCCAGATCGAAACGGCGGAGGCGCGGCTTACCGCGATGGATCCAGCAAAGATCGACCGTATCGAACGCAATCTGATTGCCGGCCTGCCGGCATCGGAGCGTAAGTTTGATCGCGCCGGCTTTCTTGGAGCGCTCGCGGAGTACGATGGCATCAGCGCCGAGGACCTGCATGAAAACCTCGCACGCTTCCTGCGTGAGATCGTGCCGGTCGCCGAGGAGGTCGGGGTGAAGCTCTGCATTCATCCTGATGATCCGGCCTGCCCGCTCTACGGCTTGCCGAGGATCGTATCCACTGCGGATGACGTGCGCCGCATCCTGGCAGCCGCCGACAGTCCCGCCAATGGCCTGACCTTCTGCACCGGATCCTACGGCACCCGCGCCGAAAACGACCTGCCGGCCATGGTGCGTGAGTTCGGCTCCCGCATCCATTTCGCCCATCTGCGCAACGTTCAGCGCGAAGCTGACGGGTCGTTTCATGAAGCCGACCATCTTGGTGGCTCGAGCGATATTCCGGCCGTCATTCTCGCCCTTCTCGAGGAGCAAGAGCGCCGGCGTGCCGAGGGGCGCGACGACTGGCAGATCCCCGTTCGTCCAGACCATGGGCATCTCCTTGCCGACGACATTGGCAAGGAACGGATCAATCCCGGCTACTCGCTCATCGGCCGACTGAAGGGGCTCGCCGAGATCCGCGGCGTGATGCACGGCATTTCAGCGGTCAAGGCCGCAAGGAACAAACAGGTGACACTATGAAGATTTTTGAAGACGATGCCGACTTGTTCACGGCGATGCGAAGCCGGCTCTTCACCGCCGTTGTCGGCGATATTCTGGACACGATGGGGCTACAGCATCAGTTCCTGCCGCCGAAGATCCGGGCCCTGCGCGACGACATGGTGACAGTCGGGCGCGCCATGCCGGTGCTTGAGGCGGATTTCTTTGCGACCGCGGGAGCCGGCGGCCACGCCGAGATCAGCTCCAAGCCCTTCGGCCTGATGTTCCATGCGCTCGACAGCCTGAAACCCAACGAAATCTACGTATGTTCAGGCGCCTCGCCGCGCTACGCCGTCTGGGGCGAGTTGATGTCGACACGCGCGATCCAGCTGAAAGCCGCAGGTGCGATCTGCGACGGATACTGCCGAGACAGCAGCGGCATCCTGGCCCTCGATTTCCCGACCTTCTGCTACGGATCCTATGCTCAGGATCAGGGACCGCGCGGCAAGGTCGTCGACTATGCGGTTCCGATCGAGATCGGCGGCATCCGCATTCGGCCCGGCGACATGCTGTTCGGCGACCGCGACGGCGTTCTGGTCATTCCGCGCGAGGCGGAACGGGAAGCGATCGCGCTGGCGTTCGAAAAGGCAGAAACTGAAAACAAGGTTCGCCTTGCCATCGAGGCCGGCATGTCCACGGTCGAGGCATTCGAACGCTTCGGCGTCATGTAGTCGCTCAGTGGCGGGACGGCGTCTTCATCGTCCTTGCGAGCGATAAATCTATGGCACGAACGCGTCTATCTCTCTGCGAGGTGACGCCCGTTGGGTTGGGCGCGCCGTGGATTGCGGCGCGGCTGGATGTCGGTTGCAAACACCCGATCCCAGGGGCCGGAGGTCACGCCGAAGTTGCCTTCCGGCGTCACGTGGTGGTGCAGCGCATGGCGTCGCTTGAGCGCGAACACAGCGATCCTTGGCGTCCCGGTCGATAATGCACGAGATGATGAACCGTGGCAGAGCAGAGATAACCGAACAGGAATCCCGCGCTGAGGCTGCAAGCAATGCCGGGTCGCCGATCCACCACAACGGAGACATCAACAGAACGAGATATGCGGGCACACTGACAAATGTCGCCGACATCGTCACCACCGGTGCACGAGCGGCATGTCGAACGCGCCGAAGGGTGGGGCACGGCCGGCAATGGTTTCACGCTTTCTTAACCACGAATTGTGAAAATGCGGCCCATCCGGTGGGCATGATGCCGACCGTTCGTTTGGGGTAATGAGTGCATGCGTAAGCCGCAAGATCAGGCGCTGTCCTCCGGCGCCACCAAACCGGAGTCCGGCTACTTCGTCTCCCGCCGCGCCGTGCTTTCGGGCCTCGGTGTCCTGACACTGCTTGGCGCCTCCGGCTGCTCGCAGACGCTCGAATTCCCGGAGCTGGGATCAATCGAGCCGTCGGGTGGTATGCCGCCCGGGGGCGTTGACCGCATGCCGACCGGTTCGATCCCACCGCTCAGCGTCGACAGCAACATCACCGATAACGGCACGATGTATGCCTCGCTGATCGACAATGGCCTCGTGATCCCGGCAGTTCCATTCCAGAAGATCAGGCCGGAATTCCGCCGTCAGATCGTTATCGATCCGACCGGCGAGGCGCCGGGCACGATTGTGGTGCGGCTCAACGAGCGGCATCTCTATTGGGTGCAGGAAGGCGGCGAAGCGATCCGTTACGGCGTCGGCATCGGCAAGGCCGGCTTCGAATGGAGCGGCCGCGCCGAGATCCAGTACACCAAGGAATGGCCGACCTGGACGCCGCCCAAAGAGATGATCGCGCGCAAGCCGGAGCTGGTGAAATGGACGGGCGGTCAGCCGGGTGGCCTCGACAACCCGCTCGGCGCCCGCGCACACTATATCTACAAGGACAGCCACGACACTGGCTATCGCGTGCACGGCTCACCCGAATGGTGGACCATCGGCACTCAGGCATCTTCCGGTTGCGTGCGCATGATCAACCAGGACGTCATCGACCTCTACAACCGGGTCAAGGCGTCGCCGACCAAAGTTCCGATTGTGGTGGCGTGAAAGGCGCTTCGCACCGAGCGAGTGGGAATCGAGAAGAGCCACGACAGTCCCTACCAAAAAAAATTCAGTCGTTCAATCCTGCCGCACCCGTCTGCCCTTCGCGACAAGCTCTCTGACCGCGATCTTTAGAGGGAGGCGTGCCGGATCTCTCCTAGTGTCTGAGGACGCAACGCCTCTTGAGCCGCAAGAGCGAGGGGTCAAGCGTCGGTCCGTTGCAGGCGCGATGTCAGCCAACAACATGTTAGCCCAACGCGGTAATCCGATGCGCCCCGCCGAAAGCAGTGCTGCCGGGAAAACGAGATACATAGGCATGGGTTTAGATCCCATACGCAACAAGATGCAACGCCGACGTCAAACGACTGCCGGCGCTGCGTTGACGAGGATCTATTCGGCCTTTGCCTCGATATCGAGCCGCTCCAGGAAACCTGCCGGATCGTCGGAGGCTGTCATCAGTTCAATCGCACCAATGCCTGCGGCGTCCTTCGATTTGACAGACAGGGTGAATGTCCCCGCTCTTCCCAGGAAAGTTGAGGCTGCCCCGGCGACACTTTGAAGCTTCGGCTGATCGGCCACGAACTGCTGCAGCATGGTGGATCCGACCAGCACCAGCATGCCGCGCGCCTGCTCCGCCGTCATGTCGTTTTGCCGGGCATACAAAGTCAGCGCCTTGTCGAAGAGCCCTTTGTCCTCGATCCGGAGCTTCAATTCCCGTGCAGTAACGCCGAGTGCTGCGGTTTGCATGCGTATCGTGTCAGCAGAAAACAAATCGTTTGAGACGCCGGCCAAGACACCAGACAGCGAAACACTGCCCATCCCCTCTCCCCCAAGGGAGATATCCTTGATGACGAAGCTTTTGCCCGCTTCGTCCCAATGTCCCTCAACCCCAGCCGACAAGGTGAGTTTGTCGTAGCCGAGCTTTCGCAAATGCTCAAACGCCTCGTCCTTGGCGTCTGCTGGCATCGGGACACTCAAGTCCTCGTATACAATACGAATATCGGTAGGGATGCCATTGTACGGTTTACTGAGCGCCGCTTCATAGGATTTCAGCGAAAATTTCACGCGCTGCGGCACGAGCGATGCGATGTCGGTCGACATTGTTTCAGAGGCTTGGACTTCGCCTGCATCATCGTTGAGCGCAGTCTGAGGAAGGGCATCGTCACCGGCACCATCCACAGCGTCAGGATCACTCGCTTGATCGGAAGCAGCATCTGCAATTTCAGCGGCAGCCACATCTGCCGCAGCGTCCGCGCCATCGTCGATGGCCGAACCGTCCTTGTCCGCGTCAACCGGCGCCGCTGAGACTTCGGGCCCGGCGTCCGCGCCCTCAACGGCGACATCGCTGTTTCGGCTGCTATCGCTGGGATCGGGCGCGTCGATTGCCGGTGCAGCGGTTGCTTCATCCTCAGACGTCGTCTCGCTCGGCGCCGCAGCCTCGTCATCGACCGCTGCGATCTCGTCAACGTCGGCCGATCCGCTCGGCAGATCGACATCCAGACCGGCAAGCCGGAATGTCCCGAACTCGGGCAGCAATGCGGAATAGGCAAATTCTTGAGCCTGATCATCGTTCAAAACAAGGAGTTGTTTCAATCCCTCCATTGTCGGGTGCCAGGAAAAACCGCTGACGCTGGCTTCAGCGAGCCGGAAATGATCATCGCCTTCTTCCATCGAGATCCCGTTGAGGCTCGCGTTCACTTCGCGACCGTTCAGGTGAAGTGACGTGCGTTCGACATCGAGGTCGATCTGCTTGCCACTGTCTTTGCCCGGGACTTTGACCTTGAGCCCCAGCAATTGGATATCGCCCGGGCCAATCATATCGGGCAGGGAGAGAACTTTCATGTAAAAGGCGTTTCGTTCGGCAGCAGGCAATTCGTCGGGGTTTTTGACCGAACGCAGCATGTCCAGCGTGTCCAAAAGCGGCTCAGCCGGCATACGAATGCTAAGACCATTGCTGCGCAACTCATCATATTGGAAGCTGCCCTCGCCTATTGTCTGAGTGACATCCTTGATCGACAAGGGGCCGTAAAGCGCCTTGGCCTGCTTGTCCTGTGGCCCGGCCGCTTGCGTGTACAAACGTGCGGCATAGCCCACGTCAAGGTCCTTACCGGTCATCGCCCCAAATGAGCCGTTGATGCGCGCGTTTTTCGTCTTCCCGTCTTCAGTCGCCTCAGCCACATGCATGTCCAGGCTGGCATTGGACGAGCTGTAGCGTGCTACGCGGCCATCCTTGATATCCTCGAGCGCGATGTTTCTGTAGACGATCCTGTCTTCATTCCCCTCGACGATTTTGGTCATCGCGACCTCCGGCACGAAGATGCGATTGGCCTGGAAGCGCTGGATACGCTCCGGCAATGACAGGCTGCTCTTGTTTGCGAAGATCTCGGCGACCGTCTGACGGTCGAAATTTGGCTGCTCGACACTCGCGCGCGGCACAGCGATTTTGTAGCCCGCAAGCTCGGCGCTCAGGTTGGCGATCTCGAGCTCCGCATTCAGGAAGAGAAATTTTGGGCGACCGTCGATGCCGGCGATCTTTGCGCTAAGGCCGTCCTTTAGCGGCAGCATCACGTCACGCAGATGAAATCGGCCGAGATAATCCACATGGACGGAGCCGACTGTTCCCCCGCGCGCTGTGATATGCTTCTCGACGCCGCGCTCCAGTGTGATCTTGTAACCCGTCGCCCCGGCAGCCAGCACCGCCACAAACGCGGCGCTCAACCACAGCGCCTTGCGCCGACCTTTTCCTGTGACCGATTTTACCTGTTCCAAATCATCCATCCTTTCACCGTCTCCCTGTGTGACGGCGACTTTGCGACCGAAATCACGACGGTCCATTGCAATCACTGCGAAACGATTGCCTTTCGAGACCGTCCCGAAATGTTTCGTTGAAACCGCTGCAACCGCGACGTCGCCTAGATGCGCGCTAGGCCACTAACCGGAATGAAGGCAGATGAACTGGCAATCATGCTACGGCGCCCGTCGACCAGTCCAACAGGCGTAGCGACCAGCGAGAGTGAAGTTCCTCTAAGTCGGTCTTGGCGCTCTGCCTATCTTCAAGGGGCACATCGTCGATTGATGTTTTGAGTGCCCGGCTGAAGACAGTTTCGACTAGCGCAATAATGCAGCCGGAGATTGCCATCAAGACCATTAACTTCCCCAGATCGCCGTGAGGGGCAGGTTTCTTTGAGCATTGACCCGGATGTGCCGTTCATGAGCCCACGCACAAGCTGCCGCATCGTCGGGCCTGGAGTAACATCTGCCATGCGGGTCAGGCCGAGATTGATGCCATCGGCAAGATGGCGGTGAGCAGCGCAAGCCTGTTGTCGGGCGGATCGGCCCGTGCGCAGGTGGGTGAACGCGTTCGCGATCGTGCTAACCTATGTTGGCCCCGCAGCTGATCCCGAGATCGCAGTGCGTGTCAGGCGACACTCTTTGAAGGCGAGTGGAAGATCTTTGGCTTGATATGCTGCGATCCCTGCACTGAAATCGGCAACTGCTTTTGGATCGTCCTCGGCTTGGGACAGACTCTCTGAATGATTTCATGGTGACCCGACCTGATGGGTGAGGGCGTGGCGCTGCTCGCTCTTGTTAAGGCTGGCCTAAAAGCGTCGCCGGCGTGATGGGTTCACTATTCAGTACCTGGACTGTTCAAAACGTTGTGACCTGCGCTTGCTAGTGATTTCCGTCTCGCGAAGCGCAGGACCACACCCAGCGAAGCTGCAATAGGTATCGCCAGCAAGACACCGATGAAGCCGAATAACCACCCGAAGGCGAATAGCGCAAACATCATCCAGACTGGATTGAGGTTGACGCGCCGGCCGATGAGGCGCGGGGACAGAACATAGTCGGCAAGCATTTCACCGACAATGAAGATGCCCCCCACAACAGCGACAGGTGCCCAATTGGGCCAGAACTGGTCCACCGCAACGCATACCGATATCAAGATACCGGTGGCTGCCCCAAGGTAGGGAACGAAACTGATGAGGCCTGCAGCTATACCAATCAAAATGGCATGGTTGAGTCCGGTCAGCTTCAACGCTGCCGTATAAAGAACGGCAAGAATGAGACAGATGGCAACCTGACCGCGCACGAACCCGGCAACAGTATCGTGGATTTCGCGCCCGAGCGCCCGACCATCATCGCGGTACTCCGGAGCAAGCCAGCCATCAATTGTCGCAATCATTCGGTGCCAGTCAATGGCGAGATAGATGGCGATGATTGGAGTGACAACGAGGAGCGAAAGAAGGGAAATCAATGCTCGTCCGCTCGACCACAGCGAACTGAGGAAACCGTCGAGCCATTTGCTGCCCATCGCCCTCACGACGTCGACGGAAGATTGCTCGATGTGAAGATTCTCACCCATGATGTCATGCATCCAGCGGCCGCTTGCTTCGGTCATAAGGGATTGCAGACGCGTGATGTAGCGGGGAAATTCATCAATAAAAAATCTCAGCTCACCAATGATAACCGGGAACATAACCAGCATGACCGCGATAATACCCACGATCAGCGGCAAGATGACGGCTAGTGCTGCAAAACTTCGATTGATCCCGAACCGCTCTAACCTGTCGACTGCGGGAACGAGAAGATAGGCGAGCAATGCGCCAACAACAAATGGCAGCAGGATTTCGCGCAAAAGCACTAGCGCAACCAAGGCGACTGCGGAAACCGCAATCCAGAATGTAGCTGGTTGCACAATTCTCATGGGACCCCTGCGCAGTCTTGTTTCGAGTTCTGCCGGACTTTGCTGATCTCAGCGCATCGATCCTCGGATCCAAGGAGGGTAGAGCAGGTAAGGATCCTCCTTGTCAATTATCCATCAAGCTGGCGAAGGCGATCTCACCATCGGTAATGTAATGGTTGACCTTTCCGGTCTGTAGACGTGAGCCGGATTGATGCAAGACGACATCCCCGATCACCCGCTTTGACTTCAACTGGGTGACTATGTGATCTCGTTCAACATTCGTATCTGAATCGGTAGCGTGTGTCACTTGGAGCGTCAGTTTGGTCAGCGATAATCCAGTATCTCTGGTGCCCGCCCCAACCCACAAGACGCGCTGATCAGTCGATGGCCTATCCGTATTCAGCCAGAAGCTTGCTGCTGTGATATCGTCGCCCGTATGGGCGGTGCTCAGCGCCCAGAAGCGGATATGGTGGCGCTTGCGCGGACTGTTGTCGATGGGCTGCTGGAAACCTCTGTCCTGCTTTCGTCCGAAGAGATAGAGCGTGCTGAAAGGAGCCGTCGGGTACGGAGTGTTGAGCAGAAACGCTCGTACCATTCGCCACGAGCTTGCAACCCCCAAACTGTCGGCTGTTGACCAGCCCGCTGTTGCAAACGCATCGCAAAGTTGTTGAAGAGTGCCTATCAGCACGAGATTCACTGGATCGCCGGGCAAGCCGTCGCCAGTGATAGTGTATCTAGGGATGAGTCTCCGGTGGAGAATCTTTAAGCCCATTCGGACCACGTTTGGCAAAATGACGTAGGCAGCAAGCCCATAGGTAAGACCTACCGCCAGGATCCAGGGAAGTCTGTGGTCCGCAGTGTCAAAAACGACAAAGACGATCAGCCAAACGCTAACTGCCCCCAGACAGAAGATGAGAAACCTTTGGAAAAGGCGCGTAAGCATTCTCAAAATTTCTTATCCCGTGCAGGACCTTGGTTCGCTATCGACTTCGCTGCTCGTACCTTGTCCCGCCGGCCGAACAGAGACGCTGTAGGCTAAGTTCTACGCCACATGTCGTCGAAACGATATTGTTCTTTGGGGAAGCGCGGGTCTCGTTGAGCGAGGATGCACCGCCCGGCAGCGTCGAGCCGCCGCCGGTCTGGGCCTGAGCAACCTCGAACCGTTGCGGGGCCGGATCGCTGATCCGGCCCGTCGTCGATCCGGCCTGCGTTGGATTGGAGACCGCAACGCCCGGCTCGGCATAGAGCGCCACGCCCGCGCCGAGCAGGAGTGTTGCGACCGTGGAGAGGCCGAAGATTCGTTTCTGGCTCATCATGCGAGCACCTATCGTTCGTTAGCGCGCTGCGCGTTGAGGTCGAGCAGAGCCTGGAAGCTCTGCAAGGAAGCGAGATGTTTAGTCCCGGCATTTGATGGAGCAAAGCGCTCGCTGACGCCTGCTCGAGGTTCATGGAATGAGCCGTCACAGCAGATCTTGTCGCAGCGCGAGAGCTGATGTCGAGACTGGAGCAGCGATAACCGGAGCGCAGTTCGTATGTGTGCCACTTACTGAGACATCCGCCATACAACTTCGGACGGCTCGCCGATGCAAGCGCTGCAACGCCGCCAGCGTGCGGGTGGATGCCCCGTTTGACGTCGGAACACTGTGATAAAATGGGTCTGTGAACGAAAGCCGACATCAATCGCAATTTCGTCGATGCTCAGGTCGTCGCTCAACAATTTCGTTTTCGCGCGCTCTATTCGACGGTCGCGCAGATAGGCATGCGGGCTCCGGCCTGTCGCGAACCGGAAGCCGGCAGCGAAATGCATGGGGCTGAGGCCCGCGGCGCGCGCGATGTCTACGAGTTGAAGCGGGGTCGCTAGGTTCATTTCGATGAACTCTACGGCGCGCTTGAGCCGCCATGGTGCGAGCACGACGGAGTTTGTTTTGCGATCCCTCATCTTTGCTCGTCTCCACCGGTCGCCGCAATAAGCCGGGACTGGATTCGCTCTAGGGTTCGTTCGAAGACTTCCGGTTCGTCGAGCGCCCTGGCGAGCACCAAGGCCCCCTGGACGGCAACTACTGTCTCCTCGGCAAGCGCAAGGGCGTCACGTTCAGGGCATCCGGCCCTCTCAAGAGCAGAGGCGAGCGCACCACGCCACTCGGCAAAGTAATCCCTGACCCGATCGCTGAAGCGGTTCCGGACGTTGTCCAGTGCAAACGCGCCAATGAGGCATACACGGCGGCCGGAGCGAAAGTAGCCGGCAACCGAGCTACACATGCTGGTGATTGCGGAACGCGGATCGTCCGCGCTCCTTAGCGGCTCGAAGACCTGCGTCGCGAACCATTCGTCGATCTCGCCGAGCACGGCTGCGGCCATCTCTTCCTTCCCGCCGGGAAAGAAGTGATAAAGGCTTCCCTTTCCGAGGCCGGTCTTTTCGGTGATGGTCGATAGGCTTGCACCGTCGAAGCCATACTCCCGAAAGATCTCGGCGAGGGATGGGATTACGTCCGAGCGCTCGGCGACGATCTTTGGCATGTGCTACAGTCCCAATTCGGAAAGTCCCGGGTGGTCCGCTGGCCTGGGCCCAGACCGATCCCAGAAGAATTTGCGTTCAGATTCTTCGATCGGCAGATCATTGATGCAGGCATAACGGTGGTGCATCAGCCCGTTTTCGTCGAACTCCCAGTTTTCGTTGCCGTATGCCCGGTACCAGTTCCCGGAGTCGTCGCGGTACTCGTAGGCGAAGCGCACCCCGATGCGGTCGCCGTCATGAGCCCACAGCTCCTTGATCAGCCGGTATTCGAGTTCTTTTGTCCACTTCCTCGCCAGGAACTCGACGATACGTTCGCGTCCTTGGACAAATTCCGCGCGGTTACGCCAATAGCTGTCGACGCTGTAGGCGAGGGACACGCGGTGCGGATCGCAACTGTTCCATCCGTCCTCTGCAGCTCGGACTTTGGCCGCTGCCGATTCGCGGGTGAAAGGGGGCAGTGGTGGGCGTTGTTCAGTCATGGTCATGATCTCCAGATTTCTTTCACTGTACCGATCGGTAAACAGTGTGTCAATCGGTACATGTGACTGAGTGCAGCGTCAACGGTCAACGCTGGGCGCTGGCCGTTTTTGCCGTGCGAATTGAAAGGTTGCGCCGTAGACTGCCGGGTCCGCGTCACGCCGAGAGCTGCGATCTTAGCTGTTGTGGCCAGGCCGGTTGCTAGATGTTTGTCCGCTCAGTGCATGAGTTCACGAAAGACTGTCTCAAGCTCGACGTCTGAGGCCGCCACCACCGCGTAATAAAGCATCTTTGTCTCGCTCTCGGTGGTCTCGGCTGGCCAAAGAACTCGCTCGGCGATCGACCGCTTTCGCTTCATGAGACGCTGCAGCAGACAATCGAAGGATCCAGCGCCAAGCCGTGTGTGCGACAGATCGGGGATAGCGACATCAGTTCAAAAACAGGTAGGCACAGATTTCGGACGAGCCCGGAGACATACCTCCTGTCCCGCGCGTCGTCGCCTCTCATCACCGCCCTGCGCTATATCACTGCTGGTCAGTGGGCGGTCGCTTACGCGCAGCTCAGAAGGATCGTGCGTATCAGCTCTCCGCATCCGAAGATGACATCCAGGGGGCGACTGATGGCGATAAGGGTGCATGGCTTCGATAATCCGCTCCCTGTCCGGGCGGAACATGCGAATATGGCTAGGGCGTGCCAGTCACCATCGCGAGCGAGCACGTGAACGTTGTCGCCAAGTACAAAACACCAAAGCGCGGCAATGTACTGTGGCGGGGAGGAACGTGCGTCTACATTGGGGAAAATGCACCTCGTTTCTGGCAGCGGAGGTTCCGCTGCCAAAAACGTTTCAACCAGCGGCCTGCTTATTTTGCTGGGGGCCCATAGGAAGATGCGATTTTGCCCGCCTTCTCTTGCGCAGCCTGGAATTCCGCGCCCGTGTAGGCTCGCACGGTTTTTACATTCGATACAGCTCCCGATGCGCTGACAACGAGAAGTGCGGGGACCACGTCAGCGCCATCGTCGAATTCCGTGATTGCCATCCAGTCGGTTTCACCCGTCGTAACGTAGAAAGAATGCAGTTTCCCGCCCGCTGCTTCCATGATGCCACGGGCCGCCTTTTCTCGGTCCGATGGACTGTCAATCATTCCCTTCGCTGACGTGGTTGTATAGCACCCTGTGGTTATGAACAGTGGCATGACATCCTCCCTCAACTGGGCAGATCGGGTGACCTGCCATACTCAATATCTCAAAAAACTTGGCGTTAGACGAGCGTTGAGCTGCAGAGCGCTAGATTGGTCACGCACAATTCGGCGACGCACAGTGAGCATGATCGCCACCGCGGCGGGCCTTGAAATGACGGCACTACCAGCCGTCGCATCCGAAGCGGTTGCACGTTAAGGCGTTGGACCGTTTAGCAGGGATTCCCCTGGCATATAGCGTCCTGCCACCGAAGTTCCAAATCGAGCGAAGCGTGTTGTTCGAGGGCGCATCGACAGCGATTTCGAGGGCCTCATCGATCATCTCATCCGACAGCTCTGCCAGGCAGTGAAACTTCTTTCCTTGCTGAGGGCGTAGCCTCGGGTCTGCTCCCAGGAACGAGCATGGGATAACGGCGCGCTTTCCCGCATTCAGTCGTTGAGACTTGGGGATGCTGCTGGCCTGCGGGCACACAAACGAACAACGCCTTTCTCCTTAGAGTTGATCGAATCCATGTTACCGTCATCCAGGACCAGGCAGATGGCGGCACCGCCAGCAGGTCCGCCTGAACGTTGATCCGGGGCCGTCGCGCTTCGATTCCTACGATGCCGTCTTGTTGGGAGGATGTGCCATGGCGGGGATACTTGACGTGGTTGTCGTCGGAGCGGGCTCGGCCGGGCTTGGGATCAGTTATTTACTCAAGCAGCAAGGTCGCGATCATCAGGTGCTTGAGCGAGGCTGCATCGGAGAAACCTGGCGGACCCAGCGCTGGGATTCCTTCCGTCTGAACTCGCCTAACATTCGCTCGCTGCTGCCCGGTGATTCCCATGACGTGCCTGATCCCTGGGGTGCCAGCACACAGCATCAATTTGTCGCTTATCTCGAGAAGTATGTTGAGCGGCACCAATTGCCGGTGATAACCGGGACTCCAGCAGAGGAACTGTCCCGAGATGACGAACTCTTTCTTGTGACGACACCGCGTGGTGTCTTTCAGGCCCGCAACGTCGTCGTCGCGAGCGGTAGCCTGAACTGTCCGAAACGGTCGCCTGAGTCGGCGGAACTGCCGGCAACGGTCCGCCAACTCGATTCCTCGGCCTATCGCAATGCAGCCGAGTTGGAACAAGGTGCTGTTCTTGTAGTCGGCAGCGGTCAATCGGGCGGCCAGATTGCCGAGGACTTGGCACTCGCGGGACGCTCGGTCTTTCTGGCGACGAGCCGAGTCGGCCGTCTGGTCCGCTATTATCGCGGCGGCGACATCTTCAATTGGATGACCCTGTCCGGCTATTTCGACGTACCGCGCAGGGAAATCATCCTGCCATCGGGGAAGCTGCCGCCGCGAGGCTTGCTTGGTGCCACCCACACCATCAGCCTGCAATCGCTGAGCGCCCAGGGGGTCGTGTTGCTCGGTCGCTTCTTGGGTATGACGAATGGCAGCCTGGTATTCGGCGACAACCTGGATGAGCACATGCGTTTTGCCGACGAGAGCTCAGCCAACGTCAAGCGCCTTATTGACGCTTACATCGGGCGCGCCGGGCTGAACGCGCCGCCTGCCGAGGATGATCCTGCCGAGGTGATCGCCCCACGCCTCGCCGATCCACCGATCCGCTCAATCGAATTGGCGACGAGCGGCATAGCGTCGGTAATCTGGTGCACAGGCTTCAGAGGCGATTTCCGGTGGATCAAAGTCCCGGACACCATCGACGACGACGGCCAGCCTATTCACGAGGAGGGGATCGGACTCGTTCCCGGACTGTATTTTTCCGGCCTCGATTTTGCCTCGACTCGGAAGTCGGGAGTTATACCTGGGGTTGCTGAGGAAGCAGCACGGTTGGTGAACCATCTCGCCAAGAGATCGGCGAGTTAATTCGATTGGTTAGCATCTGCATGGCAAGCGTCGTTACAGGGGCCCTTGTGAAGGGGTGGGCCCCTCCTCGGAACGCCGTGTTGGAGTTTCAGAACTCCGGCGAGACCGACCGAACCTCTCTCAAGTAGCGCTCGATGGGCGCGAGCCACCTGGCGATCGATGTATTGTTTGCCGGGACGTACATCATTGCGCTGCTGTCTATCAGCCCGTTTCTCACCGCAATTGTCCTGGTCATGTTGACCGCTCCAAAATGATCGCGGTCGGGGCAATGGGTCCCTTTGGCTGAGGGTCAGGATGTGCGCCTGACGGACGCCTGACCTCGGGATCAACATCGCAGTCATGGTTCAACACGCTGAATGAGGCGTATGTGAAAGCCCGCTACTCGGGACACTACGAGATCAGCGAGGAGGCAATGGCATGGCTGACCGCTCGAACTTCCGTTCTCTACGATCCGGTCAAAACAATCTGCGCGGAACACCTCGCTAAGCTCGAACGGGCGGACAATTCAACCTTGCTGCGCGAAAAGGGTAGTTCCTGAAACTCCGTCTCCGTCACCGCAATTTGCCCTCTCCTCCGTCACCGCGCGATAAAAGGTGATCCCTCGCGGCGGCTTCTAATTGAACTGGTGGAAAGCTTTTCATGGAGAGGCCAAAGTCGGAATGCCTGTGGTTGCGAACGACATACCCGCAATTCAATTCACCTGAGATCAGCGACCCGAGGGGCCGTAGCCGTCCAGATGCCAGCGACGTCGCGATAGGCCCTCGTCTTCAGGTTCCCCTCTGCCTGACAGGCTCGCTGCGTTGCGGAGCCGGCAGCAAACTACAGTGGGGCCGCGCTCGACATCGAGGACGGCAAAGTCGTAGCGACCTATCTCGGCCATCGCGCCGTTTGGTGAGCGGTCCCTGGATATTGGGCAATGGCTAGGTGTCGCCGCGAACCGCAATGCTACTCTCCTCTTGGCGGTCAGCGATCAGACTTGACCTGGACCTGACGAGCCGCAGCGAGGTCATTTTGGTTCCCACCCTTCGGCATATGACCGAACATGTGCGGCTTGATCTGGTTGATCCAGGAAACGGCGGCGGGCTCCTTGCTCCACAGCGTTCTGGCAAAAGGCACAAGCTGCTCGCCAACGAGGATGCCAAGAAGGCCAACCAGGGCGACAACCGGCGGGGCCGGCGAACGCACATTGAGGAGGCTATAGACAATGCCGACCAGCAAGCCGGCACCGATGGACATGAGATAGAGTTTCATGGAATTCGTCCTCGCTGAGATGAGATTGCCGCTCCGACGGGCTTGTCCTGGCGGAGCGGCTGTTCTTGCTGGGTTACTTTGCCGGGTTCGGGCCAATCCGCTTGCCGTGCGTGACGCGTTCAGCGGCCTTGTGGACCATGGTGTAGACATAATCGATGCCCATGCCGTAGGCGCCGGAATGCTCCTTCAACAGCGTGGTGACGGCGTCATAGGTTTCCTTCCGCGCCCAGTCGCGCTGCCACTCAAGGAGGACCTGCTGCCAGGTCACCGGAATGACGCCGGCTTGAACCATGCGGTCCATTGCGTATTTGTGTGCGTCGGCCGAAGTGCCGCCGGAAGCATCGGCAACCATGTAGATCTCGTAGTCCGGAACATCGCGGAGAGCCGAGAGTGCGAAGGTCGTGTTGCAGACTTCGGTCCACAGACCTGACACGACAATCTTCTTGCGGCCGTTCGCAGCATTCTTCGCCAGCGCATCGCGGACGTTCAGATCGTCCCAGGAGTTCATCGAAGTGCGCTCGAGGATGTCGTTTTCCGGGAAGACGGCGAGCAGTTCGGGATAGGTGTGGCCGGAGAAGGATTCGGTCTCGACGGTGGTGATCGTCGTCGGAATATCGAAGACCTTGGCGGCCTTGGCGAGGCCCACGACGTTGTTCTTCAGCACTTGCCGATCGATCGACTGGACACCGAATGCCATCTGCGGCTGCTGGTCGATGAAAATGAGCTGGCTGTTGACGGGGGTCAGGACTTCGAGCTTGGACATTTTAGTTCTCCCTTTGATGTCTGGTGCGGTGTGGCGTTTGAAATTGATAAGCCTTCGGCGGTCGACTGCCTGGCTCAGGCAGCCGTCTCGAAAGTGAAGATGTGTGTTGATCAGGGGACCGGTTCAGATCGGATCCTATGCGGCAAGCGGAACCAGGTTTTCTTCGATCTGGTCACGGAAGGCTTCATATTGGTTCGGAAGCTTGAGCGCTTCGCCGAGATGTGCGGTGTCTTCATCACGATCGAAGCCGGGCTCGTTGGTCGCAATTTCGAACAGGATCCCACCCGGGGTCCGGAAATAGATCGCCCAGAAGTAATCTCGGTCGATGACCGGCGTGACCTGGTAGCCGGTATCCATCAGCGCCTTGCGCACTTCGAGCTGCTTCTCGCGGTTGTCGACGGCAAAGGCAATATGGTGGACCGAGCCGGCACCTTGGCGGGCAAACGGTGTTTTCGGAAGCGCTGCTAGATCGATCGTATCGGCACCGTTGCCGCCGGGGATGATAAAGCGGGTCACGTCGCCTTCGGTCTCGGCACGCTGGTAGCCCATGAAACCAAGCAGTTCCTCCGTGGCCGCCGTATCATGCAGGTTGAAGCGGGCGCCGGCAAAGCCGCGAATGGCCGTCTGGTCTGAGATGCCCTCCGCGATCCAGGGGGCACGGGTGTCATCGGCCGTTTCGACCAGGGCGAGCCCGTCGCCATCAGGTCCGATGAAACGGAGGCGGTTGGCGCCGAACGCTGCGTCTGTTTCCAATCCACCGACGCCCTTGGCAACTAGGCGATCCTTCCAGAAGCCGAGCGAGCCCTTGGGGATGGAGAACTGGGTCTCGCCCACCTCGCCCACACCTGGGCGGCCAATCATCATATTCTGGAACGGAAAGTAGGTCATGACCGTGCCGGGCGTCCCGTTCTCGTCACCATAATAGAGGTGATAGACACTGGGATCGTCGAAGTTGACGGTCTTCTTCACGCGGCGCAGTCCGAGGGCGTCGGTGAAAAACTTGTTGTTTTCGCGCGCATCCGACGCCATCGAGGTAACGTGATGCAGTCCCTTGATATCCTTGATCATGGCCGGTGCCTTTCTTCGTTGGCTTTGTCCGTTTCGATGGAGAAAGATGTAACCGGGTTGATGGATTCGCGGAATTGCAATATTTCTTCCGATTGAATTGCTATTTTTGAAATAATCGAGATGAACGACTACAAAGCCCTCCGAACCTTCCTACTCGCCGCCGAAAAACGTAACTTCGCTCAGGTCGCCCGCGAACTTGACATGACGCCGGCAGCCGTGACCCGTGCCATCGCTGCGCTGGAGGCCGAACTTGGCGTGCAGCTCTTCGTGCGCACGACAAGGCAGGTTTCGCTGACAACTGACGGAGCGATTTTCGCCGCGCAGATCCAGCCGGCCGTGAAGACGCTTGAAGATGCACGGCGGGATGTCATGAATGCGCACAAGGCTGATCAGGGACGGTTGCGCATCAGCGCGCCGACCTGGTTCGGCAAGGCCGTGCTCCCGCCGATCCTGTCGGGCTTCAGGGAGCTCTATCCAAAAATGAGCTTTGAAATCTCGCTATCTGACGGTCTGGTGAACATCGTCGACGACGACTACGACCTTGCGATCCGCATTTCCTCGCAGCCATCGGATAAGTTCACCATCTGGCGCAAGATCCGGGTCGTGCCGCGCATTCTCGTTGCCGCACCCGGAAGCCGGTTTGTCGATATACAGCATCCCAGCGAACTGACGCCCGACGATTGCCTCGCCTATAGCGGCGAAAGCCGGCGGGAAAACTGGGTTTTGTCGGACGGCGGATCGAGCATAACGATCTCGGCGGGCCGGGCGTTCAGTGCCAACAACGGTGAGGTTCTGGCTGACATGGCAGCTGATGGTGCCGGAGTGGCGATGCTGCCTGGATTTCATGTCTCGGAACATTTGAAAACAGGCCGCTTGGTTCACGTCCTGCGTGGATGGGCGCCGCCCGATCTGTGGCTGACGCTTTATTACCCGCCCTATCAGGCATTGCCGCCCCGCATTGCGTCTTTCTCGAAATTCTTCGAGGAGCAGGCGGCAGGTCAGATGGTGATGCTAGACTGAGGTATGGGTTCATGACCCCGCGTGCGAGGCCCCTCGCAGTATGGAATCTGACGCGTTTTATAGGATTAAGTGGGTGCGGCCGCGGCAAGTTTTGCCGCGGCCGCAACTTCTACATCATGACAGAACGAAGGCGAGAAGGTCAGCGTTCAAGACGTCGGCATTCACGGTCAGCATGCCGTGCGAGAAGCCCGGATAGGTCTTGAGCGTGCCGTTCTTCAGAAGCTTGACCGCCTTCAGCGCCGAGTCAGCGATCGGTACGATCTGGTCGTCCTCGCCATGCAGGACGAGAGTCGGAACTGTGATCGCCTTCAAGTCCTCGGTCTGATCGGTCTCGGAGAAAGCCTTGATGCCGTCGTAATGAGCCTTCGCGCCACCCATCATCCCCTGACGCCACCAATTCTGGATCACGCCTTCCTGGACTTTCGCACCGTCACGGTTGAAGCCATAGAAGGGACCGGCCGGGACGTCGCGGAAGAACTGCGCGCGGTTAGCGGCGAGCGCCGAGCGGAAGCCGTCGAACACTTCCATCGGCAGGCCTTCAGGATTGATTTCAGTCTTCAGCATCAGCGGCGGAACGGCGGAGACGAGGATGGCCTTGGCGACGCGGCCGGATGGTTCGCCATGCTTTGCGACATAGCGGGCGACTTCGCCGCCACCGGTGGAGTGGCCGATATGAACGGCGTTCTTCAGGTCGAGGGCTTCGACGACCGCAAAGGCGTCTGCGGCGTAATGATCCATATCGTGACCGTCGGAAACCTGCGCCGAACGGCCGTGGCCCCGGCGGTCATGGGCAACGACGCGGTAGCCGTTGGCGAGGAAGAACAGCATCTGGGCATCCCAATCGTCCGACGACAGCGGCCAGCCGTGGTGGAATACGATCGGCTGCGCATCCTTCGGGCCCCAGTCCTTGTAGAAGATTTCGACGCCGTCCTTGGTGGTGATGGTGCTCATTGCATTGTCCCCTTCGATTGAGTTGGCGGTGGAAGCAGCAGCGTTGCCTGCAAAGCTGAATGATGTGGAGAGTGCCATGGTGGCGGCGGCAGCCGCTCCGGAAAGCAGCGCGCCGCGGCGCGTCATGGGAAGAAATTTGTCAGTCATATTCGCGCCCTGCGATCTTTGTCTTTTGCCCTCAGCCGACGCTGTGTTCGTCTGACGAAGGGAAATTGCCACCAATCCGGAGTGACAACAATTGCAGCAATCGTTTCGATTCCATTGCATCCTTTGAAATAATATGGAGGGCGATGAGCACCATCCTCCCGCGTTGATGCTCGCACAACGTTGATTTTGATCTTACAATTGAGGTGAGCGACCAAGCGCTTTTACGGCCAAAGCGAGTAGCGGCAAGACACCGCCCACGAGGCTCACACCGAGCCAAGAGCCATTTTGCCAGGCAACTGAAGCAAGTGCCGATCCCGTCGCGCCGCCAAGAAACATTCCAGTCATGAAGATCGTGTTCAGGCGGCTTCGTGCATCCGGATTGAGTGCATATATAATGTGTTGATTGGAGACCAATGCGCCCTGAATGCCGAAGTCGAGGACGATGACGCCCACGATGAGAGCCACGATCGAAGCCCATGCTCCAAAGATAATCCAGGACACGACAGTCAAGGCCGCGCCAAGCCAAACAACGAAATGCGGTCCACGCTTGTCGGCAATGTGACCCGCTACCGGAGCAGCGAAAACGCCGACCGCTCCCACGATACCGAAAAGCCCGGCAATATCGGCACCAAGGCCGAAGCTCGGGCCCTGAAGATATAGCGCAAGTATGGTCCAGAACGCGGTGAACGAAGCGAAGAGGGCGGCTTGTACGAGGGTCGCTGTCCGAAGAGATGGCTCATGTGTCCAGAGGTGCCCCAGCGATTTGATCGCGTTGCGGTAATGCAAACGAGACGTGGGAGCATGATCTGGAAGCGTCGCGAACATCATCGCGGCGGCCACCAAGGCCATCGGCACGCCAATCCAGAACATCTCGCGCCAGCCGGCATGTTCGCCGACAAAACCAGATAGGGTTCGGCTGAACAAAATGCCCGACAGGACGCCCGCCATCACGGTTCCGATGGTCGCCCCGCGCTTGTCAGCAGGTGCCAATGAAGCCGCGAAGGGAACGATCTGTTGCGCTACCGTCGAGCTTGCTCCAACCAGAAGGGAACTAGCGACCAATATCCACGCGGACGAGGAAACAGCGGCTAGGGACAGGGCGATGGCAAGGATCAGAAACTGTCCAATGATGAGCTTGCGTCGGTGGACCAGATCGCCAAGAGGCAGAAGAAGGAAGAGACCGAGAGCGTATCCCAACTGGGTGGCGGTCGGTACTAGAGCGGTTGCGGACTGGCCGGGAAAATCGGCCTCGATGATGCCTAGCATCGGCTGATTGTAATAGATGTTGGCGACAGCGATGCCGCTGGCGGTGGCCATGGCGAGCAAGCCAACTCTACTCAATCCCGTAGGCGTTTTTGCATTCACGGTCGTGATTGTCATTTCCGGAGCCTTTCAAGCTATGAGATCGCGACAGATGTAGCTTTGCATCGCCTTCCGTTGTAGTATTGGCTAATGTTGAGCCTGTTTATCGAAACCCGTTATAATGAACACTGACGACATCGAGGTCTTCGTGGGCGCTGTTTCTTCCGGAAGCATATCCGAGGCAGGGCGCCGTCTTGGTTTAATGCCGATGGCGGCGACACGGCGCCTCTCCGCGCTGGAAGCAACGCTTGGCGTGCGTTTGCTTCACCGGACGACTCGGTCACTGTCGCTGACGCCCGAAGGTGAAACTTTCCTTCCGTACGCTCAGGCCATCATTGAAAATGAACATCAAGGCCGCGCACAGGTTCGCGCGGACACGCTTGGCGCAGCGGGGCTTCTTCGCGTCTCGGTGCCAATCGTATTTGGCGTGAAGATTGTGACTCCGCTGGTCCCAGCTATCCTTGCGGCTAATCCAGAACTGCAGATTGCCCTGGATATGAATGACCGCCTGCCTGACCTGACTGCTACCGGAACCGATTTGGCAATCCGCATCGCGCGTCTAAAGGACAGCAGCCTGATCGCACAAAAACTTGCGGATAACCCACGAACGCTTGTTGCCTCGCCGGGCTATCTTGAGCGGCGTGGGATGCCGCGTTCCATCGATGACCTCGCTCACCATGATTGCCTTCCTATGACAGGAGTCACGCATTGGACTTTCGTCGCCAGTGGCTCCGAAACCCATGTTCGCATAGGCTCTCGGTTTTCTTCGAGCAGCATCGCTGGATGCCAATCTGCTTGTGTCGCCGGGGCTGGGATCACCCTGCTTTCCGAATGGGCGATCGCCGATGACGTACTCGAAGGGCGGCTGCAGCGCGTGGTCCTCGATGACGCCACTCCTGAAGAAATTGGGATCTGGGCAGTCTACCCGACCACCAGGAACGTCCTGCCCAAAGTGCGCGTGTTCGTCTCCGCTCTGAGCCTTGCATTGCAGTCGGAGACCAATGCTCGTTAGAGCGTGTGACGGAACGAAGCGGCCTTTTCTTTGTGCGCCACAGAGCTCTCTGCCAACGGCGGTCGACGCACGCAAATCTCAACTGGTTCTGCAGGCGAGTTGCCCCAACACGTCGAATTCAGGACAGCAAGCCTTCGGGATTCAACACTAACCGCTGTCGTTTTCGTCGATGCCTTCCGCAGCGCCGGGACTAATCCAGATGCTATGCGTTTTGAGAAAATACCGCTGGAACACGCCACAATCTCCAAGGTCTCAGTGACAACAAAAGCCGCTGAGACCTTCTTTCGAGGCAGTTAGCTCTCGTGAAGAGCCTTCGATGTCATGGCGCGTCAGATTTCCGTTACCGCTGGGCGACCGGGCGCACCAGCGGCGTCACGCGGCGGATGGTCACGCGGCGGTTCTCCTCCTCGGGCTCCTGCGTGCCGATCTTCAGGAAGCGCTCACCATAGCCTTGGGTGACCAGGTTTTCCGCCGGGATGCCATAGACCTCGGTCAGGAGGACTGCGACGGACTCGGCACGCTCATCGGAGAGTACCAGGTTCGAGCGGTCGGAACCGACGGCGTCCGTGTGCCCCTCGATGAAGAAGGTCTCACCGGGATCCTTGTCGAGAACTTTCTGCATCGCGTCCGCAACCTTGCGCAGTGTCTTGGCCTGCGACATCGACACTTCGGCACTCCCCGTCACGAAGTGGATCGTATCGAGATCGATGCGTCGGACCTTGTCACGGAGACGGGCCGAATTGCGGACCTCATCGATCGTATAGACCCGCTCGACCCGTTCGACCGGTGGCTCGGACAGGAATTCATAGTAGTCCCGATCCGGTTCCTCCGCGTAGTCGACGATGTAGTCGTCGACCGGAATCGCCAGGCGCATCGGCGGCAATTCGTAGCCGACGTCGAAGATCGCCGGACGTCGTTCCTCCTGATATTCCGGCGCGTACATCAGCACATACTCGTTGCCGTCGCGGTCGACGCGCGACCGCTGCAGGATGTTGCCGTACCGGTCGTAGACCGTGACGATGCGATAGCCGCCCGGGCGGACGATCGTTTCACGAACGCGGCCGCGCGCCAACTGATCGTAGTAGGTCTCCTCCGAATCGCGGCGGAGCCTTGGCCGATCGTCGCCACGCACGAAGAACTGGTCGCCGACGCCGAGGACGACGCGATCGTCGATCCTCTCGACCACCTGCACCTCGGTGACATCATTATTCGTGGTGTTGTTGATGACCGTGTTGTTGATGACCGTGTTATTGACGATGTTCGTCGTCTCCGGAACCGTGAACTCTGGCGCCGCTTCGACGCGTTGGCCTTCTTCCTTGATCGCGGCCTCGATCCTCTGCGGGGCCGCCTGCCGCACTTCGGCTGGAATCTCCGCCTGGGCCGCGGCGTCGTCGGTCGGCGGCGCTATGTTCTGCTCCTGGACGCGCAGCTCTTCGCGCTGCTTGCGCCGAGCCTCGCGCCCCCGGTTGCCACCGGCATTGTC
Organism: Ensifer sp. NM-2; assembly: GCF_003024455.1. NCBI lineage: Bacteria > Pseudomonadati > Pseudomonadota > Alphaproteobacteria > Hyphomicrobiales > Rhizobiaceae > Ensifer > Ensifer sp. NM-2. The sequence continues at coordinate 116,459 of NZ_PVZR01000023.1, forward strand.
GGCGTCCTTGTCGCTGTCGAGCACAGCCGCGCCGTTATCGACCGGAAGCACTACGGTCTCATCGGTCGCCGCCGGATCCTGTGCTATCTTGCGCTTCTCTTCCTTCGTGCGCCTGTCGACGACGATCGGAGCGGACCTGGCCCGAGGCGCTTCACCCTGGAGCTGCTCCGCCGTTGCGGGTTGTTCGGACCCCGGAACGGGCTGCTGTCCTTCCGCCTGTTGTTTGCGCTTCTTGGGCGCAGGTATCTGCTGCTCCCCGGCCTGCTGTGGGGTGCCTTCCTCTACGGCAGGCTGCTGTTCTTCGACCTGCTCCTTGCGCTTCTTGCGCACAGGAATTTGTTGCTCCTCAGCCTGCTGCGGAGCCCCTTCTTCTACGGCGGGCTGTTGTTCTTCGACCTGCTGCTTGCGCTTCTTGCGCGCAGGAGTTTGTTGCTCCTCAGCCTGCTGCGGAGCGCCTTCCTTTACGGCGGGCTGCTGTTCTTCGGCTTGCTGCTTGCGCTTCTTGCGCACAGGAGTTTGTGGCTCCTCAGCCTGCTGCGGAGCGCCTTCCTCTACGGCGGGTTGCTGTTGTTGGGCCTGCTGCTTGCGCTTCTTGCGCACGGGCGCTTGCTCTTCAACCTGCTGCGGCGCGTTTTCCTCGGTGCTGGGCTGCTGTCCGTCCGCCTGCTGCTTGCGCTTTTTGCGCACAGGCTCTTCTACCTGGCGCTGCGGCTCTTCGACACGCGGTTGTTGCTGTTCTGTCTGCCCTTCCTCGGCGGCATGCTGCTTCTTGCGCTTCTTGAGCAACAGCTGGTCCTCGGGCGACTGCTGGTCGGCGCCTTGCTGCGCCACCTGGAAGGGCGCCATCAGGCTCTCGGCCAGCGCCGGCTGAATTGCGAATGACACGGAGAGAACGGGCAAGGCCACTGTTGCGAAAAGTTTGGATCGAATCGACATGATCTTCCTTCGTCTTGTTGCGAGGTCCCCGCGACAGTTGCGCGTATCGCCCCGCATCAAAGTCGGTCGAGCGGCGCGCCCGCTCGCGAACTCCCAACGGGCCATCGCCCGCGGTTCCGACTTTTTTGTGTCAGCCAAACACTAGTCCCAACGCCGCAGCTGCCGATCGGTTCCGCTTGCTGGCCCATTCCTGACCGACTTACGCCGAAAAGAGACTCGCAAGCATGGGGGTCAAGGAGGTGAGCTGGCAGTCTTGCTAGTGCTGTGGATCGGCGTCCGCGGTGGGTTTGTCAGCGACCCGCAGAGGGTGTGGCATATATTCACGTACAATAATGGAACCTTTGGCTTCGGGTCCGATTCTACAATTATCTCACGGAAGGAGCGATAATGGCCCTCACCTCAGACTGCTGCAAGGTAACGACAAGTGCCTCAGCTCAATTCCGTCTGTCCCTCGACTCGATGCACAGCGGACTGCGAGCGCCTGGCCGATATGAGCGTTCGTGTCGAGACTTGCGGCAGATGCACGGGTGGCTGTCGCCGGCGTTGGACGGATGGTTATTGATGTAAGGGCGGCTGTCAAAGGCTTGCGATGGCTGGCGATTACGATGGTCTGCGCCAGCTGTGCTACCTGTACATCCACTCAAGCGCCGCACAAGAACCGCAGCAATGGATATACTTCCGAAATTGTACACGGCGTGAAGGCGAGCACGCGGGGCGCCTACGGCAAGAATATTCGCAAGGGTGGTGGCCGCTATATGGTCGGTAAGCCCTATGTGGTCAAAGGCAAGCGTTATTATCCGAAGGAAGACCCGAACTACGACAAGAAGGGTGTCGCTTCTTGGTACAGCCCGGCCTTTCGCGGGCGGCGGACCGCAAACGGCGAAATTTACGATCCGGATCACCTTTCCGCCGCGCATCCGACCCTTCCCTTGCCCAGCTATGTGCGGGTGACCAATCTTGAAAACGGTTCTTCGCTCATCGTGCGCGTCAACGATCGCGGTCCGTTTCATCGGGGTCGCATCATCGACGTTTCCAGCAAGGCAGCCGAACTGCTGGACCTGAAGCCCCGTGGCACGGGCGCCGTTCAGGTGCAGTATGTGGGCCGCGCCCGCCTGGGCGGACAGGATATGCCCTATCTCATGGCCTCCTTTGTGAAGAAAGGTGATCGCTTCCCGGCCGTCAATCCGGAGCCTCAGATTGCAACCGGCCTACTGGTGGCGTCGAAGCAGGCGAAGGGCGACCATTCACGGAGCGACGGTCAGCCCCTCTGGCCGATGTTGCCTGAGATCGGCCACGTTACATTTGAACGGCCGTCCGAATACGCCTGGGCCGGCGGCCTGGGCGGCGATGCAGATGTCAAATATTGCTTGGACAAGGACATTGATGACGGTGCGCGCGACATGTGCGAGATTCAAGTTATCCCTCTGCCGGGTTGGGATCGCGATCGGCGTCTGATCGGTGTGATCTCTATAAGGCGACGCCGCTCTCGTTGTCTTGCGCACCAACAGCGCGTCAACGTGGTAGGATCGGGTCAAGCGGACAACATCAGGGCCAGCAGGTCATAACGTGCCGCACAAACAGGCCGGAGACATGACTGCACCCGACCCGCAAAGCTCAAACATGCCCAAAACCACATTGCCAAACGGGCTTCATCCAGACATGGCGTGACCGCCCGCAGGCGACATCCGGGCGGAAGCGGGCGACCGTCGAGTTAACCGAACGCATGATTGTTGGAGCGCTGGGCATGCACGGCGCCGAGTTCGCGCCTTTCCGCCTCGGTCTCCATCGCCAGATCGAGCACCTTCTGCAGGTTCGCCGCATGGCGGAAGCCGGGCTCGACCGTCTTGGCATCCCGAACCGCGGCGACGAAGCGCTGGTAGTTGGTCGGAACAGTACCGGCACCGACATCACGCCAGGTTGCCGTTTCAACATCCGTGCCGAGGCAGGCGCGAAGCGTCGAGCCATCGGGCGTATGGACAACCTCGATCGCCCCCTTGTCGCCATGCAGCCGCAGCCGCAGCTCGTTGAGATGGCCGGTGGCCCAGCGGCTGGCATGGATCACGCCCATGGCGCCGTTGCTGAACTCGGCCGTCATGACGAAGCTGTCGTTGGCGTCGAGATCATATTCGCCGATCCGGTTTCCCGGCGCCTTGTCGAAGGTCTTCAACCGCGCGAAGATCCGCTCAGCGTCGGTGCCGGCGCCATAACCGGCGAAGTCGAGGATATGGATGCCGACATCGCCGAGCACGCCGTTCGAGCCGTGGTTGGTCGACAGCCGCCAGAGCCATTGCGATTCCGTCGCCCAGTCGCCCCACGCCTTGGAGACGAGCCAGCTCTGCAGATAGGACGCCTCCAGATGGCGCAACTGGCCGACATCGCCGGCCAGCACCATCGCCCGCGCCTTTTGCAGCGGCGCGACATTGCGATAGGTCAGGTTGACCATGGTCACCAGCCCCGATCGCTCGGCGGCATCGGCCATTTCCGCCGCCTTGGCGTAGTTTTCCGCCAGCGGCTTTTCGCACAGCACGTGCTTGCCGGCGGCAAGCAATGCCAGTGTCGTCGGGTGATGCGCCTTATCGGGCGTCACATTCGTCGCCGCATCGAACTTGCCCCAGGCAATGGCGTCGTCGAGCGAGGTGAACGTATTGGCGATGCCGTGTTTCTCGGCAAAGCCTTTGGCGCGCTTGGGGTCGACATCGACCGCTCCCACCATTTCCACGCCTTCGATCTGAGCGAAGGCTTGGGCATGGCTGTTGGCCATGCCGCCGGTTCCAACAA
>NZ_PVZR01000024.1:0-107843 GCF_003024455.1 Ensifer sp. NM-2
GATCGGCACCTTGCGTTCGACAAAGTGATAGAGGCGGCGACGATCCGCCAGATTCAGCTGCGAATAGCTTCGTGACATCCCAAAATCTCCAAGGGGAAACCATTGAAATCATTGGCATGTCGCACTTGAAAATAGAATGTACCCGGCTACAGGAGAAAATCAGATAACATAGCTTATGGAACTTTCCGGCCATTTGGGAAGTGTTGCTTTTTGCGCCCAAACCGCCGGTTACGCAGTTGTGGATTTCCCGGTAACATTCGGCTTTGGGTTTTGCTTTCAAACGCGGATCGCCGACGGCGGTGTTTGCGTTTTGGCGTGCGTTGCGCCAATGCCAGTCACTCTCTTCACTTCCAAAATCTCTTTCCGGATTGGTCTGCGCCGGTCCCTTCGGCCTTCGACGTTTCTGGGCCACGATCTGGAGCGATGTGCTGAAGCCTTCGCTGGAGCTGTCTGTCAATCAGCGCTGAATATTCCACGCCGCATCACAGGCAGAGTCGATCATGTTCGCTTCGGTACGCTGATACGAGACGCCCACCGGAACGCCGGATCTCCCTTCGGGTTCGGAAACGCCGATCACCTCGGGGGGCGCCCCGAGGGTTCCTAGGTGTCATCGTCTTCGGCGTCGCAATCCAAACTACCCTTCACGCGCTGAACTGCTTCCGCCACAGCGGCTTCCAGATGCGAAACCTCGTCATCAGTCAGCTCCGCGAACAAGCCGCGTTTCTTTTTCGAGATGCGGCCGTTCTGCAGGCACAGCTTGACGAACAAAGCCGCCCTGCGGTTGGGCATATCGATTATATCGGTCAAAGCCGTGTAGCCGGCGTCGAAATAACGGATGTAGTCGAGTTCCTCCTTGAGGTCTTTCTGCACCGTCTCGGCGATCTTCTGATAGATGAATTCCACCGATGGAGTGACATCGAAATATCGATAGAGGTGGGCGGTGTCGTTCCTGACGACGATGTTGTGGTCCCTGTCCCATCCCCAGTCCGTTCTTTCCAATGCGGGACGCGAGAACGTATCAAGTGTGGCCTCGTATGCTTTTTCGTCACGGACGATGGCGGCGGATACCGGGAAGAGAAAGTCGGGAGGGGTGAAGCCTTCTCTGGACAGGACGTTGTGGATCAGGAAGCGGTGTATTCGCCCGTTGCCGTCTTCGAACGGATGTATGTAGACGAAAGCGAAGGCGACAACGGTCGCCGCGACCACAGGGTCCGACATGCCCCTGAGCCGCTCGGTCAGTAATGACCAATCCGCCATCAGCGGTCCGACATCCTCGGGTTTGGGGCAGATGAAATGGACCTTTTCAAAGCCGGGGCCGATCGTCTGCCCGACGAAATTCTGGAAATCGCGGAAATCGTTTGCCGCATATCTCGGATCGACGATCGTATTTTGCAACTCGACGAGATCGCGTTTGCTCGCCGGGTCGAAAGCCGCGGTATTCCTTAGCGCGGTAACGAAGCGTTCTGCTCTCTGCGCGCTGGGCTCTTCGCGCTCGATCTCAAAGGAAGATTTCGTCTCCTTAGTGAACAGGTACTGAATCGCTCTGGTAAGGAGTGCTGGATCGCAATCGTTCACGATGTCTTGAGCCTGCCTGTTGATTTCCGATGCTCTTGCATCGGCTATCAGCCTCGTGGGACGTACGGTGACGCATAGTCCCGGCACGCCGAGCATGTTGTCGACAACCTTGTGGCGTTGTGAGAATCTGCCGGCCGCACCGATGTTTTTCTTTTCGTCCAGCGCATGGACGTAGTTCACGGTACCCGCGTCTGGCAGAGAAAGTCGTGCTCCAGTGAACCACTCATAGAGAAACCATGCCCGCCGGGCGAAGGCACCTTTTGGCTCGGCTTTGACCCAGGCTTCGATCTCTGCCGGATCGACCTTGTTCATGGTCTGGGCGATGACGCCGATGTCGAGTGTTTCATTCTTCAGAGCGAATTTAAGGTTTCCCGCAATGCTCTCTTCGGGAGCATAGACAAGGGGGTACTTTTCAATGACTCTCCCCTCTTCTACATATGTTTTCCGAGACGTCTGGCCGCACCAGGACTCGACGGCTGGCGCAGGGCAATCCAAGCCCAGACGCGTCTTCAGCCAATTCTGTCCGACTGGGAATTCGCTCATGTTGAACCCGCCCGTTCAAAAACGCTTTCGCTTGTTCAGATTCGTTTTAATTTACCTGCCGCCGTCGAAAAACGCTATACGGCCAAGCATTTCCTGACGAGCACCTTCAAAAACGCATTCGTGCGTGAAAAAACGCGATGCAAAATTGCCTCATCGTCGAAAAACGTATTCGAGAAAATTCGAGATTGTCATCAGCGCCGAACATTCTACGCCGATCACCCCCTTGTCGCAGGCGGTAGTAGGAAAAGCGGTAGACGTCATAGGCTTTGCAGCCATGAAGAAAGCAACAAAGGCTAATATAAATGGTCCGTGCTACACCGCCCACCTGTGTTGCGAATCCGGTCTGGAATCAAAGCAACAAACAGGGCGAAAATCGTAGTGCAACAGTCAGGCCAGGTATGACGCTGCAAGAACGCCTTTATTGTTGGGCCATCGATATACTCACTCACTCAGCTACAGAGCCTAAACCGCACTCTTTGGAACATCTAGGCGGTTTGTTGGCTGTTGCGTTTCAGCCTGAAACCGCATTTTCCACGACTGTGGAAAACTGCCGATGCTGCGGTTTGCCGTGTTGCGTTAGTACGGCCACTCCTCCTCCTGCCAGTGGCGGGCCGCATGGATGACGCGGACGATCACTACTGCCTCATCCGTCAGCGCGTAAGCGATTAAGTAGGGCAAGCCCGTCACTACCTTCTCGTAAGTGCCAGTCACGCGCCCCGGCCAGCCGGTGGCGAACTCACTGAGCCTGTTGCCCGCATCCTCGATGGCGTCAACGACCCGCTCGGCTGCATTCGCATTATCGTCAGCGATGTAGGCGAGAATGTTGAGATAGTCGCGGTGTGCGTCAGCCGACCAGACAACTCGCCTCATCCTTGCGCTTTCTTGCGCCGTGCTTCCGCAATGATCTGGCGCGCTTCAGCCATCGCTTGCTCGTGCGGGACGACGCGGCCAGCCGCCACGTCGGCTAGCCCGCGCTGGATGCCTTCAATGATGGCAAGCTCGCGCTCGACATAGGCCGAGACCGCCTCCCCCGCGAGGAAGGATTTGCTGCGCTTCGTCCCTTCGGCGATCCTTGTCAGCTTGGCCAGGGTGTCTTCCGAGACACGGATCGTCATCGTCGCACTCATGCTATACTCTCCGTTGTGTTTACATGTACACATTATAGCACGGCGCGCCGGTTGCGGGTCAAGGCTTGGCTGGCATTCCCCTTATGACAGCCATCGCACCGGCGTCTTTGGTGACGATCTCCGCGTGAACGGCCTCGCATGCGCGAGCCTAGAGAGGCATGCTACCCCAGTTCAGCGAGGTATTAAAAGCAACACTCGGCTCTCTCGCCGCTGCAATACTGGTAAAAGATGTTGCAACTCCTTCTCGGGCAAAAAGCAACAAACGCCTGCAAAAGAAGTATGCAACAGCAGGTTCGAACTCCGAAGGTCGGGTTCCTATGCCGAATAGGGCATCGCCTTCACTCGCTCACCCAGCTTCATTGCCGAAACCGCACTCTTTGGAACTGCCCTGGCCATTTCGACGATTGCCAGAGGGTCCCGCAATCTCCCACGGCCAATCGACGGTGAACCCATCGCCGCACGCCGAGCACTGAACCGCAGTAGGACGTTTGGGGAATGAAACTAATGCCGAGAGGCCAGTTGTTAGGCCCCTTGAGGTGACCCATCAATCCCAATGGTTGCGGTTGTGTGACGAAGCATGGGCCGCATTTCAGCACGCGCGAACCACTCCCTGTTTGAAACGCCGGCTGCGTATCTGCGCGAAATCTGGCCCGGCGCATGGGGAAGATCTGTTGACGGGGCCGGGACATTTTTGGGGACCCGAGAGGCGAAGATCGAGCAACTCCTCGGCTCTGGGGGTAGAAAGAGGCCATTGCTTTTGCGCGATTTCGTTCTGCCGGAATAATCGATCAAGGTTTCTGCATGCCTACAACCCGGTCCCGGCGACAGAAGTCTCTTCTGCACTCATCTTCGCGGACGACTCACCTCGCCTCGCAGTCACTAAAGGAACGTGAGGAGAGACTCTCGGCGGCAAAAGGACCGCACCTCGGCGTAAGACTGTGCTATCGCTTTCCACAAGTCGCTCGTTCGAGAGATCGTCGGCCAACTTCGCGTCGACACGATGATTTGATTTCCGATCTCCACCACAAAATGCCGTTTAGAATCGCGGATGTCTTACTGGATATCGAAACGCGACAGCATCTTCTTTAGCTGAAGGTTCTGTATGGCGAGCTTCTGGGAGAGCTCCAACCTCAATTTCCGGATGTCATCGTCCAACCCGACTACCTCATCGCGGAAGGTCTGCACCGGCATTGGATCCTGCAGACCGGCGACGGAACCATTTGTTGACGCATTCAATCCATGGTGCCCAAGATGTATGCGGGAGCTTCGGGTGGCTTTTCGGCTCCGCTTCAGGTCGACCGTTGGTGCAATTGCTTTGCCACGTTGTTGCGATGGCTCCGCCAACTGGATGTTCGCACTCGTTTCCTTATCCGATTTGACACGAACCTCCAGTTCGTTCGGGTCGGCGGCAGTTTCCGTTAAAGCGCCAATAGATCCGTGTGAGGCGGTTGATTGCCTGAGCGAGCCGAAATCCACCGACGCGGCGCTAAGCGCAGGTTCTGCTGACGGTCGCAACTCTTCCGTGGGGCGATCATCACTCGCAGTTTGTTTGTATTCCTCGTCACTTAGAGGGGGTTCCCCCTGCGGGTCTCGACGGGTGATGAACTCCGAAAAGAGTTTCCATGGTGATTTCATCATGCTTTCCTCAAGCAGGCGGCGCCATCGATGATGATAAGCACCGAGAGCGGGCTCTCTACGCAAGTCCGGTGACTGATTCACCAAGACAGTGTACGAGATAGCAGCGATCTCGCAAACCACTCGCCATCGTTTCGTGTTTACTTCATGTCGGAACGCATATCCGACACGGAATACCTAAAAGAGAGCGCAAGATGAACGTGGCTTGCCCGTCCACCCAGAGACGTCAGTTCGACGAGATATTTCCACGGTAATTTCATAGTCCGCTGCCAATTCGAGCAATCGCACCGCCATCATTACTCGGTCGCCTTGCAACGCCCGCAAAAACGCGATGGCGAGGGCCCATCGGGTAATTCGATTGGCCCTTCACCGAATGATCAAGCAAGACCAAGTCGCTTGCGCAGATCGGCGTTCTCAGCACGCAGTTTCTCGGCCAAGGCCTTGCGGAGCCGTGCATTTTCTTCCTCAAGCTGAAGAAGATCTGCGATATCGTCGAAAACTGGAGCCGGAGGCTCGGTCGCGGGCTTTGGGGTCTGTGTTTTTCCGGCGCCTTTGGCGGTATTCTTTGCCTTTGTCGTAGTAGGGGCCGGGGCGTCCTCCGACTTTTCTGAGCGTTTCCTGCGTCCCCTTGCTGGCTGGGCGACGTTCGCCCCCGGTGCTTCAGCGGTTGTTTCGGAAGCGACGTTCTTCGGCCGTGGCCCCCGACGCTTCTTCGGCGGCAACTCTGCCGGCGCCGTCGTCTCCGTCAGTTCGATATTGTTTTCATCTGCCATGATTTTTCCCTCTCAAGTGTATGCCTTTTTCGAACGGGAAAAGATCAGAGTCAATAATCGGACTGAATGGCGCTACTTCGTCAATCGAACCTAACGTTCAATAGATCACGATGGTGCCTAGATCGTCGGGGCTGACAGTGACGGTTCTCGGGTTTGAGTGGACAAAGGGCCGATGCGACGAAACATTGGGCCGAGCACTGGTTCATCGACCTCGCTGGCTGCTCCATAGGGGGGAAACCAGCGCAACCTTCACCGAACCGGACGTGCAACTTTCGTTATGCGCCCAGCTCTCCAGAAAGACGTGGCAAAGTCAGGCGTGACGTGGAAGCCAAGGAATTCGAATCCCTCCATCGCAGCCGTAATGCTTGTCTTTTCCGGCGACAGTTCGAGGCCCGTGGTCAGGCGAAGGTATTCGGCCAGTGCGGATTTCTCCGGATGGCATCTTCCTCCGTACCCAACACTATCACCACGAAGTCGTCGGCGTAGCGCACGGGATAGCAGATGCAGAGCCCGGCCCTGCCATCCCGCTGCCGCGCCACTCCACCACCTTTCCGGTCGAAGCGGTCTATCCAATAGCCTATGAAACATTAGAAGAGGTGACCGAACACCTTCCCCACTTCATGACGAGATTTACAACACGCAGACTTCATTCAGCGCTCGGCTATCTGAGCCCGCAGCAGATCGGGGATCAACACGTCCGGCAGACTAGCAAAACAGCGGCCTGATCACCGTCCATCCTCAGGGGCGCACTCCAAACAGGGTGAAGTTCGGATGCTGATTGACATCGTCCGAGAACGCACCAGTGAACAGATGAACGCTAGTTGAAGTGTACCCATGCGGTGACAGACGCGATCTGGATACGAGTTCCGCCCTGGCGCATGAGGACCGATGCAGCCCCTCAACGACGCACGATATCTTGCCTGTGGCCACGCCGATCATGCGACGGTCGGTCCGCGCTCGAATGCCTGGAACGATGCTCCGTAGTCCGATGGTAAATTGCGCCGCGACGGTTCGAGCGCTACCAAAGTTCAGCCGGAACACCCGTCACAGAGCGCGGAGGGGTGCAAGGCGCATCGGAACTCCAAGCCCAAAAGCAGCGGCGTGTCATATCAGAAAGAACACCTAGTAGAAGAAACGACGATGGCGAAAAGAGCCAGCAGACACACGACCGATAAGGATGGCAGGATAGAGACGAGTGTAATTATTTCCGATTTTTTTTGCTTCGCCTTCCCATCGCTTCTTTCGAGGGCGCGCAAGCAAACGGCTTTTCCCAAAGAGTTCTCGATAATTGCAGTCGTCTTTATCTACCGCGCGGGATCACGTGCTCGTTCATGTGACAGATCAGGTGATTGTCTCCTCAAGTTGCCGCGGATTGTCGCAAGGGGTGTCACTTGCATGTGCAGTTGATGATCAAGCGCGTGGGCAAAAGAATGAATTTGTTCAACTATCTGATGCGTGGGACTACTGAGAACAAAGGAAAGTCGTGCGAGAAGTCCGGTTCGGGCAGGTTGCCGCGATCGGTGTTGACGGGCCGGACAGCGTTGACGGCTGGGATGAGGTAGGTGGCCGCATCAGTCATTCCGCAGGCTTCAAGGTGGCGTTTGCATTCTAGCAAGATCTCGTCGTTGTCATCCACGCGGCCAACTTTGGCGAGGATCTGAGCCAAGGTTTGGTCCTGAGGATTTTGTGCCATCCAGTCCGCAAGCGCCGTCAAAGCCACCTTGTAACAGTCGGTGTTGAACTTTGCGGAGATCTTGGCCAACAGGCTGTCGATGAGACGATAGTCCTCCGCCTTGACGACCTGCCGGACAGTGTTGACTACCAAGAAGAGGTGTGTCGTCTTGTCGTTGTCTTCAAGGTCGAGTTTGCATTGCTGAAGGGTCTGGTCGTGCGCGGCGTCACCACGAGCGGTGAGGATCTGAGCCAAGGTTCGTTCCTGAGCATTATCATCCTGAGGATTATCTTCGAGCCATTGCTCAAGCGCATTCAAAACTACTTTGTAGCTGTCAAGCGTGCTGCCGGCCAGGCTGGTTTGGTCGGCCAGCATGCGGAAGAAGGATTGATATAGCGGTTTGGTCGGCGGGGCTGGGTCGTCGTTCGCATCGTCTAGTTCGTTGTCGTTAACGTCTTCGGCGCGTCCCGCCCCAGGAATTTGTGATGAACACATGCCGAACGGTGTTGCACGCCAAGGGATCGGTTTTATCGGGAATGCGAAGGTGGAGGGTGCGAGCGCTGTGCTTGTGCGGCCCGTCTGGTCTTCTGGGAACTGGCGTTTCTCAGCTGGTGGGCAATCATGGGCTTTATAGACTTTTCTTGCCCTGGCGCGGCGGGTCTTTGCTCCGTGTTGACAAATCCAAGTTTTGGATCCGCGATGCCAAGCAGGGGTGATTGGGTGCGCTGGCTCCAGCTGACGCGTCCCGGCTGAGCCAATTTCCGCAGCGGCCGAAACTGGGCCCGCGTCAGGAGGCAACACAGCGTTGCGATTGGACGTTGTTTCCGATCCTCGCCTATTCTTTTTCGTGCCAAGAGCACAGCCCTCAAGGCGCTGATTAATTGTGCCGCCAGGAGGCCGGAAGGATTGTCATCCGGTTTCAAGCTGACGTGTCGCTCCATCCCATGAGCAATTTTTCGTGCCCGGTGGCTTAATGATTGGCTGACATGGTCTTAAGCGACCTCGTATTTGCAATTACGTGGGGCCGGTTGGCATGCGCCAACAATTCTCGCGAGGGCTTGGCGTCCGGTCACTCCGAGGCAAGGCGGCTGAAGCAAGTGTCTGTGTACCGAGGGGAGCCTAGCTGCGTCGAAGGGACATCCAGTGTCTAGATTTGCCTTTATCCCGGCAAGTTCGCCGGTTCACGGGACAGGCCAGGTGATTACTCAAGTCCCGCGGATTGTCGCGAGGGGGCACTTGCGTGTGCGCTTGATCAAGGTAGCGGCAAAGAAATGAAAATGGTCAACTAGCAAACGCGTTCTTGTTTTCTGAAACAAAGGAAGTGGTAAAACGCTATCTGGTTTCCAAAACGAAAAGAGATCGATCCAGCGATCTCGCTGAGCCCGGTTATTTCTGGTCGCTAGGGGTAGCCATACCGACTACGACCTGGCCCTCCGCGGCTTGCTCCCCGTTGGTGTCCCTGATGTGGTCGATTAGCGCCGTGACGGCGTCCCGGAGGCGATGATCGGGATTGCGCCTGCCGGCGTTGCCGGCAGCCTGTGCGCCTTCCTGTTCGTTGGCGTTCTTAAGCTGCTCAATGCCGTTTTTGGCGCCCAGTAGGAATGCCTGCCAGATGATAGCGCCCCCGATCCGTTCGTTGACCCTTTCCACCGCGTCATGACGGGCGATGATTTCATCTGCAGTGCTACTCTTATCCGCACTGCCCGCTTCATCCTTGGCGATTTGTGTACGGGCGGCTTGTGCATCCCCCTGAAGCGTTTCGTAATTGGACCGAATTGTCGGATCGGTCGCAATCAGTTCTTTGAACCTCTCATTGGCGCGCAGGTAATCGATTTCATAGAAAGCTGCGAGCTTGTCGTCTTGATTGACCGCCTCGCTGAATATGTGTTTCAGCGCCGCAATTGGTAGTTTGTCGAGGTTAACAGCGGCTGCGCCGGGCGCATTGAAGTCCTCCATTGGTGGCTAGTTCCGGTCGTTGTAGCGGCGAGCAGATGAAGAGATGAATGAAAAAGGTTGGTTGAGAGCAAGTGAGAAGCAGGCGACGGCCGCTCTTATATAGCCAACAGACGCGGGACTTTTGTCCGAGGCAAGCTTCTGCCCCACCTCGTATTGTTCGCCCCTTTCATCTCGGTTTCAGGTCACCGTGGATCCTTGAGCGCGGGCGCGGTGCTCGACCAATGAATGGATCACTTCGGACCACGAAAAGGGCAAGGACACGTCATCCTGGGCCGAGCTTGCCGGGCTTCCCCTAAGGGGCGGCTGAGTGCTTACCGCTGCTTGTTTGAGGCTAACTGCAAGAGGAAGGCCGCGCGGCCCTCGTGCATGCAAGCGAGATGAAAGGGGCTCGTATCTGCAAATGTGGCCTGATTGTGTGAAAATCCCTCAACCAAGCTGACGTGTCGCTCCATCGCATGAGCAATCTCCGTGTCAGGTGGCGTGGTGATTGGCTGACATGGTCTTAAGCGACTTCGTATTTGCAAATGCGTGGGGCCGGTTGGCATTCGCCAAACGCTTGGCGTTCGGTCGCTCCGAGGTGCGGAGGCTGAGCGCAGTGTCAGTGCACCTGCTGATTTGTCATCTTTTTCGCGAATGAGAATGGCGGACCAGGCGCAGGATTAGTCATGTGGCAGTGAGGCAGGATTAGTCATGTGGCAGTGAGGCAGGATTAGTCATGTGGCAGTGAGGCAGGATATAAGCCGGCGTAATCTTTGTAAGTTTGTGTAAGCGTTCAAAAGTAAATATCCATACCCGTAAGTTTCTACCCCACTCGGGAATTCCGCTCCAAAACTTCCAAATGCGAGCTTTTAAAGATCAATCCGATCTGGAGCATCTTATTGTTAGACGTCTTCGGGGCGGGACGGCGTCCTGAAAGCACGATCGTTTCGCCTTTGACGTCCATGGCCCTCCCCTTCGGAGAGGCGGCGGACTTCTTCGAAGTAAGCCCGATAACGCTTTGGACCAGGTTCAACTTCTATGCCGGCCTCTGAGCACCTTTCTGATACTGCCACCACCTCGGCGAGGTCCTCTCTTCGGCGACGAGTCCGTTGTCTAGATCATTGTCCGACATGTCGTCGCCGGCGACGACGCCATAAGGAAAAGGCTCGGAACTGGTCTGTTGGCGACACCCTCACACACGGCGTCCAAGATCGCTGCTACGGACGTGCAAGGTATGCCTGCAATTGTTCTTTGCCGGGATGTGATGTTGTCTCCGGCACCTATCTGATCAGGCAAAAAAATAAGCTTTAATTGTGAGTGGGTTCCGTGACGTTTGTTTTCAGGCTGAGCATCTCCAAAACATGTTCCCCGGTTTCCGTTTCTTCAGGCGAATCTGCGGTCAGGAGGCGGTGACGGTGAAATGTTGTGGCCCAATGTTTGCGAAGAATTCGTGAGCCAATTTAGTGAAGCGCCACAGGAAAGCAGGCTTTGCTGTGCCGTAACGATCCGCGATCATCAATTGGGGTACCGGCAGTTCGCCCATCAAAGGTTTGCGGATAAGCTCCTCGCTGTCGGGGCTACCGCGTCCCACGGGGCGCATGTTCAGGATCGAAAATCCGAACCCACAGGCAACGGCGGCGCGGACGGTGTCGTAACTGCGTGTGCGAAAAGCGACCTTCGGACGCTGTCCGGTGGCGATGTCGAACAGGGTCAGCAAGTAAGCCGAAGTCTGCGGTAGGTCGAGCAGTACGAAAGGTTTTTGCACGAGATCGGCGAGGCTGACGGCAGTTTGATGTGCCAACGGGTCGGAAACATGCATGAGCGCATGTGGCGGCACACGGGCGAGCACAGCTGAATCTTCCGGAAGCCCTGTACCTATATCATAGGTGACGATCGCATCGACCATGCTGGCTTCGAGCCAGGCGAGGAGCTGGGGCTGTTCTCCCTCGAAAAGCTGGACTTCAATATCGGTGCCTTCCGTGAAACGCCGGAGCAATTCAGGCATGAACAGGGCACCGAACGGTTCGAAGCAGCCGATGCGTAGGACGGGCGGCATGACATGATTATGCCTGTCCATCGTCCTTTCGAACTCCGCTTCGGCGGCGAGCAGCCGGCGGGCCGAGGCGAGGAATCGTTCGCCCGCTGGTGTGGCAACGACGCCGCGCGATGGTCGCCGATCGAACAGTCGCGCACCCATCTCGATCTCGGCCTGCTCCAGCGCCGCAAGGATGGAGGACTGCGCAATCCTGCACTCGCGCGCGGCCGCGGCGATTGAGCCGCTTTCGGCGACGACGGAGATGTAGTGGAGCTGTCTGAGTGTCAACTTCATCATACATATTATGTAACAATTATGATCATATTTTGCATTTTATATATCTTTTTCTTTTGTGCATAGTGGCACAAAACATACAAAGGGAACGAAATTGAGCAGCGAACAAAAACCTCTCGCAACGGCGTCGAGAATGCCGGAGCTATGTCGTATGGACAGCGCCGCCCTTGCGGCAGCATATCGGCGGCACGAACTGTCCCCCGTCGAGGTTGCCGAAGCGGCACTTGACCGCGCCGGACAGATCCAGGACCGCTTCAATCCTTTCACTTTCCTCGATGCCGAAGGAGCGTTTGTCGCAGCGAGGGCGTCCGAAGCGCGCTGGCTAGCGAACAGGCCGTTGTCTCCCATCGATGGCGTTCCGACCACGCTGAAGGACATTGTTCTTGTCGATGGCTGGGCCGTGCGTTACGGCAGCCACACGACCAACGCTTCGCAGGGACGTCTGGACGCGCCGTCCGTTGCGCGTCTGCGCAAGGCGGGCGCCGTCTTTATCGGCCAGACAACCACGCCGGAATATGGCTGGAAGGCGCTGACCGATAGTCCGGCTTTCGGAATCACTCGCAATCCTTGGGACAGCGCAAGGACACCGGGTGGCTCGTCAGGCGGTGCTGCCGTCGCGGCGGCTTGTGGTGCGGGGGTGCTGCATCTGGGAACAGACGGCGGCGGTTCGATCCGCATTCCAGCGTCTTTCACCGGTATCGTCGGACACAAGCCGACCTATGGACGTGTCGCGGCCAATCCTCCGAGTTCTTTCGGCACAGTCGCGCATATCGGCCCGATGACACGAACCGTCGCGGATAGCGCACTGATGCTAGATGTCATGTCCGGACGGGATCTGCGCGACTGGACCCAACCGCCGACGCAGTTTCCTTCCGTTTCTGCCGCGCCCATCGATTGGGCCGGCAAGCGAATTGGCCACTGGAAGACGCCTTGCGTCGATGCGGTCGATCCTGTCGTTGCGGCGGCGGTCGAAGCCGTGCTGGCGGACCTCGAGTCCGCTGGGGCACGCGTTGTCGAAATAGTCCTGCCCTATCAAGATGCGTTGCTGGAGATATTCTATCGCCATTGGTACGTTGGCGCGGCAAACCGGCTGTCTTCGATCGATCCGGTCGATCTTTCCGTGCTTGACCCCGGTTTTCTGGAAGCCGCCCGCATTGGGCAAAGCTACGGCGGTGTCGAGCGCATGAGCGCGGAGGTTCGGCGCAGCCAATATGGAGCCGCCATGGACGCCCTGCTTGCAGACCTCGATTTTGTCATTTCACCCACTGTCCCGATACCGCCCTTTGAAGCCGGGCACGACACCCCGCCGGGTAGCGCGGCGAAAAGCTGGGTCGAATGGTCCTCCTTCAGCTTTCCAATCAACCTCAGTCAGCAACCGGCCTGCTCGGTACCCTGCGGGTTCACACAGGATGGCCTGCCGATCGGCCTGCAGATCATTGGCGCGCGTGGCGCAGATACTGAGGTTCTCAGTGCCGCTCTCACCTTTGAAGAGATGTATCCGCAGCACTTCATCGGGCGCGCCGGGAAATGGCCAACTGTGGCGGGAGGCAAAGCGTGATGGAAGCCACGATCCCTTTCCTCCTCAACATGATGACCCTGATCGGCATCCTTTTGATCGTCTCAATAGGACTGGCCATTATCTTCGGGCTGATGAACGTCATCAACCTCGCGCATGGCGAATTCGTTACGATCGGCGCCTTCACGCTCGTGGCGGTGCAGGCAGCCGGCGGCAGCTTCTGGCTGGCACTGATTGTCGGGCCGGTTGTCGGATACTGTATCGGGCTTGTTCTCGAGCGCGTGCTGATCGCCCGCGTCTATGAAAGTCCGCTGCACGCGATCCTCGTGACCTGGGGCCTTAGTCTTATCATCCAGCAACTTCTCGTCCTTACGTTCGGCGCCGCGCCCCAGCGTGTGACAGGTCCATTCGATGGGGCAGTAGATCTCTTCGGCGCGACCTATCCTACCTACCGGTTGTTCTTGATCGCCTTCGTGCTGGCAATCTTCACCGCAACTATCATCCTGTTCAGGACGACTAGCTTCGGGCTCAATATCAGGGCGGCGATCCAGAGCGGCGACATGGCCAAAGTGATGGGCGTCAATGTGGAAAAGGTCAATGCGCGGGCGTTCGCCTCAGGCGCCGCGCTCGCGGCTCTGGCGGGGGTTCTTCTCGCACCGATGACCGCTGTCACGGCTTATATGGGCGTGAACTACCTGGCACGCTCCTTCTTCGTGGTTTTGGTGGGAGGAGCAGGGAGCGTCGCCGGCGTTGCGGCCGGAAGCACTTTCATCGGCGGCCTCGAAACCGCACTTTCCTACCAGATACCGACCACCGTCGCCCAGGCTCTCGTGCTCGGGCTCGCAATCGTCATTCTGCGTTTCCGTCCAAATGGGGTGCTGCCGGCATGAGCGTGAATCAACTCACAAGCCTGGCGACGCTGCGCCGTCGAAAACCGGCCCTACGCCCCTCGACGATCATCGCGCTCGTCATATTGGCCGCCCTGGCCGTCCTCCCCCTCTTCGTCAAGAGCTATACGCTGTCCACCTATCGCGACATTATGCTGCTTGGCCTGTTTGCCTTGAGCCTCGACATTTTCTGGGGGCGCACCGGCATCCTGAGCTTCGGCCATGCCACCTTCTTCGGCCTTGGCGCCTACGGCATGGCTATAGCCTCGACCCGGTTCGGGATCGATCCGCAATGGATCAGCCTCGTCGGCCTGGTGTTCGGGGTCGCTCTCGCCGTTCTGGTGGCGCTCTGTGTTGGCTACTTCATTCTCTACGGTGGTGTCCGCGGTGCCTATTTTACGATCGTGACACTTGCCCTGACGTTGATTGCCAACCAGATCGCAATCGGCTGGTCCAGTGTGACCGGCGGTGACTCCGGCCTCATTGGCGTGGCGCCCTTCTCAATCTTCAATCTCGATTTCTCCGGAACGCTTGCCTCTTATTTCCTGACGCTCGGCATTCTTGCAGCCAGCCTCCTGACGGCGCTGCGGCTGATGCATGGCCGCCTCGGTCTGCTGCTCACGGCAATCCAGGATAACGAGACGAAAGTCCGCACGCTTGGCTATCCAACCCAGCGCATCCTGCTTCTGACGTTCGTCTGTTCTGCAGCGCTGGCCGGCCTGGCCGGGGCGCTCTACGCAAGCTGCACCGGCTTCGTCGCGCCGGACCAGATCGCGCTCCTCCTATCGACCGAAGTCATCATCTGGGTGGCGGTCGGCGGCAGCGGAACGCTGACCGGAGCCATCATCGGCACGTTTGTCGTCTGGCAGTTGCAGCAGAAGATCAGTTCAATCAGCGTGGCGGCATGGCCGCTGGCGATCGGGTCCTTCTTCATTCTTCTCGTTCTCGTATTCCCAAAAGGCATCCCGGCCTTCCTTCTCGACAGGTTTGATCGCTCGAAAAAAGGAGGAGTGTCGCCATGAGCACGACGGCCATTCCTGTTCTCAAACTTGAGAACGTCAAGAAGCGCTTCGGAAGCTTCTCCGCGATCAACGGCATTTCAGAAACCTTCATGCCCGGCGAACTGATCTGCGCGATCGGACCGAACGGCGCGGGCAAGAGCACGCTTCTCAACATGATCTGTGGCACGCTTCCCGTCAGCGAAGGCAGGATCCTGTTCGCAGACAAAGTCATCAACGGACTGGCACCCGAGAAGATCGCGGCGCTCGGAATCGCCCGCAAGTTTCAGGTGCCGAGTGTGTTCGAGAGCCTTTCGGTGGCGGAAAACCTAATGCTCGCCGGAGGTAGCGCGATGCATGATGGTAAACTGGAAGCGCTGATAGACAAGGTTCATCTGCGTGCCGAGCGGAACGTTCGCGGCGCCGACTTGCCGCACGGGCGTAAGCAATGGCTGGAAATCGGCATGGCGCTCGCCATGAAGCCGAAAGTACTGCTTCTCGACGAACCGACGGCGGGCCTGTCGGTTGATGAGACACGCGACACAGCCCGGTTCCTCCGGCAATTGCGTGGGCAGGTGACGGTGATCGTCATCGAGCATGACATGGCATTCGTGCGCGAGCTCGATGCGCGCACCATCGTTCTTCACCACGGCGCGGTGATTGCATCGGGGTCCTTCGAGGACATCGAAAGCAATGAAACCGTTCGCGACGTTTATCTGGGGCGGCACTGATGTTGAAGGTTAATGCACTCACATCGGCCTACGGCTCGGCCCAGATCCTGAATGGCGTTGGTCTGCACGTCAGCGAAGGCGAGGTCGTGGCCCTATTGGGTCGCAACGGCGTCGGCAAGACGACACTGATGAAGACCATCATGAACCTCGTTCCGGCAACTGGCGGAGATGTTTGCCTGACGGATCGTGTCATTACGGGAATGCCAACCTACAACATCGCAAGAGCCGGTATCGGCTATGTCCCACAGGGACGGGGCATTTTCGACAAACTCACCGTCGAAGAGAACCTTAAGATAGGACTGCGTGCCAGTGCGTCGAGCACGGCAATCCCTGACTACGTATACGAGCGGTTCCCGATCCTCGCCGAGCGTCGGCGGCAGCTTGCCGGTACCATGTCTGGCGGCCAGAAACAGCAGCTCGCCATCTCGCGGGCCATGTGCGGTGATCCGCAGGTTCTGCTGCTCGACGAACCTTCCGAAGGCATACAGCCCAACATCGTTCACGACATCGCTCTGTTCCTGCGTGAACTCGTCACGAGCCGGAAGATCTGCGTCCTGATGGTTGAGCAGAACCTCGAACTTGTGAAGGCCGCTGCAGATCGTTTCGTCATTATGGTTAAAGGCGAGATCGTCCATGGCGGACCTCCCGCCGAACTGGAAAATGAAGAAATGCTTCAGCGGTATCTGTCCGTCTGAAGCGCAACAAGAGCAACAACAAAGAAAGGGGAATGACATGACTTCAACGTTGATTACACGCCGCACGGCCCTCAAGACATTCGGTGCGGGCGCAGCCGCGGCCGCCTCCCTGTCACTTGGGATGCCCAGCATATTGCGCGCCCAGGAAGGTCCGATAAAGCTCGGTTTCCTCTCCGGATTGACGGGTTTGGAAACTATCCTCGGGGAAACCCAGCTCAACTGCTTCAACCTAGCGATCAGCGAAATCAACAATGCGGGCGGTATTGCCGGGCGTCAGGTGGAGGTGACCGTCGAGGACGACCAGACGACCACGCGTGGCGCAATCGACAAGGCGCGCAAGCTGGTGAATGACGATGAGGTTGACGCCATCATCGGGCTGATCGCAAGCCTCACCCATGTTGCTGCGCGCAGCGTCACGACGCCGGCGAAGAAACTCCTGATGTATACGACCTACTATGAAGGCGACGTCTGCGAACCCTACTTCTTCTCGACGGGGCAGGTGCCGAACCAGCAGATTGTCCCGTCCGTCGAATGGCTGACGGCCAATGAAGGGAAGACGACCTACATCATCGGCTCGGATTACGTCTGGCCGCGAAGGAGTGCGGAGGAAGTGCAGGTCGCGCTCGAAGCGAAGGGTGGCAAGGTGCTTGGCGCCGAGTTCCTGCCGTTCGGGACACAGGACTTCGGTCCCGTCTTCGACCGCCTGAAGGCCGCCAAGCCGGATTTCGTCTGGGTGATGGTCGCCGGCAACGATCTCATCACCTGTCTGAAGCAATATAAGAGCTTCGGTTTTAAGCAGCAGCTATTCTCAAACGGCCTGGACGAATCCTTCTCATTCTTCCATCCCGAACTGACCGCCGGAACGCTTTCCAACCAGGCCTATTTTATGGGACTGGAAAGCGAACGGAACACCGCCTTCAAGTTGGCCTATGCCGACATGTATGGCGCCGACAAGCCTATCAATGCGATCAGCGAGGCCGCCTATGATGCCGTCTATCTCTACAAGGCTGCCGTCGAAAGGGCCGGAACGACCGAGACCGAGGCCGTCAGGGCAGCCTTCCGCTCCGTCGAATTCGACGCGCCCCAGGGCAAGGTGAACTTCGCCGCCAACAACGTCATGCGATCGAACAGCCTGCTGGCGCGCGGAAACGACAAGGGCCAATGGGAGATTTTGGAGAATTTCGGCCAGATCGATCCCGAGGTTGCCCAATGCAAGCTCTGAGCCATGGCCGATAAGAGCATGGATGACCTCCTATCGAGCATGACGGCGGCGCGTGTTGCCATCACAAGGCGCGATGTCAGCGTAGAGGCGCTGACATCGCGCTTCCTTTCAATCATAGCGGACAGCAATTCCGTCATCGGTGCTGTCCGATCGGTAGCGGCGGATGAGGCTCTTGAGGCAGCACGAGCTATGGATATTCGGTTGGAGGCTGGTGGATCATTAGCGCCTCTTGCCGGCATGCCGGTCATCGTCAAGGAGAATTGCGATACGGCGGGTATGGCATGCTCCGCCGGCCTTCCATTCCGTGCGGGCCATGTTCCAGCTGCCGATGCGCCGGTTGTGAGGCGGCTGCGGGAACTCGGGGCGATTATCCTTGGGGTTTCGGTTTCCGATCCCGGCGCCTTCGGTGTGCGGACAGCTGAAGTCACCCATCCGTGCGATGCAACCTTGACCGTCGGCGGATCGAGCGGAGGTTCGGCTGCGGCCCTTGCAGCCGGCTATTGTCTCGGTGCGCTGGGAACGGATACGGGAGGCTCGATCCGCATCCCGTCTGCATGCTGCGGCACTGTCGGCCTTAAGCCGAGCTTCGGCAGGCTGCCCATGGAAGGAATATACCCGCTCATTCCCTCGCTCGACCATGTCGGTCCGATGGCAAGGACCGTAGAGGATGTACGATTGATGTGGGATGCACTTTCCAATGGAGGCAAGGAGGGAAAACCGGTCGCTTCCGTCGGCTTTGACCCGCGCTGGGTTGAGGAAGCCGATCATCCCGTCGCTGATGCGTTTGCCGCGGCCCTGGATGACATGCGGCGCGCCGGTGTGGATGTGCGCAAGGTCTCTTTGCCACGCCTGCATGACGTACTGCAAATGCATGGTAGGATCTTCTTCCTCGAGGGAGTGGCCTACCATCGGGCCCATTTCCCCGAGGCTGTTCCCCACTACCCGGCCATGGCCCGGCAATGGTTCGACCTCGCCTGGCAAATGCCGGCCTCCGACTATATCGAGGCCTGCGAAAACCGTGTCCGGTTCACACGTGAAGTGGATCGTGTGCTTGGCGATGTGGATTTGATTCTAACGCCGGCTCTTTCGGTATCGAAACCCCGTAGGGATGCGACTGAACTCCTTGTAGCCGGACAATCGCTTGATTTCACGCTGGCGATGGTCAGGCAGACCTGCCTCTTCAATCACACGGGCCACCCGGCGCTGGTGATGCCGATGCGGGAGGAGAACACGGTGTGCGGCGGGTTGCAGATTGTCGGGCGGAATGGCGAGGAGAACCGAATTCTCACTTTTGCAAACATGCTGGAGTTCCGCGCGCGCTAGGTGCCGGCGTTGATCACGGGAGAGGACGGCCATCACGTGGACCCGGAAGAGCGTGGGCACGTTGAGATCGAGGACCTTGATGTCCTCCTCGACACATTCCGGCTGAAGGTTGTGGCTTTGAGCCAACCGCATGTATCTTCTGCCTGACGCTTTGGCTGGTGGCGAACATTTGCCCTCGCCCGCCCTGTCCGCTGTTTAACTAGAGCAAGATCCTGCAATCAGGGACTCATGCGATACGACAGCGCGCTGATGCCTGGCCCTCAGTTTCGGGCCAGCGCAGGCGCTAAAAACAGGCCAACCGCCCCGCGCGGCTTGGAGGAAAACTCATCGGGCGATCCGCCATATCCAATTCGCGAGCAAACTTCGGATGTATTGACAGGGTTCTTTAATCAGTGGTTGCGTAGCAATATAGTGCTGCGCAAGGGCCGTTTTTATAGGGTTGACATTATATAAGGTGGAAGCTATATCCAATGACGTGGAATGTGGTGTTTGATGATGACTTCGCTGAGGAGTTCAAGGAGTTCGACAAAGAGGTAAAGATCGAACTGCGAGCAATGGTCTTGCTTCTCGAGGATCGTGGACCTGAGCTTGGACGACCACGGGCTGATACCCTTAATGGTTCGGACTACGCAAACATGAAGGAGCTTCGGTTTGATGCAGCTGATGGAGTTTGGAGGGCCGCATTTGCATTCGATCCGGAGAGAAAAGCCGTTATTCTTGTCGCCGGAGACAAGTCGGGTACGAATGAAAAGAAGTTTTATAAGAAACTGATCAACACTGCTGATAAGCGTTACAAGGCGCATTTAAAAGAGTTGGAGAAGAAGGAGAAAGAGTGATGGCTAAATCAGCAAAAGACGTTTTTGCCGAAACGATGACTCCCGAGATGATCGAGGCGTCCGACCTACGGGCTAAGGAATTGCTCGAGGAATATGACACGCTTCAAAAGCTGCGGAAAGCGCTCGACCTGACGCAAGAGCATATCGGACAGAAGATGGGTAAGAAGCAGGTTTCGGTTGCGCAGATTGAAAAGCGCTCTGATTTTCTTCTTTCAACGCTCCGGGATTACGTGGAAGCTCTCGGTGGAGAGCTAGAGTTGGTCGTTAAGTTCAAGGACCATGCTCCTGTTCGTTTGGCAGGTATCGGCGAAAAGATTTTTTCGGAAGTTCCACGAAGGCAGAGCCGCTCCCGCCGTCTTGCAGCTTAGCACATGATGAGGATGGCAGCGGACTGCGATCCGCTCCGTTTTCTGCACGCCGCCGCTGCCTGCAACGACGTTACACACGACAATTGACTGTCAGTAAGCGCTCAAGAACGACGTCGGATGCAAACGCCGATGTCTTCCCACGGCGCGTCCCGCGGGGAGGTCCGTCGGTGGCTGATGCGGTAGATAATACCCAAAATTGCTCATTAAATTCAATTGGGTAAGCTACCGCCCTAGTCCCTCACGCGGCGGTGGATCCTTCCCGTCGCAAATCGCGGCATCCGAACCGGGCTGAATCGGTGCAGGTAAGCGACTGTACGCTTGCGGCCGGCTATTGTCTCGGTGCGCTGGGAACGGATACGGGAGGCTCGATCCGTATCCCGTCTGCGTGCTGCGGCACTGTCGGCCTTAAGCCGAGCTTCGGCAGGCTGTCCATGGAAGGAATCTACCCCCTCATTCCCTCGCTTGATCACGTCGGTCCGATGGCAAGGACCGTAGAGGATGTACGGTTGATGTGGGATGCACTTTCCAATGGAGGCAAGGAGGGAAAACCGGTCGCTTCCGTCGGCTTTGACCCGCGCTGGGTTGAGGAAGCCGATTACCCAGTCACCGAAGCGTTTGCCGCGGCCCTGGATGACATGCGGCGCGCCGGTGTGGACGTGCGCAAGGTTTCCTTGCCACGTCTGCATGACGTACTGCAAATGCATGGTAGTATCTTCTTCCTCGAGGGCGTGGCCTACCATCGGGCTCATTTCCCTGAGGCTGTTCCTCACTACCCGGCCATGGCTCGGCAATGGTTTGACCTTGCTTGGCAGATGCCGGCCTCCGACTATATCGAGGCCTGCGAAAACCGTGTCCGGTTCACATCTGAAGTGGATCGCGTGCTTGACGAGGTGGATTTGATTTTAACGCCGGCTCTTTCGGTATCGAAACCCCGTAGGGACGCCACTGAACTCGTTGCAGCCGGACAATCGCTAGATTTCACGCTGGCGATGGTCAGGCAGACCTGCCTCTTCAATCACACGGGCCACCCGGCGCTGGTGATGCCGATGCGGGAGGAGAACACGGTGTGCGGCGGGTTGCAGATTGTCGGGCGGAATGGCGAGGAGAACCGAATTCTCACTTTTTGCAAACATGCTGGAGTTCCGCGCGCGCTAGGTGCCGGCGTTGATCACGGCAGGCGATGGCCATCAAGGGTTGTTCTCGCCTCGCCAACCTGGGGCAAGGCGTCTGGGCAGGCCACGTAGTAGCGATCTTGGGGAGGTCCTGCATGCGGCTGTGCGAGCGACAAGTTGAAGGGAGATTGGCGAAGTTCGGCAGGTGGATGATTGAAATCGACAAGCGTTCCGACAAGGCCAACGGCTTTACCGTGCTGCCGCGCCGCTGGAGCCGGCCTTTGCCGGGCACGGTCGATGCCGTAGAGTGGCCAAGGATTGGGAGAAAACGATCGCCTCCGCTGAGGCATGGATCGCAGCGCCCATATCCGCATGCTCACATGGCGACTCGCAAGAGACAGATGTTGTTGAGGTCTTTTTGTTTCAGCCCCTAGACTAAGCGAGTATTTCAGAGTCGTGTCCCGACTGCCGGGCTGAAAAATATAATGTAATATATCCATTGCAAATGAAACACTTTACATGTTGCATAACGTATGGCGGACATTCTACAATACTAGTGATGAAAACGGAAGGATACGTTGATGGTTGGTGATGAATATACTGAAAATAAGCTTGCAAGAAGGCTTGAGCTTACCCAAGCTCATCAAGAGGATACGGAAAGGCTCAAAGCAAAATTAGGTCCGGGTCTTGCTCATCTTGTGACGCCTAATATGGTTAGTCTCGATCGTTCCGCTAAGGAATTTGCCGGGGGGATTGTTGAGGTGGCCCGGTCTGAGCGTCGGCTGGAGGAAAGGGCGCGCGAGCGATCTCCCGGTCGGGGGTAGAGCCATGAAGTGAACGCCCTCGGTCTAAGAAGACCGAGGTGGCTCTTTCAACGGACTTTCCAAAGAGTTGGCCATTTCAATATGTGTCGGCAGGGGATGATACGCCTATAAGGGGTGTGTTCCGCTGCCCGAGAGTCGGCGATCAACCGGATCGCCTGTTGCCTGAACATCTTGGCCAGACCGCTGTGCAAACGCTGGAACTGAAACGCAAAGCCGATAGCGGTGGTGCTGTGCTTACCTATCGGTACGGGACGTTACTCCGGGTTGCAAGTCGGTTTGTAGCTTTTATTGACGTAACGTTCGGCCGAGTTCCAATGATTGCCAGGATTTTGCAGGCGGCGCCAGGCCGTCCAAGTAAGGATCTAGGACGCCACTTTTTGCTCCAGCACCACGCTGCTAAACCTTGGCTAACGCGGGATCAACCGATCATCAAAAGATCGCCGTAACGCTTTGAAACCGCGGTAAGAAGTCGGTGCCCGGCGGTAGCTTTGTGCCAGACGGAGATCCCCTTTTTGGTTGTCGTGCCCGCACAATAACGTCGTGGCTCCGCATGCCGGGATGAATAGTCCTGCAGCGCCAAAGAATGCCAATGATCACACGAAGATCGTCAACCTTGTGCAGATCCACGGCTGTTGTTTGGAGAGGGCCGGCTGGATAGTGGACCGCTTTCCGCCACTTAATTCGTAGCGGCGCATACCAATTTCCCTCTCAAGGAGATTGAACCACATCGGGCCGAAGATGAAGCCGGTTTACGGGGACACATCGCAGGAGATGTGTCCATAAAGGGCAATCGGCGTCGAGGGTTGCTTGCACGCTTGTTCCGGGGCCGGTACATGAGGTACGCGTAATAGAGTAAATATATATGTAAGGCATTTATATCTAGCCGTATCATCGGAATCAATGAAAAATATATTTGAAATGCGCCGGGTCTTGGTTTTCAGCTATTGGCTTGGATATTTAATCATATTAGTAATAAAGGAAATATAATAATTGAACAACGATTCCCAGCATATATCGATATTCTGCAAATTTATAGTATTTCATATGTTATCTAAGCGCGCTATAGAATATTGGGTGAGCGGTGAAAAGCCTGATGTGGGTATGCTATTAAATCATGTTCGAAAAGATATAGATAATGCGCACAGCGACAATACGCTGAGCTACTTCAAGGAAATTGAGATTGTCGAAATTATGAGGAGTATCTTAGATGATTTCTTCGCGAGCGCCAATTTCGGACATGCAGAAGATGACGCAAATCCCAATACGTAGATGGGCGACGGGCGAGGCTTGCAGGGTTCTCTTGGCAAGCCTTCGCCAGGATCATCTTGTCTGAGTGAGGTCGGAAAAGCGCATTGGAGCCGGGCATTCTCCGCCTCCAGTTCCTTTAGCCCAGTTGACTTGGTCGGCCTCAGGACCGCCATGTTTGGTACGCCAGGGACAATATATAAAGACAATATATAAAATTGCCTCGACCACCGTCGCAGCGCTTCGCGACTTGAGCCTTTGGCGAGGTGGCAAGGATGGATATGTCGCCTCTCGCTCTATCAGCGAATTCACGCTCAGGTAGAGGTGCTTGGTTTCATCGGTTGGTCATGCGCGCTGCAGATAATCCGACTCGATCAAGCGCATTCAGCCGATTGGAATCTATCGCCATCAGCCTCCCCCTTTTTCCGGGAGGTGTCGGGACGGATATTGTACGCCATCAAGACGCACGCCTTGAAAATCTGGGCGCAATCGCTTACATCTTGAACAAGTGAGATTTACTAGGAGTACGGGGATGCCTCAGGCTGCCGTAGACGACAACAAGCGCATGAATTTGCGGGTTTCACCGGAAACGAAGGCCAAGCTGGTGCGCGCTGCCGCGCTGCGCAACACTGACCTGACCAACTTTGTTACGCAGACCGCCTTGCGTGAAGCCGAAGCCGTGATCGAGGCGGCTGAGGTCGTTCGCCTGACGGCGCGCGACCATGCGCGTGTGCTCGAACTTCTGGAAAATCCACCTAAGCCCAACGCGAAGCTGCGGGCATCGATAGCGGCGTTGCCTGACACTCTATGACGCTGCCGTCCTGGAGAGAAGAAGCCATCGCAAAATCGCATGATCGCCAGTCCTTCGATAGTGGCGATCCGGCGATGAATGACTTTTTCCGACGCTACGCGCGCCAGAGCCACGAACAGAACGCCTCAAAAACCTTCTGCGCCATCGACGTATCTACGCCTAATCGAGTGCTGGGATTTTACACTGTCGCCCCCTCCTCTGTGGCGCACGCAGGCGTGCCGGCGTTGATGACGAAGGGGCTGGCCCAGCACGAAGTTTCTGGGTTCAAGCTGGCTCGGATCGCAACCGATGTCTCCGTGGCGGGCCATGGTTTGGGCGGCCAGCTCCTCGCGGCCGCGGCGCTTCGCTGCCTGCGGATCGCGTCCGAGGCCGGCGGCGTGCTGCTGATTATCGACGCAAAGGGCGAGCGCGCGGCCCAGTGGTACGCCAGCTACGGGGCCGAGCCGCTGGAGAATCAGCCGCTCACACTTGTCATGCCGCTCGCCACCTTCGCCGCCGAACTCAAGCGTAACGATCTTCTTTGACGGTGTTCAAACCTGTATGGAGGGTCGGCCGGCGCTTGAAACGTGCGCTGTACTCAACCCACGCTCGCGCCGACAGGACCGAGCTCTACATCGAGGGACTGCAGGCGCGCCGCATTCAAGGGAGGTTGAGCAACAGCAAATCCGATGGCCGACCCGACCGCACCTGCACGCACACCGTTTCCTTGTCCAAAAGCGTTTGAGATCTCGAAGGTCCTGGAGTGCTTCAAATCCAGCGACCGCGCCTAATTTGCAATGCCTGGCACGATCTCCTGGCAGAAGGCTTATCCTGGGTCGTTCATCGCATCGAACGTGCTGAGGGCGAGGCCGAGGTGGCGCTGGCTGCCAAAAGATGGCGGCGAGCGCCCGGTCATCATGCCGACGTCCTGGACCGGCAGTTCGAGGCGGGGGCCGACTTCACATATATCTGAAATGCGCTCCCGTCTCGTCGGCTAGTCGAAGAATGCCAGTATGACGGACTCACCCCTTGCCTGAGCGACATCGAGTCGCTCAGCGCCCGTTATCCCTCACCTCGTGATGAGTGGCGTCGGCTGAAAAGCGACCAATCGCCAGACTGCGCCGCGGCGTCTGTAAACGGCGAGGCTTGCATTTGCCAGACGTCTCGTCTCGCCCGCAACAACGACTTCCGCCAGCATTCTGCCCGTTATGATTGCCGTATCGTCGAACGCATTCACGCGTTCGACCGGTGCCTCGATCTGGCGGTAGACAAAATGTCCAGCCGTCACTTTGGCAAGGTAGCTGTCACGGCTGTCGCTGGAACCGTCCGAGTGGATGTAGGTGAGGTCGTCGTCAAGGACCTCGGCAAGTTCGCGCACATCTCCGGCCAGCATGGCCGCATAGCGCCTGGCCTCGACGGTCCGAATTTCTTCCTTGTCGCTCATCGTGCTGTTCCGACGAAATCAGTATGATGGTTGATCCACAATCGAGGTGGCAGCGCCCCCCAACGATTGACAACCTTTGCGTTGGAAAGGTTCTCACCGGCATCAGTTATCCGGACCTGCCGGTGAGGATCGCCGATCACTTCCATTTCAGCCGTGCATTCGATCATAAATCCGGCACTGTCGATATAGTAGATGAATAGGTTGTCGCCTGCGCCGTGGCGCCCCGGACCCCACACGAGGTTGCGGTGGCAGGCATCGAGCTTATCGCCGAGCCGCTTGAAGTCACTGAAGTCGGAGAGTTCCCAACTAAAATGATGAAGGCCAGTTTGACCTTTCTTGAGCCCGACAGTGTGGTGGCGACCGTCCCCTGCCCGCATCCACATGAGTTCAAAGCCGGTCGTACGTTCTGTGAGAATGAGGCCCATCACCTCTGAGAATTCACTCGCAATAGCTTCCGGATCGGCCGCGGAGAGATTGACGTGGTCGAGATAACGGGGATGGATCCCCGCGCCAACATAGCGCAGTGGCTGGTCTTCGGGCACAGGCGTATGAACCTCGAAGATATGTCCCTCGCTGCTGGCAAAGGTTACGGAACGTTCAACTCCCGGAAGAGACGGGGTTTCAGATAGAATTCTCAGTCCGCGGTCCTTTGCACGCTTGCCAACCTCCTCGACGGCTTCCAGCCCCACAGCCTCGAGGCCAATGGCGCGGACTTCGTTTGCCTGCGCACGGTGAAGCACCACTTCGGCATGCCGGCGGTTGGACGTCAGGATCGCGTGCGTTGCATCCTGGTGAACAACTCTAGCACCGGCAATGGCCTGGGTGTCGGAGAGGGCTGCGTCGAGGTCGACCACATTGAGGGCGATATGCCCTAGACGATAAATAAGCGCTGTCATTTCCATCCTCCCTTTCTAAAGTTCGTTAGGACGCAGCGGCATGCACTTCATCCCGAACGGGATTTCGCAGAGTACCAATGCCCTCGATCTCGATTTCGCAGACATCGCCATCCTTCATGAAGACTGGCGGCTTGCGCGCCCAGCCGATACCAGCCGGCGTGCCTGTGACGATCACGTCGCCCGGCTGCAGCGTGATGGCCTCGCTAAGCGTCGCGATGAGTTCGGCAACGGGGAAGATGAGGTCCGCGGTATTGCCACGCTGCATCACCGTACCATTGAGACGTGTCTCAATCTTCAGGCCGTGGGCGCCGGGGGGCAATTCATCCGCTGTCACAAGCACTGGGCCGAAAGCCCCGGTATCGTCGAAGTTCTTGCCAACGGTCCATTGCGGTGACTTGAACTGATAATCACGGATCGATCCTTCGTTGAAGATGGAATATCCCGCCACATGGCTCAAGGCATCCGCCTTGCGGATGTGTCGGCCTCCCTTGCCGATTACCGCGACCAGCTCTCCTTCGAAATCGAGTTGATCGGAAACCTGCGGCCGCACGATCGGCTGGCCGTGACCGACGAGGCTCGTGGCATAGCGTGGGAAGACGGCCGGGTAACTCGGTCGATCCTTGTACGGGCTCTCGGCGGCATGGTCGAGATAGTTGAGGCCGATACAGAAGATCTTCGGGGGCGTGGCGATCAGTGGCAGGAGGGTCACCTCGTCAAGGTCAAACTCCCCTCCCCTGGCTAGGCTCTCGGTTTGCGAGAGGTCGATACCAGCCTGGAGACGCGAAACGATCGTCTCCGTGCCGACATCATACCATTTGCCATCGATGAGTGCGGCGGTGCGGGCGCTGCCGTCCCTAAGATAACTTGCATATCGCATGGAAAACTCCTTTGTTCGGTATGTCAGAGAAACTGGCAGGCTTCCTCGCTCGACAGGCGTGGCAGACGCGGAAAGAGCTTTTCGGGGTCGCCATGGCCGAGATTGATCAGGAAATTGCTGTGAAGGCGTCCGTCGGGGAAGAATTCTGCATCGACCTGCGCCTTCTCGAAGCCGGACATGGGGCCGCAATCGAGGCCGAGCGCGCGCGCTGCCAGGATGAAATAGCCGCCCTGCAGCGTCGCATTGCGTTCCGCTGTTTCCCGAGCTAGAGCCGCGTTTTCCGCAAACAGATCGGATATTTCTGGACGGTGGTGGAAAAGGCGCGGCAGATGCTCGTGGAAACGGCTATCAGTGGCGACGATCACCGTGGCGGGAGCATGGAGCACCTTTTCGGCATTTGCGGGCGCCATGGCAGGCAGCAGCCGGGCCTTGGCCGCCTCGGTGATCACGAAGGTAAATCGCGCTGGCTGGCAGTTGACGCTGGTGGGCGCCAACTTCACCAGGTCGTAGACCTGTCGCAGTAACGTTTCCGATACGGGCTTTGCTAGCCAGTGGCCATGGGAACGGCCGGTATCAAACATGCGTTTGAGAGCGAGGTCATCCATGGAGGTAAGCCTTCGAGAGTGTATCGTCTAAAAGCGCCTGCTCCCACTCGCCCCTGCGGACCTCGTGCACGACGCGGCCGAGCGACATGACATAGGCGCGGTCGGTCATCGCGGCGGCTAGCTTGACGCTCTGTTCGACGATGAGAAGACTTAGGCCGCGGGCACGCAGCAGGCCCAACGCCTGCAGGATTTCCTGCACCACCTTAGGCGCAAGCCCGGTGGTTAGCTCGTCGAGCACCAACAGGCGCGGCTGCAGGAGGAGCGCCCGCGCCACCGCAACCATCTGCTGCTGGCCACCGGACAGGAATTCGACACGCGTCGACAGCTTCTCGCGAACCACGGGGAAGAGATCGAGGACCTCCTCGAGGCTCATTCGCACGAAGCCGTCGGGCCGCCTTGCCCGGCTGCCGGCATGCTCGGAAAGGCGAAGGTGTTCGGCGACCGTCAGTTCGCCGAACAGGCCACGCGTCTCCAGCACCACGGCGATCCCATCCTCGACGCGACTGTGCGGCGGGCGGGCGCCGATATCGGCGCCGTTAAAGCTGATGCTGCCGGTCGTCGGCGGCGAGAGGCCCAAAATGGCGCGCACGAGGGTCGACTTGCCTGCCCCGTTGGCGCCAACGATCGCGACGGCCTCGTTGTCCGCCACCTCCAAGTTGAGGCCGCGCAGCACCGGAATATGCCCGTAGCCCGCTTCGATATTCTGGACACTCAGCATGGTTATCCTCCGAGGTAGGCGTCGCGCACGGCGGCATTGGCCTGGATGTCGGCCATGGAACCGCTGGCGATGATCTTGCCGAAATAAAGCGCATGGACCTCGCGGCAGACCTCCATCAGGCCCATGTCATGCGACACGAGTAGAATGGTGGTGCCTTCGCTAGCAAGGATCTCGATCCATTCGCGCAGCTGCTGAACCTCGTCATGGGACAGTCCCGAAGACGGTTCATCGAGGAGCAGCAGGCGCGGAGAGGCCATGCGGGCACGCGCCAGCTCGACGATGCGCTGCTGGCCCGCCGGCAGTTCGCCGGCTCGCGTGTTGCGGATCCCGGAGAGGCCGAAACGCTCCACAATGGCCTCCGCCGCCTCCGCCATGCGCCGGGCCTCCCGACGTTCGGCCGGCGTGCGCAGCATGGCAGCGAAGAAGCCGGAACGCGTGGCGCTGTAGAGCCCCATTGCAACATTTTCCGCCACTGTCATGTGGCCGAAGACTTTCGGTGTCTGGAAAGTGCGAACCATTCCGGCGCGGCAACGCTGCTGCACCGGGGCACGGGTGATCGGGCGCCCCTCCAGACGGATCGCGCCCGCCTTCGGCGAAAGGAAGCCGGAGGCGATGTTGAAAAGGGTCGTCTTGCCGGAGCCATTCGGTCCGATCAGCCCGGAAATTCCCCCTGCGGGTACCTTGAAGCTGACATCGCGCAGCACGACGAGACCGCCGAAGGCATGGCCGACACGCTCAAGTTCCAGTATGGGCGCGTCGTTCATCGGGCAAACCTCCTCTGCAGCCGGGCGGGCAGCCCGGTAAGGCCTTCGGGAAGCAACGTGACCACGGCAACGAGCAACATGCCGAACAACATCTGGTGAATGTCACCAAACCCGCTCAACCATTCAGGCACCAGCGTGACGAACAGCGCGCCCGGTAAGACACCCCAGACCGTACGCGCACCCGCGATGACCGGGATAAGCAGGAAAACGATGGAGCGCTGCACGGTGAAGCTCTCGACACTCACATAGGTGACATAGTGGGCAAAGAGGGAGCCGGCGAGCGCACCGAGCATTGCGCCGATGACGAACACTTGC
The DNA here is from genome assembly GCF_003024455.1 of Ensifer sp. NM-2. Taxonomy (NCBI): domain Bacteria; kingdom Pseudomonadati; phylum Pseudomonadota; class Alphaproteobacteria; order Hyphomicrobiales; family Rhizobiaceae; genus Ensifer; species Ensifer sp. NM-2. The sequence goes on from NZ_PVZR01000024.1 coordinate 29,756, forward strand.
ACCCGGAGCCCATGGATATCGACGCCGAGCCCTTCGGCTGCGAGCGTTGCATCCCGAACGGCCCGCATCGCAAGCCCCGGCCTTCCGGCGGTGAGGTTCAGAGCGGCAAGAAGCACAATCAGCACCAGGCCCCAGACGAGATAGTAGAACCGGGCCGGGCTGTCGAAGGCGAAACCGGCAATGCTGAGCGGCGGCAGACCGCCAATGCCGAGTGTGCCGCCGGTCAACCAGTCCCACTCGAAGAACAGGATCGTGCCGATCATGCCGACGGCAAGCGTGGCAAGCGCCAGGAAGAAGCCCGTCAGGCGCAGGATCGGCCAGCCGATCGAAAGGGCGGCGAGCCCCGCGATCGCCATGCCCGCGAGAATACCGACAACCGGCGGCCAGCCAAGTGCGGTTGTTCCATAGGCCGAGGCATAGGCGCCGATGCCATAGAAGAAGGACTGCGCCAGATTGACGATGCCGCACTGCCCGAGAAGCAGTCCGACGCCAAGGCCGGCAATGCTGTATAACGCAGCGAAGACCATGAGGTCGATGGAATGGCGTTCCAGCACGGCCGGCAGGAACGCCAGGACGACGAGCGCGATGATCAGCACAGCACGCGACCCGAGAGACATCTTACCGGTCATGGTCTCAGCCCCCCTTCCGTCCGACGCGGCCGAGCAGACCGTTGGGCATGAGCACCATCATGGCGATCATGATCGACAGTGCGACGACGTCCTTGTATCCAGACGACAGACCGACAACGGCGAGTGCCTCGCTCAAGCCGATCACCAATCCGCCGACAACGGCGCCGAGTGGGTTCGCAAGGCCTCCGAGGATGGCGGCGGCGAAACCCTTCAGCGTGATGCCGAGACCCATCTGGTAGCTGACAGCAATCAGCGGCGTCACCAGAATGCCGGCCAAGGCACCGATGGCGCCACCCAACACGAACGTGTAGCCGCGCATGCGCGCCACATTGATGCCGTTAGTCGCCGCTCCGTCCGGATCGATCGACACCGCCGTCATTGAAAGACCGGCAATGCTATGGCGGTAGAAGACCCAGAGCCCGGTGACAACGACGAGTGCGATGGCGATTAGCCACAGAGCATGGACGGTGATGAACGCGCCGAAGATCTCCACGACGCCGTTGCCTCCGATCCCGGGCAGGAGATGCGCGTCGCGTCCGGCGAAATAGAGAACGGCGGCGGAGATGGTGAAGGCAAGGCCAATCGTCAAAAGGAGGAACGCATCCTCTTCGGCGTGCCGGCGCATCATGGGGCGCACGCAGAACCGGTCGATGCCGTAGCCTGTGGCGGCACCACCGATGATGCCGCAGACGACGGCGAGAGGATAAGGCAGCCCGAAGGACGCCACCCCGAAGACCGCGAGCATGCCGCCGATCACCGCGAAGTCACCCTGCATCGCATTGATGATGCGTGTGCCCTTGAAAATGACGGCAATGCCGATGCCGACCATCGCATAGACGAAGCTGTTTGCCAGCCCGGCCAAAACGGACTGCCAGACGAGTACCAGTGACATGTTTCCTCCTCCTTGAACGATACGCGACCGTCTAAACCGTGAGCCCGAGGCCCGGTTCTATTGAGCGGCGCGGTAAGGCAGTCGGCTGAACTGTCCCTTGGTCAGGAGCGAATAGTTGAAGCTCGCAAGGGTAAGGCCGCCCATGTCGGGCGCAGAAAAGTCGTAAGTGGCAAAGACGCCGGGATAGGGCTTGCGAAGGGCCGCACAGAGCGCGCCTTCGGCGGGTTCGGGACCTGTCGCCTTCAGCGCGTCGACCACGGCCATAACAGCGTCCCAGCCGGCGGCCTCGAAATGTTTCGGCTGACGGCCGTATTCCTCGGTGAAGGCCTTCACGAAATCGGCCTGGTTGGGCAACGGGTCCTCGGCAATCAGGAATTCGGCATGGACGATGTTATCGGCCGCATCGCCCATGGAGCGCACCACTTCGTAGAGGGCCGTTCCATGTACGGCGACGATCGGCTGCGTCACGCCGACCTGCCGCAGATTGCGAAAGCCGGTACCCTGCGAGGAAAGCACGATCACCATGTCCGGCTCGGCCGCCTTGATTTTGGCGGCCTGGGCGGTCGCATCGGTTGCCGAAAGTTCAAACTTCTCGACCTGGACGAACTCTACGCCGTATTGCGCGCCGAGCTTCGACATGGCACCCCAGATGACCTGGCCGTAGCCGGAATCGTGTAGGACGCCCGCCCGCTTGCCGCCATTGTCGCGAACATAGCTCAGGAGGGCCCCGGCATTGAGCTCCTGTGCTGGGGTTAGGTGCAGGACGCAGTTTCGCGAAGCCTCCACCGGAGGCCCAAGCCCCGTAAACGCCAGAAGTGGCACCTTCGAAGCCTGCGTAAGGGCGCCGATCGCCACGGTCTGAGCGATGCCGGTCGGTCCGACGACCGCCTTGACGCCCTGCGAATGAACGAGCGTGTTGATCTTGCTCATCGCCGCGTCAGGATTGGAGCCATCATCCTCGACGACCACTTCAAGCAGCCGGCCGTCGATGCCGCCGCCCGCGTTCACGACCTTTTGCGCCAGAAGAATGCCGTCCCGTTCGGCAATGCCCAGCGAAGCGAGCCCGCCCGTCGTCGAGACGATCGCCCCTAGGCGGATGGGGTCCTGCTTTTCTTCCTGCGCGCCGGCCGGCAAGGCCCATGCCAGCGTCAACACCACGGACGCGGTGAGGGTCTGCTTCCTCATGCCCATCTTCTCCTCCCTGATGAACTGACACGACCATAACATCAAAAATTTTCCACACAATACGCGATTTTCTACAATTTCGTGATTATGCTATTTCCGTTACGTCAAAACAGGAGGACATCATGCGGATCGATGGAAAAGTAGTGGTTGTTACCGGCGCGGAATCTGGCATCGGTCGGGCGATCGCGGAAAGCTGCGCGCAGGAGGGGGCGTCGCTCGTCCTTGCCGGCCTGTCGCGGCAAGGGCTGGAAGAAACGGCAGACCGGATCAAGGTGTCCAGAACGCTGGTGGCACCTATCGACATTTGCGATCGCCAGGCCGTCACTGGAATGATCGCCGGCGCCTTGGCCCACTTCGGCCGGCTCGATGGCGTGGTGGCCAATGCCGGAATAGCGCTTGCCAAAAGACCAATCCTCGAAACGCCTGACGAAGACTGGGATAAGACGATTTCCGTCAATCTTACGGGCACTTACAACACAGTTGTCGCCGCAGCCCGCGCCCTTGTTGCGCAAGGGTCCGGCGGCTCGATCATTGCGACCGGCTCGTCTACGGCACTGCGCGGCATGGCAGGCCTGACACCTTATGTCGCCGCGAAGGCCGGAGTTCACGGCCTCATGCGCCAGCTTGCGCTCGAACTTTCGCCACACCGGATCAGGGTCAATACGCTGGTGCCCGGTACGACGGCCACTCCACTTGCCCGCTCCCTGCCCGGCCATCTGGAGGCCGCCGTACAGGCCCTGCCGCTCGGCAGCGCCGTCGAGCCAGAAGAGCTTGGACGCTACGTGGCCTTCGCTTTGAGCGACGCCATGCCCCACATGACGGGCGCCCTTCTGAGCGTAGATTCCGGGCGGACGATCGCGTGATAGGATTCTGCTATTTTCTACAATAGCAAAATGCTACGATTCAGGAATCGATAAAGAGGATGCAATGCAAACCGAAACCCAGGAACGCCCCCGCACACGCACATCCGAGATATCCGAAACGTTGCGGCACGCCATCCTCAACGCTCAACTCATGCCGGGCGAGCGCCTCCGTTTCGAGGAGCTCCGTGACCAGTTCGACGCTGGCATGGGGCCGCTACGCGAGGCTTTGACCCGGCTTGCAGGCGACGGACTTGTGACTTTCGAGGAGAACAAGGGCTATCGTGTCGCCCCGGTCTCCCGGGCCGACCTGATGGACCTTGCCGAAGTGCGTGCGTCGATAGAGGCGATGGCGATTACACGCGCCATCGCCAACGGCACGGATGCCTGGGAAGGGCGTATCCTTGCCGCGCTGCACGAACTTGGCAAGCGCTCCAAGCTGACCGCCGACGGCGAGATCGACTTTGCCTGGGAAGAAGTGCATCAGCGCTTTCACTACTCTCTGGTCTCGGACTGCCAGTCTGCGCGGCTTTTGGCCTTCCGGCAGATGCTGTCCGACCAGGCGACGCGCTACCGCCGTCTTTCCGTCCACTATCTAAAGGAACCCCGCGACGATCTTGGCGAACACCGCGAGATCGCCGATGCGGTGATCTCGCGCCGAACCGAGGATGCGGTCTACCTCACGCGAAAGCACTACATGCGAACGGTAGACATATTGCTGCAGGCGGCGCCGGAGCTATTTTCCGGAGATATACCTGAAAAACCGTCTCAGAGAGAATTAGGTGATTTCAGCCGGTTGTGATTCTGTCGGATTTGCAAAGGCTGGATGGAACACGACCTGCACTGAAACCACCGGTCGGAATTCCGGTGGACTAGCCAAGCAGATCTGAGCCAACAGGTGGCTATCTCAGTGGCGTGGATCGAGGAGGCGTCCTTAGGACGGGGGGCCGAAGCGTCGAGCTCCGCATTCCCGAGCTTTGGACCGGCAGCTATTTTCCAAGTTTCCTGGAGCCGCGCCACATGGCCAGAAGGCTCTGAACGCTGGGATCCAGAAGCCTGTATCCAGGGGTCTCGACCCGGTCTATCGATGACCTGGTCACGGCGATAGGAAGGATTGACACAAAGGACGCCTACGACATCTACTACGGCATCCGCAACTATCCAAACGGGATTGAGGCGCTCGCGGAAGCATGCCGATCGGTGCTTCAGGAAAAGAGTGGCGCCCAAGGCTACCATTATATCTTAGAGCGGTTCCCTGACTGACTGAATCGACGGGCTTTGCAAATCAGGCCGGTTCTGATTCAAGCTATCTGCCGATGGAGGTCGGCAGATATGTCGAAAGGCCTTTCCGTTGATCTTCGCACCCGTGTGCTTGCCGCCGTTTCCGCCGGCGCATCCCATCGAGAAGCCGCCAAGCGTTTCGGCGTAAGCGCCGCGAGCGTGAGCCGTTGGCGAAACCTGCAAATCCGGCAGGGCAACGTGCAACCCGGCCCACTCGGTGGCGACCGCAATTCCCGCAAGACCGAGGCCCACGCCGATCTGATCATGGCCTGGCTTACGGATCAACGGGACGGCACCTTGTTCGAACTTCGCGACGCTCTCGCCGCCCAGGGCATCACGGTCAGCAAGTCGGCCCTGCATCGTTTCCTTGGCCTACGCAATACGGGAATGGTCGCGCCTCTGGTCATCGACGGACCGATCAATGGCGAATGGTTCGAGGCATATGTTGGCCAGGTGCTCGTCCCGACATTGAAGCCGGGCGATGTCGTTATCTTCGACAACCTTTCCAGCCACAAACGACCCGCGGCACGCGCGATGATCGAGGCTGCTGGTGCACGAATGATGTTCCTCCCGCCATACAGCCCAGACTTCAACCCTATCGAGAAGCCTTCTCCAAATTGAACTACTGCGAAAGGCGGCCGAGCGAACTGTGACCGGACTGTGGGACAGGATCGGAAAAACTGATCGACTTCATCGAGCCCCACGAAGCTCGATCGTGCGGATACGATCCAATATGAAAGGGAAACGCTCTAGTACTACAGTTGCATTTCATGCTTCATTTTGTAGTGGGCGCTCATTGCGGCGGCTTGATGCTTTCGACGCCAGAGTGACCATGCGAGAACGAAGGTCGTCCTCATCGGCGGTCGCAGTAGGAGCCGTGTGATCAGATAGCGGATCTCTGCGACGCTTGGTAGAAGCGCAAGTTTGTCGGTCAGGCGGCGATTGGCGGGTTTGGACTCGTTTCGTTCGGTTTGCCACCGGCGCTGCGGCGCAGGTCGGAGCCCAACTTGGCGAGGAAGGCTGCAGCCGCCATGACGAGCGTCATATGCCGGTGCCAGGCATGCCAGGAACGCGCCTCGCAGTGATCGAGGCCGAGATCATCCTTGGCGCGCTGGAAGCACTCCTCGACGGTCCACCGCAGTCCAGCAGCACCCGCCAACTCGCAAAGCTCGGCGCCGGCAGGCGCAAAGACAAAATAATAGGCGAGCGCGTCGGGTTCGCGCCTGCTGCGGCGGATCAAGAGCCAACGCTCCCATTGTGCGTCCGCTCGATAGCCGAGGGGAATGCGGGCCCAGTCATAGAGCCTCAGGCCTTTGGCGCCTTCGCCTGCAGCATGGCTCGACCAAGCTTCTGGGTTCAGCTCCGCGACCATCGTTTCGGGGTCGGTTTGCTCGATTCCTTGGTCGCGCGCAAAGCGCAGGCAATGATTGGAGCGAACTGCCAGAACATAAGGCTGACCCCTTTCTTCCAGCATCCTACGGAGCCGCGAATCCGAACCATATAGCGCATCAGCCAGCACCCAGGCACATGGCACGCCGCCATCGAGTGCCGCTGCGATCAGATCGCAGGCAATCTCTGGCTTGGTGGCAAAGCGCTGCTCTTGCGGGATCTGTGCTGACGTGCGGCGCGCCTCGTCGTCAGCCCAGACTTTCGGCAGGTACAGCCGCCGGTCGATCAGGGTTTGGCCGTGGCGGCTTGCATAGGCGAGGAAGACGCCCACCTGGCAGTTCTCAACCCGGCCGGCCGTGCCGGAATATTGTCGCGCCACCCCAACCGAATGCTCCCCCTTCTTCAGGAACCCGGTTTCGTCTACAACCAGAACGCCGTCCGCATCTCCGATGGCCTCTACCGCGTAGCCCCGAACGACATCGCGCAAAGCGTCGGCATCCCAATGGCTGCGCCCCAGTAGCGACTGCATCCGATAAGGCCGCTCAAGCCCAGCCTGCTCGGCCATCAACCAGCCGGTCTTGCGCTCCACCCCCGACAGCAAGCCATCAAGAAAGGCACCACTCGATACCCGTAACTCGCGCCGATGAAAAACCGACCCGAGCCGCTCTTTCAATGCATCGAGCTCGTGTTGCCATGCCAGCACCGAGCCAGACCAGCTTGCGACGGACATGCAATTCCCTCCAGCTAAATGCCAAGAGTGAATCATGATTTCAGATCAAACGCAACTGTAGTACTAGCTAGACTGGTTCAATTACATCGAGATGTTCCACAACCCGAAACGAAAGATAGGAACGGATCGCTGTCACCACCTTCCGTTTGAGAAGCGCCAGGAAATCCAACCCGAGGAGGTGCTTGAACCTAATCACATTCCTATCGGCCGCGGCGTTGGGGTGGGCGATTCATGATCTGTCGCCGACTTGTTTTGGCACTTTCATCCTGCTCTTGGGTTCGCTGCTGCAAGTCGTGACCTTCCGTGGGGAGGTCTTGGGTACGTTGCCTCCCCTCCGTGGACCGGTACGTTTTCGCAAGCTGACCCTCAAACGTCTTTAGATTTCTACTAGTGACGGGGTCCGGCTTCCGAACTTCGTCGTCCGGAACATAGATACCGATAGCGGTATCGTCCTCCCTCCAGTCATTTCCTGCAATGGTATTGGTGGGCGGGACCACATCTTCAAGCCACGAGCAGACCACCGTAGGGCCGGCGCCGCGACTCGAGTGTCCGCTTACAGCCGCTAGGTCCTCTCTCAACTGCGGCTCGGGATCTGTTTCCGGCTCCCAAGACGCTACAACGTTCCCCGGGATGTTGGCTTGAGACACCTGCAGGTTGTGATAAGCGTCCAACGCGTCTAGATCTCCTGTCTCGGTTAGATATTGGACAGAGGGTACGAGAGGAACCAGATTGCTTCGATTCATGGTGTCGTGGTATTCCGCAGTCTCGCGTCCAGCAGGCAGAATGAACGACTTTTGCTCTGCATCCAAATGTTTGAACCGATTGTTCTGAAACGCTGTGAGAACTGAATAATTTCCAGCTTTTCCTCCGCTGTTGCCGTTTCGGCCGAAAATATCCTTTTCAGGGACCGACGCTCGGTTGAGAGGTTCGTTGTTGGCCGCCATAATGCCGCGCATCATCTCGCCGCTCACGAGAGTATTTTCATCCCGACGCACAAGGAAACTTGGAAGCTCCCCAGGCTTGGGCTGAGGTCTGTCTGCAATGGAGGAATCGATGGCGTATCTGCCAAGCATTTTTGAGAAATGCTCAGGGTTGTTGAGGCGCGCTGTTCCTGGAGAAAAAAATGAGGACCCATTTAGAGACAAAAAAAGAACGTTGTAGTTTCTAAGATTACCTGCGGTGGATTCTAAATTCCCGTTTAGATCTTTATTCTGAAAAGCTTTTGAAAATTGCTCGTAGCTTATCAGGAAGTCCTTGTTCACCTGAACCGCTACCTTTGGCAGGTCATTTCTGGCATAAGTCCCCGCCAAAGTCGCATATTTTACCGACGCCGCATCCTTTACATATCGTGTATTGTACTTTTTATTGTAGGCCGCAGGCGTAACAAAACAGTCATCCCGCCCTTTGAGGAAGACATTCGCTTCCTTGCATCTCTCAATCCAAAAATTGAGATTATGCCGCTCGTGCTCCAGATGCGGCTGTATCCACAAGAACTGGCCAGGCTTGTAACGAACCATCATCTGCATGCTGAGAACCCGGTGCTTCTTGTCTAATACGTTCACGGGCATGTTTCTCAGTTGCTCGTCGTACCGGTAAGAGTTTTCACCCATGGGAAGAAGCGCAGCTTTCGAGTCAGTATCTGTAACCGCGCGCCCCATATGATGCTTGAATGCTGACAAACCGTACAATCTCGGCGTTCTAAAATTGACCGTCTCGGGGTCGAGCATGAGAGGCTCATCGAAGTGGAGCGATTCGGGGAAAAGCCCTTGTTCCTTCCGCTTCCAGTCAACCGCTGGTTCATCGTTCGTTTCCGTCAGGCGGACATATCTTCTCCCGTTCCGCGACCGTTCCGCCTGCTCAGCATCGTAAGGAACCATCCGCTTTTCGAAGTAAGGAGTTGGAGGCTGGTACTCCAGCGAGCTTAACTCGCTCGCCGTCTCGAATGCCGAATCTCGCTCGACCGCTGCTTGTTGTACCAAGGCATTCACTTCATCCCAGAAACTGTTGTTGTCATCGTTATCCAACTCGAACCCATCATCTACATCAACGCGATCGCCCGAAGGTTCTGCGGCTAAACGCTGCCTCTTTGAAGCATCGTGCTCTTGCCCCTCTAATGAGATCTTGCTCTTCTCGAGCATTTTGCTTTTGTCCGGCAGGCTGACTTCGCGCAGGGCAAAAGGCTCCTGCTTGACAACCGCCGGAGGCTCCTCGTCGCCATATTCCGTTTCCGCGATCACGCTTTCGTCGTCGCGGTTTTCCAATGGGTCATCTGAAGAACGCCCCCCCACACCGGAAGGCGAAATTGTTCCCGGGATATGCTCATCGCCTCCGTATTCCGTTTCAGCGATAATGCTTCCATCGTCTGGGATCTCGGAAGCAGCACCCGTCTTGGTACGCTCCTGCGAGGTCGCAGGCGACGGGCGGGGACTGAATTGCTGAGCGAGGGGTGTCATCGGAATAACGTCTGAAGAACGAAGCCGCTTAATCGGCCCCTCTTGCCCGTTATCTTCTGCCTTCCGCTTTAAATCTACCATGTCTGTCTCTATTCGGTTGCATCAGGAAAATACAACGGATCGACGCCACTCTCCCCCATAGAAGATATCGAAATTTCAGATGTAACGAGAAACTGTCAAATCTAATGTGCGGCGCAGCTGAACGATCAGGCGATCAGGCGGCGTTCTGTTTCTGTTCAGCCGGTGGATTGTCGATCACCGCTTTTCCGCCTCTAAAGGGCACGCCTATTAACAACATCGGAATTCGATTGGCCCGAGGGTGCAGTTCCAAGATCTCTCCGCCTCCATCAGCTTGAAGGCCAGGCCGAGGGAGGCTGAACGGGATAGAGCGTTGCTGCAGCGATGAAGCATTCGATGCGCGTCGGGCTTTGACAGGTTTGACTATGTCTTCCTGGCCTGGCTTCGGGATAGTGACCGAGCGTCCACATGCCATCATATGGTTGAGATGAGTACAATCGATGGAGCGTTTGTCTGTTGAGCCGGAAAGTATCAGGCGCTGCAGGCGCGATCCGATTTGTGGATGACGCCACTTTGATCCTTCGACAGTTCCTGCAGCCTACGGTCGGCTAAATCAAGGCAGTGTTGGCTCTCTGGCTGAGCAGTAACCACATACCAAGCTCCGTTAATTCCGATCTCATTGGCAGATCCCGGATAGAAACAGGCGGAGGGCAGCGGCCACCAGCTGCGCATCGTGCGAGAGATCGAGTGGCGGTGGGCGCGAGAGTTGCCCTCGCCCGTTCCACGGTCCCAGGGCCTGCAATTGCAATTCTGTATGGCTGCATGTGCGAGGTTCTTTGCTTTTGGAATTTGAAATGCGCCTGCACGCTATTGCGGACGGAGCGTCCGTCACTTCCTATTTCGACGCTGAAGCTCCGCTTAGCGGCTCTGGAACGGGCTGGATGTGAAGCCGATCGCGGCCCGACATGGAGTCCCCTTGCACTTGCTCAGACAGGCGCGCGTTGTCCCGCTGACGGATGTCGTCGGCCGCCTCTTCAATATCAAACTCTGCATATCCCAGCGCTCGCAAGCCTTCAGCTCCCATCAGATAGGCAGATTCGACCGTCTCTCGGATCTGATAGTCTACACCGGCGCGGATCAGTTCAACCGCATGTCCGCGGTCGTAGCTGCGTACAAGTATCCTGGCTTGCGGAAATTCGTGCTGCGCCAGCTCCACGATGTGCGTTGCGGCTTTGGGGTCATTGATGCAGATCATCAGTGCATTGGCGGAACCCGCACCCGATTGGCGCAGCGTGTCGAGGCGGGTGCCATCGCCATAAAAAACCTTGAACCCAAATCGTTGTGCCTCGCGGATACGGTCGGGGTTCATATCGATCACGGAGAGCTTAACACCTTTGGACAGCGGTATCTGCGAGGCAATCTGCCCGAAGCGACCAAAACCGATGACAAGCATCTGACCTTTTAAATCGCGGGCAGCGTCAACGCCATCCATCGACGCTTCCGTATGCAGCAGACGGTCTGTCGCGATCATGAGCAGGGGTGTCACAGCCATGGATAGGATCACCACCGTTGTGAACAGCGCATTTTCCCGCGCATCAATCACACCACCCGTTGTCGCGGCCGCATAAAGCACAAAAGCAAACTCCCCTCCCTGCAGAAACATGGAGGTTCGGTGCAATGCTTGCTGGTTGGAACCACCGAATAAGCGCGCTGCCGCATAGACCACGGCGCCTTTTGCAACGGTGAACGCGATCAGCATGGTAACCAGAAGCCACCACTCAGCCGCGACGACGGAAAGGTTGAGAGACATGCCGACGGCTAGGAAAAACAGCCCCATAAGCAGACCACGAAATGGCTCAATGTCGCTCTCGATTTGGTGCCGGTAGCTCGAACTCGACAGCATCACCCCGGCGAGAAATGCGCCCATCGCCATGGACAGACCAGCGATTTCCATCAGCAGCGCAGAACCCAGAACAACGAGCAGAGCGCCTGCCGTCATCACTTCGCGTGTCCGCGCTCGCGCCAGGAGTGCGAAGAACGGGTTCAGTCCCCAGCGCGCCACCCCAAGGAGCATCAGCAGCGCAGCAATCGCCACCACAATGTCCATCCACTCGGATCGTCCGTGTGCTAGTGGCGACAGTAATGCGACCACTGCCAACAGCGGAACAATCATTAAATCCTCGAGCAGGAGGATTGCGACCGAATTCTGGCCTTCGACGCTCGAAATCTCACCGCGGTCCTGCAGGACCGACATGATGACGGCAGTCGAAGAAAGGACGAAGCCTGCTCCGGCAATGAAAGCCACCGGGTTGGGCAGGTCGAAGATCACTTTGCCTGTCAGCGTGAGGGCGGCAATGGCGGCGGCGACTTGTGCAAGGCCAAGGCCGAAGATCTGGCCGCGCATCGCCCATAACTTGTGCGGACGTAGTTCCAGTCCAATCACGAAAAGGAACATCACCACCCCAAGCTCTGAGAAATGCAGAATGGACTGGGCATTGGTGAACAACCCAAGCACCGATGGACCCACAACCACGCCAGCGGCGAAGTAACCCAAGACCGATCCAAGGCCGAAACGCCGGAACAACGGCACTGCTACAACCGCCGCCCCCATCAAAACGATTGCAGGTCCAATCGTCTGCCCCAACCCTGCTTCAGCCATCAAGTCGCCCTTCTGGTCTCATGTGCCTCAACGACCGAACGACGGTCAATAAAGGCCTCTTGTTGCCGCACTCACGGCTCCGTGACAAAAACGTTCGGGAAGATCGCCTCACCAGTACGACTGCCATCGCGAATTGCGCGCCTGCCCTCGGCTAGGCGCACCCTCTGTCTCGGTCTCACCTACACGCTTCCCGACCAACACCGCGCAAGTTATTTGAAGCTATGCCTTGATTGCCATCTGGCGACCGATCTCTATGGGGAGGTTAACTTGTTTGTACAGTCGCGATTGCGGCGGCGATCTGTCGATAGGAATATCGACGTTACGCCTTGGTACCGTCGCAAATATAAGTCGGATAGTCTTTCAAACTGCGAAACTGTGTCGCAAAATGTGGAACGGATTACATCTCCTGATTGCTGCAATGCAGGTAGCGACGAGCGTTGACTGGACAAGCTCGTTGTCATGATTTGGCCGCAGCAAGTGGCCGACCGGAAGCCATCGTCATGCAGTCGAGCGCCGTTGAAGCGTGCCCGTAGTATCGAGTTGGCGGTCTAGCTAGTCGTCCAACTGGTCCACTTCCACTCACAGGTTGATGTTGAAATGGAGCTGCTGCATGCCCTCCATCCTAAGACCGCTCGGGAAAGCGTCCCCTGCCCAAACTTTGCTATCTTGCGCATACTTTTCGCCAAGGCCAGGCGCAAATGCTCCAAGCTGTCGTTCCGCGTTCAGCGACACAGCTTCGCGCCGAGGCGCACTATCGCTTCGTACATGGAGATGACATTTAACGCGTCCGTCACCGAAGGCAGCAAAGAAAGTACTCATGACCTTCGCCGTAACTGCGGGTGTCTACGCTCGGTCTCCGACGCAATCGGCGAAAGTCGCCAACAGCCGTTTGGCAACATCCTTACATGCGCGACCACCTCGTCCGAATCCACCAGGCCACCTTCTTGAGTAACTCTTCGGCGCACAGTGGCCTACTCTCGGCTCGTGCGCTTGCCGTTAGCTTCGCCTTTCCATTGGGCAAGGCCATTGCCGGTGGCAAGATCAAGACCGACAAGATTGTCGCGATGGTGTTGGCGCATCGGCTGCGGGCCGACCGCGCCCGTAGCCGGAGGAACGCGCCATGCCTTCCCAAATCGCTGCTTGCGGTACCTCTTCTGGCCGCGGCCACATCAGCCCATGTCCGACCGGCATCGGCGTTACATATATTGGAGAACAACATGCCCGATATCGTCTACCCGCACACCGAACGCGTCGACGTTGCCGAGGAGCATTTCGGCCAGGCGATCATCGACCCCTATCGGTGGCTCGAAAACAGCGCCGCCGTTGATGCGCGCGTAGCCGCCTGGATCCAAGCGCAAAACGAGATTACGCGCGCCTACCTGGAGACCCTGCCCGGCCGCGACCTGCTGCGGCAGCGCATGGGCGAACTGCTCGATTACGCCCGCTTCACCGCCCCGGTAAAACGCGGTGGCCGCTATTTCTTCACTCTCCACGAGGGGCCGAAAAACCAGCCATCGCTCTATATGCGCGACAGCGTCGATGGCGAGAACTGCCTGCTGATGGACCCCAATTCCTGGTCCGAAGATGGCGCTGACGCACTAGGCGAATGGGAGGCATCCGATGACGGTCGGCTAGTCGCCTTCGGCGTTCAAACCGGCGGCGAGGACTGGCGTAGAATCAAGGTGCTGGAGGTCGAAGACGGCAAGGTCCTGGACGACGAGATCCGTTGGGCACGGTTCACCAGGATCGCCTGGGCACCGGATGGCACCGGCTTCTTCTATTCGCGCTTTCCGGAGCCCGAAGCAGGCAAGGCGGCAATCGCCGGCGTCGCCAACCAGGCGGTCTACTTCCACCGGCTCGGCACGTCTCAGGCCAACGACCGGCTGATCTACTCCACGCCGGATCGCCCGCATTTATTGCACATGGCCGACCGCCTTGCGAACGGCCGCTATCTGCATATCATTTCGACGCCGGGGTCCAACGAGGCCGCTTTAACCGTCGTAGATCTGGGATCCAAACACTGGACACCACGCACCATTGTTCCCGACCTTAAGTCCGAATGGACCGTCTTCGGCAACGACGGAACCAGGCTCATTCTGACCACCACCTATGGCGCTGAATGCCGCCGCGTGGTTTCGCTTGACCTTGCCGAAACCGAACCGCAACCTACCGAGATCGTTGCCGAAGCGGAGGGGAAGGCGGTACTCAACGATGCGGCCATTCTCGGCGGCCGACTTCTAGTTGCCTATCTGCGGGATGCCAAAACCGAGATCCGCCGTTTCACATTGGATGGGAAGGAAGACGGGATTGTCGAGCTGCCCGGTATCGGCTCCGCCGGCGGCTTTCGCGGCAACCAGGAAGAGGACGAAGCCTTCTTCGTTTTCACCAGTCTCAACGCGCCGACCTCGATCTATCGCTACGACGTCGCAACGGGCACTGTGACCCCCTGGGCGGAGCCCCTGGTGCCGGTCGACGTTGAGAGGTTTGTCGTTGAGCAACGCTTCTACCGCTCGAAGGACGATACCAAAGTGCCGATTTTCGTCATGCGCCGTAAAGACGTGGCGTCTCCGGCCCCCACCTTGCTTTACGGATATGGTGGTTTCGGCATCAGCCAAATCCCCTGTTACAATCCGCTGCAACTGGCATGGGTGGAACAGGGTGGTGTGCTTGCGGTCGCCAATATCCGCGGCGGCGGCGAATACGGCCGCGCGTGGCATCGCGCTGGCAAGCTGGAGAACAAGCAGAACGCCTTCGATGATTTCATCGCCGCCGGCGAGTTTCTGAAACAGGCCGGCATCGCATTGCATGACGGTCTTGCGATTCAGGGCGAATCGGGTGGCGGCCTGCTCGTCGGCGCCGTCACTAACCAGCGGCCCGAACTCTTCGACGTGGCGCTCCCTGGTGTCGGCGTCATGGACATGCTGCGCTATGAAAAGTTTACTGGCGGAATGCTGTGGGCGGGCGAATTTGGCAGCCCGGCGGAAGAGGCTCATTTCCATAACCTGATGAGCTATTCTCCCTATCACACCATCAAGCCCGGTCGGAACTATCCCGCCATCCTCGCCACCACCGCCGATGCCGACGACCGCGTCGTCCCCGCCCACACCTTCAAATATGTCGCGGCTCTGCAGGCGGCGGACCTCGGACCGAGACCGCATCTGGTGCGCATTGAAACACGCGCCGGCCATGGTGCCGGTATGCCACTGGACAAGGTCATCGCCCATCATGCCGATATGTGGGCTTTCGCTGCCTATTGGACCGGGCTCAAAATCACGTCTACCCGGTAGGGCCGATCGCACCTATCTATCCATGATCGGCTGCAGCCACTGCTCACGTTAAGCTGAGGGCACGTGGAAGCAATACTTGAAAAGGTAACCCACGGTAACGTCCGCGTGGTCGAGCATTGGATCCAACCTTCTGTGATTGAGTGGCGCGTTCGGGCCTCCACCAGAGCCGGAATGGACAACGGGCTTGGGGCGCCACTTTCAGCTCAGCCGCGCCTTACTGACGCCTGACAATGCTTGCATTGCTTGCGTTCCCGCCTGCTCGCACCTAGTTGCTTAGCAACCGATGTCTTGGGTTCGTGATGTCGAATGGCGTATCCTGGGCGGCGACATTCCTGAAACGTTAAGGACAGCTATGTGTCAGAATTCATCGACGACGAAATCTAAGCTCAACAGCTCTGGCCCAGTTTTGGCACGTGAGAGGGAGGTCGCCAAAACCGAGGCAATCAACGCACTACTCACCCGGCCCATCGCTATTCTTCCAGCTAAAGTTGGTGATCCAGTTCGACCGTTTGCGCTCGGGCTCTGGAGTGAAATCCGGCCTCTCCTGAAACCGGAAATCAGCGTGTCGACGCTGCGCAAGGCGCTGGCAACCTATGTTCACTCCAGGAGCTATCGGATCGCGACCGCACGACCCGGTTCTGTCCGCCATGACATCAACGCCGAGCCGGTGGAACCTGTCTCGGACGCCGACCGGTTAGACGCTCAGCAGAAGTACGAGAGCTTCAAGGCGCGCGAGGGACCACGTAGTCCAAAGTTGGCCGCTCCTCTTTCCACCCCGACGTCGAAGACAGAGGCAATCCGCGTCACCCTCCTCCGGCGGAAGGATAACCCGCGCTAGACCGATGGTTTAGCTCTCGGACAGCCGCCGAAGCGGTGATCACCTTGGCATTCGTCCGTCGAGACGGTTCGTCATGACGGTCAAAAGGTCAGCTGCGGCATCGACCAGGATCTCAAGACCGTAAAATCGAGAGCCGAAAACGTTGGGCCAACCTAGACTGCCCGCGGCCAGCTACGCTGGCTCGCAGCGTCATGCGACCGGCTGGATCCGTTTGAGATGCGCAACGCCAACTGCCTCGACCCTGGTAATAAGGTCTTCCGTCCGCTGCACCAACCAGTCCAGCGTTTCCTTGGAGATCTCATAGTGCGGCGAATATCGGGCTTTGACGTAGGCCTCGTTGATGATGTTGAACCAATCGACGAAGCGCTGTTGGTCCTCAAGCCACACACCGCCTCCACGGCACCCGTGACCTGCCGCCGGTCTGAAGGCGAGAGCCGGCACGCCACGAGTTGCTGAATGCGCACTATAGCAAGTCCGAGCAGAACGACGCTCGCGGCACTGCTCAGATGGTTAGTGTCGGATTTTCGGCGGCGATGTCACGTTGTATGATCAACAACAGTGAATGCTCTTGAACGGACACGAACCTACGACCCACCAGTTTTAGAGCGAGCAGGACGACCGAACTTCCGGCAGCAATGCTTGCGGCTCCAAATTCAAACTAACCAGTAGATGCAGCGGGTACGGCCGTCGTCGCGAGGCAGTGCTTTGCCGTGAAAAGATAGACCGATTGCTCTCTGAGACAACGCACGGCGCCAGGTCTTGCCAGTGCTATCCCAGGGCATTGTCGAGGAGTCCGCAATGCGGAGGCCTTCGATCCCATAGACTTTCAGTTCACCGTCAAAGACCGACATGCTGTCCCACCGAATCTTTGCGTCAGGGCGCGTTGTAGACCGCGTCAAGGTTTGCTGTCGCTAGCCGGCAGCTATGTAGTCGTAAAGGCGCCACCGATAATACTGCTGAACGTGGCGATCGCTTCACTCTCGTCGCAATCGCCACGCAATCGGGCTGCCGCGATTGCTTCACCAGCGCCAACCAAGCCGATGCAGCGTCTTGTCAATTCGTCGGGCCCCAGCGTGCTGTGCGGCGCCAGCACTGAGACGAACATCGCGACACTATTTGCCAGCAATTCCTGGAACACGGCCGCCTTCTCCTCGCTGCCAGTCAGCGCTGCTCCGACCGCATGGAATTCGCCGTCTATGTCGGCGGCACATTGAATATAGGCTGCGGCGAGCAGATCGACGGTTTCCGTCGCGCGGCGCACGCTCCCGGTTGTCGCCTCGCGAAAGGCATTGACCTTCTCCGTGTCGATCCAGCGATAAAGGGCGATCAGAAGCTCGGATTTGGTCTCGAAATGATCGTAGGCAACGGGCTTGGACACCCCGGCGCGGGCTGCAAGGTGTCCCAGGGTCAGCCGGTCGGCGCCCTCTTCGCGGACAATCAAAAGGGCGGTGTCGAGCAACTGCCGGCGCCGGTCGGCGCGCGGCAGCCTTTTCGCCGCCGTTGCGTGATCCGTCGTCTCGCCGCTCCGATGCATTTAAGCCTCGCCTGTTGCCAATCCTACCAAAAGTAGGTTATGAATGCTCCGCCTACTAATAGTAACTTACGAACTAATAGAAGGAAAGAACCTATGTCCGTAAATCCTATCCTGATGATGGGTGGCTCCGGCGCAATCGGCCGCCTGAGCGCTCAAATGCTACGCAACCTGCATCAAGACGCACCATTTCTGATCGCCGGCCGGAACATCGAAAAGGCGCAAGCGGTGGCCAAAGAGCTTGGCAATGCCGAAGCCGTGCAATTGGACCTCGGCGCCGATGATCTCGGATTGGGCAGTCGCCAGGTTGGCGCCGTCGCTGTCTTCTATTCGGACGAAAGCCTCGCCGGGCTTCGCTTTGCCAATTCACGTGCCCTGCCCCATCTCGGCATTTCGTCCGGTGTCTTCGAGATCGCACCCGAAATTGCAACGTTCATGCACAAGCCGGACGCGGGGGCTGTCGTTCTCGGCTACGAATGGCTCGTCGGCGCCACGACGGTTCCCACGCTCGAACTCGCGAAAAAATTCGATCGCATCGACGAGATTAAGATCGGAGCTTTGGTAGATGAAGAGGATGGCGGCGGACCCGCCGTGGCGGAAGATTTCGAACGCCTGTCCAAGATGATGTCCGCAGCACTGACGCGTCGCGATGGCGCCTATATCTGGCGTGATGGCGACGATGCCCAGGCGCTGTTTCATGCGATTGACGGCACCGAGATCAAAGCCTCCGGCTTTTCTTCGATCGACGTCGCGGGGTTGGCAACGGCCACCGGCGCGAAGAACGTCCAGTTCGATCTTGCAACGGGCGTCAGTTCGACCCGTCGCCGTCGCGAACCGAAATCGACCGAGATTATCATCGAACTGTCCGGCAACGATCATAATGGTCAGCCGCTACGGACGCGACATGCGGTCTTTCACCCAGGAGGAGCGGCACCTCTGACGGCGATGGGCGTGACGATGATCCTCGAGCGCCTCACCGGACTTGACGGTCGAGCGCCTGCTCCACCCGGTCTTTATTTTCCGTATCAGTTGATCAAGCCGGGCACGTATCTGCATCGGTTGGAAGCAGCTGGGGGCGGCGTACTGGACCTCTCCTAAGGGCGATGTCACGTTGTATGATCAACAGCAGTGAAATGCTCTTGTCGGTAAACTCAGGCAATTGCAGCGGTCACGGCATTCCACTGCGCCATGGCGCGGATACGATGAATATGGATGGCCAAGGCCGAGTGCTTCTGGTGCGGCGGGACGAAAAATTTCGGACTGCTGAAAAGACCGAGATGAAACGTTGCAAGCCTCCAACGGATCGGAAGCCCTGCATCATCCGCTCACGTTTTCGAAGCGGCACGTGAGAATTCTCGGCGCGATTGTTCAGCCCTTTGTGCGATCGATGTTCGACGCCGGGCATTACGTCCCGTTTTCCCGCGCCGTATGAGCGCAGTTTGTCGGTGATGATGCGCTTCGGCGACAGACCCTGTTTCTTCAGCAGCCTGACCAGCAAGCGCCTGGCAGCCTTGGTATCGCGGCGCGTCTGAACGATCTCGTCGAGAACGTAGCCGTCCTGGTCGACCGCACGCCAAAGCCAATGTTTTCGGCCGCCTATGGAAATCACGACCTCGTCCAGATGCCAGATGTCCTTCCTCGACGGCTTCTTTCTGCGCAACTGTTTCGCATAAGCCGCCCCGAATTTGCGGCCCCATCGCCGGATCGTTTCGTAAGAGACGACGATGCCGCGCTCCAGCAACATTTCCTCGACCAGCCGCAGGCTCAAAGGGAACCGGAAATACAGCCACACCGCATGTGAGATGATCTGCCGTGGAAAGCGGTGGTTCTTATAACTGATTGTCGTCGAGCTCATCCGCGCCAAATTACCGGTCAACCGTTAAGCTGCAGACAACGTGACATCGCCTTTTCGGCCGGTACCGGTGATGATTTATTGCGATGAGGGCAGTGCATCCCTTTGGATCGCAACTACCTATCAAGTCACCTCAGTAAATCGGCTCAAGCTTTTGACAAAGCTGTCATATATGCCATCGTTGCCTGCTTCCTTGTCCAATTCACGCTGCATGCGAAGCCGAACGACGCGCGGATCTGCAAGGCGTCGATGGTGCTCCCGCATCGCCGCGTTCACTGCCAGACGGAAGAGGTTGGGGCTGAGCGGTTGGATCGCAAAGCGATAGATCCTGCCACTGTTTATAAGTTTGATGATCGTGTCGCTTTGTGGTGTGGACGTCATAACGACAACTGTGATAGCAGGATCGATGCGTGCGACTTCCGACAGCATTTCCGTCATATCGACACCATCAACTTCGGCATTCGTGACGATAACGCCTATCTGCTCCTGGATAATGATCTTGATTGCGTCTTTAGCAGTCGAGGCGGAATGGACCCTATAATCATAGGTGAACATTTCAACAACCTCTTGGCGGTCGCTGTCGCATCCTTCGATGGTAAGCAATTGCGATGCGATGCTGAACTGTGGCTCTGAACTGTTGCTTTGCCAGATCGGAGCAACATTCTTTCGCACGGTCCGTGAGCTGCGTGCAGTTTCCACCGCGCTGGCGATCACGTTCCGGAGCTCGGATTGATCCCAGGGCTTATTGATGAAACGATACACTTCTCCTTCATTGACCGCCCCAATGATGGCGACGAGGTCGCTGTAGCCGGTCAATAGTATGCGCACAGTTTCTGGCCAACGCTCGCGCACCTGCGCCAGCAATTGAATGCCGGTACATTCAGGCATGCGTTGGTCGCTTGCGATGACGTCAACGGAGATTGTTTCGAGAATAGCAAGAGCTTCACGCGCGCTCAATGCCGTGTGAACATCATACTCGTTGCGGAATATCATCTTCAAAAGACGAACGACACGTTCTTCATCATCTACAAAAAGCAGGACCGGCTTATCATTCATGTTCGTTTTACCTCGGATTGATCATCACACCGCAACTCGCGTGACCAGCGCGCTTTAGGCATCTTGCAGAAGCTTTCTGTCCGCATTTGTTGATTCCGTATGGGATGTCGCTTCAAAAAACTTGTCGTCTTGCCTGGGCAGCGTGATGGTGAACATTGCACCCTTACCTGGCTTCGAATTTACGGTGATCGTTCCGCCGTGGTTTTCGATGATCCGATAACAGATGGACAACCCCATGCCGGTCCCTTTGCCAACGGCTTTGGTGGTATAGAAGGGATCGAAAATCTTGTTGAGTTGCTCTTCGGTCATGCCAGGACCGTCATCGCAGATATCGATCTCAACGGTGTCGGAGGACGTAACACGCGTCCGCAAGGTCAGCGTGCCCCGTTTGCCTGTTTCCGCCAACGCGTCTGCGGCATTTACGATCAAGTTCAGGAACACTTGCCTTAGCTGCGATGGTGACCCCATGATCAATGGTACCGAATCGAACTCTTTTCGGATGTCGGCAACGTATTTTAGCTGCGGGCGAGCGATCAACAATGCGCTTTCAATGCCTTCTTCCACCGAGAGACTTTCGATATGCCCCTTATCCAGTCGGCTGAAATTCTTCATCGTCCGCACGAGCGTCGTCATTTCTTCGATACCGTGCAGACCGTCATCCAGGAGCATCTCCATCTCCTCACGTTTTTCACGCAGCGTTTCTTCGTCATCTCCGGTTTGGCCTCGGACGGCTAGCTCCGGTTCGGAAATAAGGCGCTCCTTGATGACCTCGAAAACGGCCTTCACATAGGCGAGCGGTGTATTTATTTCATGCGTAATGCCCGCCACCATCTGGCCCAATGCTGTTAGCTTTGCCGATTGTAGAAGTCGCTCTTCAACGTCATGGTTGGCCTGTTGCAACATCCTATTATCCTTATCGAGTTTTATAAAATGCAGCCTAAAAATAATTGCTAAAGTAATAAGTGATAATGTCAGTAAGCTGCAAACAACGCCCACCATGTACCAGAGCATCGTGTGGCGGCCGGAGCGTTGATCTTCTAGAATTTGTAGCTTTTGTTGTATCTGATCAGCAACCGGGTCGGTTGGCACTGCACTGAGCATGAGGATCAGGTCGTTGCCGCGCTGTCGTTCCTGTACTGCAACTTCAACCTGCACAAGAAACCGAGCTGCCGAACTCTGCAGTTCCGGTGATACAGACTGGCTGGCTTTACGTGCAGCCGAGATACGGGTGCTGACGGTATCGCGCAGAAGCGGTGTAGGCGACGCGGAAAAGCTCACCAAGCCAGTGATAACCTCGGTGACGAGATCCGCCATACGCTTGCCAGTCACCGGTAACGCGACAAGAGCATCGGGATGGCCAAACGATTCCGCGACAGCATCCGGAAGCACACCCATAGAATTGCGGAGCATGGCGTAGCTGGCCTTAATCTGTTCGGACAGCTTATCCTTTCGTTTCACAGTCCCGACATATGTCTCGAAGTCAGCCTTCAACGGCATCAGGCTCTTTTCAGCGCCCAGAATATCCTGGAGTTCCTGGAGGCGATCTTTAAGATCGTTTGCGGTGGTGGTGACCGCGTCATAGTTTCGTGCGGCTCCAAGCTGCAGCGAAAGAATTTCTGCGTCCCATTGTGCCTCGATATCGCGCATCCGCTCGAATTTCTCACGGAAAGTCGGCAGAGAGTTTTGGGGAGCCTGCAATAGCCAAACCAACCCGGTGAGGCCTGCCGACAAGAAGAAGATGAGGATGAGACATGCGATCCGGGCAGCTTTCGAGGAAGCAAAGTCTCTGATCGAGGAATTCTTCAAGATCCGTTCTTTCCTATTGGCTCGTCGCGCTTTTCGTTTCCGCAATCATAGATCATCCAGGGATATGCCCTGATATTCTCCAGTCAGCGATTTTAGAAACTCTGCAAGTTTAGCGGTGTCGTCGTCCGTAAGCGTTCGTCCGAGCTGACGCGCAGCCATTACCCCGATTGCCTCCTCAAGCGTGGCTGCCGAGCCATCGTGGAAGTAAGGGGCGGTATGGGCGACATTTCGCAGTGTAGGAACGCGAAAAACAGGGCGTTCGTTAGAGATACCAGTGTCTACGGCCGAACCTGGGACATTTGCTCCCTTGCCCGCTGACGCCGGGTTCCCGAATATACCAAAAGCCTGAAGCATATTGCCGCCTACGTTCACGCCCTGATGGCAGGAAACGCAGCCGTAATCCTTGAACATTCGGTAGCCCGCTTTTGCATCCGGGCCAATCGCATCGTTGTCGCCGCGTAGATAGCGGTCGAAGGGAGCATTTGGTGTATTCAGCGACCGCTCGAAACTTACAAGCGCATCAACGACACTGACCTGCTCCATTCCATTTGGATAGATCGCCTTGAATTCTTCGACCAGCACGGAGTCCTGCCTGAGCCCGGCCATGACGTCGTTCCAATGCGCAGCCATGGAGGTTTTGGATTCCACGACGCGATGAGCCTGCTGCTCGAGCGAGGTGATATTGCCGCTCCAGTTCAGCTTCGAATTGAGATCAACATTGAAGAGCGTCGGTGTATTGACCACGCCGGGATTTCGCGGCACGCCACGCGAACGCGGCAAACCGTCCGCCCTGCCGAGATGGGGCATATGGCAGCTCGAGCAGGATAGGCCATTGCCTGCCGAAAGCCTGCTGTCGTTGAAAAGCCGTCGGCCCAAAGTCACTTTGCGCTCGTCCAGCTTGGTTTCGAGCGGCACGGGAGTGATTGGTTCATTGGCCAATAGCGCGTCTGCCGCGGCAATTGGTGCTCCCAAAAATATGCCGACGGCAAAGATGGACAAAGCGCTGCCCAACAAGAATAGACGACGCATTACAAAGGTTGCCCGGGCGCATTTCAGGCGTTCATCCGAAAGAGGTTGTTTCGCAGGACATTGCGCGTCGAAGATGCTTATCACAGGAGCTGCGCCTCTTTCTGCTTGGATTGTGATGTCGGGTTGTTCTTCGACACTGTTATGCGCCAATCCGGGCGGAGGCAATTATGCGCCAGTGTTATAGCCCCATGCTGAAAATGACAATTTGCAGAGCTCGAAACCCCCTTATTCTAGGGCTGAAACGTTTGTATGCGGTCCATGGCTGAACTGGATTCCAAATGCGGCGCGCCTCAGACAAGAGAAACATCTTGCGATCGTGCCAAGTTCTGAAGTCAGTCGACATCCTTGGCTGTTCAACAGGGAGCGGTCATGTTTTCAAGAGTTTCGGAGCGGAGGATGCTCACTGTGCGTGGCCTGCTGCTTGCTGGCTGGCTTGTGCTGATCGCATCATTATTCTGGGATCCGTTTTCGATTGCTCTTACTGACCCAGGCACACTAGGCAGTCCTTTTCGGGTGGACGATCAAGCCGTGCAGGTTCAGCTGCAAGAGCTGGTGGCGACACCCTACGCCATGGGAACACGTATCTTCTGGACGATGCTCGTGCCAATCGTCCCCCTGTTTTTGATGGTTTTTGGACACGAAGCCTGGCGCCGGATATGTCCGCTTTCGCTTGCCTCCCAGATTCCAGGCTACCTTGGGCTGAGACGGTTTCGTAGCAAATTAGAGCGCCGCACGGGTCTGATTACCCGAAAGATACCTCTGATAACCCCTTCAAGCTGGATCGCGCGCAATAGCTGGTACATCCAGTTCGCAATGCTGTTTACCGGCGTGACGATGCGCCTGCTCATCATCAATACGGACCGCACCGCGCTCGCAATCGCCTTCCTGACGGTCATCGGTCTTGCGATGCTTACGGGAGTGCTCTGGGGCGGCAAGACCTGGTGCAACTATTTCTGCCCCGCAAATGTCGTTCAGAAGATTTATACGGAGCCAGGCGGCATCCTGGAAAGCCAGCCACACTACTCCCGGCCGGCGGTGCCTCAGTCCATGTGTCGCAAGCCGACCCCAAAGGGTGACGTCAGCGCCTGCGTCGCATGCACCGCCAATTGCGGTGATATTGATCTGCAGAGATCCTATTGGAACGGCGTTCTCGACCCTCAGCGACGCAACGTCTACTATATGTTTTTGGGCCTAATTTTCGGGTTTTACGGATTCTATTATCTTTATTCCGGAAACTGGGATTACTATTTTTCAGGCATCTGGACCCATGAAGACGGTGCAGTCCAGAAAATCCTTGCGCCGGGCCTTTTCATCTTCGGCTACCCGGTCAACATCCCCAAACTCGTCAGTGCGCCGGTGGTGCTCGCTGTTTTCTGTGCGACGTCGCTTGGGCTCGGGCGAGGTCTGGAAATGCTGTACCGGCGCTACTGCAGTCGAAAGGAGAACATCACGGAAAAGCTCGTTGTCCACCACTGCCTGTGCATCGCGGCATGGGCTTCGATCAATGCGTTCTACCTGTTTGGCGGCCGTCCCAATATCCTTCTTTTCCCCGACCTTGGCGCACGGGTTGTCGATATCGCGATCGTCGCGCTGACGACGATCTGGCTGCGCCTCGCGTTGCAGCAAAGCCCGGTGCGCTACCAGCAGGAAAGCATGGCTTCCAATCTTCTCGGCGAGCTCAAAAGGATGAAGGTCAATGTCAGCAAGTTTCTCGAGGGCCGCAAGCTCGAAAACCTGAAAGCCGACGAAATCTACCTTCTCACGAAAGTCCTTCCTGGGTTTTCCCAGCAGCAGAAGCTCGATGCCTATCGCAACATTCTCGAAGAGGCTGTCGTCAACGGCACAACCGCGAGTTCGTCATCGTTGAAGCTCCTCCAGGATTTGCGCGCGCAGATGAACATCTCCGAAGAAGAGCACGAAAAGACTCTCGAGCAGTTAGGGTTCTCGAACACCGCCGTGATTGGGATGTCAGGTCTGACTGACCATGAAAAACAAGAGATGCTCGGTCACTACAGGGTTCTGCTCAACAGTGCTGTCGTGGCGCGTCTCGAAAAGGGTGTATCCCTGCAGGATGTTCTCAAAGAGGCTAGCTTCCAGTCGACGGTTCAGGTCTTGCGCCAGAGCCTGCAGATCACCGATTATGACCATCAAGCCGTTCTTTTGGAGTTGTCATCGCAGGCAACAGTCGTTTCCACAACCATGGAGCAGACGTTCGAGGCGTTAAACCGGCAGAAGTCGCTGCGACTTTGCATTGAGTCCGCCGTGATCTCCGATCCCCTCGGGACGACACTTCTCGATCTACTGCACAATTCCATGGATGCGCATGAGCAGGAGATCCGCATCAAGGCCTTGTCGATCTTGAAGGACTTCGGTCCTGAGCCGGAATATCTGGCCTACGCTGAAAATCTGGCTTCGCTGTGTGGTCACGATCTTACCCTCATTTTGCGACAGACCATTCCCGGAAACCCCGCAATGCGCTGGCGAGAGGCATTCCATCCCAAGATCGTTGCTATCCTCATGGGAGACGCAAAAGCAGATATCGAGGATGCGGCGTCACCTTTGCCCAAGCGCTGGACGCACCGCAAGGCGGTTATCGCCAGTCTCGATACTGCGAGCAACCTGAAGCATCTGCTTGAGTTCCAGGAACCTGTGATCAAGGCGATAGGCCTTATGGTGTTTGGTTACATTGACCAGAAGGCCGCCCGTAACACCGCTGAGCAACTGCTTGACGAACTACACACCGATGAGCATCCGCTGCTCGTCGCGGCAATCCAATATATGGCCGGAATATCCGAGGTAAAACAAACCACGTCGGACGATGTTTTGTTGCGCGCCACTGTCCGGGTTCCCGGACGGAAAGATGAAGTCTTCACATCTGCGAAAAGCCAAATCACAATCGGGCGAGCTCTCGACAACGATATTTCGCCCAATCACCCCGATGTGTGGACTTATCATGCTACAGTCACCGTACGCGCGGGCGTGCTTCGCTTGGCCCGCCTCGATGAAGGCGCCGTGTATGTGGATGGCAGGCAGATTGTCGAAGAATCTGTCGTTCTGAAAAAGCGAAGCGTTATAAAGTTGGGCAGTCTTGCCGACGACGCGCCGCAGATAGAAATCAATTACGAAGACAATTTCGACAAGGACAACGCGCTGGTGGTTCATCCTGTCCTGCGCCTGGCCATGCTCGCGCGCAACGCACACCTGGCCACCTTGCCACTCGAAGATCTCGCTCGCATCGCCTTGCAATGCCGCGTTGAACGTTATGTCAAGAACTGCAGGCTCGAGACAACGGCAGATGTGGATTTCTATTTCCTTGTTCTGCGTGGGCAAGTCAGACTCTTTGATCCCAAGCGCATGGATTTTGTTCCAGACGTCGCATTCGGTCCCGGAGACCTTGTCAATGCGGACCTGGCCGATACCACCTCGTCGTTCGTGCCGGAAGTGATGAGCGACTTCGCAACTATATTGCTGACGCCGCCAACGCCCGAAGTCATCGCAGCAGCGTCGAGGCAAAAACTCATAGCGGTCGGCAAATCTTTCGAAATGACCGACAAAGTGTCAGCTCCAAAGGTCCGGCCGCCGACTAAAGGCCAATACTGAATACTTTTTATACCACAAATTATAATCTATTAGCGGTGAGATTCGTATCATGAATACAATGGAGCAGATAGAACCTCCTAAGATGGACAGTGAGATTGCAAGAATAGTCTTTTCTATGTTCGTTTACGCATCGGATGTTGAAAAGCGAATTACAGCGCATGAGGTTCGTAAGTTCCAGGTGTTGATAAGAGACACCACTTGGGTAGAAAGCGACGACCTACGCAACGCTCTCTTCGAGTTGCTGGAAAGATATTCGTCGTTCTGGGCGGACTATGAAGACGAGGTGTTCAAGGTTGACGCCGGCACAATAAGCGCTGCAATCGAGCAGGTGAAAGCTGTCTTGGGCGACGAGCGCACCAACAAACTCCGAACGGCACTCGGCAAGTTCATCGATCGGCTCGCCGTGAGCGCCTATGGGGCCAAGCTCGTCGAGGGCGAACAGAAGTTGCGGGCGCAGGCGCGCAAGGATCTCGGTTCGATCCTTGGCAAGGGTTACGGATCGCACCAAGCGCCGGTTCTTGAACGACGCCTCGATCCTTCGGCTGCTTCCGTCGTGGCTCGAACGTCTCCAGAACCAATAGTTGCTCCCGTCGCTTCTACAAGCGTCTGGCCGGCGACGGCCTTGGCGCCGGGGCGGACGGGGGTCTGGGCCGGAAAGACGGTTGTCCGATGTGTATCGGTGGTGTGGGAAACGGCGGATACGAAAACCTATAGCTTCGTTTCCGATCCTCCCGCGTTGTTCCACTACAAGCCGGGTCAGTTCGTTGGCATCGAAGTAGCCCTGCCCACGGGTGCGCTGCGACGAAGCTATACAATCTCGTCGTCGCCGTCGCGTCCATATACCCTCTCGATCACAGTCAAGAAGGTCCCGATGGGATGGATGTCTAATTGGTTGTTCGACAACATGGTCGAAGGGTTCGAGTGCGCCATTAGTGGCCCAGCCGGCAAGTTCACCTGCTTCGACCATCCTTCAAAGAAGTTGCTTTTCATGGCCGCCGGCAGCGGCATCACACCGACCATGTCCATGCTGCGCTGGTTGGTCGATACGGCGTCGGACGCCGATATCGTTTTCATCAATAACGTGCGCACACCAGACGATATCATCTTCCATCAAGAGTTGCTGCATCTGAGCACGCGCCTGTCCGGTAAGCTGAAGCTGGCGATCGTGCCTGCCGCAGCCTCGCCGGCACGGCCGTGGCATGGACCGACGGGCAAGCTCGATGAGATGCTTTTGAGGACATATGTTCCTGACCTCATCGAACGGGAAGCGTTCGTTTGTGGGCCGCCCGGATACATGGCCGCTGCCAAAGCTCTGCTGATGCAGATGGGGCTACCCTCGGAAAAATATCATGACGAGAGTTTCGGCGGTGCGCCGGCCGCCGCTCCAACGGTAGTAAAGGTTTCGGCAGAACCTAGCGCTGCGATGACGCCATCGTTGGTGAAAGACAGCTATGTTTCTAGCAGGCTCGGAACGACTGCGTCTTCCAGTCAAGCGCGGTTGGAGGCAGCGATCGAAGACTTATCGCCGTCATTGCCGCGCGCTGCTGCAAACGCCGCGACGGGCGTGAACGTGAAACCCAAGGCTTTTACCGGGTCGTTGGAACCGTCGCCATCTAATGTGACGCCAATCGCGCGCGCAGTCGCTGCCCCGATATTGGCTTCACCATCCGCCTTCGCCAAAACCGAGATTTCCATCGAGGGAACCTCCAAGGAATTCAGTGCGTCGTCTGGTCAGACGATTTTGGACGCTGCAGATGCCGCAGGTGTGAACTTGCCGCACTCGTGTCGGGCGGGCGTGTGCGGAGCATGCAAGATGAGAAAGGTTTCGGGCGACGTGCAAATGGACAGCCAGACAGCCCTGTCTCCACAAGATCTGAGTGCCGGATTTATCTTGGCCTGTGTCGGAAAGGCGAGAGGAAAGGTGGTTATTGCGTTGTAATCTACAGTTGATCCTTTCTAATCAATCTCAACGACCTTTGCTTGCAATTCGGAACAGCGGACGATTACAATAGGCATGTAGAGCCGACGCCGTAAGCAGATCTCGCATCGGGGATATCTACGGTTGCTAATCAAGCGTTCCCCATTTCGCAACACAGTGTCACGTAACGGAACACTACCGAATTGTGAATGGGAATGACAGTCTCCGTTCATCGTAGAATACTTACCGCCAAAACAATTCAACCTCGCCCCTATAAAGAGCGGAGAATGTATTGATGACCTTTCGCAATGGCCTGCCACGCTTCTGCGTCCCGAAGACCGTGTACTCGAGAACAATTATCGGCCCTACCAGCTCACAAATCTAGACAACTGAGGTCTTCACAACTCCGGTCACCATCTGCAGTTCCACTCAAGTTTTTCCGCCAGCGCGACCATCCTTCTATTTCGGCCGCGATCACGGGCTGAACGGCAACCCGGTGTACATCGACCGAAACGGCGTCGGATTTATAACCCGACGGTCAGGCCTCAGCCTTTGCATAGCTGTTTGACCACAGGACGAGCGCTCGCTTCTTTAGAGATACAGGCAAAAGGCAAGAGATCGGGATGGGAAATAAAAGTGATTCAGGGCATATCGATAATTTACCATTATCGAATGATGGCAACAAAATAAAGCCAGATATGAATCTTAGCGGCGTTGATCTCAATCTTCTCGTTGTGCTGGAAGCAGTTCTGTTGACGCGCAACGTTACGCATGCTGCTCGTCGATTAGGCCAGGCTCAGCCCGCGGTAAGCCGCGCATTGGCTCGATTGCGCGAAATCCTTGGTGACGACCTGGTCGTGCGCAGTTCCACCGGTCTGAAATTGACCAGTCGCGGCGAGCGGCTGGCAGAAACCGTTCCTCTCGCCATGGCGCACATACGCGAAGTTGTCTCCTCGAGGCAGGCCGAGCAGGGTGTGCGCGTGAGCATCAACGCGGGATTGACGCCGGCCCTCCTGCCGCATCTTCTCAAATCTACCGCCCGTGAAAACGAACCGTTGAAGGTCAATACTCACAAGACACCCCGAGAAGGTCTCGGGCAGCTACGCGCGCGCGCTGTCGAATACATGCTTGGCAGTGTACATGAGGCTTGTGACGACATTGAGCATGAGTTGATGTTCTCGGAGGAGTTCGTGACGCTCGTGGCGTTCGAGCGTCACGATCTGGGTGGCGTCCGGCCGAGCGAAAAGGCATTTCTCGATCTCACTCACATTCATCTCGTTGAAAACGGCACGGAAACCTATCCTCAGGTCGTCGATGCTTTGATGAAATATGGGCGCCGTCGCACGCAGTTGTTCGAGGTGCAGGACATCACGTCGGCCGCTTTGATGGTGTCAGAAAGTGGACTTGCGCTCACCGTGCCTCGCTCCATTGCGGGATGGTTGACGAAAACGCTTCATCTTTCAGCGTTGGTCCCGCCTCTTGCGATTAAGCAGCAGGAAGTTTCCATGTACTGGTTGGCGGGAGGCTCTGCCCTGTCCAGACGCCGGGTCATCGGCGATATTGGCGCTGCGGCGAGATCTGTTGTCGAGCAGGAACAGGCCCATGCCAGGTTGCTCCGGCCCATCGCGGAAGCGTGATCTCGATGGCGTCCAATCTCGCCATCGAGATCGAGTACCCGGATCGTAATATTGATCTTGGCGCCTTTGACCTGAACTTGCTTCTTGTCCTCAATGCCTTGCTGCGCTTTCGAAACCTGACGCATGCAGGCAATGACCTTCGCCTGAGCCAGCCAGCGACAAGCCGGGCACTGACGCGACTGCGCGAAATGTTCGGCGACGATCTTTTGACGCGCAGCAACCGGACTTTTGAATTGACACCGCTGGCAAAGGTGCTGGCGCCGAAAGTCGAAGCGGCCATCGGCAATATATCCAACATCTTCGGCGGGCAGGTCCAGGCCCCCGAACGGTTTGCAGTCGCCATGGCCGATCATCTAGCACTTTTGCTGGTCAGCAATCTCACCGGATATTTTCGAGAGGTATCGCCAACCACGGTATTCGTGCCGATGATCGGCCTTTCCAATGTCATCA
This sequence comes from Ensifer sp. NM-2, assembly GCF_003024455.1. NCBI lineage: Bacteria > Pseudomonadati > Pseudomonadota > Alphaproteobacteria > Hyphomicrobiales > Rhizobiaceae > Ensifer > Ensifer sp. NM-2. The sequence continues at coordinate 60,856 of NZ_PVZR01000024.1, forward strand.
CTCAACTCGAGAGCGGGGGCGCGGATCTCGCCCTCGGGATCACCGACGATACACCGACCGGTTTTTACTGTCGCGCCTTGCCGCCTGTTGCGACCGTGTGCGTGGCCCGCAAGGGCCATGTGGCGGCGAGCGGCAAGACCACCTATGAAGAACTCGGTCGCTTTCTCTCATTGCGTATCGGTAGCACCTATAACACAGGCTTCGGCGAAGCTTACGACGGGTTGGAAGCGCTTCGTCCACGCGGCCGTGAGACACTGACCGTGCCAGATATCCATACAGCCGCGCGACTTGTTCAGGAAACCGATGCCGTTTTGGTTCTGCCTGCTGCGTCTGCGTATTTCCTCGCCGCGCGCTATGGCCTTCAAACCTTCGTGCCCAAGAAAGGTGTGATGCCGACCTATCAGATTTCCATGATCTGGCACGAAAGATGGCATCGAAACAGCATACACGCAGGTGTTCGCAGTATGATTGCTTCCGGTATCCTGGAGGCAGCCTAAGCGTCGCTAAAAGGTGCGGCGCCGGGTCGGAAAGTGGGGAGCATGAACTGTTACACCTGTAATCTTTATATGAAATCTTTACCGCAGCATCTGCTTGAGAATCTGTCTGCGGTACTAAAAGATGCTTGGAGTCAAAAATGCATGATAGTGCAGAAAAGGTACCGAAATGTTGGAAAACCGCCATTGCCGTGCTGAAAAGAAGATGGCCTCGTCGGTCCAACGGGCTCTGCAGCTGCTTGCTGGAAAATGGAAGTGTGTGATCCTTTTCCATCTGCTGGACGGAACCGCTAGGTTCAGCGAACTTCGTCGCCGCGTCCCGGCAATTACGCAAAGAACGCTCACCAACCAGTTGCGCGATCTAGAGCGTGACGGACTGGTGGAGCGCAGGGTTTATGCTCAGGTGCCAGCGCGCGTCGAATATACGATCTCGCCTTTTGGGCAAACGCTCGCGCCTATCCTACGGGCGTTGCAGGGGTGGGGCGAGCATTTTGAAGAACGCCTTTGCGATCTAGAGCCTCAGTCGCCGTGCGGTGATAATCCGCCGGCGCCGAGCTCGGCAGGGCCCCTGCCCCTATTCGATAGTTCACAGACGCGGTGATCAAATGTTCGCAGAGCGCCTCCGGATCACGGAGCGCCTGAATGGCAAAAGAGAAAACGCGAAATGAAGATGAAATGAGAGGACATTAATCCGCAAAAGAAAAAGGCCCCAACGTTTGCCGATGGAAGCCTCATCTCATTCTCTAGCCAAGAACGAGAGTCGCACTTCCACCCCGCATAGTCAAGCGTTTGAACACCTTCGGGTGAACGATTTCTTTTGCCTTTTTGAAAGGTGAGAAACATGGAAGTGGGAAATGTAACGACGCCCTTCGGGCGGCGGGCGGTGACGCTTGCGCAGGTGAAGGGACAGATCGCGGTCGGCAGAGCGCCCGTGCCGCAACCAGTCGACAAGTGGAAGGTGCTGCGTGATGTCTGCGACGCGCGCACGCAACTCGGCCTGCGCGATCGCGCGATCGCTGTTCTGACGGCGCTTCTGTCTTTTCATCCGACGATTGAACTGTCCGCGGACCAGAACCTCACGGTCTTTCCGTCCAACGCCCAGCTCTCCGCGCGCGCCAACGGAATTGCCGCGACCACACTGCGTGAAAACTTGAACGTTCTCGTGCAGGCGGGGATCGTTCATCGGCGCGACAGTCCGAACGGCAAGCGCTATGCCCGCAAGGGCCATGACGGGCGCGTGGAGACGGCCTACGGGTTCAGTCTGGCGCCACTTCTTGCGCGCGCAGGAGAATTGGCCGCCCTTGCAGAAAAAGTCGCCGCCGAACGCAGGCAGATACGAATCCTGCGCGAACGCATCACACTGTTGCGTCGCGATGTCCGTAAGCTGATTTCAGCTGCATGCGACGAGGTTTCCTCCATCGACTGGCCGGGCATCGAAACGGATTTCCGCACGCAGATCACCACGGCTTCCCGAGCCCGATCCATCGAGGACTTGTCGGATGTGGAGCAGGTGTTCTTGAGGATGAAACAGAACATAATCAAACGCCTGGAAAATCATTGGAAAACAGAAAAAAGCGACGCCAATGCCAGCGAAAACCGCGTCCACTTACAGAATCAAAAACCCGAATCTAATTTTGAATCTGAACCGGCTTTAGAGAACAAGCCAGGCAAAGACGAGCGATGGACTGCTCAGCCTAAAATGCCGGCTGCAGAAAAAACGTCGGGTGAAGGAGAACAGAAGATCCCGCCGCTTGGAATGGTGGTGCGATGTTGCCCAGATATCGTCGCCTATGGCCCGCGGGGCCAGGTTTCCAGCTGGCGCGAACTGATGGCGGCAGCCGTCGTAGTCCGATCGATGCTGGGCGTCAGTCCCTCTGCCTATCAGGAAGCCTGTGAGGTCATGAGGCCGGAGGGCGCGGCGACGGTGATCGCTTGCATCCTCGAACGGGCGGGCCAGATCAATTCCGCTGGTGGTTATCTCCGGACATTGACGCGTAAGGCCGCCAGCGGCCAGTTTTCGCTGGTATCGATGGTGATGGCCGTAGCGCAGGAGCGCAAGAACGTTGGCGGTTGCCTGCAAACGTAGCCGAATTTGTGCCGGTCGTCAGGATGAAACGTTAAACGATGTCATCGAGGTGTTCACGTGGTAAAGCCCATGATTCAGTTAGGCAAGAGGAAGCGCTCTGACCAAGGCGTCGAGCAGGGCCGACCTGATACACCAAGCCGATCTCTGCGCCTTGCCGGAAGGGAGTCGAGTATAAGGGGCTGGAGACGCATCGCCTGAAAAGGAAGAGGTCGAGCGCCGATGCCGCCGTTACGGACGACAGTACCGCAAATCGTCCTACTGTGGACCTTGCTGCGCGACCGGAGAGTTGGAATATCTGATCGAAATGGCCTTCATGCGTCTCATCAAGCGCTATGTCGGATGGCGCACCGCCTCCATCAGAGTCTGGCAAATTCGATATTTCCGTGGAGAGTTCCGCGATTGCCTCGTGATCTGCACCTAATACCAACCCTCATTGATCAGAACCCATTGGCCCATTTGCGTCGACCGATGGACATGATCTTCCAGGGCCGGTCCTGCAATGTCCGCCAAGCATGGCAGCAGTGGTCGACGATATCCTCGTAGGATTTGAAGACGCGGTTGGAGAGCCAGTTTTCGCGGATGAACTGCCAGATGTTCTCGACAGGATTGAGTTCGGGCGATTTCGGCGGCAAGGGCAGTATCGTGATGTTTTCGGGGACCGCCAAATTGTTGGACATGTGCCATCCTGCCTGATCCATGATGAGAATGGCGTGCGCATCATCGGCAACGTTTCGGGCGATTTCGATGAGATGCTGGTTCATGGCATGAGTATCGCACCACGGCATGACGAGGGCTGCGGCCTTGCCCTGTTTGGGGCAGATCGCGCCGAAGATATAGGCTGAGCGGGTACGCTGGTCATGCGGTTCGGATGGTCTCGATCCACGCTTGGCCCAACGGCGGGTGATCTTATCTTTTGGCCGATACGCGCTTCGTCCTGGAACCAGACTTCGATTACTTTGCCCTTGGCAGGGCCAAGGGCGATCTCTGCCACTGCGGCGGGGAAGTTTTTTTAAACGCCTCGGCCGCCTCGGCATCTTGCGCATGATGTTTCGGACGAGCCGAGAGCTTGCGATAGCCCATCGAGCGCAATTCGCGGCCCAGGGTCTGCTCGCTCACCGAGACACGGAATTCCTCCCACAGACACTGGACCAGATCACACAGACGCCAGCGCACGACACCATCGAGATAGGGTGTAGGACCGCGCTCGATGGCTTGCGCCAAGGCCGCACGTTGATCGTCATTGAGCAGCGACGGCTTGCCCGGGGCCTTGCCGTTGATCAGACCCTCGGGACCGCGCGCGTTGAACCGCACCACCCAATCGCGCACGATCTGCACGGTGACACTGCCGAGCCGCGCAGCATCACCGCGAGAGCCGCCATCGTAGATGGAAGCAAGTGAAAGAAGCCGCCGCCCATCGCAAACCTCCAGTTTGCGTCATCGATTCAGATTCGTCGGCTCTTGGGAATCCCGAGAGTCAGCTTCAGTGAGGGCTGGTATAAGCCTCAAGGTATGATGAGCGTGCCGCGCATTGCAAATGAAGTCATAATGAACGTTACGCGTCTGCAACATGACGATAGACTTTGGTCTGCAATCCATCGGCTTTTCACTTATGACTTCCTTAATTTATACTAGGTATCTTATGCAAAAAGAAAGTTACTACGAGATGAAATCCGCTCATAAGCCTCAGGCAGAACTATCTCCGCTCACGACCGAAGAAGAAATGCTGCTGGCGTGCTACCGCAGCGGCCAAATCGAAGCTTGGGCGTTTCTCGAGCATCTTGAAGAACATCCTAATTTTCGCAACCATCTTCTATCTGGGGCTATATAATAGCAGGTAATTGGGAAAGGCCAGAAACCTATCTGGCACGCGCCAACTCGGAGCACATCTACTGGTAGATTGAAGCAGTGCCGGAGCTCTACAAACCTCACACCAACGCTCAATGAGCCTGCATCGAAGCAGTGATCGACGATGTCGTCGTAGGATTTAGGGAGTTGATCCACGTTGCTGCCGCGCGGAAACTTGGCGATCCACTCCTCCCCATCATTTTCGATCAGCATCTTGGGGTGGACGCCACCCATGCTGCCCGCGCTAGCAATGAGCTGTCTTTCTCGTTCGCTGAGAGGTTCACGATCGAGGACGCGTGCAATCAGCGCCTCCGCTTCCTGAAGGGAATCCACACTCATGAGTGGCTGTTCATCGACGGGACGATACTCCTCGATGCTGGAAGACATCCCAAGCGCACCGAAACGGCGGTCGCCCGCATACCAGAGCTTGTCGAGGGGACTCATGCGCGACGGTCGTGAGACGACCCTGATCATGCGCTCTCCCCAGCGATCCGGCATGGCGTCTTCGACTGCGCCGGGAGCCACCATGTCCTTTAAGGGGGCATGCACCTTCATGTCATGGGTGAGATCCGGAGAGAGAGGGAATCCCGAACGCCTCCACTCGTCATCCAGTTCAAGAAGGCATCTCCGGTTGCTTGCCTCGAGCTTCACCCGGCCGACGAGGCGCGGCTCGAGCGGATTTTCGAGATACCAGACCGCAAGAGAGTTTCCTCGGAAGTCGTTCATACTATCTTCTCTTTTGGCTCGCCCGGTTCACATCGAGCATCGTGGCATACTCGTCATCGCCAGGTTTGAGAATCTCAGCAAGCTTTTCGGACTTCCCAAAAGTCCAAAGCGCCGCGGCATAAACACCTATCGACACCTTTGCATCGCCCGCCTCCATCCTGCGCAGCGTCGGGATCGAAGTCCCCATCCTTGCGGCCATCGTCTTCAGGCTTTCTCCTCTGCGTTCGCGAGCTGTGCGCAGATGAGAACCAAGCGTTTCCAGCGCAATCACCGTTGCGTCGGTAAGAACTTCAAGTGATGTCGAACTCTTTGACATAAACTCAAGGTTTCTCGCATTGGCGTATGTGTGAACACAATGTTCTTTTCCAGGCCGATACAAGCGTCACTCATCCAGCGAATGTAGACTCATGCAACCGTCATGGAGCCTCGCGGATTGGAAGACGAACCCAGTGATGTTGAGGTGATAGTTGGTGGCAATTGCTACCGATACCGCAATTCAATTGAACAAAGGTGGAGTTGCCCCCAAAAGACCGGACATGCTCAGGTTTGAGATTGCGAGCTGATGAACTCGCGCGGCGATTGATATCCTAAAGCACTGTGCGGGTGAAGATTGTTGTAATGCTCGAACCAGAACGGCAGTTGAGCGATGACGGTTTCAGCGTCGGGGGTTGGATTGACCGAGACGTAATCGCGCTTGAAGGTTTTGACGAACGCCTCGGCCATACCGTTCTTTCAAGTCCAGGACTGCAGTTCGTACTGACACTCAAGCGCGGATAGAGTTTGAAGTCACGCATCCCTTTCATCCCTGGCGCGGCCGGCGTTTCGTTCTCGCGACACGAAAGCAGAACTGGGGCGAAGACCGCGTCATGTTCTACGACGCTCAAGGACGACTGCGTTCGCTGCCGGCCTCGTGGACCGATGTCACCGATGCTGGCGTGTTCAGCCAGGTCGCCGCAGGTCGGTCCTTTTCGCGCCCCGAGGATCTGTGGGCGCTGGCGTCACTGATTGATCACATCAAGTGTCGGCAGGAAGAGTGAGGATGCGTCAAGTAAATTATGCCGCGAATGTCAAGGTAATTATGCCGCTCCTGCAATGTTTTCGGCGGCTTCCTTATGAGAAGCATCATGATAATGCAGATATTTTGGCTAAAGGGTCGGTATAATCCAATTGACACTCAACTTAATCGCGGCATAATTGACGTTACACACAGGAGGCGCCTATGACCAAAGAAAGCAAGCGTGATCGCCTGCGCCAGATGGGCGCTCTCAACCCTAGACCCGACGTCGTCCGCGCCCCCTGGTTCCGGGAAGCAGGTTTCTTCGATCCGCTCGATCTCGTGCAAGTGAAGTACGAGATGCTTCGTCACGCCCGCCAAGACGGCACCAACAAAGCGGATGCCGCCGCGCTATTCGGGGTGTCTCGGCAGACCTATTATCAAGCGGAGGCCGCGTTCGAGCGCGATGGCATTGTCGGCCTCTTGCCGCGCACCCGCGGGCCGAAGTCAGCCCACAAGCTTACTGGCGAGGTCATGCGTCTCGTCGAGCAGCATCTCGATGCCAATGGTGAACTACAGGCCCGTTCGCTGGCGGAACTGGTGCAGACGAGACTGGGCGTCAGCGTCCACCCTCGCAGTATTGAACGCGCAGTGGCGCGTAAAAAAAAAGAACGGTGACGAGCGGACGCACGCATTCGCCATGCCGGCGAACGGCAAGGATGTTTACGAAGCGCTCCGCGCCGATGTTGTTTGTGGCACGGCTTGCGCCAGGCGCATGGGCGCCATCGTCTTTCACGGACTGTGGCGCGGCCTGGCAGTGCTGATCGCGCCACATGAACCCGCGATAGCGCGACAGCAGTCGGCGCCTCGGCTCAAGACAACTTCACTGGTCGCGCACGATCGCCAGCTCGTGCACATGCTCGCCAATATGGTGCTGGCAGCAGAGACAGGAGGAAGCCATGTCTACTGATAATGCCATGAAGATTAGTGCTAATCACCTGCAGCGCGATGCATTTCTCTACGTCCGCCAATCCTCCCTTCGTCAGGTGTTCGAGAACACCGAGAGCACGAAGCGGCAATATGCATTGCGGGACCGGGCGGTGGCGTTGGGTTGGCCGATTGAGCGCGTCCACGTCATCGACAACGACCTCGGCCTTTCCGGTGCACAGTCGCAGGACCGCGACGGATTTCAGCGCTTGGTGAGCGAGGTCGCGATGGGCCACGCAGGGATCGTGCTGGGACTGGAAGTGTCTCGCCTGGCTCGCAACAATGCTGACTGGCACCGTCTTTTGGAATTGGCCGCCATGTCGCGCACGCTCATCATGGATGAAGATGGCGTCTACGATGTGGCGTCGTTCAACGATCGTATGCTGCTCGGCCTGAAGGGTACGATGAGTGAGGCCGAACTGCACATCCTGAAGTCTCGACTGCAAGGGGGCATTCTCAATAAGGCGCGTCGTGGCGAGCTCGAGTTACCGTTGCCGATCGGACTGGTTTACACGCCTGATATGCGCGTGGTGCTCGATCCGGATCGCCAGATCCAGGACACGGTGCGCATGTTGTTCGATACCTTCCGGGAGGCGGGATCAGCCTGCGCGGTCGTGCGCCGCCTGCGTAGCGAGAAGATCCTGTTTCCTCGGCGCATCCGGCGCGGTATCGGCAAAGGTGATGTCCTTTGGAGCGAGATCGACCACTCCCGTCTGCTTCAGATCTTGCACAATCCCCGATACGCTGGCGCTTTCGCATATGGACGCACGCGCACGGGCTATAATGCTAAGCTCAAGTCCGTACAGCAGAAGATGCCGAGGTCCGAATGGCAGGTGCTCATCCCTCAGGCCCACGAAGGCTATATCTCGTGGGCTGAGTTCGAGCGTAATCAATCAAGCCTCCAACAAAATGCAGTCGGGTTTTCTGCGGGCCTGCGGGGTCGTATGCCTCGCCAGGGCAACGGCTTGCTGCAAGGACGAGTTTTGTGCGGCCGCTGCGGCGCCCGCATGCGGGTCCATTATGAACAGTTCGAGGGCAAACTCCGTCCCTATTACGTCTGCAACGAGGCCGTCGTTCGTCACGCTGGAAAGACCTGCCAATGGGCAAGGGGACCAGCGATCGATGACGCGGTCAGCGCGTTGCTGCTCGAAGCAATGGCACCAACGGCGATAGAGGTCGCGCTGGCGGTCCAGGAGGAGATCTCACAACGTGTCGAGCAAGCTGCCTCGCTGCGCGCAAGCAGTTACAACGCGCCCGCTATGAGGCTGAACTCGCACGCCGTCGCTATCTGAAGGTCGATCCCGACAACCGCTTGGTTGCCGACGCACTCGAAGCGGACTGGAATGGCAAGCTACGCGACCTCGATGCGCTTCAGCGCGAACATGAGCGTCAGCACGAGAAAGACCGATCATTGCTGGACGGCCCTACGCAGGAACGGATCCGGGCGCTGGCCGCAGATTTTCCTAGCGTCTGGAGCAACGAACGCACGAGCGCGGTCGAGCGTAAACGCATGCTTGGTCTCCTCATCGAAGACGTGACACTGTTGGTTGATCAGCAGATCAACATACATATCCGCTGGCGCGGAGGTCGCACCCAAAGCCTGGCAGTCGCTCGTCCCCGCCCCATGGCAGTGATCCGCAAGACCCCGGAAGCGGTCGTAGCGCTGATCAACGAACTGCTAGAGACCGACAACGACCAACAGATTGCCAGTCGTCTCAACGCACTCGGGCATCGCAATTGGCGCGATGAGCCATTTACGTTGAAGAAAGTCATGCTCGTTCGTCGAGCATATGGGTTGAAGACCCGGTTCGAACGGTTACGTGAGAGCGGCATGCTCACCGGCGAGGAAGTGGCTCGTCAACTTGGCGTCAGCGCCACAACCGTCCACCAACTCGGTCGCGATGGCGTTCTCAAGCGCCACCGTTATGCGACCAACCATCGTTACCTGTATGAGCCTCCAGGAAACGTCAGACTCGCAAAAGGTATCGGCGGTCGCTATGGTAGCCGCAAACCCAGGCTAATTGACGCTCAACCAATCCAACAAGGTGCACCGTGATGTCTGCTCCTTCGATTGCGGGCTGCGCACCGGCGTCGTGCACGGCTCCATGCCGATGTCGCGCAGCAAGGATGCGGTGTCCTTGGCGATGAAGCAGGAGCCGTTGTCGGTGAGCCATTCGATGGGTTCGGACAGCATGTTGATGCGGCCGAAGCGGTTCTCGACAGCGGTGATCACGAGGTCCTGCACGTCTTCGCTCTTGATACCTTCGGTGGTGGCGACATGGGCGATTGCTTCACGGTCGCAGCAATCGAGGGCGAAGGCGACACGGACCTTCTCCTTGTTGTCGCAGCCGATCTCGAAGCCATCGGAGCACCATCTGATGTTCGAACGTTCGACGGCGACCTGGCCGTCGTGAAGGCGATCATCGACCGCTCCGGTATGACGCACCAACAGCAGATTGTGCAGCTTCATCACCCGGTAGACGCGCTTGGCATTGGGCCATGATCGCCCCAGTTTCCGGGCGTTGCGGCGCAGGATGGCATGCACACGCCGATAGCCGTAGGTGGGCGTATCGGCGATGACGGCCTTGATGTCCTCCACCAGCTCGCGATCAGGTAGTGGCGGGCGTCCTCTGGCTCTGGAAGGGGAGCCTGCGGCACGCGCGGCGATATTCGAGCGGGCGACACCCAAAGTTTCGCAGACGGTCTTCATTCCAAAATCCCCCGCGGAAGAGAGAGCGAGCGCAACAGATGTTTTTTTGGGCCGCCGGCGATTTCGAGGGCTTCCTTGAGGATTTCGCTCTCCATCGTCTTCTTGCCCAACAGGCGTTGCAGCTCCTTCACCTGGGCCTGAAGCGCCCGGTATTCGGAAGCCGGAACGACCTCCTCTTCGGCGGCCGTCGCCGTCAGTGCCCCTTGGGACGCCAGTTTGCGCCACGCGAACAACTGGTTCGGCTGGATGCCGTGCCGACGCGCGACGATGCTCACCGTCGCGTCCGCCTCATAGGTCTCGTGGATGATCGCCAGCTTCTCTGCCGTGCTCCAGCGCCGCCGACGTTCCGGCCCGGAGAGGACTTCCATCTTAAAATTGCTGCTAGTCATATTACCAACATTACTCCTACCCACTTAGTTAAGTGGGGGAGCATGTCCGGGCCTTTCGGGGGCTAATTCAAAAGGCGTCGATATGAGCAAATGCGGGAAATGAGTGAGAGTGGTGGCCGACGAGCAAAAGCGCTAAACCGCTAACTCCGGCCCTCGCCTTGACCATAGCAAAAAATGGGTCGACGCACGCCGTGCGTTCACCGGCGAGTTATCGGACGGACGATCGTTCAGAGGAACGGTCGTCAAGGCGGCGTGGGCTTCGCCCGTTGGATAGGACCTCCCTCGACCAGTTTACCAGGGCTCGAGCAGCGATGCCGGCGAAGGAGTTGATCATTGGGTCGTTACTATCACTATAACCATAGGCGCGGTTAGCCTGATCCTTGGCGGTCTTGATTACATTTGAGATGTCATGAGCCTTTAGGAACTTTGCGTTCTGGGCGATGTCTAAGAGGGTGTTTACCGCCTCGGCGGACTCTGTCCGAACGAAATAACGAAGACGTTCATTCACCAAATCTGTTCGCTGGCCACCTTTAAAATCTCTCAGTTGTTCGTTGAAGTTGTACCTTAGCGCCTCCTCGACGAAGTGCCCCCCTTTAGTTCTGCAGACATGATCGACGTAAATCTGTTTTTCTTCCGGTAAAAGGTCTTTCACTCGAAGCGTCAGGGCGAGGATAACGCCTATCGACTTCTCGTGTATGTCGTTTGGTGCCACATCTGTGGGTTCCTTCGTCTTCAGGGCATTGCCAACGAAATTTCTACGCTGGTTCTCGGACATGTGCGAGATGAGTTGCGCTTGCGCCGGATAGGCTTCCACTTCCTTTTTGTTGAGAATCTTTTCAATGTGGGCTTTCACATCTTGGATATCTTTGTCGTCAAGCAGAATCCTGTGGGATGAAAGGTGATGAACCGCTTCAATCAGGCAGAGCGTGGGCTCAGTATGCCACTGTGACGGGCCTTCGGGGACGTGCTCGCCCGGCGATTGGGAGCGCTCTGATTGCGACTTTGACGGGTCTCCGAGAATGTCCCGTGCGACGCCGAGGATGTCCCGTGTGACCTTCCTGCGCAGAGGTTCGGCTGCTTCGCCGAGATAGCTCAAATTTGCTGCAACCTGGCTCATCGCCCACATCCGACCTGGATCATTATAGGGAAGTTTAGTGATGTTTCTGATCAGAAGGGGTCGATTGTCAGGCGAGAGTTTACTAATATTCTTTGCAAATAATCCAAGGGAGTAGCCCTTACCATCGCCATCTTCGTAGATACGCGAAAGGACGTTTAGCTCATCGTGATGATTTGCCAGAAGGTGCGTCCGGCCTGCCCAGGCATTGAGGCATTCCCGTCGCTTGTTGGCATCAATACCGCAACTCGTCTCGGCGAGGAAGGCTACATCTTCCGCGGTGAGATGCTCTGCCCTTTCAATCAATTTCTTGACCAGATCTTCCGCGCCACCATACTCACGTTGTACATCACATACGTATTTTACAATCCCGGATCCGCTCCTCCTGGGATCGATGTAATCGATGTTGAAAATTAGACTCTCGACAGAGTCACGTTTAATAGGAATATGACTACGCTTTAATACATCACTAACAGTATTGTGGCGCTTGTCCGCCGTTTGAAACGCGATGAAATCCGCGTTCATTGCAATATTCTCTACGATGGATTCTTCTCTATTTCTAGCATATATACGTCGTTCGATTTCATCTACACCTTTAATGCCTTGTCCAAGGCGTTTTATAAGCGAGGTAATCCTCCTGTTTCCTCCGATTACATTGCCTTCGACCTTCTCAGTACTAAATTCGCTTTCTGTAACCTGATGAAGAGGCCGGCTCGTGCGCCGGAAAGCCGCGACATGGCGCAGGACTGTTTGCGGATCGTCCAGATCCGGAATCACCAAATCTTGGAGAATCTTGAGCTGTAGCTCCACGGGTAGGCGCTCAAGAGGTGCCAACGCATCCTTTTCAATTGCGGCATCACTTGACGTTTTCAAGCGCATCCGTTTGGCATCCGGCTCCTCAACGTCGTCCGCACGTCTTTTGTTACTGTCCTGCCGTAAAGGGGGGATGGGCATCTAACTGGCTGTAGATGCGCGATGCTGCAAGGCATTTGACGTTATGGGCGTTCTAGACTGTAATAGCATCTAAACCTCACGATGACTTGGTGATAGAGTGCGAAGGGCGAGTTAATGCGGACACGGATACTTCGCCGACCTTCGCGCGCACTGCGCCTTTTGAACCTCCAGCATTACGCCCGTCATGATGGTATAAATTGCAGGACGAAACAGCAGATTTTCTGGAAAATGAAGTTACATTTGAAGTAGTCTAATTGATGGAGTCTATTTTAAAAGTCGTGCGTGTTCGCAACTACGCGGATGAGCAGTCTCACGGAGCCGAAACGATCAAGATTGAATGCTGCAATGTTCTCCTTGACTGGATCATATTCGATGGACCCGTCATCAAAAGAGGCGCGATTGGACAGGAGAAGTCAGATTATAATGTTTCCGATTTGATAGAGGTGACGGCCGGCATGGGCTCTCACACTGGAATCGGCAACATCCCTAAGCTCCTACTTGCGAGAGTGGATTTGCCGATTTGAAGAGTTCACATTCATTGTGGACGCGGTGTCATTCTCCCTCAATCCAAAGCCGTCTTCCGCTAGCCAGAAGCAAGTGGAACCTTTGAGTAGGCGAAGTAGGCGGAGCTCGTGATGCTTAGGAGGCGATCTGTTGCTAGGCTTGCACTGCATTCGTATGTGATGAGGATGAGACGGTTGATGAGGTCGAACCGAAAAGCATCATGGTTTTTAGGCTCGATCTTGGTCTGCATCGCACGTTTTCTACCTTTCTACCTCCGCTCTCGTGTAAAAAAGCTAGCCAATGCCGCCGTTGCGAGTTTGAAGCCGAATGCGCGGCGGCTCTCCAGGCCGACGGGATCGAAATGCGCTCGCGCGATCGTCAGCAACGATGTCGGCATCATGCGCGATGTTAGCACGAGAGCGTCGGCTTCTTCGCTGCTCTGATAGTTCGCCGGTTGTTTCTGGAATGTGCCATCGCTCAGCATTTCCTCGTAGTCCTCGAGTGCCTTGCGCAGGATCATCTGAAGCGCCTTTTGCGGCGGATATTGCCTGACCAAGATGTCGAAGACGGGCGATGTGTTAGGCGCTGGAACGAGCGCGGAGACGAAGACCTGAACCTTTTTCACCGGCTTGCGCTTCGTTGTGAGCGTGGGCGCAGGCGTGGTCTTGTCTGCTTGTCTCAGCCCTTGCGGCGCAACCGGTCTGCCGGCCTTGGCTTCTTTGTCGCCGGCGGCTGCCTTCAACTTCGTCGAAGGAGGCGGAGCCACGAACGACGTGACGGAATTGTCCGCAGCACCGTCTCCACCGGACATTGTTTCAGTGGCAGTCGCTCGGATGGCGGCGAGGCGCCTTGCTTCCGCCACGGTCAACTCTGGCTTGCGGATTGCCATGCTACTGTCCCAGTGCCTCGTGCATGAAGCGGGAAAGAAGTCTCAGGTCCTCCATGGCAGCATCGAGATTTCGCAGCATTAGCCGCATGCCGGGGTCGACGCGGGCATTGCGCAGGCTCAGATGCAGCATGCCCCGGTCTTTCATCGCGGCAAAGGCGTCGCGCTCGAACATCGGTTGTTTAGTCAAAGGCAGCGCGGTCAGCATATCGGACACCTTGCGCTGCGACGTCGTCAGCCGGCCGATCGGGACACGCTGCTGCAGGATCGCCGTTGGAATGACGAGGTTTTCACTGAGCAGCAATTCGATGATGTAGCGGTAGGTGGCCAGTGCTTCATCGACATCGAGGGGCGTCAGCATTGTCGGCACAAGCAAAAAATTCGAGCTGGCGATAATCGTGTTGTTGAGTTCGCTGGAACCACCGTGGGTATCGGCGAGGGCATAGTCGAATTTACGCGCTTCGGCTTCGTCATAGGCCTTTTCTAGCAGCGGAAGATCGTCGGCCGTGAAGACCTCGCATCGAGGATCCCAGGTGTTCCGCGCCATGGCATTTTCTTTCCATCGCGTCAGCGGACGGTTTTCGTCAGCCTCGAAAAGAGCAACGGTTTTGCCTTCGGTCGCCAACGCCGAACAAAGACCCATGAGTGCGGTGGTCTTGCCAGCGCCACCTTTGAAGGAGCAGCACGTAATCAGTTTCATCAACAACCTTTCCGCCGCCGGTCCGCGGTCTCGGGGATATAAAGTAAACATGTAATAATGTTCATTCGTACAGCGCGAATATTACCGATTCAACGCCTGTTACCTGCTTGCACGAGTGTAACGGGTTTCAGTTGTAATGAGGCAGATTTGCTATGTTGACCATGGGCCCATGGTTCCTGCACCCTTACTGTCATTGTAAGTGAATATGACGTGGTGTTTTTTAAAAAAATGGTTTTGGATAATCATATGTCATACAAAGAACCAATGCTGTTGCCTGAAGTGGTGGCTACGAACCTTGTAAGCGGCCGCAAGCAGCACTCGGATCCGCATGGATACAAGATAGTCAGCGTACGCCTGAGAGAACCCGAATTTGACGCCTTTGCAGAGCAGGCAAGTGCCGTTGGTTTGACCAACAACATGGCCTTGCGTATCGCCGCCCGCAGGATCGGCGGCTTTCTTGAAGTCAATAATGGTACACAAGAAGCCCTTGAGGACCTTATCCGGGTGATCGGCGTGATCTCCGGGCGTATCCGCGATTTAAAAGGCTCATATGCTGAAAGCGGCAGGGTCGACATGCAGGAATTTGCTGCGCTGCATGCCGCTTTCGGTTACGAGTTTGCACGCTTGGACACGACATTGATGTCGATACTGAATGTCAGCCGCCGCCGTCTAGACGGAAGACTTCGGCTCAAGGAAGCCGCGAACGCGTAAGTCCATCGTAAAGGAACATTACAGGAAAGCGTGATGGCGCCCCAGGCGATTGTCCACATTGTGCGCGGCGGCGGCGCCCGCAGCGTCGCGAGAATTTGCTCGCAATGGAAATATCTTACCCGGTTTGGGAAAGAGACCCCGCATGGGAAAGTGAAATTCCGACTCTGCCAGCGCTACGGAAATGCGGTCGTCCCGTACGAGGCGTTGGCGGATTGGGCGCAACGTTGGGCGGGAATGCACGGAAATTATGTCGACGGCGAGTGTGTTTCCGATGGCGAAGAAGCCATGACCTCGCACATCGTGGTCAGTTTTCCCCGGTTTCGTGACATGGCGCCACCAGGATACGATATAGAGAACGATCCAGATAATAGGCGCGAAGCTTACAAGGACGCGGCCGATCGGGCAGGCATGACATGGGCAGCCGAGGTTTTGGAGCCCGAGCTGACGAGGGCGTTGCCAAAGGACGCGGCACGACAGTACTTGGACTACGTCTACGGAGCATTCTTTCACGTGGACCAGGAACACCCTCACATCCATGTGACGCTCAATCGTCGTTCATTGACAAGGGACGTCGCCACGGGCGAGCATCCATTGTCGTGGATTACACCTAGGGTCCTTGACAATTGGCGTGTGGCGCTGGTTAACGCGGCTCACCAAGAGGGAATTGATCTCGAGGCCACCTCGCGGGCGTCGCGAGGCCTGTCCGGCCGATCGACGACGATCGCACAGACCTACATGCGTGCGCGCGAAAGGGACATGAGAAACGACCTGGCGCCGGCGGATCCAGAAGCTCAGGTGCCTGAATGGGAGACGGAAGTCTTCGGGCCGCTGACGCGCGACGAAACGTATGCCCGCGCCCGTGAGGACGTTATTGTCCGGGAGCACGGGTCTCTAAGTGAGATACCCGATTACTTTTTCCCTGACGATCCCGATGACAGCGGCTCTGGAAGCGACGGCTTTTTCGATGAGAGCGCTCCTGATTCCCGGATGAGAGAGCGCGAAATCGCCCGCATGCGCGAACGAATAAGAGCCGGAAAGCAGGCAGCCACATCAGGTGGCGGATCTGGGGCTAGCCGCGCGCTTGAGGGGCGGCAATCAGGCGATAGGGGCTCGATGACGACCCAGACGGCCTGGGATGTTCAAACGCGTCAGGCAACGGCTATTGCCCAACAGATACAGGCCGCTGTCCCCGGCCAGGGCGGCCCGGGTCCAGCCACTATGGAGGCCAGGGCACGCTTGCAAGAGCAACTCATGACTGGCAGCCAGTCCTCCACGTCGGGCGGCGGATCGGGATCCGGTGGCCTCAGCGAGCCCGATCGGCAGCTGCCGCCCGAAACCGCTCGACCGGCCGGACCTGCAGCACCACAGCCGCAGCCGGACGGTGGCTCGGTTGGGGCGGGGACCGTCGCTACGGGCATCACGAGTGAAACGCACCGAGGAGACAGTGCGGACACTCAGGTCGGTGACACTCAAAATCCGGAACAACCAAGCATCGATGCGCAAACTGCCAAAGAGGCGGGAGCGATGCGCAGACAACAACGGAAACGGGAAGCCGAAGCTTTCGACGACGAAGGAAACGGACGAAAGCGCCGGCGTGGACGGGGCAATAAAATCGACGAAGAGCGCAGCAATGCAGCCGAGGCCGCGCGCAGTGCTGGCCGAGCTGCCCGTCGGGCTGCCGAGGTCGATCCAGCGATCGTTGCCGCCCGGAGCATCATCGAGACCCGGGCCCAGCGATCGCGCCGCGAGAATGCCGAGCGTGAAGAGGCGCGCCGCGCAGCCAGAGCGCGTCGGCGTGGCGATGATATCATCGGTCGCGTCGTGAAAACCCGTGGCGAGAAGGCCCGTGAGGCGTTGGCAAACCAGCAGAGCGCTGCGGCAGGCGCGGCCCGTCCCCCCGAGCAGCAGCAACTTGCACTCGCCTTCCCTGCGCAGCCGCTGGCAGGCGCGTCGCAGATCGATGCCGGCCGGTGGCAGGGGCCGGAAACCCGTCTCCAGGTCCGTCAGCGTGCAGCGCTCGACGCAGCGAACCAGGCGCCCGCGCCGACGAACAAATCAACCAACCCAGGCGGCGGCGGAGATACACGCGGTGCGGAAAATGGCGCGACAAAGCGAACCAACCCACGAAAACGCGATCATGACAGCACACGATGATCGTCAACCAGCTGATATCATGACCGGGGACGCAAGAGATGGATACAAAGGGAAAGTTGCAGGCGCTTGTTCTCGCGTTGGTATTCGGGATCGTCCTCGGAGTGTTCCTCGCGACGCTTTATGCCGGGTTCCAGAATGGTTTCAACGCCTCCGTCATCGATAATTTCGATCTGCTTTCATTCTGGTACGAGACGCCTCTCTATAAGGGTTATGCCACGCCGGTCTTTAAACGCGGCCTGTGGATTATCGGCTTCACCACGTTTCTCATTCCGATGGTATTGGCAATCTTTCTTTTCCGGGATGGTCAGCATCACGGCACGGCCCGCTGGGCGCGTTTCGGCGAACTCGTCCCCGGCGGATACATCAAGAAATACGGTCGAATAAACGGCCCGATCTTCGGCAAAACGAGCGGACCGCGAGGCTTCGGCCGCTATCTGACCAACGGCGATCAGCCGCATAGCCTGGTTGTCGCGCCGACGCGCGCCGGCAAGGGTGTCGGTGTTGTCATTCCCACCTTGTTGACCTTCGACGGCTCCGTCCTTGCGCTCGATGTCAAGGGCGAACTGTTCGAAATGACCTCGCGCTCTCGCCTTGCGCGCGGCGATAGGGTCTACAAGTTTGCCCCTTTCGATCCGCAGGGACGCACCCACAGCTACAATCCCGTGCTCGATCTCGTCAACATGCCCGAGGACAGGCGCTTCAGCGAAACACGCCGTCTCGCGCACAACCTGATCGAGGCAAAGGGCAAGGGATCGGAAGGCTTCATCGACGGCGCGAGAGATCTTTTCGTTGCAGGCGTTCTTGCCTGCATCGAACGCGGGACGCCCACGATTGGGGCGGTCTATGACCTCTTCTCCCAGCCCGGCGAAAAATATAAGCTCTTCGCGCAGCTTGCAGGAGAAACACGGAATGTCGAAGCTCAGCGCATCTTCGACAACATGGCCGGCAACGATACGAAGATCCTCACCTCCTACACCTCAGTTCTCGGTGATGGCGGCCTCAACTTGTGGGCCGACCCGCTGATCAAGGCGGCAACGACCACGTCGGATTTTTCAATTTATGATCTGCGACGCGATCCGACATCGATCTTCCTGTGCGTCAGCCCGAACGATCTCGAGGTCATCGCGCCGCTTGTGCGCCTCTTCTTCCAGCAGATCGTCTCTATCCTGCAGCGGACATTGCCGGGTAAGGACGAGACATTCGAAGTGCTGTTCCTTCTGGACGAATTCAAACATCTCGGCAGGCTGGAGTTGATTGAAACGGCGATCACCACGATTGCCGGTTACAAGGGGCGCTTCATGTTCATCATTCAGAGCCTATCTGCCCTAACGGGCGCCTACGAGGAGACAGGCAAGCAGAATTTTCTCAGTAACACGGGCATGCAGGTCTTCATGGCGACGGCCGACGACGAGACGCCGACTTATATTTCCAAATCGATCGGCGATTATACATACAAGGAGCGTTCGAAATCCTATAGCACAAGCAACATGTTCGACACCAACATTTCGATTTCGAACCAGGGTGCCCAACTGATGCGGCCTGAGCAGGTCCGCATCATCGACGACAATACGGAAATCGTCCTCATCAAGGGCCAACCGCCGGTAAGGTTGCACAAGGTCAAATTCTATTCCGACCGTATCCTGAAAAAGTTGTTCGACGCGCAGAAGGGCCCCCTGCCGGAGCCCGAGCCGATTGATCTCAGCCGGTTCGTGGCGCAGCCCCTGCTGGCGGCTGCGCCGATGGAAACAACCCCAGAGTATTCACCTGCGGGGGCATACCAGGAGCCGGCGCCTGCCTTCGAGCCGCCGAATATGCCCGGTCACTCCGGCGGGCCTGTCCCGGGCGGCTGGCCGGCTTACCAGGGCCAGCCGCAGGATGATGCGCCAGCCGGCGGTCAGGGGGACGGCAGCGCTGGGTGGGCCTATGACGAAGTACAGGCGGGACCTGTCCCCGAGCCGTCCTATATCGAGCCGGAGCCGCGGGTACCGAGCGAGGAAGAGCTCCAGGCTCTGGCGGCGCAGCAAGCGCTTCTCGACCGCATCATCTTGCTGCAGACTCGCGATGCAGAAACGTCACGCGAAGCCGCGGACGCATGACAGCACATGTATTACACCTGAAATCGTAACAGGCCTTACCAGCGATGGTATTGTTAAATAGTATTCACGGCAGACACGGTCGCGATAATTCCAGTTGTCGGGATGACAGTTTGCCGGCCGGGCAGATGCAGAGGTGAAACGAAAAAACGCGGACCCTTATGGGGCGCCCACGAGAGGAAACGCAAATGTCGGACTCGTCAGCGGAAGCGACTAAAGGAGATATGGCGCCTGCGAGAGAGTCCGTAGCCCGCGCTTCGCCGCCAGCCGAACATAGCCGCCGCAGCCGCGAGGAACTCCTACTCGAGAGGGATGAAAAGGCGAGGGCCCGAGGACTGGAATCCCGCCCAAAGGGACTAGTTCGCTGATGACGGGACGGGCGTGACGCGATGACCTGGCCGCGCTGGCGGAGACGTCGGAAATCGTAAAAAGCGGGACGATGTTCGATCAGGATCGGAGCCGTGTCGAACCCTCGGCGCAGCCTGATGGGCAGCTGTTGGAGCTCAGGCGAGCAATTGCTTTCTGCCGACCGAAACAGTGACGGACGCGGGCTGGCGATCCCTGTTCGAACAGGAGACGGGAACGGAGTAGCATCCGAGCTGGACGGTGCAGCCCGGATGAGGTCGGGGAAGAATGAAGTATCGCATGGCCTTCGCGATCGAGAGACCTGGCGGCAGGTAGCAGGAAGCGTCAGGAGGCGGTTCTCTTTTAGGTGAAAGGAATTGCCGTCATGGCGGAAGAACAAAGTGGTCTCGGGCGTTTTTTCAAAAGGGTGAGAGACACCCTCTATCGGGCAAATACATTGCCGTCGGAAGGCGCGCGAACGCCGAACCTCAATAAGGAACTACCCCCCCTTCCCGGGGTAGCCGCAGCAAGGGTTCGTCGTACTCACGCCAGAGTCGTCACCAAGGACAAAATCGGCCGTCCGGAAGCAATGGAAGGCTTGGACCATCGCGTGGTCTTTCCTACTCAGCCTGCAGTCCCGGCGCCGTCGGCTCGTGGCAGCACATCGGCTAGGTCGGACGAAACCTCTCCCCGGCTTGGGTCTCGCGGCGACGATTTTAGTAGGTCGAACCGTAATTTCGACGCCAGACCGCAAGGCTCCGTCGATAGGTTGAACGGAGGGAATAATACATCTAGAGTCTCCGATTCCACCGCGAGTAGCGCGAGCAGCTCGGTGTTAAGTTCCCAGGATGGGCATTCGACGCCGGCCACTAGCCTCGCAAGCATGCATGAGATAGCTACCGCGGGACCTAGTATATCCACATGGTCCGATTCCACCGTGAGTAGCGCGAGCAGCCCAGTGTTCAGTTCCCAGAATGGGCATTCGATGCCGAGAACCTCGTTATCAGCCATTAGCCTCGCAAGCATAGAAGACCCGTTCGTGCTGCTCGAGGACCATGCGTCTGTGCATGGCGGTGACCGAATGTCTGTGGATGAAATACGTACCGCGAGACTGGTACGCCAGCCGAAAACCTATTCCACTCAAAAACCAACTCGGGTTGATTACGGAACCGCTTCCGCTCGCTCTGGTTCGCCGGCGAGCACCGAGTTGCTGCGACCGGATGTTTACAATCCGGCGGGGTCGCCCAAAAAGGCGTTGGGCCGGGACAGCGGCGAGATGCTGCAGCAGACAACCGATTCCTCCACATCCTCATCCCAATCCCAATCCCAATCCAGGGCGGATGTGGAGAAAGGGCTCGAAGCCGCGCACTCAGGCGATCGTGATCGTGATCGTAGTGGCAGAAGTTGCTAACAGGCCCTGGTGCGCTCCTTCATACGCAAACCGGAATTGCCAGGTTGTCAACTTTTGGAAATGTGGGCTCCGGACGCCTTCCGCCATGGATGCTATCTTTCCGTATTCTTCGGAACAGGATCGGGCGTGGCGTCATCAATTTGTGCTGTCATGGATGATCCTCGTCCTGCGAGGGCAGATAGATCTCGAGAACGCCGCGCCTGCCGTTGCGGCGGCCGACCTGGATGACAAGGTCGATCGTGCGCTTGGCGTAGGATACGATGTCGCCATGCGACAGCCGTACGCCCGAGCGCATGACCATCAGCGCCAGACGGTCAAAGGCCAGCGCCGGGCTGTCGGCGTGGATGGTCGTGATGGCGCCGGGATGGCCGGTATTGATCGCCTCCAGGAAGTCATAGGCTTCGACGCCGCGGATTTCCCCAAGGATGATGCGGTCCGGACGCATGCGCAGGCAGCTTTCGAGAAGTTTTGAGGGCATGCGCGGCGAGTTCGCCTTGCGGTCGGAGATCAGCCCAACCTGGTTGCGGTGCGGCGGGAAGAGTTCTTGCGCGTCCTCGATGGTGATGAGCCGTTCGTTGGCGTCCATCATCTCGATCAGCGATCGCGCCACGGTGGTCTTGCCGGAGGACGTGCCCCCGGCGATCAGGATGTTGAAGTTTTCATCGATCGCTCGGCGGAAAAGTTCCTGCAGGTTTCCGGCTGCCGCCATGGCGGCAATGTTGCGGTGACGTTGGTGGCGCTCGTCGTCGACGCGGACCTGCCCGCCATCGACAAAGCCGATCTGCTGGCTGTCGAGCGCCCGCGTCAGGTATTTGCGGATGGAAAGCGACACGCCGTGCTCGATTGCGGGCTCCACGACGACCTGTACGCGCTGCGGCGATCCCCACACGTTGACCCGGCCGGAAACGATCGGGTTCAGTGCGCCCAGCGTGTTGCGCGTTTCGCCGGCCAGTTGCGCGCCGAGGCGCTTGATGGCATGTGCCGACAGCGAAACATCGATCTGGTGCATGTGGGAAGCGCCCGACGTCTCGACGAAGATGGAGCCATCGGGATTAATGACGATTTCGTTGACTCGGTCGTTCGTCAGGTAGTCCTTCAGCGGGCTCAGATACTGTTCGACATAGGAAATCTCGCGTGTGCGCGGGGCGTGGTCGTGATGCCGGCCCTCCTCCTTCTTGTGTTCATCATGATGATTGTTATTGCCGTGATGGTGCTGATGATGGCTCATGTGAACAGGAGGTCCCGGCTGACAAAGATACGGATTTCCTCCCCTTGAGGCACGCGGATGATGGGTGGCAGCGAGAGGTATTCGCCCAAAACGTCGCTCGCCTGGTCGCCGATTCCGCTACCGATTTCGCTTGCTGCCTCGCTTCGACCGTTGATATTCAGCGTTGTGCCCGATCCCTCCGAGTCACGGCCCCCACCCGTGCCGGCCTCGATGAGTGTGGGAATGGCGCTGATCGTGCTTATGAGGGCAGCCGCGCCGAATTTCTTCAGGTAGCGGTTGTCGACGTTGCCGAGCGTGCCTGAACGTCCGAGACGATCGGTTCCGATCGAGCCGAGCGCGATCGACTTTCCTTCAGGCGTCACGGCGCGGTTCCAGGCGATCATCACCCGCTTTTGCTCGAGCTTCACGTCGTTGTTGAATTCGCCGATCAGGATGGTGCCTTCGGGCATCATGATCCTGGAGCCGTCGAACGAGTAGACGGGCTGCGTTATTTGTGCACGCAGACTACCCGGCAGGCTCGTATCGATCGCGGTTTCCAGGACAGCTGAGATGATCGTGCCTTGCACGACCATGCTCGAGGGATCGGTGAGGTTCTGCGAAACGGAAGTTTCGACAACACTGTTTGCATTGGTCTTCAGAAATCGCTTGTTGCTGTCAAGCTCATTGGCGAGATCGCCTGTGTCGCCGCCATTGCCAAGCGATACCCCCTCCTTCGCTTCATCGACGATAACGGCATCCGATTCTCGCTGTTTCTGGTCCAGATCCTTCATTTGTTTCAAGGCTTCCTGCTGCAGACGCGCGGCTTCTTCGGCGCGTTTGCGCAGTTCGTTTGCCTGCTCGGCTTCCGCTTTGAGACGGGCGTTCTCCGCGGCCATTTCCTTGCGCTGGTTTTCCAACTGTTGCGCGACGGAGGCGTTGTAGTCGGCCATCATTTTTTTGATTTCCTGGTCGGAGACACCGGGTTGCCGATTGCGTTCCATCTGCAAGATCTGGTCCTGGAGCGCCTTGATTTTCTCGTTCAATGCGCGACTGGGATCCTCTTTCGGCGGCTCGATAGGCTCGGCAGGGACGACGAAATCAAGCTTGACTGTCTCGTTTGCCTCCCTGCCCACACTCAGATCGACCTGCGATGTTCTTTGCGTGTCCACCGACGTGATGCCGAAGATCCGCAGCGCTGCAGACGGGCCGGCGACGACGATAACGAGCGCGGCCCCGGTCAAAAGCAGGGCGCCGGTTATCACGAGCTTCGTATTTCCCGCCTTCCCGTTGCCACCTTGCCGGGCGCGCCGGGCGGCGACCTGCTGCTCGCGATCGGGAGAAGCGACGTCGTCCGGGTTGGCTCCTTGTTCATTGTCCTGCATTGATAACATCCCTCAGGTTGATGAAGCCGCGTTGTTGTTTGACGGCGCTCTTTGCCCCGATGCAGACATATTCGTCGCCGATCCGCATCACCCAGAAGTCGCTTGTTCCGTCCACGATGACCAGATTGCCGCGCGTGCGGGAATTGACGAGTTCCTCCTTCTTGTCGGCGCCGACCTTGAAGATGGCCGGCCGTTGCGCGCCCGGCGGCAGGAAGAATGTCGTCTGCCGGCCGTTGTCCTGAACCCATCCGGGCCTAAACTTGGCGTCGCCCGACACCAAATAGTCCGTATTGATGGGTCTGATGTCGGCAACGTCGTTCGTCTTTGGCTTCGGCTTCTTGTCGTCGGGGTAGGCAAAGACCGTGCGAAAGAGGCTTGCATTCTCCTTGCCAGATGGCAGCTCACCCTGCGAACGCAGATCGAAGGAATAGACGCGCTTGTCCGTGTAGATCGTCATGTTCGTCGTGACCGATGGAATGATCGGCTTTATGCTGACGACATTGCCGCTCTTCAGCTTCACCACCTCCCATGAGGAACTGTCCCCGATCAGGATCGACTGCACCTCCTCGCCATTGGCGAACTGCAATGCCGTGACGGACTTCAGGTGAAGATCGAGCTGATACACTTTCTTTTCGTCGTAGACATATGTTCTAATCCGTGGATCTGCAGCCGCAGCCGGCATTTCAACGGACTTGGTGGGAACAGCTGCCGGCGCCCTCGCATCGCCGGCAGCAAAGGCCGGCGATGCGAGGGCGCAGGCCAGCAGGATTGAGATTGTTCTCTTCGACATGCTGAACTTCCTTGTGCGCAATTATTTGTCGGATGCTTCCAGACGATCTGAGACGACCGAAAAGCCAAGAGCACGGTCCCACCGTTCCGCCTGGACGTTGAGCTTTTGCAGATCGAGAACGGGATTCGGCTTCGGCGAGATTACCGGCAAGGATGCTGTCGGCCGGCGCGTCTCGATTAAAATGTTGCCGGCACAGACCGGGGTGGCGAAAATTAAAAAAAGAAAGGCAACAGTAAATTTTCTAATCATTTAAATCGTCCTGATGTCGTTTTTATCCGGTTGTCTCCGCATCAATGCGGTAGGAGGTTACCGTGAAGCCGAGCGGGTTCTTCCAGATATCGGCGAGTGTCGCCTCGTCCTTTGGCTGGAAAATGTAGCCGACGGTAGCGATGAAGCTGCGTTCTGCGGTCTGCCGGCCCTTCTCCTCGCGGTACTTGGTGATTCTGACGCGGGCGACATCACTCACGCCGCGTTGGGATGAGGGATTAATCGAAATGGACTTCACGACGACGCGAATGCGCGTGTTGTTGCCGTAGATGGTCGGAGGATACTGCTGCGACGACGAAGACCACAGTTGCGACAGCGTCTCTGCGGCGCTCTGTGACGAGCGCCGCATCACATCGGGAACCCGCACCGGGTTGTCGGCCGGATCGTATGTCTCCCGATCGACGACGTAGGACACTAGTTCCGCCTGACGCACGGCGTCCTGCTGATCCAGGGACGCTGGGCGAACCTGCGCGAGTTTCTCGGCTTCCCCCGTCGTCTTGTCGACCATGACGACGAAGGGGACCGTTTCCTTGAGCGGCAGGACCACGACCAGGCAACCCATGGCCAGCAGGCATGTCAGCGCCGATCCGACAGCGACCTTTGCCCAGTCGTTGCGCTGCTGGCGAAGCGTGAAGAACAACTCGTCCTCGAAAGCGTGGTGGGCATCGGTCTCTGTTGCCGGTCTTTCGACAGGAACACGCAAAAAGAGTTTTTCCAGAAATTGCGGCTTCATTCTTCGTCATCCTCGTCATCCTCGGGCCATTCATTTGGGTTTGCCGGCGCTCCATAATTGCCGGAGGGCGGCGGCGAGCTTGCTCGCTTTTCAGCTGTTGAACGGGAGCTCGCGCGCTTGTCGGCCCGCGCCTTGGAGGCCGACGCCCCTTCATAGGAGCCGGATCGCGTTCCCGACCCGACCGATTGATGCGTGCTTTCGGAACCGCTTTCGCCCTTGCCGCTAGCGGTCTCCTTGAAGAGCTGCGAGGCTCTCTTTTGTTCAGTCGCCGTCTTTTCCGCTGTGTTCGCGGCGTTAGCTTCCGTTTGAGCACCGGTTTCGCTGGAGGTTTCTTCCGCCGTCTTGCTCTTCTTCTCGTTGGTTTCTTCTTGTGGTTTGTTATTCGATGACTTGTCGACCGTAGCGTTTTCCGCGGGAGGTTGTCCGTAGCGCGCGAATGCTCTGTTGCCCCGATCTCCCGCCCCGTGCATACGGCCAGCCATACGCTCGTCCCGACGCGTTTGTCTGGTCATTGCACTTTGCCGCATGCCGCTAATGGCCGCCCAGGCGATGCCACCTGGGCTGGCGCCGTTGCTCATGGCCTCTCTGGCCACACCCGCGCCGTCGCGGACGCGTTGACCGGCGCTTTTCGCGTGGCGGCCGACGCGGCGGATTCTGTTGGCGTTGTTCATCATACCTTGTGCGCTTGCTAAACTAGCTCCGACAGCTGCGACGGATGCGCCAGCCAGTGTGCTTGCCATGGTTGGCACTTGCGACAGCATGATAAGCGCGGCGACCATCATGAATATGAAGTAAAAATATGCGGCCTTGTTTTCGCTGCCTGCGTTTGACTGGGTCAGCATGTCGCTCGCTATGAAGAATACAAGCGCCATCAACATTCCCGTGATCAAAGGGATGCAAATGAAGCTTACCGCGAGCCTTGCCCAAGTCTCAAAATATTGCTTTGTCTGGTCCATCATAAGGAACACGATGGCCAGTGGTGCCATCCCTACAGCCACTGCAAATCCTATCTTACTGAATGCGACAATGATTGCCGATATTGCTGTAAACAATCCTCCGATGATCAATATTACGAGACCTGTTAGTAAGTTCCTTAGTGTCAATCCTAAGTTTGAAAGCGCTATATCGCGAATGAAGTCGTATGCAATCCACCTCAAGGCGTGCGCGAATTCGTCCATTGCTGAATAAAGATCGTAGATGCGTCCTGGATCGAGTATATCAGTCCTGTGCGTCGTTATTTTTGTTCGGAAGTAATCCATAACAACCGATACATAATCGTTCGGTAGCGATATCAATGCGTCGTAGATCAACTTAAAATTTACCCAAATAGTAGCGAAGCTGTATATTAGTGCAAATCGCAGCGCCCATTTCATGTATTCAGACATGCTTATAGGCCTAAACTGCATGAGCGTGTTGACCGCTATGAATAGGAGCCCAACCAGCCCCATGCCCTGGAGCAAGGATCGCATTGGAACGGCCACCGCGGTGAAAACCTCTTCTGTGAAGGCAATCACCTTGTCGTCAATATGCGTCATGACGTCGACAATCAG
The DNA here is from genome assembly GCF_003024455.1 of Ensifer sp. NM-2. Classification (NCBI taxonomy): domain Bacteria; kingdom Pseudomonadati; phylum Pseudomonadota; class Alphaproteobacteria; order Hyphomicrobiales; family Rhizobiaceae; genus Ensifer; species Ensifer sp. NM-2. Next base: position 87,888 of record NZ_PVZR01000024.1, read on the forward strand.
CCCCATGGAATCACCTATCGAAGTTGACAAAGTTGGACCAGCCATCGTCGCGGCCGATTTCTCCCCCGAGAATCATGAAATAGCTGCTTGCAACCGCCGTCATGGCCGCTTGCGTGCGCAAGCTTTCGTTCAGTTGCTGCGTCATCTCGATCATAACGCGGGTGTTCAGATCGACGCTCGTTTTCAGGTCGGCACTGTTTTCCAGGCTGTTTAAGTAGTCGCCGATGCGCTTCATGCTGTCGTTTGCGCGCTTGTAGGCCTCCTCGGCGGTCGACGCCGCGATCGCACCATGTGCGGATGCTCGGGCCGCAAAGCCACGGCTGATGGCAGTGTCGTCCTTCATGGCGAAAGCGTCGTCCAGCTTGTAGTTTGTCCGATAGGTCTCGAGCGCAGCTTGAACGCCAGCGGGTGCGTCGACCGCGCCGTCGAGTGCGCTGGTTGCCATTTCGAGAAGCCCCTTGCCGCCTTCGCGCGCCTGGACATCTTCGGCGGTGTTGTGGAGAGGGATGTTCCGCTTGCCGATATGCGCGTCACGAATCTTTTCGATCGAAACCGTTTGCGCTATCACGGCTTCGACAAGCTGGGTGATGCCACCGCCCATGACCTTGGTCAACGCAACCACCTTCATCAGCTGCTCGATCGCGCCCGCGTCATGGGAATTCGTCGCATCATCCGGCTTATCCGGAAGGGGGCCGACGACAGGATCGAGCAATGGATCGATAATGCTCTGAGCGTTTGCTGGGCCTGCCGTCACCAGTGCAGGCGTCGTGCAAGCGGCACCCAAAAGCAAAGCGATTTTGAAGACGCGGTTCATACTGCAGTTCCTTCAAGTACGTTGACGTATCCAGGTTCCTGCCAGAGGCAGGCACAGTTGTTCTTTCGCTCGGCAGGTACGGACTGGCAGGCGGCCAGCGCCGACAGCATCAACGCAAGCGCGATCCATTTGAGTTTCATTGCAGCATCTCCATCTGAAAATCGGGGCGATCACGCCAGCCGGCGGGTGCTTTCTCGCCACGTCCGCCGCCCAAAATGCCCAGTCCCTTGCCCAAGGCTCCCAGATCGAAATCGAGAACCACGCTGTCGCTTCCGGATTTCAAGAGAACAAGATGGTTGTCGACGTTGCTGATCTGCAGAAACGCGCTTTCGGCCGGCGTGAGATTGAGAGGCGCAAGCTCCGCTGTCGTATTGAAAGAGCTCGGATAGACGAGGCGGGTGACGGCACTTTCGAGAATTGCGTCGCCGGCGCGACTATTCTTGATATGCGAGACACGTTGCGTCAAAAGCACGACGGCAACGTTCTTCTTTCGCATCGTCAACATCCAATCCTTGAGACGGGACTCGAAATAGGGATCGTCCAAAAGCTTCCAGGCTTCATCGAGCACGATCAGTGTTGGTTGTTCGTCTTCGACCAATCGTTCGATGCGGCGGAAGACATAGCTGAGCCACGCGGTGCGCACGATGTCGTTGTCGAAGATCTCGGTTAGATCGAACGCGGTGATATGGCTGTTGAAAGCCAGCGGGTCCTTGCTGCGGCCGCCGAATAGCCAGCTGAATTGCCCGGTGTCGTCCCAGCGGCCGAGACGGGTATATAGGTCGCCATCGTCATCGGTCGCGCGCAGTTGGCTGCGAAACTCCTCGAAATTCTGCAGGCGGGGATCGGCCGTGGCATTGGCGTTGGCGGCATCACTGAGCGCCTGCAATTGGACCGGTGTCAGCTTCGGACCATCGTTTTGCGCCAGCGCGGAGAGCCAGTCGATCAGCCAGGCGACGCCACGGGCGTCGGACTCAGCCCGCATCGGGTTGAAGTTCGTGTCCTCGCCCATACGCACAGCGTCATAGTGGCCGCCCATGGCGCGCACGGCCATCTCGAAGCCATTGTCCTTATCAAACAGGATGGTTCGAGCATTCAGGCGTTGCGCCTGGCTCAGAAGAAAGGCCGTCCCCAGTGTCTTGCCAGAGCCAGTCTGGCCAAGCACGAGAGAATGGCCGACTGTTCTCTGGCCGTGGCCGCCTGCAAGATGGAAATTGAAGCGGAACGTTTCGCCGCGCGCGGTGGGAAGGATCGTCACGGCGTCACCCCAGGGGCTTTTTTCCGGAGGGTTCCCCTTCGAGGCCCCGTGCATGGCGCAAAACTGAGCGAAATTCTGTGATGAGATCATGGCCGGACGGGTGCGATAGGCAAAATTGCCGGGGTGCTGGGCGAAGAAGACGGCGCGGGACGCGAAACTCTCGCGCACGATCGCGGCGCCCGCATCCTGCATGGCTCGGTTGACCTGGCTCATCGCGTTTTCAAGTTCTTCCAGGGTTTCGCAGAATATGGCGATACTGCAATGGTGATCGCCAAAGGTGACGCGGCCGGAAGCCACATCGTCTTCGGCCTCCTCAAGTTGCGCCAGCAGCGAGATCGCGGCGTCTTCGGCTGCACGCATCTGTTTGCGAACGCGTGCAATCTTGCCTTGGGCGGCGATTGGATCGATTGGTGTAAAGCTCTGGCTGACGACCGTATCGTATGGCAGATTCAAGCGGTCGAAGATGCCGGGATAGGTCTCGCTCGGGTAATCCTTCACCGAAACGATCGTGCCGTAGCGCTGTGTCTCATGGTCGGTTCCCTCGTACTTGAAGACACGGCCCTGGAAGGCGACGTTCGATGAGGCGAGAAGATCGGCGACAGGCAGGAATTTTCGGCCAGGAACGATGTGGGCGTCGCTTCCGCAGATCAGTGTCTTCAAAAGGCCGAGCCAGCGGCCGTCGGAAACGTTCAGGCGCGTCGGCTTCGCCTCGCTGAGGCTGACCATGAAGCCGGACACCATCTGGTCGAGGCGCGCCGAACGCAGATAAAGTTCTTCGCGACTTTGAAAGTCCTTGCCTCGGACTAGCGAGAAAAGCTTGGCAAGTCTGCGTGGAGGACGCACGACGAGGGTCACCATCGTGATGCGGTTCCTTAGGCCGATCGTTTTGAGATAATGTTGCCACCGACGATCGATTTCCGCTGTGAAGGGATCCGTCGTGACTGGCTGCATGCTTGGCCGCGTTTCCACCGAAATGCGATGAATGTAGTATGCGACGTCGGCACGCTGCTGGGCGATGAAACGGGACACGGCGTTGGACAGATCAAACGTATGGCGGCTGTCGATCGTATCGGCGTTGATGCCTTCGACGATGAACGAGGCCATTAAGTCGCCGTCACGCAGCAGCAACGTTTTGTCATCGACAATGCCGAGATAAGGCAAGCCACCGACAAGCAGCTCGCTGTTGTCTCGCCGTTTCTCCTTGGAACTTCTCGTTGCGCGTGTCGCCGGCGCCTCAAGCACGATACACCATCCCCTCTCCGCGCAGGATGCCTGGATTCAAGCGGGTTTGCTGCATGGCGCAGATATAGGCGCCGATAAGCTTGGAATCGTAAGCTGCGAGTGCCCTCAGCGCCGTGTAACCAATGCCCGAAGCGACGATGAGATAGACGAACGATCCGCTTACGATGAATCCCAGCATGGAAATCATCATCAGAACAATAAGGTACATGACCGGCAGGCCGGCAAATGTCACTTCTCTGGTGAGGCCGATAAAAAGTGGTGTTCTCATTCTCGTATCTCTCTGTTTTTTAATATGTATTTCTTTGGATCATAGTTTCGTCAGCGTTGAGGTGAACGTGGCGGCGCCAAATACGATCGCGATGCCGAGGACAATGGAAACCGCAAATGTCCAGTCCATTCGTCCCGTCATGAACGAAAAGCCGACTGCCATCACTGCAATGCAGGAAATTGCAATGCCGATTGGGCCAGTGATGGCGTCTACGATGTTTGTTAGGAAAGTTTGGATCCCGCTGAAATTCTGGGCGTAGCTTGGTTCTGTTGCTGCAATGCTGAAAAGTACTGCTGCGATAATGATCTTTGCAAAATTAATATCAGCTAAGTATTTCTTCATCGATTCCATTTATCTGCCCTCAAAATGGTGCGTTGTTAACGTTTTGTCTTATGTTTAGTTTGCTAATGCGAGCCGATTGGCGCGCCACGGTGGACGCAGGGTTGGGGCATCCTGCGTCGTCTTCGGTGGCTCCTGCCCGGCAAAGCTCGGCGTGCGACCGACGGCGTGGAAGATGTCGATGATGTATTGCTCGGTCTCTCTGTAGGGAGGGACGCCGCCATATTTCTGAACGGCGCCAGGCCCCGCGTTGTAAGCTGCAAGCGCGAGTTCGGCGGAACCGAACTTGTCCAGCATCGACGTCAGGTAGCGAGCGGCGCCGTCCAGATTCTCGCTGGCTGAAAAGGCATCCTCGACACCCAGTTCACGCGCCGTGTCCGGCATCAACTGACCCAGCCCCTTCGCCCCGACCGGCGAAACGGCCTTGGGGTTGAAGTTGCTTTCGCGATGGATCATCGCCGTAAAAAGGGCCGCAAACAGTTTCCGGTCAATCTGCGCGCGTCGCACACTTTCGGCCCGAGAGTAATTCAGGCCGACTGCAACTGTCATGCGGCGCATCTGCTGCTGATGTGAGGTGAAATTCATGGACATGCGTCGGGGAATGCTGATGCCGAGCCTCTGCCGACGCTGCGAGCGAACGGTTTTGTCCCGATCGGCCGCGGCCCGTATGGCTGGAGCGGGGCTTATGTCGAAGAGGACCGAGCTCGACCAGTCGGATTGGCCTTGTGCCCGCGAGGCGATCTCGCTTTTCGAAAGTGACGAGGCTGTATCGGGCGCCTGGATGTGGGGCGGCGCTGCATCCGTGGATGCGTCGTTGACGAAGGCAACGACTTGGCTGTTTGCAAGCTCTTCCAAGACGGTGGCATAGGCCGGGTCAGGTTGAGCAACGACCACAGCGGCGGATGTGAAAATCGACGCATAGGTTAAGTGCGAAAAACAAGAGGTCTCCCTCTGAGTATAAAACCTGAACACGAGCGCGCTCCGCAATAATATGTAGTATATAATGAAATATTGCACACTTATAAATCACTTCTATTATGCCAAGTAGTCATTTAAGGCGTCGATATGTCAACGTTTACTTGTGTTGCAAACGTAATGCGCAGGACATCCGGCTTGGCCGTCCGCGTCCCTTCAGCGACGATCAGAACTTCAGGAAAAGGATTTAAAAAGAGATGGTTGGCGGAACGGCTCGAATGTTTCGGCAGCGAGTTGCGGCTTCCTTTGCGTCGATATGCAGGCGCAAAAGGGCACTGCGTTCTTACAAATGAAATCTCATCCTGCCGCACCGAGAAAGGACGCGCCCGCTCGACGGCCCTTGCCATTGTGCAGCCCCGCGACCATGAGCCTCCAAATGCGTGAAACGGTCAGGTCGCGCATGCGTCAATTGTGCTTCGTGCTCATTCTTTTGCGTTATCGTGCCATGCGCCGGATGAACGTTGTCGCAAAACGGGCCAGTCCGTAACCTCTCGATCGTCTACCTGCGAACCTGCATACGATAAAGGAGTGGTTATGAAGAACATCCTCGTTGTCGACGATGACTCCTCGATGAGAAGTCTATTGGTCGATTATCTCTCGCAAAATGCATTCCAGGCAAAAGCGGTCGAGAATAGTCGGCAATTGACGCGGCAGATGTCGTCGGAGGAGGCTGACCTGGTGATCGTGGATCTTAATCTCGGTCAGGAGGACGGCCTGCATATTGTCCGCAACCTCAGCGCAAAATCGGATGTCCCTATTATCATTATCAGCGGCGATCGTCTCGATGAGACGGACAAGGTCATCGGTTTCGAACTCGGTGCGAGCGACTATATCACCAAGCCTTTCAGCCTCATGGAGTTTCTGGCTCGCGTCAAGGTCGCCCTTCGCGAGAAGCCGGAAAGGCGGGGATCTGCGCCCAATAAGATCTATACATTCGACGGCTGGCGCGTGAACACGCGGCATCGCCGGTTGACCGACCCTTCGGGCGAAAACATCAAGCTGACGGCAGGCGAATTCAACCTACTGATGGCCTTCATCAATGCGCCCCGGCAGACACTGTCGCGAGAGCAGTTGCTGCTGGCGACGCGCATCTACGATCAGGAGATCTACGATCGAAGCGTCGATGTGCTGATCCTTCGTTTGCGGCGCAAGTTGGAGCAGAGCGCGTCAAGCCCAAGATACATCCGCACGGAGCGCGGCGCGGGCTATGTTTTTGATGCGGACGTCAATGTGGAAGGGCCGCGGGTACGGCTTCAATGAAACCGTCCCGCTGCACAATTGTCGCGGCGACGGGATTGTTCCTTGCTGCATCCGACCCGTCGCTCGCTTTCGATCGCAACGGGCCCTTCGCCCCCTTACCGGATATCGAACGTCCCGATTCCGGCAAGGTCGCCCTTGGACAGGCTCTGTTCCACGATCCCATTTTGTCGGCGGGAAACGACGTTTCCTGCGCCAGTTGTCATGATCTCAAAACAGGCGGCACCATGCGCGTGCCGCGGCCGTTTGGAAAGGTGGATGGAAAACCACTATTCAATGTGCCCACCATCTTCAACGTCGCAAACAATCATGCGCTCGGCTGGCGCGGCGCGATCAGGTCGTTGAGCGCTCAAAACGAGAAAGTTTTGCTCGACCCCAATCTCATGGGCGCGCAATGGGGTGATCTGCTGGCGAAGCTCGCAGGCTCACCGACCTACAGGGATGCCTTCGCCCGGGCCTATGCCTCGCCGCCAACGAGGGAGGCGGTTCTGGACGCCCTCGGCTCCTACGAAATCTCGCTGCGAACGCCTAACTCGCCATTTGACCGCTACATGCAGGGCGATATAGCCGCGCTGACGGCCCGGCAGATCGAAGGGTATAGGCTTTTCAAGGATTACGGGTGCGCGTCATGCCACCAAGGCTCGAATATCGGCGGCAATATGTCCCAAATGCTGGGAATATTTTCCAACGAGGACCGTTATCTCCCGGAAAGCCCTACCGAAGAGGGGGAAGGTGGGGACGAAGCTCAGTGGCCGTTCCGCGTTCCAAGCCTGCGAAACGTGGCGCAAACGGCACCCTACTTCCACGATGGTCGCACTGCGCATCTTCCCGAAGCCGTATCCCAAATGGGCCGGCTTCAACTGGGGCGCCGCTTGTCGCCCGAAGATGTCGCGTCGATAACGGCGTTCCTGGAAAGCCTGACGGGCTTTTACGGCGATGAGCATCCAGCGGGTGAGGAAAGTGGCCGCAAATGAGGATCGCGGTCCTGCTGGTCGCTGGCCTCCTCTCTATGGTCCTTGCTCTCGGACGCGGGCCGAATGAGGAAAGCCACCGAGCCATCCTCAACGCGCTCAGGGATATCGACATCGCCTACGCTGCCATGCAACGCGACATGCTGCAGGCGCGATCCGGGCTGCTGACGAACTACGATTCCCTTGGGGCGGCGATCGACCAGATGCGTAAGGAACTGCAGCATATCAACGCGCTGGCCGATACCCTTCCGCTGCGCAATTCGGCGGAACCACGCAAAAAGCTCGACGCGGTCGCAAATGCGATCGATCGGAATTCCACCATGATGGAAACCTTCAAGTCTAGCAACGCGCTTATCCAGAACTCGCTTAAGATTTTCATTCAGGCGCTGAAGGAAATGCGCCTGCGCGAGGAGGCCTCGGGGGGCACCCTTTCAGCCGACGTCCAGCAACTCGGACAGGAAATGTGGCAGTATCAGACCTCCACGGATGAAAGACTGGCCCTAACCATCCGCGGAAGCCTGATTGCACTGCGTGAAGCGCCCTCCCCGGGAACCGAAGATCTGAAAAAAGTGCTGCTGGATCACGGTTTCCTCGTTCTCAAGCTGTTGCCGACGGTTGACGATATCGTTGGCCGTACGCAATCGTCGAGCGCGCTGGAAGGCAGCCAGGAGTTGCGCGGGGAATATCTTGCCCAATTCGGCAGGATCAATGCCTGGGTTTCGGACATACGGCTCGTCCTGGCTTTGATATCCCTCGCCTCCTGCGCCTATGCCATCTATCTTGCGGTCCATCTCAAGATCAGCGCCGACAATCTCGGCTGGCGTCTTCACGTTGAGCAGACGGTCAATGATGCGATGACCCGTCTTTCCCTTGAGCCGGAGCGTTTCCCGGCCGTCATGGATGACGCTCTCATGCGGATGGCGGAGGTCTTGGGGTTCGGAGCGGTTTGCCTGGCCAGTCTCGACCCGGTGACTGGATCGGTGGACCGTGTCTATGGCAGCAAATTGTGCCGTGGAGCCGAGGGGTTGCTTCTCCAGGGGTTCATTGCCGATTTCCGCGCTCAGCCTTCTACGCCCGCCGATCTCGTCATGTGGCGCTACGGCGAGCTGCCAAAGGGTCTGGCACGACTGCGCCATGCCCGCCGCCGGCCGCTTGCCGTCGCGTCTATGGTCAGCCTGCACGAGCGTCGCGCAATCATGCTGGTGGCTGAATGCCAGCCGGCCGACTGGAACCTGAGAACGGATGCGCAGCTGCTGCGGATCACGACGGACCTGCTGGCGCTTGCGATCGAGAAACACGACCGCCTCGCCGAACTCGAGGAGCTTGACCGGCGGCTAGAGGAAACGCAGCGCCTGGAGGCTGTCGGAACGCTCGCCGGTGGCGTCGCACACGAGTTCAACAACATCCTGATGGCGATGATGGGCTATGCGGAGATGGCGGCCGCCGATCTGCCGCCTGGCTTGCAGACGCGCCTTTACGTCGATCATATCATGACGTCGGGCAAGCGTGCCAAACTGGTGATCGACCAGATGCTAACGTTTAGCCGCATGCGCAAGAACCAGCCCAAGCCGTTCGATGCCGTCTATGCTGCGGGCGAGATGCTGCCGATCATCGAGATGTGCATCGGCCCTGCGGTAACGCTGCAGACCGCGCTACCCAACGCGGGGTTGATCATTTCGGGCAGCGAAATCGAACTGCAGCAGGTGATTGTCAATCTTTGCAAGAACGCAAGCGAAGCAATCGCGGGCGAAGGCCGCATCAAGCTGGCGATCGACGACGTCTTTGCCGGCGCAACCTATTCCTTGTCTCACGGCCACCTTGAGCCCGGTCGCTACGTGCGCATCAGCGTCACGGATACGGGGCCGGGGATCGCACCCGCTGAGCTCAAGCGCATTTTCGAGCCGTTCTTCACGACGAAGGGCCCAACCGGTGGGACGGGACTGGGCCTGCCCGTCGTACTGGGGACCGTACAGTCGCTGAACGGTGGCATGCACGTCGCAAGCATCGTCGGCAAGGGTACACGTTTCGAACTCTATTTTCCGCGCGTCGACAGCAATGTCGTTTCACTAACGGTGCCCGAAAAGGCGATCGAGATACTGCGAGGCAACGGCGAACTGGTCGCGGTCGTGGACGCCGACGAAGAATCGCTGGCAATGTGGGAAGAGAAGGTTGCTGCTCTTGGATACGAGCCAGTCGGCGTTACGTCGGTTGCCGAGATCAAGCGGCTTTTGACTGCCGGCGACGTGCCCGACGTGGTGGTCATCGTCACGGGTGATGAGGATAAGATCGTAGCCGAAGCGGCCCGTCTCCCCCCTACCCTGCCGGTGCTTTATCTTTGCGAAGGCAAGGCAGGCGTTCCTGCCGGCCCCGTGAAGAGCGGCGCGCGCCACGTACTCAAGAAACCGATCAATTCACGTCGTTTTTCCGTTGCCATTGCTGATGCGCTCAAGAGCGCCAGCGTAGTGATGCCTGTTGCGCTCGCGCGCGCCGATGTCTGAGCGCAATTAATGTTTCATCCGTAACGCCCGACGAATATTGGTGTATTTCGCCTTGATATCGAGATCATGATGAAAATATTATGGATGGTGAAGACTATTAGGTAGTCGCACTTCCTCATGAAATGAAGCGAACACATATAACTATAATGACGGAGCGAAATAATGTTTCAGGATAATAATAGCAAACGTGTTAAACATCGTCGCTTGAATGATGATAAAAATAATCACGAAGTTGAATCTATCTTAGATGAAGAAGAGAATATTTATGACGATGTATTGCAGGAAGAAATTGCATTCATGAAAAAGCAATACGATTCTGTGTACAAAAAGTAATATTATTTTTAATTTGGGGGTATATAACCCATGGATGAAGATGCTGTAAGAAGAATGCGGGAGATGGCCATTGGTGGCTCCAAAACGGAGGACGTGCCGGGTTTCATCAACGAAAAATATATGAAGGTTTTCATTTCAAGACCTTCTGCCGATGGAAGCCCTTATGTAGGGGTGCGACCCAGCGAATTTGGCCCGGTCTCGGAGACGCAAGCGAAAGATCTCCAGATCGAGTTTCTGGACAGGCGCGGCAATCTTATCCCCGCGCCGTTCCTTGATAAGCACATGTGGTCTCGCAATGGCCAACACAGACTGCCTGACGAAGAGGCAGTTCCTCTCGCACGCAAAATTCTTCGCGAACAAAATATCCCGGTCGACATATGGCCGAAAAAAGTCGCCCAGGAGCAGTTCAGGGCGAAAGACGGGAAGTGGAAGAACCGCACAAAATTGCGTGGCGATGAACAGTTTCAGCCGATGCCGCACGGCACGAAGCGCATACAGATGGCCCAGTATGAAAACCCAATCGCAACCGGAAGCCACAAAGGCGATTACCAGGTAATCTTCTCAAACGCCGTCTATTACGGCTGGCGAAATAGGGGCGATCAGGTAGATATCAAAGCGCTGCGCGATCACTACACGGTAACGGACGAAAAAGGCAACGTCACCGGCAAGCCGCAGTTCATTGCAGTTACCTCCAGTTCCAATGTCAGTCATTCAAGTGAGTTCATTGAAAAACACAAGGAAGAGTTCGGTTCAGCAGACAAACGATTGAAGGGGCGGACGAGCGAATCCGTCAGCGACAAAATTCCGGAGGTCTACGTCACGTTCCCAAACGGTTGTCAGTTCGACGCTGAAAAAGTGCTGCGTTACCTGGCGGATACAGAGGAGGCCGCGAAGCTAAGGGAGGGGCCGAACGAAGACAACATGCACATTCCGATTAATGTCCGCAATGCGCCTGGACACAACAACTGGGATGCGATCGAAAACGTCCATGCCGAATATCCCAAGTATCTGAGGGAGATTGCCGGTAAGTACGGCATGTATGCGGGGCCCTGGGCCTCCACAGAGGCCGGAAATTCAGGAGAGCTCAAACTGACGGGGTCGGAGAAAAAAGCGCTCTTCGATCGCTATCGAAACGATGCTCCGGCGCGAGTCGCCTTCAAGGGGGCTTTGGTGCCGATAGATAACGAGGACCTGATTGCAGAGACGGCGAGCATGTCTCCTCAGGATCGCATGAAAAACTTTCCTAAGTCGCACATCATGCTTACGGTGATCGGCGAGAAGGGGGGGAAAAACGGGTCCCAGCGCGTCATGTCTTCCTACGGCGGTAGTGAAAAAATACCCACGCATGGCGCCGAGCAAGTTCGGGCTTTCTATACGGGCGACTATTCGAGAATTGCGCCTGCCCTGACGAAAGACGAGAACGGTGCGGCCATGCCGGCTCAGTTTCGCACGGGGCATGGTGTCAAACTCGAGAGTATCGACAGAGCGGAGACGCCGCCTCCCTCCTGGGGACCAAATTCGCCCACCCACGGTTACGAAAGCGAACATGGCACTGATGATGAGGCGATGCATGATGACCTGCCATCTGGCGCTAAGGGAATGGTGAACACGTTCCAGATGACGCCAGCGCCAACGCCAGCGCCAACGCTGCCCCATAATCGGGGATACGATCCCGACCGGCCGCGGTCTTCTGGCGGCAACTCCGTCGGTTAGTAGCTCTTGCCCACTCAAGCGCGAGGCGGCTCCGGCGGGTGCCGCCTGTACTCCAGCATTAACAAGAAGGTAGCGTGATGTCGCAAGAAAATGGACGGTGGCGCGACAAGCCAATAAAACCTCACTTCACTAGAAGGGCTGCGCTAAAAAATCAGATCAAAGAATTGCGGGCCGCCTCCCAGGAAGAGGATCGGGCGCAGGAGGTCATCGGTCGTTACCGTCGCCCCAAAAAGCAGCGCCGCTACGACGCGGATTTGGAAGTGTTCCGTGACCTTTCAGCCAAGGATCGCGACGGTGTCCTCTATCGCAGCTTCTGGGGAAATAGAGAGCACTTTGGGTCACGGGACGATCCGGATGCGCTGGTGCGTCACAAGCACCGGCCCAACGGCGATACCTGGAAGGTGCAAAAGTGGACGACCGGCCCCGACGGGAAGCCGAAATCCTATGTCGCGAGGCAAATCAAACTGCGTGGCAGAAAACTCACCGACCGGGAGTTCGATGAGAAAGGACGCTTGGTCAGGAAGACTAAGGAGCGCTTCCCACACTATAAGGAAGTTTGGGAACGGGATACCAACGGTAACCTCATCCAGACCGAGCTCAGGCGCGGATCGCTCAATGTTACGCTTTCCGGCGTGGATGAACACGGCAAGCGCAAAAAGACAGTGCAGCGCGGCAAGCGGATCGATGTGTTCGAACGCGACGAAGCAACCGGTGCCCTGACGCAACTTTCAAGCACAGGGCATCGCTTCCGGTCGAATATAGAGACGACAATATCGGGTGACCGACGCACCTCCAGTACAACAGTCAAACAACTTGGCCGCAGGGCAAGAAGGTACAGGTCCGAGCTCGACGAAAGCGGTGATGAGATCGGCCGTCAAGAGCTCAAACGCCAAGGTTTCTTCACGAGGAACGACGACTCACGTCGGAGTTTCACGAGCGCCAAAAAAACCACGCTTCTCGGCAACGATCATGTGCGGGTCGAAACACCGGGTTTCGGCAAGCCCCAAGTGAAGATCAGGGAAGCTAAGGATGGGGAGCGGACATATCTGGACCGACCAAGCGATTACGGGTGGCACGATTCAAACGTCAGCACTTCGACCAGATTTAACGTTGCGGGTCCGTCCGTGCCGGCACGGACGGAATTGAGGAGTCCGGTTGCAACCAGAGACGGGCCTCCGGACAATGTGGATGTCAATGCTGTTCGGGCGCTTGCAGGGCTGAATTCCCCAGCCGCGCCACCAGTGGTTTCGGTGCAGCCCCCGCCGAATGGTTCCCGTGGCAGCGCTTCGACCAGATCCAACGTTGCGGTTCCGAGCGCGCCGGCACGGGCGCAATTGAGGAGTCCGGTTGCAACCAGAGACGGGCCTCCGGACAATGTGGATGTCAATGCTTTTCGGGCGCTTGCAGGGCTGAATTCCTCAGCCGTGTCGTCGGTCGTCGATCGGTCCCGTGGCACAGGTCGAGTGCCTCCGTCTCCTCCAGCGGCTGTCGGCGCCAGGCCAAACCCGGCAATTGTCGGTGGGGAAACTGCGGGATCGCGGCGGGTTGCAGCCGCGCCGCCTCAGGTTTCCGACAAGCCCTCGGCGGGCGATCAGTCGGCGTCGAGAGAGTGGACAATGGATGAGTTGATGGCAGATCTCGAGCAGACGTCGCAGGGGGACAGCACAAGTCAGAGTTCATCTCAAAAACAGCCTTCAGTCAACCAAGCCAAAGGCGTTGCTGCCAGGCAATTTTCGGATCGTGTCCCTGGACGTGGCGTTGATCGCAGCAGCTTTGGGATTTAAGAACAAGCGTCGGAAGCAAGGCCAGCGCTACTAAGCGACCGTGCCCGACGTTCGATAGTCGTTTGCAATGCATACCTGGCGACGAAGTCTGGTTCGTTGGCGAGCGGCGGTCGACCGGAAAGCAAAAAATTCTACGTGTCAAATTTGCCGGCCGATACCCCACTGAAGGCGCTCGCCGCCACGAATAAAGCGAGATGGGTATGCGAGCAGGCACACCAGCAAGGCAAGGAGGAGCTTGGGCTTGACCACTTCGAAGGCAGGTCCTGGACGGGGTTACATCGAAATGCCTTGATGACGATGATCACCTATGCCTTTCTCCAAGCCCACTGCCTCAAGGCCGCGGGACGGAAAAAAGACTCACAGGTCCGCCGCCACAACAGAGCGTGCCGGACGTCAGGAAAGCGATCCTCGACATCTTCGCACGGCCACCGCCGCTACGATGCCCTCACGATGAGATGCTCTTCACAGAACGCCTCAAGCCAAAAGTGCCCAAAGTAACTCTAGTTACGGGGATGAGGGCGATGATATTGCTGCGGCAGCCGATCACCGCCTGGTCGATATGGCCGAACATTCATCCGGCTTCCGTCGCCGGATCGATCGTGGACACCCCGATCACCAGACTCGAGCAATTGCTCCCGTGGAACTGGGTGGCAACGTCCGCAAAGGCCGCTGCTGCCTAGGGGTCAATCGATGGCTGCTAAAACCAACAGAGATCAGTCCGACAATAACCGCGCTCTTGTTCGCGGCTGCGCAGCTACGCGATTGGGATCCAATCGGCATATCCGATATTCCGGAAGCGAAGGACGAATATGATGCCTACGCCGGCGTCGTGCTCGGTATGCTCATCAACCAGAACGCAACATCGCCAACTACCTCCTCAAAATCGCGAGAGGGCTGCAGCAGCGATCGTGGCGCTCCGATCAAACAGGTGAAGATCAGCTTCGTGCTACGGTGTTCACCGGATGGATACGCTAATTTTGGACCTACGCTCGTTTGAAGCCGACTACAATTGCACACGGAATCGATCACTGATAGCGGTGCGGCCGCAGTATCGATTTCAGTTGTAGCCTTTGACTTTTTGCGTGGGCACGGTTGCAGGGCTATAGGATGGACAGCGCATGCTTCGTCCGTGAAGTGCGCTGGTAACGTGCTCTGATGTCGCGCCGGTCATGTCGCGCGGTACCGGAGCGGCTTTCCCTCGGGAGAATTTAATGTCGCGTGTCTTAAACGATTGCCTTGGCAGTGAACTCGGCCTCGACGGCTGCTACGCAAACATGCGAGCGGCAGAAATCGTCAATAATGCCCGTGCTCGCTTCATCTCGCTGTCGTCCCGTCTGACCGCCATACAGAACGGGGCCACAGGCGCAGCTATCGCTACAGACCCAGCGTGGCCAGGCATACTCCAGGAAATTGACGGCATGCTTGCCAGGTTTCCGGCGATGGCAGACGACGCGATCGTCGCTGCGGCTTTTTCAGATGAGGTCCTCGATCTCGAAGAGGAGATAGACCACATTGTCGCAGTGGCGGAAAGAACGACCGATGAGCCTTGACACGTTCTCCTTCACCGGCTCTCTGGGATTGACATGAGATTTTCGGGTCTGGTCGCCGGCCCGATGCCTCCAGTTGCGGCCTTCGAACCGCATTCGCTACATCGCGGGCAGTCGAGAAGTAGGCGGCTCGCAGTCGTTGCGGGAGCGGCATGTCGCCCCTCCAGAGCGCTCAGGCGCCGCTGCCAGCCGTATGCTGTCGAGACTTCGCGTCACGAGAGTTGGAGGCGCGTCTTCCACCCCTCCGAATGCGTCCTTCAGGCTAGGCACATGGGCACGTCAAGGACTTCGTCGCCTTTCCCCTCGCAGGCTACGGCAGGAGATCGAAGAGCATCTTACTCAAGATCCCGACCGGCAACTTCACCCGAGTGCACTTCGATAGACAGCGGCACGACGCTGGATACTTTCTCCGGGCGGAGCGACTGGGACGATCGCGCCGACACGCCCCTTCTCGTCACGTTTTATGGATCTCGATGTGCGACCGCGACGCGTGCCCACTTCATCTCGTATCGACTGCGATCGAAACAGACACCAACGTTTGCGGGTGTTTGGTTTCCTGCGGTTTTTGCAAAATTGGGGCATGAGGTGAGAGGGCAACGCCCTTGAACGCCCCTCGCCCACAATTAATAAAATGTAAATCCAATGATGCTCTTCATTGTTTGCACTCCATCGGCAATTCAACGCGGATGTACAATAATCATGTTTCAGATGTATATAATATATGTGCGCGCTCAAAACAAAATACGCGAATAATGAGAGTTAGTATTTCACCTGTAAGCTAAATTCTCCTGTCATATGGCGGAAAATATACTAAATTAATACACGTGGTCTTCCGTGGTTCTGTTTCATTCGACAGCAGAAGGCCCAGAGCCCCGCGATGGGGAAGAATGATTTGACGGATGAGGATAAGGAAGTGATTGAAGCTCAATTGCGAGTTCGCTGAGGTCACCATCAAGTTCGTAGCTTTGTTCCTTTACGCCGCCGCTGTGATCCTCCTCCTCCCAAGATCGCACGGCGCCATGAATGCGAAGGTGGCCCCAGGTTGAAGTATGTGGTTCTTGTGCCGGAGCAGCGGCATCCCGAATATGATAGTTTTCTACCCATTTTGTTTTCAGCAGCGAAAGGTCTTGCGGCCAGAATTGTCACGCGCATTGACAGCGTCGCGGCAGACGAAACCCCGGTGGTCTCGGCTGCCTGTGGTGGCGCAGAGCAATTGCGTATAGCCGAACTTCCCCAATTGCGGGAAGGCAAGTTTGTGCTGATTGACCACGCATTTTTCGGGGACAGCGGTGTGCGTGGCCGCTATTTCAGAATAGTGGCGGGCCGCTTCCAACCCGATGCATTGATCGACGACGAACCCGACTGGCTCCGTTATCAGCGGCTGAACCTTCCGAGCATTTCGCAGTGGCGACGAACATCAGGTGACGTTCTGGTCATGCCGCACACGCGAGAGTTCGGTACGCTTGTAAGGGTATCACCGTCGCAGTTTTTAAATTGGGTTCACAATAGTCTTCCGGATCAAGTGGATCAATCGGAGCTGGAGATCCGTGGTAGGCATGCCAATGGTCCGCGGATAGCGCCGGAAGAAGCTATCAGACAAAGCCGGGTCGTTATCGGTTTTAATACGGAGCTTTTATTGCGTGCCCTTCGCTTGGGCGTGCCAGCCATTGGGCACCCGGAAGGTAGCGTTGTTTATGCCTTTAATCACTTGACACCCTATGACGTTGATAGTCCATGCCTATTTGAGAAGACGGTTGCGGAACGCGAGCATTTCTGTGCAAGGCTGGCTACATTCTATCAAGCTTCAAGTGATGAGCTGGAAAACCCTGGCTTCATCCAGAGCCTGCTGGAAAGACAGCTTGATCATGTACACCGCCGGGTATGCACAAGTCCTCCCCGTCAGGAAACGTGGGAACATTATCAATCGATTGTCGACGGGCGGCGGTGACCACTCTTGCCGGGGTTGACCTTATGCTGATGGAGTGGAATGCTTCGCATAAACCGATCGGCTTTCAATTGAGAGCTGTTCGCAAGCCGTTTCCAGGTCTTGTCGAGCCAATCAATTTGAGCGCGGCTCAGTCCTCGATGGCGTTCGAGTAACAGAACTTCCAGGCCTTGCGGCCTATTCACCCATCGCTTGGCGCTATCGCGCTCTTCTCTTTGGTTGTGGTACATCACCGTGCCGTCACGTCTAGCAATGACGATGCGATCAAACTGCATGTCGCGCTCCGCATCGAAAACAGCGCGCGGCCAAGCTGCATACCTCTGACTGTGGCCGCTATCCGAAACCATGGCGCTCGTCCCGATATGGCCACTCTTCAGCGCTTTGTCCGTGCGGTCAACAACCGCCGTCCAGCTTATTTCTCTTGGCTCGGCAATGAGATAAAGTCCCGTCTCATATCCCCGGCTCTCGGCAAATTCGATGTCCTCCTGCATACCTCCCGGCAAGCTGCATTCAATTAAGATGTGAGCTCCTTTCTTCCCGGCGTCATCACGGAGCCTATCACACCACTCAGGCGTAAAATCGCGGGCCTCCTCTTGCGCTAGTGCTGGATTCTTTGCCGCAAGATCATGATAACCATCCACGTACTTGACCAAGTTGTCTGAGCTGATTTTTTGCGTTGGGCCTTGCAGTTGGACTGCAATCCTGTCCATGCCGGTTGTCTTGCCGATGCCGTTCTCGCCGGCGACTATCCAGAATTGGGGCCGACCTCGGACTCCTTCCTTGACAAGGTTTTCGGGCGCAATTCTGTGATCATAAATGTAGGCGCAGCGCTCGTCGGACATGAGGAGGCTGTCTTCGTCCTCGGAATGATCTTCGCTTTCGCTAAGAAAAGAGGCGGCAGAGCCACGAGTTGACGCTTTTTCTGAGATATCACCATGCGAGGTCATGGATCGTTTACAACGTATCTGCTCTTTAAATGGATTTAAGCATTGGATCGATATTCACTTAACTTGAGCCAGTAGCTATCAGTCAAGTGCGGGTACGAGCAGAGTAGTTACAACTGAAAGAGGTTGCCGATTTCTTTAAACGGAACGTCCATGCTTGTGCCCTCGTATGGAGCGCCATTAACGGCGTCTACGACGTCCGAGTTGAGGCGTGGAAAGTATGGCGTACAGTCGACAAGAGACGGGATCGGAAAACGAGGCCCGAACAGATGTCAGCACCCGACTCCGCGAAAGCACTGACCCTGGAAAAATTCTCTTGAATTTACGGGGTGTCCACAGATGTTTACGGTCTCTTGCTCGCCTCCGTGACAGTCGCGGTCGTGAGCAAAGTGATCTGAGATCGAAAAAGGCCCCAGAATCCCACGAGGATGATCTGGAGCCTTCTGTCTGAGCGTTCGACTTCACAGACGCGCCATTTATGGCAAGAAATTCGTGGGTTGCAAGCCGGTCAACGTCAATTGTTCTCTGGCGGCCACTTTACATGAACGGCCTGATCCGCGGGTCGGCGCGCCAAATGCCACCCTCTGCTCATGCGAAGATCGGCTTATGCTTAGTCCCGATCCAGATCGTTACTGTCGTTGGCCAGTCGGGAAAGGTGTTCCTCACAGACCAACTTGACGAGGCCGTGGAGAACAGTTGTTCGCTCGATCAGGAACGCGAGCGCTTCGTCGCTGATCTGATAGTGCTTGGAGTACCGCGCCTTCACGTAGGCTTCGTTGATCGTGTTGAACCAGGCGACGTAGCGCTGCCGGTCGTGAGGCCAGGCCTCTGTCAGCCGTCGGTCGTGCTCTTCGGCAAAGCCACGCAACGAACGCAGATTGTGCGTCGGTGGGCCGTAATTCTTCAGGACGAGAAGCACGGTTGAATAGGCGTGTTCAATCGCTTGATGCAGTTCGAAGGCGGCATGGTTGGGGCGGCCACCCTTCCAATGAAATGCCGCGCCTATCACGAAGCCCTCTGCATGCGGAAACCGGCTTTCATAATTGTCGCGCGCGATCTCGAGCTGTTGCTTCGTACTGATCGGCCTTGGCTCAGCTAGCGGCTCGCTGTCGAGCTCATAAAGCACGATGCCTTGCCGGCGGATATCGCAGAAGAAACCGTTGCCGCGTTTCAACTCGTCATTCACCTCGCGCCTGGAATGCACGATGAACGAAACCTGCATGCCCTTCAGCAACCGGTCGCTCAACAGTCGGTCGGCGGCGTTGTTCCAGTAGCTCGTAAAGTTGGTCAGCTTGCGATTGTTGACGACGACGAGAATATCGTAGTCGGAGCGGTAGCCTTTGCCGGTGTGCTCCTCGTCGACCCAGTCACCCCGCGCGTGTGAGCCGAACAAAATGACCTTGAGGATCCGGCCTTTTTTCTTGAACTCCGCCTGGCCTGCCGCCAGCGCATCCTCGAACTCTTCGCGCAGGATCTCGACCGCTCGCGCAAGCTGCTGGCGCTTCGTCTCCGGCAGGTGATCGAGGCTTGTCTTCATCATCGTCTTGGGCGTGCTTTCAAATCAGAACGGGTTGGTCGATTCTATACGCTCGATGCACGAACGCAACCCAAACGGGTTTCTTCCCTACTGCGTTGCTGGCCCTGCAGGCTCGACCAACACTGACATCGCCGTGGTGGTCTATACGGCCCGTCACGCCTCGCCCTCCGGTCATTGATATTCGGAACGCATCGGCCGGGGCAGTCGGTCCCGCTTCCCCTTCGGACCACTGACGTTGAAGCTCCTGCGGCGGCCCTTTTTCGTCCTCTCGCGTGGCGCGAATTCCCGCTTTCCCGCGCTCGCACGTCGCGATGCTGAAAGCTCCGATACGCTTCTTTCTTCATGGATCGATGCCTCCATGGCAATGATCCGCAGGCGGGGCGCATTTTCAATGGCGCCACCGCGATCTGGCGTGCGGATAGATCGTGGGTTTCCGCTGGCGTTTCGCCCACGACGATCCGCCGGATAGGGAAAGCCTTCAACCAGCGGCCCCATCTCACTGAGACGTTCAAGCTTTCCAGGAATCCTTGTTCG
>NZ_PVZR01000025.1:0-97753 GCF_003024455.1 Ensifer sp. NM-2
GCAACCCGACCCTACCGGAGAACATCGATGACCACCGCTCCGCCGCCCGCTCACTACGGCGCTGTTGAGGGCGCGCTCGCGAGCGGCTTCGCTACCGCCGAGCTACACCACCTGTGGGGACACGACCGTTGCCGACGGAGTGACATCCGGGCGCTTCGGCTTGGCATGTTCGTCGATCTTTAGTCGACGGATCCTCCGGTTCGACGCGGAACTCGAAGTCCAGCTTCTTGCGCGACCGCCGTCCGTTAAGACAGGCTATCGCCACTTGAGGGTTCGTTCGCCGTTCGACCACCGGGGCAGCATTCTCACTGAAAATTGGTCTCCTTACGGAGATGCTGGTTTAGGTTTTATTCTTAGGTTCGCGCAAGCGCAGGGAACGGGTCTTACCGATGGTGAAGCAACGCAAGCCAACGTTGCTTTCTTAGTGCCACTTAGAGCTCGACCCCCGTGTCAGGCGACATGCAAAACTGGTCCAGTTCACGATGACGCTTGATACCTTCGTCGGTGCCCGAAGCCTAAGTGGTATCCCGCACTGCCGAATGCCCAGATGCCCCCTATCGACACGCGGCAATACATGTGCTTAATCGATTAAGATCATTTTGTGATCGATTGAGCTCAAATTGAGCTCAATTTTTCTAATTTGAGCCACAAATGGCTTCTTGACAAGCGCGTAAAAAATCATACTTTGATCGATAACGATCATTACTCGGCCACCAGGGAGGAGGCTCGGTATGGACAGCAAGCTTTTTTACGATGGCCAGTTCACATCTGCAGCGCAGCGCCAGGCACTGCTGCTCAATCACTTGCGCTCCGAGGTCTTTGCCGATGTGCAGGTGCTGAGAGATGCCCTTGGTGTTTCCATTGCCACAATCCGTCGGGATCTGACGGAGTTGGAGGCTCGCGGCCTGTTGAAGCGCATGCATGGCGGCGCGGCGATCATCAATCAGGCGACCCGGGACTATGCGACGCCCATCCGGGAAGGAACGAACGCGGAGGAGAAGGCCCGTATCGGAAAGGCCGCCGCGGAGCTGGTCGTGGACGGTGACGCCGTTCTCATCGACAGCGGCACGACCTCGCTTCAGGCGGCAAAGTGTCTTGCAGGTCGCAATTCCCTGACTTTTGTGACAAACGGCACGGATACGCTGGCTGAGCTCGCTTCAGGCGGCGCGCGGGGCATCCATCTTATCGGCGGCGAGTATATCGATCTCAACCGTTCGCTCGGCGGTGCGATGGCGGCGGACCAGATCCGGCGCTTCAGCGTCGACAAGGCAATTCTGAGCGTAACGGCCGTCGATCTTTCCCGCGGCATCATCGCCACCGGCAGTTCGCAGATGGGAACGGTGCAGCAGGCGATGATCGAAATCGCCAAAACCGTGATCGTCGTCGCCGACCATTCGAAATTCGACCGGACGGCCCTTTCCGTGGTCGCGCCATTGAAGGATATCCACCACATCGTAACGAACAATGAAACGCGTGATCTCCTGCGCAACGTGCCGGCGACAATTCGCGCTAAGTTCATTTTTGTATAATCAGATCAGATAATTAAACGACGCCAGGGCAACCTGCGTGACAGACATGGTCGGTCAAGTTTCAAGACTGGAACGCCGGCAGGAGGACGATTTTGACCGGAATTTCCATAGAGAATCTGACAAAGAACTGGGGCGAATTCCGCGCGGTCGATGACGTGAGTTTCACGACCAAGGAAAACCAGTTCGTGGCACTCTTAGGGCCATCCGGTTGCGGCAAGTCCACGACGCTGCGCCTCATTGCCGGGCTCGATACCATATCGTCGGGCCGCATTTCCATCGGCTCTGAGGACGTGACGCATCGCCCGCCTGCAAAACGCAACCTCTCCATGGTCTTCCAGTCCTATGCGCTTTTTCCCCATCTGACCGCCGCGGAGAATATCCTTTTCGGCCTTTCGGTACGGGGTGTGCCGAAAGCCGAGCAGCAGACAAGGCTGAAGCGGACGGCCGATATTCTCGGCCTTGGCCATCTTCTGGATCGCCGTCCAAGCCAGATGTCGGGCGGCCAGCAGCAGCGCGTGGCCCTTGGCCGGGCGCTGATTTCCGAAACGCCCGTCTGCCTGCTCGACGAGCCGCTTTCGAACCTGGATGCGAAGCTGCGGGCCGGCATGCGCGCCGAGATCCGCGCGCTCCAGAAGCGGCTCGGCATCACCATGATCTATGTCACGCATGACCAGACCGAGGCGATGAGCATGGCCGACAAGGTCATCCTCATGAATGGCGGAAAAATCGAGCAGGCCGGAACGCCCGCCGAACTCTACGAGAAGCCGGCCTCGGTTTTCGTCGCCGAGTTCATCGGCACACCGCCGATGAATGTCCTGAAGACGGTGAAAGGCGCGAACGGTGCGGTGATCGCGGGCGGCAACGTGACTTTGACGAAGGCGACCGCCGCCGGTCTCCAGTTCGGCATTCGCCCGGAACATATCAAGCTCGTCGACAAGGGCGAAAAGGCGATCGTCCAGGCGAGCGAATTTCTCGGCGCCGATACGATCCTGACCTGCCGCATCGGCGATCAGACGCTGCTCGTGCGTATGGGCGGCCGGCCGGGGCTAAAGGACGGCTCGGTCGTCCAACTCGGCTGGGAGCCGGGAGCCATGCATTTCTTCGATCAGTCGAGCGGCTGGCGGCGCGACGACGTTGCGCCAAGCAATAGCGCTTTGTTTTCTGCGATTTCGTGAACCGGAATTGTCCAGGTTTTTATGGAGGAGACGACAATGCATTTTGGAAAACGACATAGAACAGCATTGATAGCAGCCGGCCTTTCCTATCTCGCCTTGGGAGCGGCAGGAGCCTTGGCGCAAACCAAGATCGATTTCTACTATCCCGTCCAGGTCGGCGGGCCGGTCTCGGAGGTCATCGACAAGTTCGTCGCCGCCTTCGAGAAAGCGAATCCCGATATCGATGTGGCGCCGATCTATGCCGGCAATTACGTCGATACGACCACCAAGGCGCTGACGGCCGCCAAAGCTGGCACGCCTCCCGCACTCGCCGTGCTGCTCGCGACGGACGTCTATACGCTGATCGACGAGGACGTGGTCTCGCCGATCGATGAGTTCGTCAAGACGGACGAGGACAAGGCGTGGATCGACGGCTTCATGCCAGCCTATCTGAAGAGCGCGCAGACGGAGGACCACCTCTGGTCCGTGCCGTTCCAGCGCTCGACGGCGGTGATGTACTACAACAAGGCCGCCTTCAAGGAAGGTGGCGTCGATCCTGAAAACTATCCCAAGACCTGGTCGGAAATGGTCGCGGCCGGCACGGCGGCGCTGAAGAAGGATGCCGAGGGCAAGGTCCAGCGCTGGGGCATCGGTATTCCGGGCAATGTCGGCTCGGCCCAGTGGCTCTTCGGCGCGCTCGCCGCGGAAAATGGCGTGAAGCTCGTCAACGATGCCGGCACGGAAACGTATCTCACCGATCCGAAAGTCGTGGAGGCGCTGCAGTTCTGGGTCGATCTCTCGAAGAAGGAGGGCATCCATCCGCCCGGCATCTTCGAATGGGGCACGGCGCCGGCCGATTTCATCGCCGGTCGGGTCTCGATGATATGGCACACGACGGGCAACCTCGCCAATATCCGCAAGGCGGCAGCCTTCGATTTCGGCGTGGCGCCTTTCCCTGGCAATCCAGACCCGGCCTCGGTGCTCGGTGGCGGCAATCTCTATATCTTCAAGGATGCTTCGGACGAGGATAAGGCCGCGGCCTTCAAGTTCATCCAGTTCCTGACCTCCGACGAGACGCTTGCCGACTGGGCGGTCGCGACGGGCTATGTCGCGCCGCGTGACGGAGCCTGGGAAACGCCGGTGCTGAAGAAATATGTGGAAGAGGTGCCGCAGGCACTGGTGGCCTTGAAACAGATTCCGCAGTCCGTGCCGGAATTCTCGACCCATGAGAATGCCCGTACGACCAAGGTCCTCAACGATGCGCTTGCCGCAGCGCTGACCGGCAACAAGACGCCGGAAGAGGCGCTCGGCGACGCTCAGACCGAGATCGACCGCATCCTGGCGTCCTATCGCTGACCATAAAGCTTGGTACGCGGCGAACCAAACCGCGTACCGGCTCTCACGCATTCCGAGGCGTCATCGACGGACCGACAATGAAGACTTCGCGCAATTTCCTCTATGGCAGCTTGCTGCTCATGCCCGCAGCGCTGCTGCTTTGGGTTTTCACCTACCAGCCCATCGTGGCGACGCTCTACCACAGCCTCTTTTCAACGCCGCGCGGGCGAAGACCATCAGTGTTCAAGGGCCTCGAACATTATGAACGCATGATCTCCGATCCGGTCTTCTGGCAGGCGCTGACGAACAACCTGATCTATGCGGCCGTTACCATTCCGGTTTCAATGGGCCTGGCGCTGGCCATGGCGCTTTTCGTCAATGCGCGTATCCGGGGGCAGGGGCTCGTGCGCATGGCCTATTTCACGCCGACGGTGCTGCCCATGGTGGCGGTCGCCAATATCTGGCTTTTCTTCTATGCACCAGGCTATGGGCCAATCGACCAGCTGCTCGACCTCGTCGGTCTCGGGCAGAACAACTTGCTGGGTTCGCCGTCCACCGCACTGCCGGCCCTGATCGTCATCACGATCTGGAAGGAGGCGGGCTTCTTCATGATCTTCTATCTCGCTGCGCTCCAGCAGATATCGCCGACGCTGATCGAGGCCGCCCGTCTCGAAGGGGCGAGCCCGCTCCAGACCTTCCGCCGCGTCACGCTTCCACTCATCATGCCGACCACGCTTTTCGTGATGGTCAATGCGCTGATCGGTGCCTTCCGCCTCGTCGATCATGTCATCGCGCTCACCAAGGGTGGGCCCGATAATGCGACGACGCTTCTTCTCTTCTACCTCTACGAAGTCGGCTTCCAGTACTGGGACACGGGCTATGCAGCCGCGCTGACGGTCTTCCTGCTCGTCGTGCTCGCTCTCATCGCGCTCGTTCAGTTCGGCTATCTCGACAAGAAGGTCCATTACAGATGACCAAGGACAACGCATCGCTGCTGACGACCGTTGGCGCAGCTCTTCTCGCAATCCTCTGGGTTTCGCCGCTCCTCTATGCCTTCTGGGCGGCTTTCCATGCGCCAGAGCATGCGTCGAGCTTCGACCTCACGGCGCCTCTGACGCTCGACAATTTCCGGCAGGTGCTCGCGGCAGCGCCCTTTCCTCGCTACTTCTTCAACACCTTTCTTCTTGTAAGCCTCATTCTGGGCTGCCAGCTCGTCATCTGCACCATGGCGGCCTATGCCTTCGTCTGCTTTCCTTTTCGAGGGTCGAACTGGATTTTCATGCTCGTCCTCGTGCAGTTGATGATTATGCCGGAAATCCTGCTCGTCGAGAATTACCGCACGCTGGCGGCGCTGGGCCTGCGCGATACGATTCTCGGCATGGGTCTGCCCTATTTGGCTTCCGCCTTCGGCATCTTCCTTTTCCGTCAGACCTTCAAGAGCATTCCCAAGGAACTGGAAGAGGCGGCGCGTCTGGAAGGGGCGAATGCGCTTCAGGTGCTGCTGAGGGTCTTCGTGCCGCTTGCCAAGCCCACCTATGTCGCCTATGGCCTCGTCACCGTCAGCTACCACTGGAACAATTTTCTCTGGCCGCTCGTCGTCACCAACTCCGTGGAGACGCGGCCGATCACGGTGGGCCTGCAGGTGTTTGCGACGGTGGAGCAGGGGATCGACTGGAGCCGGGTGACGGCGGCCACGCTGATTTCCGTAGCGCCCCTTCTCGTTGCCTTCCTGATCTTCCAGCGGCAGTTCGTCCAAAGCTTCATGCGGGCCGGTATCCGATAGGGGAGTTGGGGCATGCTGATCGCACATATCTCCGATTTCCACGTTTTTTCCGACAAGCCGGAGACCGCCCTCGTGCGGCTAGACGCGGAAAAGGCGGCGCGCCGGGTCGTCGCAGATCTCGCACGCTTTACGCCGGCGCTCGATGCGGTCGCGTTCACGGGCGATTTGACCGATGGCGGCTCGGCTGCGGATTATGACCTTCTCAAAGACATCCTCTCGCTTCTGCAATGCCCTGTCTATGTGGTGCCGGGCAATCACGACAGGCGCTCAGCTCTACGGGCGGCGTTCCGAGACCGGCTTCCTCTGGCTGAAACGGGTTACCTGAACTACGAGACGCAAATCGGCTTTCTGCGCATCCTCGCGCTCGATACGCTGATCGAGGGACGCGGCGAGGGTGCGCTTGTAGGCGAAAGTCTTGACTGGCTGGCAGAACATCTGCTGCGGCCCTTCGAAGGACCGACGC
This sequence comes from Ensifer sp. NM-2, assembly GCF_003024455.1. Lineage (NCBI taxonomy): Bacteria > Pseudomonadati > Pseudomonadota > Alphaproteobacteria > Hyphomicrobiales > Rhizobiaceae > Ensifer > Ensifer sp. NM-2. Next base: position 6,265 of record NZ_PVZR01000025.1, read on the forward strand.
TCGTTCTCCTTCATCATGCCCCTTTTCCTTCGGGCATGGCTCCGCTCGACCGGGCGTCGCTGATCTCCGGCGGACAGGAGCTCGGCCTCATCCTCGGTGCCCATCGCGGCGCGCCTATCGTGCTTCTCGCAGGCCATATCCACCGGCCTTACAGGGCCATGTGGAGCGGTACCTACGCGGCTGTCGGCGGCAGCCCGGCCTTCCAAGTCGCACTGAATCTTGCAGCGGACGAGCACGAACCAGGCTTGGTGGACGAACCCTATTCCTATTCCGTCTACCGGTTTCAAAAGGACGGCAGCTTTGCCGTCCACACCCGTTTTGTCGAACTTGATTAGAGGATGTTGTCTTGACCGAGCAGTACCAGAAGGTGAAATCCATTGCCGTCGAAGCCGGAAAGATCGCGCTGCGTCACTTCGAAGGCGTTTCCGCTCTGAACGTGGAATCCAAGGGCCATCTCGATCTCGTCACTGCCGCCGATCGTGAGGTCGAGACGTTCATTTCGGATAAACTCGCAAAGGCTTTTCCGGGTGACGGAATCTTCGGCGAAGAGGGGGCTGCGGTCGAGGGAACGACGGGCCGGACCTGGGTTATCGATCCAATCGACGGCACTTTCAATTTCGTGCGCGGCAGCAAGGATTGGGGCATTTCCATCGGGCTATTTGAGAATGGAACGCCGTCCTTCGGACTCGTCAATGCGCCGGCGCGCGGCGAGATATTTGCCGGTGGCGCCGGCGTTCCGGCCTCTCTCAATGGCCAGCCTCTTCCGGCCCTTCGTCCCTTCGAACAGAAGTATGCTGCCGTCAGCGTCGGTATTCATCCCGACATTCCGAACGAGGAAGGGCTGAGGCTTCTCTCCGGTGTTGTCAACGACCTGAAGGTCGCCTACCGGGTCACCGGCTCCTCAGTGGTCTCGCTGATCGACATCGCGACCGGGACGGTGGACGGTTATATCGGGCTCGGCATTCCAAGCTGGGACATTCTGGGCATGCTGCCCTGCCTTAAGGAGCTCGGCGTCTCCACTACCGTGAACTGGGAGACATCGGGTCTGGACACCAAGCTCGATTTCGCCTGCGGAAGGCCGGAAATGCTGGCCTTGAGCGAACGTGTGCTCGGGACGCCGGTTTCGGGCGGCCATTAGTCCTGTAAAGGAGAAACCCGATGTCCTCCACCATCGTCATGATCAATCTGTTTGGCGCGGTGGCATTGCTCCTGTTCGGGCTTGCGCAGGTGAAGGAAGGAGTGTCGCGGGCATTCGGGGCGCGGCTGAGGACGGGGCTTTCGACCGGGACGAAGAGCGGACTTCGCTCCTTCGTTTCCGGTTTCGTGGCGACGGTTGCATTGCAGAGCTCCACGGCGACGGCTCTCATGATTGCCTCTTTCGTCGAGCGCGAGCTCGTCAAGCCTCGCATGGCGCAGATGGTTCTGCTCGGCGCCAATGTCGGCACGGCGGTGACGGCTTGGATCGTGGCGACCGGCATCGAATGGGTCTCGCCGCTCGTCATTCTCGCGGGCATCGTGCTCTATCGCAGCTCCTCCTCCGCCCGTCAGGGCGGCGGTGCAGCGCTGATCGGGATCGGCCTGATGCTTCTGTCGCTCCATTTGCTGTCCGTCGCCACGGAGCCTGTGCGCCAGTCGCCAGCACTTGCTGCTTTCATCGCCCTTCTCGACAATGCCTGGCCTGTGGCGCTTGCCTTTTCGGCGGCCATTGCCTTCGTGTCCTCATCGAGCCTCGCCGCCGTCGTGCTCATCTTGTCGCTGGCCTCTACCGGCATTCTTTCCGATGGTCTCGTCATCGTGCTGGTGCTCGGTGCCAATCTCGGCGGGGCTATTCCTCCCGTCATCGCATCCCTTGCCGGGCCGCCTTCGGCCAAACGTGTCACGCTCGGCAATCTCATCGTTCGGGCGATCGGTGCGGCGGTCGCGCTGCCGCTGGCAGACTTTGCGGGCGAGCTTCTGGAGATGCTGCCGCTTTCGGCAGCCAAGCTTCCGGTCGATGCCCATCTCGGATTCAACCTTGTGCTGGCCTTCCTGGCCTGGCCGTTCTCGCGGCTACTCTCCAAGCTGATGCTGCGGCTCGTGCCCGACGAGGCGCTAAGAGATGATGCGCCGCGCTATCTCGATAGTGCCGAGCTCTCGGCGCCAGTCGTGGCGCTTGCCAGCGCGACCCGGGAGACGCTGGGCGTGGGGGATCTCATCGAGCGCATGCTGATGCGCACCTCCGAGGCCTTCGACCAGGATAACCTTGCCAAGCTGAAGGAGATCCCCGTGCTGGAAAAGCGCGTGGATACATTGCAGCAAGAGGTGAAAGTCTATCTCTCGCGCCTCGGCAGGAAAGGCTTGAGCGATGAGGAAAGCCGACGTTCGATCACGATCATCGACTACGCGATCAATCTCGAGCATATAGGCGACATCGTCGAGAAAGGGCTCATGCCGCAGGTCGCCAAGAAGGCCTCGCTCGGGCTTAAGTTCTCGACGGACGGCCTGGAGGAGCTGCAGAAGCTCTTTTCGTTGACCATAGACAATCTGCGTGTGGCGCAGACTATCTTCGTCACCGGTGACTTCAACCTTGCCCGGCAGATGATGGAGGTGAAGGTGGATGTTCGACGCATGGAGCGCCAATCTTCCGAACGTCATCTCGAACGCCTGCGGGACGGCCGTTCGGACAGCCTGAGGACAAGTTCCCTCCACCTGGACATTCTGCGCGACCTTAAGCGCATCAACGCCCATATTGTCTCCGTGGCACACCCGATCCTTGATGGCAGCGGTTTGCTCGTCGAGAGCCGGCTGAGGGCTAACGGCGCCGATTAGGCTTTTGCAAATCGCATCTCTAAGACCGATCGGATTTGCGTGGCGTGGCGTGCGGCAGGATAAATATCGATGTAAACATCTCCTAACCCTAACCCTAACCCTAACCCTAAGGCTTGGCATGGTCAGTCATGGGGCATGAGACGTTACGGGCAAGAGAAAGGCATCGGCGAGAACAGGGTTCAATTTGGGTTGTCTCGCTATTTTCTATCTAGGTTGGTTGTTCCACCAGTCCTTCCGCCGGCGTCCTCCGATGGGCGATGAGGCGCTCAAGCCTTGTCCGCGAGAAGTTCGAGACACTCGATGGGCTGGTCGGTCATGAGGATGTCGGTGTGCTTCATCGGGTAGTGGATGTCGGCGGAAGCCTCCACCAGGTAGCGCTTCTCCGTACCCACCTCGGGCCAAGGAGTAGGCTCGCCACTCATTATGCTGAAGAAGAACGGCTTGCCGTCGTCGTCGAAATAGTCGGCGGTGCGAGCCATGGCGATGCGCATGACCTTGGGATGCATGGAGCGAAGGCGGTCGTTGTAGTTATTGATGGCGCGAACCGCCTTGATCGTTTCGATGATGCCCGGCTCCTTGAAGACATAGCCGCTCGGGTGGGTGGCTCCCTTTTCGTCGTCGTGAAGCCAGTCTCCGGCAGAGCTGATACCAAGATTGGCAGCGAACACGTTCCACCTCTTGCTGATCCAAGGGGCGTAGTGGGCTTCGAGGATCGCCTCAAGATTGGCGACGCTGGTATCGGCGTTGGTACCAGCCTGGGCGGCGTGGAGATTGGCGAACATGAGCAGGGTCTCTGCAGTAACGCAGGAGGCCATGTTGAACTGGGACTGCCAGCCGGTCGGCAGCACCTTGATCTCCTTCACCCTCTTGGACAAGTCGTCATAGGTGCGGTGGACATAGGGATAGTTCTGGAACATGAGCGCGGGGAGTTGAGACTTCAAGTTGTCCCAGGCATAGGGAATGATGTCCGCACCGTTGGCATCGCGGGCATCCTCGATCTCGTTGTAGCCATCATGGCTGACGGCGCGGCGGATTTGGTTGGCGGCCGTGTCGATGACCTCTCCCGTCAGATGGCCTTCACCGGTGAACTCGCCTCCGAATACCTGAGCGATCTTGTGAGCGCGGCCAAGGAGTTCCAAAGCGCGGACGGCACCGATTTTGAAGTTCGCGCCTTCCATGAAACGTTTGGTTTCCTGAGGGTGGGCGGAAATGAACTCGTCATCCTCGGTCTTGTTGATGTCACGTTCACCGATCTTGGCGCCGGCTTCGATCAGGGCGTTGTGGGCAAGGTCGCTGTTGTCAGGGATGCCGCGGGAGGGGTCAAAGAGGAGGCGATGCAAGGCGAGCTGAATACCGCGGGCGCGAACGGCTTTGGGGTCTTTGGCCCATTCGGTAAAGAGGTTGGCGATACTATGCTTGGCCGTCAAGGCGTTAAGCTGCTCCTGACTGAGGTGGTCGCTCTTGTAGTTGCGTGGCTTCATGCCGAGGGCCGTGTGGACGGGAACCGCTTGGATGGGGTAGCTCGCCATTGTGATGATGGAGAGCGGGCAGAAAAAGAAGCCTGTGTTGTGCTGGTCTGAAGAAGGATGGATGGGAAATGCGATGCAGATGAGCTGCGTCGAACTACATCAGTTGGGCGAAGCCCTCCTTATAGGCGTCGCTGCCTGATCCATCGGAGGGATATTCGTCCGTCGGTACAACTTCATTCCGGTGATCCGCATGCCACCGGGGAAGCGAAATTGCGATCGGCGACACAGCCCCGGTGGCGTGCTCGTACGATACAATGCGTGCTTCAGGCAGCACTGATCGATGAAGGATGATTGGCTGGTTTACGCGCCGGTGTGTCATCCTTCGGGGCTGTGCCAGCCTTCATGTCCGATGCCAGCTGAGAGTGTCGCATCTCCTCGGAGATTGAGAGGGGTGAAGTGGGGACGTCCTTTCAGCTGCTTCGTTGTTGGTCTGCCATTGGTGTCCGGCAAGCGAAGCCAAGCCGGATGCCACTCTTTCCGAAACATTGGTGGCTGGGGGACGCGTCACCATGATTTGAAATCAACATTCCGGTCGACCGAGAGCGCTTGGCATCAAGTAACAGTGAGCCGTTGCGGAGATTGGTCTATGCAACGGGTCTGGTCGTGGTGAGAAGAGGGAAGGGACCGGAATTATATAGGCTTGCCCATTGCCGCCTGAAGGAAGGCAAACCGATCGCCACACAGCCTTCTTCCATTCAGAGAAATCTGCCTTTCCAAGCCACTTTCCAAAAAATTCCAAGTTTCCAACACCCATCGTCATCATGTCTGCTCCCGAATTCCAAATTCCCGGCTTCGATGACCTGCGCCCAGGTCTCCAGACCACCATTCGCTGGCTCGGCGCCGCTTTGAGGACCGTCGTCCAGGACGAGATTGAACGCAAGAAGACCGACCAGCTGCTCGAGAACATTGGCAGACCGGACAACAAGGACGACCAGAATGCCCTTCTCGCTTTCGGCCGGGCGGAGAACGATGACAATGTTTCCCCCCAGCAGGCCTTTGGTCGCCACGAGAAGATGATCAAGCGCGCCTTAGGCACGATGAAGAGCGTCAAGCAAAGCCTCAACAATGAGCTCGCCATGCTCTCCGAGGAAGAGAAGGACCGTTTCAAGGATCTTGCCAATGCCGCCATCAAGGACTTCGACCCGCTCATCAAGGGTGCGGACGAGAGCACCAAATGGGGCTTGGCCGCGGCCAGCACCATCGTGCTCGGCGGGTCTCTCGCCATCATCACCAATTCCGATGAGAACGCCTACAAGGTCCGCGCTCCCACCACCAACATCATGTGGGGCCTTGAAATACTCACCTTGGCGCTGAGCGACACCTCGGATGCCTGGCAGTTCTTCGATGCCCTCGTCATGCGCTTTGGCGTTTCCATTGCCACGCAGGTGGTTGCCCTCATCGACATCTACAACGGGATCGAGGCAGGGGCCAAGAAGGCCGCTGGGATCATCCTTCCCAACCTCGCTGTGCTCTTCGCCCATGTGCTATATCCAATCGGCAAGCATCATGCGAAGAGCCTGATGCACCAGGGCCGCGCCAAGAAGACGCTCCGCACCATGGGGTCGGGCACGGACGCGCAGGTGGCCAAGGCCTATTTCGACCAGAAGGCCAACGAGCTCACCGGTCTGATCGAGGAGCTAGAGAACGAGGAGAAGGCGAACCCGCCCGAGAACAAGACCCTCGGCAAAGTTACCGCCGCGAAGTCTTCCCTCACCAAACTGCGCGACGCCTTCAGTGCCTATCATCCTGCTCAGCCTCCGACCGAAAGCCCATGGATCAAGAGGATCGAGAAAATCCCGTCCCTCACCTATGCCCATGTCGTCGCCATTCTCCAGCTCGTGAGCGCACTCGGCAACATCAAGACGCTCGGCGACAATTCCACCTTCTTTGTCATGATCCTCACCTTCACCTGGGAATCATTCTTCAATCCTTCCCACTCGGCCGTCTTCATGGCGGGAAGGCTCATGCGCTATAGCGCCGGCATGGCGATCTCCTTCTTCACCGCGGGCATTCATCTGCTCAAGGATCGTGCTGTCTTCGACAAGGACCCTGAATTTACGCGCAACATGGCCATCGTTACGGCCTTGCTCAATCTCACCATCGCCGTGCATTTTGTGCCGGGCTTCAAGCTCATGACGACTTGGGTGGTCGAGCTGATCGAGTGCATCAGGCGCCGTCAAGCCGCACGCCGGGCTCGCGAGGTTTCTGGGGAAACGGTGCTCTTCCTCGAAGAGCTCGACGATGAGGCAATGCTGCCTGTCGATCCCAACGAGTATTTCCGCATCGTCTGGGGAGGCCTTATGGACAAGATGGAGCTGCTTCGGGAGAAGGATGCGCAGGAGAAGGCGCTCGACGACGAGGAGGATGCTGCGGACGAGGAGGTGGATCAGGATGAGCCCAACTTAGTCGACATGCTATCTGCCGCCGATCTTACGGAGGAGGGCAAGGGAGCCACCAAGGATGTCATCTCCCTCTTTAATATTTTCCTTGATCCCGCCGCTGCTCTCGACGAGCCCAATGAACACCTCGGCAGACTTCGTTTGCCCCTCATCTAGATAGCTTCCATAGTCTCCTACCGTAGTTGAACTGAGATCGTCGTAATCGTCTGAAACCTCTTCCTTGCATTCTTCCGCGATCGCCATGACCTCATGCGATAAGCCATAATTCTTTCTTCGGGTGCTGCGGCTGAGGGCTGCGCCGCCAATGTCTCGGACATCCCCCTAGTACATCCGTGACCGGCGCATGTACGCGCGATCGACCGATGCGAGGAATGCGAAGCGCCCCCCATGTCAAACGTGGCTGCCTGACGAGGTGACGTGGCCTTTCAGCTCCGCGCCGATCCTTCCGAAATGAAACCGCACGACGCGTATCCGGACAACTTCTTTAGCGTGTTGGAGAGGGCTCACAGGAAGTGGAGAGTGGAACCCGTGCTTGGGCTTGTACATCGCTTCCGTAGCTTTTGGCTGGGCATTTCGACCTTTCCTATTTGGGAATGGGAGGAAGAGACGCCCAGCCGCTGACCTCTTTAAGGGGGAGGGGGAGGAGGAGGAGGAGGGGCAGGATACATGGGGATGTAAACTGAATATATTCGTATGAATGTTCGTAAGACCATTGGTATCTTAAAATATAACTATGGATATGTGCTCGTCGTGGTGATGCGACGTAAATTTGTGCTCTTATGGATTTGTGGCTGCAAGCGTTCAGCCAGCTCCGCCGTTGACACGTCACCGGCAGGGGGCGCTATTTTGGGCCGTGCACGCGCCAGCAGTTCCTTCCCGAGCTTATCGACCAGATCGACGAACTCGAGGACAGCCGCTGATTTGATTATGAGCCGTTGACCAGACTGATACGCGCTGTCACCGCTTTTCGAAATGTAATAGGCATCCACGATGCCCTGCTGTTGGGCCAGGAGGTGGCCTGTTGGAAATACCTTATCAAGTCCGCCATTTCGCTCGTGGTAAGCAGCTGATCGTACGGGATCCCTAGCTCCTGATTCCACAGATTCGAACCTGCATCCAGATTTTGGAACGCATTGCGTCGGGCCTTCGGCCACCTAGGGTGGGTATAGACCTGTTCGCAAAGGCATTCGAACGACATCACCGTGCATCCTTAATAGCAAGAGAACCGCCACGACCTCGCGTTACGCCGTTCCTCTTTCAGCGACAGAGTTTCGCAAAGGATGAGGCTATAAGATTCCAGCATACAACGATACTATCGACCTTGATCAACACGATGGCCATAGAAAGGTTGCTTGTTATCTGCGTTGGCCGCTTTGGCAGATCGCATCGCAACTGCTGCTTTCTAAGGGTGTCAGCCTGTCTGTGATCGATATGAACCCCGATCGTATCCGCGAAGCGGGACAGTTTGGGTTCAAGCCCTTTTTCGGTGACGGCACGTGGCTCGAGACCCTGCGCCAATCGGGCTGGTTCCGCCGAGGCGCTGATGATTTGCATCAACGACCCGAAAGCGCCCAGGCACATCGTGGAATTGGCACAGCATGAATTTCCGCAGGCAAAGATTCTTGTGCAAATCTACGATCGTGGCCACGCGGTCGAGTTGATCCCCGCAGGCGTCGAATATCAGATCCGCGAAACGGTGGAATCCACCTATTTGATGGGAGCGGAGGGGCCTGCGAGCTTTGGGTGATGCTGAGCTTGACGTGGAGGAAGCCGCCGAAAAAACGGCCGGGACCGCCTGCACGTCCGGCCCGTTCCTGAGCCGCTAAGCGGAGTAGCAGCGTCGAATAGACAGCGGCAGGTACTCTGTCTCACCGCGTGCAAGTACTTGAGAGCTGAGAGGATGAAAACGTATAAAATTGCCATCGCAGGTTTCGGGGGCGTGGGACGTGCGACAGCAAGCCTGCTTCTGTCTCGGCGGGTGCGCTATCACCAGGTTTACAACGCGAATGTCCGGTTGGTCGCGGTCTGCGGATCGCGATCAGGCCTGATAAACGCGGATGGTTTGGAAGAAGAGCAACTGGACAGACTTGAGGACGGGCTGTCTGGTCCCGGATTTATAGAGGAGAGCGGCGCCGATGTGCTCATCGAAGCGGGGCCGAGTGATTTCCGCACCGGCGGTCCGGGCCTTGCCTACCTTCGTTCGGCATTGTCGGCCGGCCGAGACACGATCGTGATATCGAAGGGTGCGCTTGTCCATAGCGGAAAACAGCTTCGGGACCTGGCCCGGGGGTCGGGTGCTATGCTGAAACTCAGTGGTGCTGCCGCGGCCGCGCTGCCGACGATCGATCTCGTCAACCACAGCCTCAAGGGCTGCGAGGTGCTCGAGATCGAAGGCATCCTGAACGCCACCACCAATTTCCTGCTCGACGCTATGACGACGCGTCGGATCGGCTTCGACACGGCGTTGCATGAGGCACAGCAGGGTGGCTTCGCCGAAGCCGATCCGCGCAACGATACCGAAGGGTGGGACACCGCCTGCAAGCTGCTGATCCTCGCCAATTTCGGCCTCGGTACCGACCTGACGATGGATGATCTGACCGTCGAGGGTATCCAGTCGGTCACCAGAGATCGTATCGAGGCATGGAGCAAGGAGGGGCTCGTTCCGAAACTTGTCGGCAGCCTTACGCGTGTGAACGGCACAGTCCGCGCCAAGGTCGGCATCAGGACATACCCACTTTCCGATCCATTCGCGAACATACGCGGAAAGGACAAGGCGATCCGCATCATCACTGACGCGATGGGCGAAACGATCGCGATCGGATCCGGCAAGGAGCCGCTTGCAACAGCCGCCGCCGCGCTGAAGGATCTCGACCACATCCTGACGGTGCGAGCCGCAAACCCCCTATCGGCGTAGAAGGTATCATGATGACGAAGCGCAGCTTGTCGCCATATCGGTTTCGAAGATCTTGGCAGCTTTGAAAAGTCCCCTGCGGGAAGCTGGCTACGACATCGAGTGTGTGGATGTAGCGGAGCCAGGATGTCGGGCATCTCGATCCGCTGGGCGCCGATCTTCTCGTGGTTCTGGGTGGTTCGGTGGCAAGGTGCGCCCGCAGCAGTTCGCTCTCTAGGGTGATGATCGGACAGGCGTCATGGTCGTAGACGCCGATCGGATTCTGTCGGTCGGCTACCTCCCTGACGCTGGGCCATGCTCGCAAAACTCGATCAGCATTTCAGTCAGCACACGGACTTTTCTTGCAGGATGTTGCCCGGGCAGTCTGACTACATATATACCCGCCGGGGGCGGTGGAAAGCGTTTCATGACCGTAACCAACTCGCCTGAGTTTAGATAATCTTTTATGAGGTCATCTGGAAGCGCGGCGATACCCAATCCGGCTGCTGCGGCGACGGCGAGAGCTAACCCGTTATCGGCCTTGAAGCGCCCCTGTGGTCGAAGGGTTATCACCTTGTCTCCATCCATTGCTTGCCAGGTTTCCGTTCCCTGCATGAGAGCCTGATGGGTAACGAGTTCTTCCGGTGTCTCTGGAGAGCCGTGGGCTTTGATGTAATCCGGGCTTGCGACGAAATTCCCGTAGAGGGGACCAACGCGTCTTGCGATCAGGTTTGAGTCTTGAAGCGTGCCGACCCTGATCGCACAATCATATCCTTCTGCGATGAGGTCCACGAAGCGATCGCTGTAACAGGTCTGGATCTGGAGGTGAGGATGGCGACGCGCCATTTGTGCAAGTGCTGGTGCGAAATGCGTCGGCCCGAAGGAAAGCGGCGCGGCTACACGCAAGCGACCACGAAGCTCGCCGGCCGGTAGGATCGTCTCCCTGGCTACGTCGATTTCGGCAGAAACCCTGGCTGCGTAGTCCCGGAAGGTTGCGCCCGCCTCGGTCAGTGAAGCTCCGCGGGTGGATCGGGCTAGAAGCTGGACACCAAGCTCCGCTTCAAGCCGCACGAGCCGTCGGCTGACCATTGACTTGGAAATACCAAGTCGCAACGCGGCCGAAGTGACGCCTCCCGCATCAGCAACTTCGACGAATGTCCGGAGATCTTCGATATCCACTCAGTGTTCCTCGTTTTGCGACACAGATTAGCACACGCAAGGACTATCGCATCACAACCAGAGATGACAAGTTTCGTCCTGCGGCAGCGCCTCTGGGGGCGCATCTCTTTTTGAGCAAACGCGCTTCAAAATACCGCCAGCATAGGATGGAACCATGACCTTTCGTAACGGCCTTGACTCACTTCTCCGCCCCGAAGTGGTCCAGAGGGAGTGTTTCTCGTCGGTGATCCCGCGACAATCATCGCGAAGATTCTCAGTGCGAGTGAGGCACTTGGAGGCATATCGCGCATCACCTTCCAGATGAGCACAGCTTCGCTCGACACGGGAGGCGATGAGACAGTCGATTGAGCTTCTTGGCTGTGAGGTAGCGCCGATCATCCGGTCGGCACTAGTCGGACCATAGGTACGTCCAACGTCGAAACGGAGGCCAATGATGTCACCGAGCTCTTTCCGATCTTATCGTTCAGCGGTGATTACCAACGCAGGAGTGGGTCTAGGCCGCGATATCGCGCTTGGACTAGCCGCCAAGGGCTACATAGTCTTTGGTACGGCGACATCGGCAGCAGAAGTTCAAGTTCTTAGGCTCGCTTCCGGCGGACGCGTCAGCCTCACCGTGTGCGACATGACCAAGACAGAGGGATTGACAGCTTGGGCCGGTGGTGTGTCGGACGCACTCGACGAGGCCGGGCTTGACGTTTTGATAAGCAATGCCGGCAATCCGACGCCAGGTCCAATTGAAATCTTCCCGCGAGACGATATCCGACGGGAGTTCGAGATGAACGTTTTCGGGGCTCTTTCCGTGATCAATGCATTCTTGCCTGCTTTGCGGAAGGCACACGGACGTATCGTGCAAATTAGTACCTGGACAGCGAGTGTACCGCTGCCTTTCAGCGGACCTCTAGAAGCCTCGATGGCAGCGATGGAGGTGTTCTCTGCCGTCTATCGCGCCGAACTCAAGCCGTTCGGCATTGACGTCGTGGTAGCACCAGCAGGCAACATAAGTGACGATAATTCAGCAGGGACGGCTGCTGCCTTGGGACGGGTCACTGCCACCATGACGAAAGAGCAACGGAAACTCTATGGAAAGACATTTGGCAGGTTCGCAAATGGAGTAAAGGGCTTGCACGAGAATGGAATAGAGTCTGCGGTTGCTGCCGCATGCCTCATTGAGATCGCGGAAAGGCGACCCGCGCCGATCCGCGCTGCAATCGGCCTCGATGCCGAAGAGATGCTCCGGGCGGTCCGCGAGAAATCCGATTTGGAGCTCGACGCGCTGCGGCTCAATCTCGTCGGCTTGGCTTAGGCTCATCATCCAGCGCCGGACGCTTGGGTAGTCACTATCAAGATCAATGCAACACAGAAACAGGACTGCACAATGAGTTGGAATCCAGCGATAGAACCGGGATGTCCCGATGAAGTCGGTATCGACGCGATCGAAACCCTTATCGTTCCCAGAGCCCGCGACCTTGGCGGCTTTGAGGTTCGGCGCGCTTTGCCAGCGCCGACGCGGCAAATGGTGGGACCGTTCATTTTTTTTGATCAGGCAGGGCCGGCCGAGTTAGTGACCGGCCAGGGCATTGATGTCCGGCCGCATCCGCATATCGGTCTCGGTACTGTCACTTACCTCTATCGCGGCGACTTCCATCATCGTGACAGCACTGGGGTCGACCAGATAATACACCCGGGAGAGTTGAACTGGATGGTCGCCGGGCGCGGTGTAACGCACTCAGAACGGACAACCGCCACGGCACGATCTGGTCCGAACAGCTTGTTTGGAATTCAAACCTGGTTGGCCTTGCCGGAAAGCAACGAAGACATGGCGCCAATGTTCGAGCACCACAGCAAAGCGACGCTGCCAGTGATCGAGGACCGCGGCGTTTCGGTGCGTCTCATCCTCGGTAATGCCTATGGAAAGACCGCGCCCGCGACCATGTTTTCCGAGACGTTTTACGCCGACGTGACGCTCGAGGCAGGAGGTCGCCTGCCAATGCCGGACAACCACGAAGACAGAGGCATATATATCGTCGACGGATCCATTTCGATTGCCGGCCAGAGTTTCGAGGCGCCACAGATGATGGTGTTCAGACCTGGCGACAGAATTGCGATAGCGGCCGGTGACAGAGGTGCGCGACTGATGATACTCGGCGGCGCGACCCTGTCAGGCCCGCGATACATCTGGTGGAACTTTGTGGCTTCGTCGAGGGAGCGTATCGAAGAGGCTAAAGCCGAATGGCGAGCGCAGAAATGGGGCAAGGGCCGCTTCGACCTCCCGATCGGCGACCGTGATGAGCACATTCCTCTCCCGGAGTGATCGTAACCATCTTTTCCCTCCGATGCGCGGCGGGGAAATTGGTAGACATCAAAAGCGTGACATGCCGAAATTTATCTGGACCAAGGATGTAAGCATGAGCAACAACTGGCCTGATCTAGACTACCTCAGCTGGCGTGAGACACGCTCCGCGTTGCATCTTTACCTCCAGATCGCCGGCAAATATCGGCTTGCTCACGCTCCGTGGCTCAATCATTCCTGGAATGCGACGTTCTATGTCACACCTCGCGGGCTGACGTCCTCGATGATCCCCGACGGCCCTGGCATTGAGATCCTCTTCGACTTCCACGATCACAGGATCGTAGGTACAAATGGCGACGGGCATAGCGCGCACTTTGAACTCTTGCCAATGACGGTCGCGACGTTCCACGCCAACTTTGCCCGGTTGGTGGCCGAGCTTGGTGGTAGGCCTATCCCCGGCGGTCAGCCGAACGAAGTGCCGTATCCTATACCGTTCGAGGAAGATGAGCGCGACCGGCCTTATGATCGCGATGCCGTTCGACGCTTCCATGGTGCATTGATGGCGATCGACAAGGTATTTAAGAAGTTCAGGACTTCCTTTCTCGGAAAGTCCAGCCCTATCCACCTGTTCTGGGGCAGCTTTGATCTAGCGATGACTCGCTTTTCAGGCCGACGTGCTCCTCTCCATCCGGGCGGCATTCCGGCGCTGCCTGACGGCGTCACCCAAGAAGCCTACGACCGGGAGGTCTCCTCGGTAGGCTTTTGGCCCGGGGGCGATGGAATCGACTACCCAGCTTTCTATGCTTACGCCTATCCAGCGCCAAATGGCTTGCGGGCAGCGCAGGTCTGGCCTGACGCGGCATTCTGGCACGACGGCCTTTTGGAATTCATTTTGCCTTACGATGCCGTACAGTCCTCGGCCGATCCCGATGAAGTCCTTCTGAGCTTTCTAACCTCGACCTTTGAGGCTGCCGCCGACCTTGGCAAATGGGATCGAGATTTGCTGAAATGCAAGCATGGGCTGCCAGGACAGATACGGCCGCCAGACGCAGAGCAATCGAACAAGGCCGCTCCATCGGCGGACGAAAAGGTTGAGCGGGAAGACGGTGCATCGAAGGGTCGCTACCGGACGATCGTAGATGGGATTGAAGCCGAGATGACCTATAGTCGGGCAGGTGAAGGATTGATTATCATTGATCATACCGACGTTCCAACAGCATTGCGCGGACGCAGAGTAGGCGAAAGGCTGGTGCGGCGGGCGTTCGAGGACGCACGACGTGAAGGGGTCTCCATCATACCGCTATGCCCATTCGCGAAGGCTCAGATTGAACGTCATCCCGAATGGCAGGATGTGCTGCGTCGGCCATAGCTCACGTCGAAACCCGGAAGTGCGCATACGGCCATCCTACTCCGCTCTATGCCATCGCCACTCGCGCTTTGGGCTGAGGCCCATCGTCGCTGCACGATCTACCTCAATCTACAGAGTATCGATCCATGCGATCATCCTTCCTCAATCACACAAAGATAGTAGGCGCTGCGGCCGGTCTTGCCGTGATGCTTATTGGCTGCGCTTCGCGTCCCACGGAGGCGGTTCTTACACCCGTCAAGCTTGGTGCAGCTCCGGCGCAGGAAGTCACGTTGATTGCTGCCACGAACCGAGCAAGTTCACCGAACGGTAGTGGGTATGGAGGAGAATGGGCGAGCGCGCTATCATTCGAACGCTTTCAGTTCTCGGTTCCGGCTAATCGCGATGGAACTAAGATAGCGTATCCCGATGCACGTCCGGATCCGCAACGGCAATATTTTATCACGCAGCGGGACGAGCTCACGACGGAGAACTTCGTTGGCGCAATTACGCATGCTCCTGCATTTGATGGATCGGTCGCTGTTTTTGTCCATGGATACAACAACAGCTTTCAGGAGGCCGTGTATCGCACTGCGCAGATGGCCGCAGATGTGAATTCGCGAAGTCCGCCTGTCTTGTTTTCGTGGCCCTCGGCGGCAAGCGTAATGGGCTACGTAGCCGACAGAGATGGAGCACTCTATTCTCGAAGTGAGTTAGGCCAAGTTCTCGTCGCGCTCGCGAGGTCTCCCCGAATAAATCGGATTGAACTTGTTAGTCACAGTATGGGCGCCTTTCTATCGATGGAAGTCGTCAGGCAATTGCGATTGCAGGGGCGTTCCGAAACTCTTGATAAGCTGCAGATCGTCCTTGCCTCTCCCGACATCGACGTTGATGTTTTCCGATCACAACTGCTGGATATCGGCAAAATGTCGACCCCAATAACCTTGCTCGTATCGAAATCTGATCGCGCTTTGGTGGTGTCGAGTTTTCTAGCGAGGAAGCGTGAGCGCGTCGGAAAGGTCGATGTTTATGACCCAGTCATCGTAGAAGCTGCAAGAGCGGAACGCCTGAGGGTTGTTGATATAACCTCGCTGCAGTCCGTTGATGGACTAGGTCATGACCGGTTTGCGACCTTCGCCCGGTATGCGGATCAGTTAGCGCAGAACGAGACCCAGGATAGCAATAGTCTAGCAGGCGCGGGTGCGTTCGTATTCGACGCTGCTGGCGCGGCTGTGTCGAGCCCATTTCGATTGGCAAGTCGGATTGCTCGGCCGTAAGGTACGTGAGCAGCTGTCTAGCGCAGAATATCGGTGCTCCGGTGCCAACCTCGAACAACACCGAAACTGAGGTTGATTGACGTGCGAAAGTGGAGGGGCGTAATTGGGCGGGTGTGCTTCCATCTCGTAAACTTTTTGACCGCTTACGTCGCCGCAGTCGGAGCAATTGCCGTGACGGTAAGTATCGCGGTTGCGCTACAAGTACTTGCTAAGCCATCATTAGATGCCCTGATCGGCATGTCTATTGGGCTGGCGTTTGTCTGGGACGCAATGGGCGCGACTCTTCCAATATTCCATCCGTTGGAGTTTGAATGGCATGCCAGACCTCAGTACGTTCCTTACCAGACGGAATGTCCTCACCGCAGCGGGTGCCACCGCAGCTGCAGCGGCCATCCCGGCCGGAAGATGACGGAAGGATGCGGAAATTGAAACGCGTATCGTTCAATAATCGAAACATCGAAATCGCTGGAAACGTCCATTTTCCGAACGATTTCGATGGGAGCAGGACATATGCTGCGATCGTTCTCGCTACTCCTGGAAGCAGTGTGAAGGAGCAGATCGGCGCTATTTATTCTGCGAAACTAGCGGAGCGGGGCTTCGTGGGGCTAACCTTCGATCCGTCATACCAAGGTGAAAGCAGTGGCCAGCCACGTGATCTCGAAGATCCGGCGGCCCGGGTCGAGGACATTCGTTGCGCCGTCGATTACCTAATGACGCAACCCTTCGTGGATGAGGAAAAGGTCGGCCTGCTCGGCATCTGCGCGGGAGGCGGCTATGCGATCTGTGCTGCGCTTACCGAACACCGGTTCAAGGCAATCGGAACGGTTGTCGCCAATGACATCGGTAGCGCTTTCCGACATATGCAGCCTAAGGAAGACCTCCTCAGGAAGCTCAAGGACGTCGGCAAGCAGCGCACGTTGGAGGCGCGGGGTGGCGAACCACGGCGCGACCCCTGGATTCCGGATAGCCTGAAAGAAGCTGAGGCGACAGGGATCAAGGACCCGGAACTGCTGGAGGCGGTGAAATTTTATCGGGAATCGCGCTATCGCCATCCCAACTCCACCAACCGGCTCCTTTTTTCGAGCTACGCAGAGCTGCTCAGCTTCGACGCCTTCAACCTCGTACCGGAGCTGCTTACGCAGCCCCTTCAGGTTATCGTTGGCGGGAAACGCGGTAATACCGGTCAGTATGAGGCCGGGAAGCGGCTGTTCGAACTTTCCCCCGCGGCAGAGAAGGACCTCTTCGTGGTCGACGGGGCGGGGCACTACGACATGTATTACAAGCCCGAGTACGTGGGGCCTGCAGTTGACCGTCTGGTGTCATTTTATATGAAGCATCTTTGCGCCTCAGGCGAGGATTGAAGCCTGACCTACTCCGAAGCCGTCCTGGTTCGAAATCCGACCGCTCGGTTCGCCGCAGGGCGTCCCGAGCGGTACGTCTAAAGCGAGCATCGTCCGGTACACGCCATTTTCGGAAATGCACGAACCGTCGCTGGACTTGGGCGAGCCTGCGGCTTCGCCGAAGCCTCGCTGCTGCAATTGATATCTATTGCCGCTCTCAATCACGACTCTAGCCGGTAAAAACTTCGACGGGCCCGTGGTCGCGTTCACGGGCTCGCGGAATCAGTGCGCTGACCGAGGTTTATCGTCGCAAATCAGCAACTGGAGGGTCACCGAACATGCTCTTGTACTCACGGCTGAACTGCGATGGGCTTACATAGCCCACCTCGTAAGCTACGCGCGCTACATTCGCGGTACCCGCGGCCAGTAGCTTTCGAGCTTCCATGAGGCGGATCTGGCGTTGAAAGGCAAGCGGACTGTAGCCCGTGACAGCCTTGAAATGCCGATGAAACGAGGTGACGCTCATACCTGCAGACGCCGCGAGCTCGGCAATTACAACGGGCTTGCTATGGTTAGCAGCAAGCCAATCTGCCGCTATCTTTAGCTTTTGAAACCGTTCGCTACGCTGACCGATCTGGCGAAGCGTATCACCCATCGAAGTTTGCAAAAGACGGTAGTAAAGTTCTGCTTCGTAATGGGGCGCGAGCATGCCGATGTCGTTCGGCGTTCCGAGGAGCCCAACGACGCGAGTGAACGTATCGCCCACAGGGCCGTTGAGATCACCTGCCGCCACCGCGCATGTCCACCGGCTATCGAACTTCGGCATATCGAGCATGACGCGAGTGAGCATCCCGATATCGAGATGGAGGCTGACGCCAACGTAAGGCAGGTCAGGCGTCGCACCGGTCAATTGGTGGGTGTAGGGGAGGCCAAAGGACGACACCGCGCAAGCCCCTGCGACCATTTCGAAGCGATTGGCTCCCATGATCAACACCTTGGTGCCGCGCAGGACGGCGTAAAACATGGGTTCGAACACCGCTCGCGTGGGGAGGGTCGGAGTTGAGCTAGTCCACACCGTCAGGCGTGGAATCGGTGTCGCATGGCCAGTGATGCCTGCGCCTTCGGCAATGTAGGGGGTGACGTCGTCCAATAGTCGGGTAAGCAGATCGTCGAAACTGGCCATGAGACCTCTATTCCAGTTTTGGCAGGATTAGGCAAGTCTCTGATACGATCGTCGATGTTACTTTTGTCCCTCTTCGGCTTAATTCAGGCAGTTAGGAGAACGTGATGACCACGTTCCAGGACCCGGCTGCGGGTCTTCAACTTACATGCACGAAGAGGACAAGAGATGGGTAATCTCAAGGGCAAGTGCGCTCTCGTTACTGGAGGGTCGCGGGGCATTGGCGCGGCCATCGCGCTGGCGTTGGCCGAGAACGGCGCGGATGTCGCGATCACCTACCAGAACGCGGCTGAGCGCGCGAATGGCATCGTGTCTTCAATCGAGGAATTGGGCCAACGTGGCTTGGCCGTACGGGCTGATAGTGCCGATCTAAACGCCGTCAAGCGGGCCGTCTCTGACACCGTCGAAACGCTTGGTCGCCTGGATATTCTGGTCAATAGTGCAGCCATCGGACTGGCCGGGCCGATCGCTGACCTCGATCTCGAGAAATATCAAACTCTCATGGACGTCAATGTCCGCGGACCGCTTGCCTTCGCGCAGGCAGCAATACCCCACCTGCCTAATGGCGGTCGCATCATCTCGATCGGCTCTAGCCTTGGAGATCGCGTCCCCTTTCCGGGGGTGACGGCCTATGCGATGTCGAAATCGGCGCTGCTCTCTTTCACGCGTGGTCTGTCGCGTGAGCTCGGCCTGCAAGGCGTCACGGTGAACCTCGTCGCGCCCGGATCAACCGATACTGAGGCAAACCCGGCTGATGGGGAGAGTGCTGATTTCCAGCGAAGCTTCTCCTCGGTCGCACGTTTTGCGCAGCCGCGCGAAATCGCCGATGTGGTCGCGTTCTTGGCAAGCCCTGCCGCAGGCGTGATCACTGGTAGCATCGTGACGATTGACGGGGGCGCCAACGCATAGGCCGGATCAGCAGCCAGGGCGGGTGGGGCCAACAGGGAGCAGGCCGCGATTATCGGCGTGGCTGCTCCCTTGCTTTCATAAGTCCGCTTCCTGACCCCGAAACGGTCCGGCCTATAGCCCCCTTTTGGAACGACTGCGCGCTCTTGAACGAAGCCGTCTCATGAGCGAAGAATGGAACAGATGGTTCTAAGCGTGTTGCCGCGGTCTATGTATCCGACCGGGCTGATGATCGGGATCCTCACGATTGCCAAAGAGCAGACCGCCGTCGCGCCGGTTTTCGGTATGCGTCTGAGCAGCTTCGGAGCAGGGGCGGCCGTCACAATCTTCGCCGCCCTCGCGTTATTGGCTGGTCTATTTCGCGCTTCGGCCGGCAATTCTACCTCCATGGAGTAAGGCGCCGACCCGTCAGCGAACCGCTGGCGGCAGACAGTCCATGACAAAACGGACGACCTCTGCCGCGAGTTCGAGATCCTCCGGCGCGCCTGCGAAGCCCCCATGCGGCATTGCCTCGAAAACGTGAAGTTCGACCGGAACTCCTACGCGCCGCAGCTTGCGATGAAGTCTCACCGTATTGGAGAGGAACAGGTCGCGCGTTCCGCTTTGCAAGAATATTGGCGGGAACTCGGCTGACATTTCTCCGAAAAGCGGGGATAAGTACGGATGCGACAACTCCGCTCCGTCTGCATAGAGCAGATTGTTCGACATCAGCGAGTTAGGCAAGACGACGTCGACGGTCCGGTTGGTCTGAAAGCTGTCACCGGACTCGGTCAGATCCACTTGCGGGGACAGAAGTACAACACCCGCTGGAGACGGCATGCCTTCGTCCCGCGCTCGCAGGATGGTAGCCATGGCAAGGTTGCCGCCGGCCGAGCGCCCCCCAAACAGGACGCGACCCGCTCCATATTGATCAATCACATGGCGGTAGACCGCCATGCAGTCATCGAGTGCTGCCGGAAAGGGGTGATCCGGCGGCATCCGGTAGTCAATACCATAGCATACCATGCCGTGGCGATCTGCCTGTAACCGCGCGCTCTCACGACAGGCATCGCCACCACCGAAAACCAGCGCGCCGCCATGCAGATCGATAAAGACGCAATCTGTGAACCGAAGATTGTTTGGCGTCGCGACGTGAACGGTGGCTGTGCCCAGACGTAGAGTTTCTATCGCGACCTTCGTCTCATCCGTGGCACCCCTAAGTGCGTCGGCGTAGTGGGCGTCGGCTGCGATCTGCAGTCGACGCCACGCCTCGTGATCCTCTGGGGCGGGAAGCGGGTAAAGCGCATTGAGCGGTGTGCCGTCATCTCGTACGGCAGCTCGCAGCATAGCCTGTGCTTCGGTACTGATGGACGCGGGAACGGGGATGATGCGTTCATCCACACGGACGCCCTCCGCTGTGGAGCTTTTATGATTGTGCTCCATGCCGGCCCTCCAGTTTGAAATGTCCTCCCACCGTTCTTTGCACACCAATCCAGCCCGCTGGTGATTTTGGCCAGCAGGTTAACGCGGCCAAGTGCTCGGTCATTTGTGATCCACGTGCGCGGCGTGGCGGAATCTTTTGATGGAGCGGGAATCCGGATAGGTCTTCCAGACCCGATCAAGCGTCCGGCAGTTGCCAATGAGGATAGGTCACGTAAGCCGTCACGGCACCATCCTCGTGGGAACGGATCGTCACCTTGTCACCTTTCTGCATGGCGATGATCTCTCCGCGTCCCGCAGTCACCGATTTGTGGCCGTCGGAAACGGTGATCTTTCCTTCAAGGATCACCATCGTGTCGTGCACGGCCATAGTCTCTTCCAGGCTCTGGTTCGGCCCATAGCGCCCAAAACCGATGGTGACCGGCCCGCCATGGCGCTGGTCGAGGAGGTTGCCGGTAAAGATGTCGCCGTCTTGCCCTGGCGAGCGTTCAAGCACTGCGTCGGCAATGGCGAACTTGTGAATGGTCATGAATTGTCTCCTTCGAGATCGGCTGTGGAACGCGGCATAACCCTCCGGACCCGACGCTGCGGATCCGGGGAGGCGATGGCTCGACTGAACGGCGGGACTGGGCCTGGCGCCCGCCCCGCACGCTCTCAACTGGTAATGAACTTCAACAGATCGGCGTTTAGCACATCAGCATTCACCGTCAGCATGCCGTGAGAATAACCGGGATAGGTTATCAGCGAGCCGTTCGCCAGCAGCTTGACCGCCTTCAAGGCCGAGGCGGCGATAGGAACGACTTGGTCATCCTCGCCGTGTAGCACCAGCGTCGGTAAGGTGATTGCCTTCAAATCCTCGGTCTGGTCGGTTTCCGAGAAAGCCTTGATGCCATCGTAGTGGGCCTTGGCGCTACCCATCATCCCTTGCCGCCACCAGTTCTGGATGACGCCTTCATGGACCGTCGCACCGTTTCGGTTGAAACCGTAGAAGGGGCCTGCCGGAACGTCACGGAAGAACTGGGCACGGTTGCTGGCCAGCGCCGACCGGAAGCTGTCGAAGACCTCCATCGGTGTGCCGTCGGGATTGCTGTCGGTTTTCAGCATCAGCGGCGGAATGGCCGCGACCAGGACGGCCTTTGCCACCCGGCCGGCCGGTTCGCCGTGCCGTGCCACATAGCGTGCGACTTCCCCACCCCCGGTGGAATGGCCAATATGAACAGCGTTCCGCAGATCCAGAGCTTTGCCGACAGCAAAGGCGTCGGCTGCATAGTGATCGATGTCGTGACCCTCGGCAACCTGCTCCGATCGTCCGTGGCCGCGCCGGTCATGCGCGACGACGCGATAACCCTTCGACAGGAAGAAAAGCATCTGCGCGTCCCAATCGTCGGAACTGAGCGGCCAACCATGGTGGAATACAATGGGCTGTGCATCCTTGGGACCCCAGTCCTTGTAAAAAATCTGTACGTCGTCGTCCGTCGTGACAAAGCCCATGGTCAGTTCTCCTTCTGGAAGTTTGAGGGTGACAGGTTCCACGGCACGCGCGGTGCCCAATGGAAAGGCGAAGCTAACGGCAAGCGCCGAAGCCGAGATCAGGGTATCCCGGCGGCTGAGCGACGGGCCCGGTGCGGAGGTGGGAGGCATGGAGATGTTCCGTGGTTTAATCCAAGGCGACGGTTGCGATCATGCGCAGCGGTCTCGCATAGAGGATCGGCGATGGGCCTATAAGCGAATGTGCGGTTGGAGGGGTTATGAGCTTGTCCTTGGCTGGCCTTCCAGTGTGTAGGTTTGCCGGCGGGCCTGCTCTCAAGCGTTGCCCGGAGACTTGATGGCATCTCGACAAGCGATTTGATAGTACGTCATAGCGGGAAGCTGTGTCGCCAAACACGGAACACTTCGCATGGCTGACACGCAGCGTAATTGATATCGCTGTTCCACTTTCCGCAACAGAGTTTTGCAGCTGGCGAGGCTATCCCGCTCTTATTGGCGACGCTACCAAATGCCGACATAAATTCTGCATCGATAAATTGCGACCGTATTGATCGACCGGACGACGAGTTGGCTGGACCGCACTGCTCGGCCAGTTCGAACCGATGTTCTTTCGAAGATCTGGGGTGCGGTGGCGGCTGCTTTTCACGGCGCTGCTCGTGGGGTGGCAAGATGATGCGCCTTGACTGACCGCCGCGGAGGCTCAATCGGTCGATCGTCACTTCGTCGAGCTGGGTCAGAACCCTCTTGCAAAGGAAAAGCATATGAAAGCTGCAGTCTATGACAATCCCGGCCCCCCAACTGTCTTGAGATACATCGATGTGCCCGATCCTGTCTGCGGGCGGCATGATGTTCTGATTGCTGTTGAAGCGATTTCGATCGAGGGCGGCGACCTGATCAACCGCCGTTCCACACCGCAGCAGTCGCCTTGGATTGTTGGCTATGCCGCCGCTGGGACCGTGGTTGCGGTGGGTGAAGACGTGCGCGATCGCGCAGTCGGACAAAAGGTCGCTGCTTTCGATCTGCAGGGCTCGCATGCGGAGCTCTGGTCAGTGCCGGCCGGGCGCACATGGCTGGTCCCGGACAGTCTGGACATGGCACAGGCCGCCGCGCTCCCAATTTCCTTTGGAACAGCTCATCAGTGTGTGATGGCCCGAGGGGGCTTGCAGGAAGCCGAGACTACCCTGATCCAGGCCGCTGCGGGGGGGGTTGGTCTGGCAGCCGTCCAACTGGCGGCTGAGGCAGGTGCGAACGTGATCGCTGTGGCGAGTGGTACCGAGCGTGCAGCGCGCCTGATCGAACTCGGTGCATCACATGTCATCGATCGCTTGGAGAATGACGTCGTCGAGCAGGTCCTTAGGCTGACCGGCGGCAAGGGAGCCGAGCTCGTCATCGATCCCGTCGGTTCGACCTTGCAGGCCTCGCTCTCCGCACTCGCTCCCGAGGGACGCCTCGTCTTCGTCGGAAACGCCGGCGGTGGCGGGCTTGATGTCGACTTGTGGCATGCGATGCAGAACAATCAAACCCTCCACGGTGTCTTCATGGGACCACTTTTTGAGAGGCCTACTATACACAAGAGAGTTGACGAACTTCTCAAGGCAGCGGCTGACAGGCGCCTTAAAGTCGTGATCGATCGGGCATTTCCTTTGCAGGACGCATCCAAGGCACATGACTACGCGGAGACAGCCAAACCGCTGGGTCGCGTCGTGATGAAACCCTGACTCTGGCGATGCCAGGGACCTTTTGGGCGTGGGGCGAGCGGCTATCGGGTCATAGCAAGATGCAGTTGCTTGTCGCTAACCGAGGCTTCGCGACGTTCGTAGGCACGGTCGCGCAGGCAACTGATGACGCTGCCCCCATGTTAGACGAAGAGTGCGTCGGCCCTTTGGGAATTTGTGCCCGGGGTGGGTGCGGATCAACGCGCCATTCACCGAGCATTGTCTCAAGGCAGTTGGAACGGTTGTCGCCAACCACATCGGCCAGGCGTTTCGCAAAATGCTTCGGGACGTTCGCTAGGTGCGGGAAATAAGCGGATAGGCAAGGCACGAGCTGGCGAGCGGCGTGGGATCCGTGGATTCCCGTTGCGACATTCTATTCGAAACATCTTGCGGCATAGCGAACTGCGTCGCGCTACCTCTCCGACGTTGAACAATGGTCGAAACACTCGATCAGCATTTCAGTCAGAACACGTACCTTTCTAGCAGGACGCTGCCCCGGCGGCCTGACTACATATATCCCGGCCGGCGGTGGCGGATGGCGCGTCATGACCGGTACCAGGGCGCCAGACGCAACGTGATCGTCGGTTAGACCGTCCGGCAATCTGGCGATGCCCAGTCCGGCTAATGCGGCAGCGACGAGAGCCACGCCGTTGTCTGCTTTGAAGCGCCCTCTCGGGTTCACTGTGACGATCTTATCGCCATCCATTAATTGCCAGGCTTCAGTGCCGTGCTGTAGAGCCTGATGGGCGCTAAATTCGTCTAGAGTTTCGGGGGCACCATGCGCATTGATGTAATCTGGACTTGCGAGCAGCTTACCATAAAGCGGCCCGACACGTCTGGCGACAAGGTTGGAATCCTGCAGGTAGCCAACACGAATCGCGCAATCGAACCCCTCCGCAATCAGGTCGACGAAACGATCAGTATAGCACGACTGAATGTGAAGTCGTGGGTGGCGCCGCGCCATCTGGGCAAGCACAGGTGCAAAATGGGTTGGGCCAAAAGAAAGCGGCGCGGCTACACGCAAGCTTCCGCGAAGTTCGCCGGCCGGTAGGATCGTCTCCCTGGCTACGTCGATTTCGGCAGAAACCCTGGCAGCGTAGTCCCGGAAGGTTGCGCCCGCCTCGGTCAGTGAAGCTCCGCGGGTGGATCGGGCTAGAAGCTGGACACCAAGCTCCGCTTCAAGCCGCACGAGCCGTCGGCTGACGATCGACTTGGAGATACCAAGTCGCAACGCGGCCGAAGTGACGCCTCCCGCATCAGCGACTTCGACGAATGTCCGGAGATCTTCAATATCCACTCGGCGTTCCTCGTTCTGCGACACAGTTTAACACACGCAAGGACTACCGCATCACAAACAGGAATGACAAGTTTCGTCCCGCGGCAGCGCCTCTGGGGGCGCATCTCTTTTTGAACAAACGCGCTTCAAAATACCGCCAACATAGGATGAAACCATGACCTTTCGTAACGGCCTTGACTCACTTCTCCGCCCCGAAGATTCCGTCCTCGTTCTGATCGATCATCAGCCTTACCAGCTGGCGAACTTGAACAGCCACGATCCGCAAGCTGTGGTCAACAGCACGACCGCGCTGGCGAAACTGGCAAAAGCCTTCAATGTTCCGACCATTCTCACCAGCGTGATCGCGGGGCGCGGTGGACTTCTCTTCAAGCAGATCACTGACGTATTTCCGGACCAGGAAGTCATCGATCGCACCTGGGTGAACACCTGGCAGGACGAGAATGTGGTGAACGTCGTCAAGGCGACCGGCCGCAAGCAACTGATCATCGCCGGGCTGTGGACCGAGGTCTGCGTCGCAATGCCTGTCATCCAGGCCGCCGGCGAAGGCTGGGACGTCACCGTGATCACCGACGCGTCGGGCGGGATTTCGAAGGAGTCTCACGAAGTTGCCATCCAGCGAATGATCGCGGCCGGTGCGAACGTGATGACCGTGATGGCGCTCGCTGGTGAATGGCAACGCGATTGGGCGCGCACCGGGCATGTCGAGGAACTGACCCAGATTCTCATCCAGCACTTCAGCGGCAGCGGCATTGCATATCTTTGGGAGCAGCAGTTGCTCAACACCCCGGTGCCTACCACAAAAAGCGGGCACTAGCACCTAACGAGGATGACGGGGTTCTCGATGAACGTATCGCAAGTGCCCGGACGATGCGTTGAACCTCGTCGTCCCTTTTTCATGACAGCTCGAAGTATCTGAAGCACCGGCTTGGTTGTGCGCATGATGATTTTCCAGCGTCAGTCGTCGGCGTAGGCTGACAAATATTCAAGGACCAAAATGGAAATCGGTATCGACAGTTTCGCAGCTCTTCTCCCTGATCCGGCGACGGGCAAGCTACCCTCGGCGACCGAGCGTATGGCCGACCTTATCGAGGAGGTTGTCGTTGCAGACCGCGTCGGGCTCGATGTCTTCGGTATTGGCGAACATCATCGAGGAGAATTTCTCGATTCTGCGCCGACTGTCATTTTGGCTGCGGCAGCGGCCCGGACTAGCCGGATCAGATTGACGAGTGCGGTGACCGTTCTGAGTGCCGCCGACCCGGTGCGGGTTTTTCAGGAGTTCGCAACTCTCGATCTGATTTCAAAAGGCCGTGCGGAAGTCGTTGTCGGCCGAGGTTCCTTCGTGGAAGCCTATCCGCTATTCGGTCTGGACACACGCGACTATGACGACCTTTTTACTGAAAAGCTTGACCTGTTTCTCAAGCTTGGCGAGACGACCAATATCACATGGGAAGGTCGCTTCCGTCCGGCCCTCAAAGGGCAAGGTGTTTTTCCGCGTCCCCATCAACCACAGCTGCCTCTATGGATCGGAGTAGGTGGCACGCCGCAATCCTTCACTCGTGCCGGTGCGCTTGGCCTGCCGCTGGTGGTCGCAATTATCGGCGGGAGCTTCGAACGCTTCCGCCCGCTTGTCGATCTTTATCGCGAAGCGGGTAAGCGCGCGGGACACAGCCCTGAGAGGCTTAGGGTCGGTGTCCACGCGATGGGCTTTGTCGGAGAGACCAATACCGCGGCAAAAGACGCCTTCTTCCCGGGATGGGCGCATCTGACGACAAAAATCGGTCGCGAGCGCGGTTGGTCGCCGCCGACACGTGAGCAGTTCGAAGCCATGGCAGGCCCAGGAGGCGCGTTTTTGGTCGGCGATCCGCAGACCGTCGCATCCAAGATGCGGCAGGCCAGTCAGACACTCGGTGGCGTCTCGCGCATCACCTTCCAGATGAGCACGGCCTCTCTCGACTTGGCAGCGATGAAGAGATCGATCGAACTCCTAGGCAACGAGGTCGCACCCATCGTGAGGGCGCCTCGATAGCGAGGGATGCCGGACTTTATCACAAAGCGCGGAGCGCCGAATGGACATCGAGGATCTGAGGACATTTGTCGAAGTTGCAGATGCCGGCGGGGTTTCTCCCGCGGCACGTCGACTGGGGATATCGAAGTCGATGGTCAGCCGTCGTCTCATCCGGCTCGAAGAATCGCTCGGCATTCAGCTTCTTGCGCGAACGACCCGTGGCGCTGGGCTGACAGAAGCTGGGGCGACGTTTCGGGACTATGCGGCCAGAGTCTGTGCCGAGATCGACGTTGCACGAGAAACAGTATTGCCTACCGGTGACCTTCGCGGGCGCTTGCGGGTGGCCGTCCCACTTACATCAGGCCCGATACATTTTGCACCCGTGCTGGCGGAGGTGGCCCGCCACCACCCGCAGCTTCAGATCCATGCCGAGTATAGCGATCGGTTCGTCGATCTGATTGCCGACGGTTTCGACTGCGCCATCCGGGTCGGCGCCCTGCGCGACTCGAATCTGACAGCAAGGCGCGTGGGCCAGATGTACGGCAAGCTGGTGGCAAGCCCGGACTACATCAGGATGCATGGTTCGCCTGAAAAGCCTGATGAAATCAGCGCTCATCAAGCTCTGGTCGGTGCAGAGGCGTGGCGGTTCCTGGATGGCGACAAGATTGTCACTGTTCAGCCCCAAGGTCGTTTCAGTTCCGATAACGGCGCGGCGCTCGCCAGCGCGGCGGCGGCAGGGCTTGGCATAGCCTGGCTCCCCGATTGTGTTACCCATGAATATCTTGCTACTGGCATGCTCGTTCCAATCATGACCCGGTATCCGCTACCGGCGGGTGGCGTCTATGTCGTGCGGCCACCTAGCCCGCACTCTGCACGAAAAGTGCGCGTCCTCTGCGAATTCTTGATCGAAGCATTCGAAAGAAGCCCGCATTTGTGAGGTGCATCGTCTGCTCAACGGCGATGCACGACCTGACTGTGTTCGGAAGGGACGTCGTGGTCGGAGATGTTCTCAACGAAAGGATGACGCCGGTCATCTGCCCATCCTTATATCGTGCTTCGGACATCGGTGACCCGTCCGACTTGGCGAAATTGCCGGCGGCGGGGCTCGAAATCATTTCTCCCGCGCAGTTGATGCTTGCGCGGAACTCCGACCTATAGGATTCGCAACCGCACGGATTTAGGGTTGATTGCCTTCGTCTCCCTTTCCAGTCTTTTTGCGGTCGCGAAAGGCGGCTACGTGCCAGCGGCTGGCGCACTTGGCGCCACAGAAACGTCGCGAACCTTTTTTTGACGTGTCGACGAACGCATCCCGACAGGGATCGGCCTCGCAGATCCGCAGTCTTGAGTAACCAAACTGGCTAACCGCCAATGCAAGACTGACGACGCTGAGCGTAGAAACTCTCTCGACGAGGGATCCGTTTAGTACCGGTAGTGCGAAGTCCAGTGTGTGCGAGCGTGGGTCCAACACTAACCTGACAGGTGTATCTGAAAGCATCGCATTCAGCTCTGCCGAGCGTTGCTCCACATTAATGTTCCCATCAAAAATGCGCCGCAACCGTTCTCGCAGCGCACGTGTTTCAGCGACATCGCCGACCGTTGATGGACCAAACGAATGGCCGAGTGCAAGCAAGAACCTGTCGAGATCTCCAGGTTCCCCGAGCCCCTCTGGTTCAGGTAGCGCCACTTCGTAGTTTCTCAGGAGAGCCTCGGCAAACCCCTCCCAGGCCAGTCGGTTGTGTCTGTAATCTATAATATCCGTTTGACCCATTACAAAAATCCGATACTGTAATCACCAATTCACAAAAAACACATTACATGAGGATTGGGGAAAATGAAACGTCAGGAGGAGGAGTACCGCTTGAGAGCTGTGCATTCGGCTTGGTGGCGGCGCTTCGTTTTAGAACAATTTGAGGGGGTGCGCATCCATGTGCGCGTGCTGCTTCTGATGCAGTTCCTCATGAACCTCGCGACCTTTACTGCAATGCCGCTGATGGCCGTCCATATGGTCGACCATCTTGGTCTTGCCGCGGCTGCAATTGGAACAGTTTTCACCATACACTTGGCTCTCGGTCGGGCGTTGCCGATCATAACCGGACCGCTGGTGGATCGTTTCGGGTTTCGAAATCTGATGGTCTTGGGTCTTTTGGCCCGCTCCGCTGGCTTCTTGCTGTTCAGTTTAGCCTTTAATCCAGCCGGCGTCGTTGGCGCAACGCTCCTCATCGGGCTCGGTACTGCATCTTACGAATCTGCGCTCTACGGCATCTTCGGTCGCCAATCGGACGATACGATCACCAGGGTTTTCGTGCTCAACAACTTTGCTCTCAATATGGGTGTTGTTGTTGGTCCAACGCTCGGAACAGTCTTCATCCTTTATGGCACGATCATGCCATTCAGGGTGGCCGCGCTTCTGTTCCTGCTTCTTGGCCTGTGGTCTATGAGATTTGGGTACTTGGACCACCTATATGAAAGTCGTTCGACCGTGACTTCAAGCTGGGCTGCTGTTTCTACAGACCGGAGGTTCCTCTGGTTTTTGGCGACGACGCTTCCCTGGTGGTTCCTATTCTCCCAGCTTTTCGTGGCATTTCCCCTGCATGCCACACGGGTCGCAGGCAACGAGAGCGCAGCCAACGCTGTATTCGTGACAAACGGTGTGTCTGGTCTGATATTCGTCGTCGTGTCGCTGTTTGCGTTCAAGTGGATCAAGCCACGAGAGATGAATGTGTATTGCTACGCAATCCTACTTCTCGCGTACCTTATTGCTCCTGCTTGGCACTTGCTCTCCTGGGTCCTGCTGGTGGTCTTCATTTACACGGTGGCTGAGTCTTTGATCCTGCCCGCAATCGAAACAGTAACAGCAGAACTCGCTCCGGACGGAAAGCAGGCCACGTATTTCGGCGCACTGGGTCTTGCCTGGGGAATGGGGTCGGCCCTTGGCAGCTACGTCGGAAGCTGGGCGGTTCTGGAAGCTGAAGCTCCCTGGATGCTTTGGGGTGTGAATGCGGCAGTGGCTATTATCGGCTTGGGGCTGGCCATCGCCTTTAGATACACGGAGAGGTCTTTCAATCTGCGCACCGGCTCAGCAATGGGGGAGGCGTGACATGCGCAACGCTTTTGAGCGGAACTTTTCCGGTCAGGTAGCTGAGGATTTACGATACCAGTTGGTAATCATGTGTCGGGCTTATCTCTATGAACATCGCGACCGCAATGGCGCCGGAGCTTGTCAATAAGCCCGCTGTCCGCGTCAACCAGCCGGAGACTTTTTCTAGGTTGGCCAGCACCCCGCACTGATATCGCTTGCCATAGCTTTGACGGTCGCAGCACGTTCATCACCGTCCATGCTGGTCGAATACAGGTGGAACGGGATAGCGGTAGCGGGGTCAACGATCCCCGATCGCGAGGGTTGTTTGCCGCATTCGGATGGTGGTGTCCGGGTTATGCTTTGACCACATGGCGGTCATTCAAGGGTGTAAGACAGATGACTGCTGGAGCCGAACCTCTCCATCGGAGCGGACATCCAGATCATAGAGACGAGAAAGTGACCGCGTTGGTTAGTCGCGGTCCGGGCTTTTTCTTGAGCTATATGATATAGTCAAGGCTGGCGTTTGTCAGAAATGGATACCTCTGCCCATTGAATTCAAAGTTGCCTCGTGAATCATCTCGGAAAGGGTTGGATGAGGAAGGATCGCGGCGACGACTGTGTGATCCGTCATCTCCGCTGCTTTTCCCAACGAAAAGCTGGAGATTACCTCCGTTGCTTCAGCGCCAATGACGTGAGCACCAAGAAGCTCTCCTGTTTCATCATCGAAGATAGTCTTTACGAAGCCATCACTTTCGCCCATTGCGATGCTCTTGCCGTTGGCTCGATAAGGAAAACTTCCGATACGCAACTTCCGGTCTAGAGCCCGTGCAGCAGTTTCGGTCAGACCGATCGAACCGATCTGGGGATGTGAATAGGTGCAGGCTGGTATTGAGGTTCGATCGAGAGAGTGAGGCGATTGACCCGCGATGATCTCTGCACACAACACACCTTCATGACTTGCCTTGTGTGCTAGCCAAGGTCCTGGAACGATGTCGCCGATCGCGAAGATCCCTGGGACAGAGGTTCGGCAGGATTCATCTACGACAACCAAACCTCGCTCGATCTTGACCCCGGCGACATTAAGACCAATATCTTCGATATTCGCGGAAATGCCGATCGCCAGGATCGCCCTATCAAATTCTCGCGAGATAGTCAGCCCGTCTTTCCCTAGCGCGCAAACTGCTCGCCCGCCTTGATTTTCCAGACTTTCTAACTTGCATGAAGTCAAGACTTCTACACCACTCTTCACGAGGCATTTCTCCAAATGGGCAGAAACCTCATGATCCTCTGTGGGAACAATTCTATCCAGCGCTTCAACGATCGTGACCTTCGAGCCCATCGTGGAGTAAAAGCAAGCGAACTCGATCCCGATCGCTCCCGAACCCACGATAAGGAGCGACTTCGGAATGGTCTTGGGCTGAAGCGCCCCCTTGTACGTGACGATGACGTCATCATCTACGTGGATGCCTGGCAGTTGTCGCGCCCGCGCACCGGTAGCCAGGATTATGTTTCCTGCCGAGATTTGTAGGGGAGCTTCTCCGGTCTCAACGGCGATAGACCGCCCACCGGTCAAACGTCCCCGCCCCATGATGACATCGACCGCGTTCTTTTTCAGAAGACCCTTGATGCCGCCAGACAACTGGGCTGCGACCTGTCTGGACCGTACGACGATGGCTTGGATATCCGCGCGAGGTTCGGACGCATTGATTCCGAAATTGGATGCGCGGCCTATTGTCCTGAGCACGTCCGCGGACGCCAGCAGCGCCTTGGTGGGTATGCAACCCCAATTGAGACAAATTCCACCAAGATGTTCTTGTTCGATCAAGATTACTTTCTGTCCCAGCTGTGAAGCGCGTATCGCCGCGACATACCCACCTGGGCCCCCGCCAACAACTGCGACGTCGTATTCCTTTGTCCGCATTGTGGCCTCCTAAAGCATCATGCTCAGCGGCTCTTCGAGCGCCGTTTTCGTTTCAGCAAGAAGGCGCGCCCCCAAGGCGCCATCCACGGAACGGTGATCGACTGACAGTGTCATCGTCATCATGGCTTTGACCACAACAGCGTCGTCCTCTCCTACAACCGCGCGCTTCTCAGTCGCTCCGACCGCCAGGATGCAGCTCTGCGGCGGGTTTATGATTGCTGAGAACTGTTCGACGCCAAACATACCAAGGTTCGAGATGCTAAAACCTCCACCTTGATACTCTTCTGGCTTGAGCTTGTTCGCGCGAGCGCGGGACGCGAGCTCTTTCATCTCGTCACTGATTAGCTGCAAGCCTTTATTGTCGGCATTGCGGATTACCGGCGTTACCAGTCCGCCTTCGGTCGAAACTGCTACCGAGATATCGACATCCTTGAAGCGGAGAATCGCATCCTCCGTCCACATCACGTTTGCGTCCGGAACTCGATGAAGAGCGAATGCGGCTGCCTTTATGATGAAATCGTTCACCGAAAGTTTGTAAGTTGCGGCTGGACGGGCGTTGAGTTCTGCCCTTAGCGCCAGTACCCGATCCATCTGAACAGATGTGGTTAAGTAGAAGTGGGGAACGTGTTGTTTCGCTTCGCTCAAGCGACGCGCGATGGTCTTACGCATCGTGTTGTTGTTTAGCGTCTCGTATTTTTGCCATGGCTGAGGCGTCAGCTGGTTGCGACGAGCATCATTGGCTGGAGTGGCGTCTGTCGATTGGGGCGTCGGCTTATTTTTCTCAATCTCTTTTTTCGCCTTTTCAATATCGGTTTTGACTATGCGCTGACCAGGTCCAGTACCCGTGATGCCAGCCAAATCGATGCCGTGCTGGCGCGCCAGGACTCGCGCCAGGGGGCTGGCAGAAACACGAGGATTTGCGCTGGCTTGTCTGGAGACGGTGTTGGTAACCTGCAGCTCGGGTGTGGCTTGATTTGGCGTCATCTCCACCTTGCCCTCGATCGGAGCTTGTGCAGCAAGTTGTCCCTCCACTGCGTCTCCTTCGGCGCCGAGGATGGCGACCGGCTGATCTACAGGTACGCCTTCGGTGCCCTCCGGGATCAGGATTTTGATGAGGGTACCCGACAACGGCGCTTCAAATTCAAGCGTTGCCTTGTCGGTTTCGATCTCCGCTATTACCTCTCCGGCCGTTACGTTGACACCCTCTTTCACTAGCCATTTGCCGATTTTTCCATCCGTCATTGACGGCGAAAGCGCGGGCATCAGCAGTTTGTGAGACAATTTCTCCTCCTTCTTAGATTCTCGACGGGCACCGTCGCTCTACGGTTCGCGATCGTACGTGTTACGGCGTCGGCGTTGTGGGCGCCGACGAGCAATCACACTGCATCCGTAAGCCACCGAAGAACGCGTTCTTCGTCAGGGAGGCGCCATTGGCACTAGTTCGCTGGAGTAAGACGTCTGTGAGCGATCCTCAGGCAGATGCTCCTTTTGGAGTGGCGATCGCCGCCGCGAAAGCGATGGTGTCAACTGACATCGCATGTATTGGATACAAATGTCAATGATGTCGGGAAGAAATGGCGAATTATTCGCCGTAAACGCCTATATTGGATACATTGATGAAGTTGGCGAGCAGAATTAGTCTGCTCTCGAAGGCGGAATTGAAAGCGCAGCGCCTGTTCTTGCGATGTGTCCAACGAGTATTCTCTCGCCCA
The DNA here is from genome assembly GCF_003024455.1 of Ensifer sp. NM-2. Classification (NCBI taxonomy): domain Bacteria; kingdom Pseudomonadati; phylum Pseudomonadota; class Alphaproteobacteria; order Hyphomicrobiales; family Rhizobiaceae; genus Ensifer; species Ensifer sp. NM-2. Next base: position 40,044 of record NZ_PVZR01000025.1, read on the forward strand.
CTTCGAGATCCATCCGCTTGATTGCGTCGACCAGCAGGCAATGTTCCGCATGCGCTGCCCATCGTGTGCTTTCTTGCGCCTCTTGGGTGAACAGCCGCCGGTAGTGCTGTGTTGTGTTCCAAAAGCGCTCAATCATCTCGGACAAGTTTTTCGCCTCCGAACCTGCGTATGTCATAAGATGAAAGTCGCGATCCATCTTAAGGAAGGCCTCGGTGCTTAAGGGCTGTCGCATCTTGTCGGAAAGTTCTTCGAGCCGATCGATGTGCGTTGAGGAGAGGTTTGGAATGCTCTCTCTCAATGCCAGGGGCTCCAGTCTTTCTCGAATCTTGTAAATCTCCACCAACTCTTCATGGTCGATGCGAGATACCCATGCGCCGCTGTTGGGCCGTAATGTTACGAGCCCATCGCTCTCCAGCTGCCTCAAGGCTTCACGCACAGGAATTCGGCTAACTTCGAACCGACGCGCTAGTTCTTCTTGTCGGATCCGGCTGCCGGGAAAAAGTCTACCAGACAAAATCTCCTCCTTTACAGCATTCGCAACGCGATCGCTAAGGAGATCCGTACCGTCTACGTGGTCAAGGTAGGTTTCTGCGCTCATTACACATCCATAAAGTAGTGCCTTAGCCCAATGGGATGCTAGCAGGCACAACATATAGTGTCCATCGCGGTGGATCCAATCCCGCTAGTGGACGCATCGCCACACGGCTCTGCGCAAAGATCGCACTAATCTGAGCGCCTTCTCTTATGCCGATAAATCCGCGTCATTCGCGTCGATCGTATCCAAAGATGGCATATCGTGCGCTATAAACTTCGTAAAACGGCGGGCAGATCAATAAAATGTATCCAATTGTTGACTTCCGTGGCGTGGTGATGTCTTATGCATGCGTGATCGAGCTATTCATGCTCGACGGCGCAAAATGGGAGGAGCTCATGCTGCGCCGAGATCGTATCCATTCGTCGCAAGGACGGGGATCCCGGCATCTCAAAAGTGAAAAGGGAGGAAGTATGCGTACTTTTTTTTTAAGCTCGGCGCTTGGAGCTTTGATTGCTGCGTCGACGGTTGTTACCGCTGCTGCCGCTGACAAGGCAAAGGTCTTTCTTTCGATGAGCTACATTGGCAACGACTGGCAGGCGGAAGCCGCCAATACGGTGCGCGCCATGGCGCTTTCAAAGGATCTCAAGGATAAGATCGATCTGGAGGTTCAGGTTGCAGGGCCTAACGCGCAGAAGCAGATCCAGCAGATCAATGCGATGGTGCAGGCAGGTGCCAAAGCGATTGTAGTCTATCCGATTTCGCCGACTGCCCTCAACCTGGTCGTCCGGAATGCGTGCTCGAAGGGCGTACACATTTTCACGTACGACGCCGAAATTACAGAGCTCTGCGCCCACAACGTTCACATCGATCAAAAGGAAGCCGGCACCAAGGCCGCGCAATGGTTGGCAGACAGACTCGGCGGCAAGGGCAATATCGTCTATCTCTCCGGCGTCCCCGGCACATCGACGGACACCCTCCGAACGGAAGGTTCGATGGAGGTTTTCGCCAAGTATCCTGAGATCAAGGTGGTTGCTCAAACGCCGGGCATGTGGAGCCAGGCGGTTACTCGCACAGAGATGTCTAAAGTGCTCGCAACGCGTGACTGGAAGGACATCGATGGTGTTCTCGGTCAGGCAGGTTGCTTCACGATTTTTTCCATGCAGGACGAAGCCGGCATCCCAGACGATCAGAAAAAGCCGTGCTCTGGGGAGGGCTCGAACGGTCATCGCATTCAGATGCTGCCGTTGGATGCGGCGGTAGATGGCGCAAATGGTAGCTACCGACCAATGGCAGCGCCGAGTTTCTCGTACGCATCGCCCCCCGTTTCTGCCGCCTACGCTCTGAAACTGGCTGCTAAGGCAATCGAAGGTCAAGAAATTCCTCACGACGTGATCGTCCCGCTCCCGGAAATCACGAACGAAAATGTGAAGATTTGTTTGGAGGGATCGTTTGAGGAGATGAAGTCAGGCTGCAACGTCTTCCAGCCTTCGATCATCACCAATCCGGGCTGGTTTGCCGAGATCTTTAACGCGGAGACGCCGGAAATCGGACTAAACGCGGCGCTCACCGGTCAGCCTGAATTCTGATTTTCAAACGGACAAGTATCATGAACACCAGTATCGCAGCGGCGATAGCCTTCTCGGCTGTTCGCAAAGAATATGGTCCGACAGTCGCTCTCGACAATGCGAGCTTTTCGATCGCCGAGGGGAGAGTTCACGCTCTCCTCGGCGAAAACGGAGCTGGAAAGAGCACCACGGTTAAGATCCTCAGCGGCCTTGCGCGGCCCACCAGGGGGGCAGTGCAGATCTTTGGACGCCAGGTCTCGATCGACAGCCCCAAGAGTGCGCATGCGCTAGGACTACAGACGGCATTCCAAGAATTGACGCTGATCGGCGATCTCACTGTCGCCGAAAATATGTTGATGCCATACCAACCCGTCGGCTACTTCGGGCAGCTCAAACGTGGTGAAGGCATGCACGCCGTGCGCTCGCACTTAGAAGCCTTGGGTTTGGGCACGATTTCGCCCAACGCCGAAGTCCGGGATCTTGAGTTACCGCAAAGGCAAAAGATCGAGATCGCCCGAGCCCTTTTCAGGAAACCCAAAATCCTGTTGCTCGACGAATCGACCTCGGCATTGTCAGGCAACGACGTTTCCTGGTTGGCCAATATCGTAGCCCAGGAAAAGGCGAAGGGAACGACGATCATCTTCATCACCCACCGCATGCCCGAAGTGCGCATGTTCTGTGATGAGCTTACCATCTTGAGAAACGGAAAAACGGTCGGCAGTTATGGCCTCGACGATGTTACCGACGACCAAGTAATCGAGCTGATTGTCGGCAGGTCTATCGAGAAGGTGTTTCCCAAGATTCCGCCGGTCGACAGATCCAAGCCGCCCGTTCTAGACGTCAGGAACTTGTCCGCCGGACGGTGCGAGGATGTTTCCTTCGCGATCCGCCCGGGTGAAGTGGTCGGCGTCGCCGGGCTCCAAGGCATGGGGCAGAGGGATTTGTTCCTATCGCTGTTTGGAGATGTCCCACGGCGGTCAGGATCGATCCAGGTGGATGGGAATGAGGTTCGCATCCAGTCGCCGCGGGACGCCATCAAGGCGAATATCGGGATTAGTTTCGTTCCCGAGGAGAGAAAGACCGACGCCCTCTTTTTGCGTTTGGACGGTCGGCGCAACGTCACCCTTCCAGTAATTGAACATTTCACGAAATGGGGTTTGATAGATTTCGACGAAGAAGAGAAGGCGGTCATGGGCAGCCTTCGCCGCGTCCAAGTTGCTGATCGCGCGCTCGATGCGCCGGCAAGCGCGTTTAGCGGCGGTAACCAACAGAAGATCGTCATGGCGAAGTGGTTGCTTTCGGGCAGCCGGGTGCTCTTGCTCTTCGATCCGACGCGTGGTGTCGACGTGGGCACAAAGCACGAAATCTACGGCCTCATCAATGACTATGCTGCAGCTGGCGGCGCGGTCATGATCTACTCGACCGAGATCGAAGAGGTCGTCCACCTCAGTCATAGGGTGCTTGTATTTTACCGCGGCAGAATTCGGCGCGAGATAGATGCTGCAAAGGAGCAGATCACGGAATCGGCCATCATTCGAGCGGCCCTCGGGTCGGATGAAGCCAGATTGGAAGGGGCGGTACAATGAACGTTGCCCAACAAGGCGTAACGATGACGAGCACGCGAGTAATTGGTCCAATCGTAAACCTGTCGCGACACAGCGGTCTCATGATCGCAGCCGGGTTTCTCACGCTTCTCCTGGTTGCAGTCAATTTGCTGTCTGCTTCGGCCTTCGGATACTTCGACCTCTTATATCTTTCCTCCGGCGGACTTGCGCTCGCCATTGCAGCCGTTGGCGCGACGGTCGTCATCTTGACCGGAGGGTTCGATCTGAGCGCCGGTGCGATAATTTCGCTCGTAAACGTAATCGTTGCGACCCAACTGTCTGACGATCCCGCAAATCATCTCGTTATGTCTCTACTTGGAGTGTTGGTGGGTGCCCTGGTGGGCATGTTCAACGGCTTCTTCGTAGCGTTCTTGAAGCTTCAGTCCATTGTGGTGACATTGTCTACAATGTTCATTGCCGGTGGCATCACGCTGCTTATCTTGGACAAGCCGGGCGGCTATGTCCCCGCATCATTTTCAAACTTCTTCGTTGGTTCGGCCATTGAAAACGTTTTGCCGTCAGCTGTCGTGGTACTTGCGGTGGTAGCGCTGCTTTGGATTGGCATCAAGAACAGCAGATTTGGCGTAAGTATATATGCGATCGGAAGCGATCAGGAATCCGCAGCTGCTGCGGGTATCAACGTTCGTGCAGTTAAGCTTGCGGCCTATGGTCTCGCTGGTGCTTTCTACGGTTTGGCGGGGGTTGTCATCACCGCACAGACAGCGACAGCCGATCCGCTGGTGGGAGAGCCGCTTCTCTTGCAGATATTCACAGCGGTAGTGCTCGGTGGGACCCTTCTTGGAGGTGGTCGCGGGGGCAGCATCGGCTCTTTGGTCGGTGCTTATAGCTTGATGCTGATCGTCAACATCCTTCTTGTTCTCAATGTATCGGCCTACTATTCGACAATTGTGGAAGGTTGTGTTCTTGTCGCGGCTGCCCTAGCCGGAGCATGGCGAACGCAGAGCATTCGTAATTGGTTGTCTCAACTTTCGGCACGCCTCACTTGGCGCCCGGGATCCAATGGCTCTCAAGGTCTCGTCAAGCTGATTGAGCCGTTGAAGGCGACATTGCCAAAAGCCAGCTGGGCTATGCGTCATCGAGATGCGCTCCGACACGTGCTACCTGCCTATGCCTGCTTCGCCGTCGTGGTGCTACTGACCTCAATTCTCATCAAGCCTATCGACTTTTCCTATGTGAATTCGCTTCTGGTTCTTAGCTCGTTCCTTATTATCCTGGCATTGGGGCAGGGGACCGTCATACTGGGGGGAGGACTCGATCTTTCGATCCCGTGGGCTATCGGTTTGTGCGGGATATTGATCGGTGGATGGCTGCACGGCGACGATGGAGCCCTCTGGTGGGCCGTACCTCTGACCCTCCTGGTGGGTGCAATGATTGGATTTGCGAATGGGATTGGCGTCGTTGTCTTCCAACTTCCCGCGATCGTCGTCACACTAGCAATGAATGGAGTCCTGCAAGGCATTGCCATGCTTTACAGTAATGGAACGCCTGATGGCTTTGCATCTCCCGGGCTTCGTTGGCTGATGACGGGACGATTAATTGGCTTCACCCCGGTTGTCTGGCTTGTTGCAGTGTTCGCTCTTTTTGGGATCATTCTGCTGTCGCGGACCGCGTTGGGCCGCCGGATATACGCGATCGGCAACAGTCCAAGGGTGGCACGTCTTTCCGGCGTCAATGTGGGAAGGGTCATGGTCAGCGTATACATGCTCAGCGGTTTTTGCTCTGCCCTCGTCGGCATTCTTCTGACAGGATTTGGCGGACAAGCCAGCCTTGGAATGGGCAATGTCTACCTGCTGCCGTCCATTGCCGTCGTTATCATCGGGGGAACACTGATCACCGGCGGGCGAGGATACTACATCGGAATGATCGGCGGCGTCTTGTTGCTGACCGGTTTGCAGACGCTGCTCGCTGGCACGACGATCCCCAACTCCGCCCGCGAAATAATCTACGGATTTGTTGTCCTCATCGCAGTGGTTCTGCTGCGTGAGAAAAGGGCCGGATAGTCCTCCAAGAAACCGGCCGCCATCGCAGGAGGCCACCCAGAAGCCCGCCCAACACCAGTAGCAAGGGTTGGAGCCGTACCATCGCAATTCAAAGCGGTCGTGCCGTAGGCCAACCTAACCAAATTCTTCGGTAATTGGAGTAAAATATGCCTGTTCTGAAAACGCTTACGCCAAACGAGCGATGGTCCTCCCTCTCCGCGGAGCAATCCGACTGGGAGGCAGCGGATGCGAAAAAGTTGGCGAGCATGCTATCCGGACTTCACCTTATTCGAGCCTTCGAGGAAAAGGTTCTTGACCTTGTCGGAGAGGGGTTGGTTCACGGACCGGCGCATTCGTCCATCGGCCAGGAAGGCGGTGCCGTTGGATCGGCGTTGGCACTTCGAGCCGACGACCAGGTGAATGGTTCGCATCGCGGTCATCACCAATTTCTCGCCAAAGCATTGCAGTATGTCTCTCCGGGCGGAATAGACCCGGCTTCGCCGGTCACCACCGATACTCGAGACATCCTCTACAAGACGTTGGCGGAGATCATGGGGCTCGCTCCGGGCTATTGCAGGGGGCGGGGAGGGTCAATGCATCTACGATGGATCGAGGCGGGCGGTTTAGGTACGAACGCGATCGTCGGTGGTGGAGCGCCGTTGGCGTTGGGCGCGGCCTTCGCGCACAAATTTGCGAACACCGATGCTTTGGCCGTGACCTACTTTGGAGAAGGCGCAATTAACATTGGGTCCGTGCTGGAAAGCTTTAATCTTGCTGCGGCATGGAAGCTGCCGGTTCTCTTCTTCGTCGAAAACAACCGCTATGCAGTCGCAACTCACGTCGATGAGGTCACCGCAGAGCCGCGAGTTTCAGCACGCGGTCCCGGTTTTGGAATTCCTTCCTGGCACGTTGACGGTATGGACCCGTTGGCAGTGATGCTGGCGACAGAAGCTGCGGTTCGGAGAATTCGGAGCGGTGAAGGACCAGCCCTCATTGAAGTTGATGTCTATCGCTATTTCCACCAAAGCGGCCCGCTTGCCGGGAGTGCTTTTGGCTATCGCTCGAAACAGGAGGAAGCTGACTGGAAAAAGCGCGATCCGCTTGAGTTGGTCGCGGCCAAGATGATTAAGCGGAAGCTCATCACGGCTGCTGGTGTCGAAGCCCTACGCAACGCGTCGGTTCAGGTGATGAGTGAACTCGCAGCAGAATTGACGGAAGCGACCGAGGGAAACAAGCGCAAGGTGCGGCAGTCTCTTTGGCCCTCTCCCGATTTCCGCGACGTCGGAATCCGAGGTGATCTTTCCGAACTGAACGGCGTCAGAACGGAGGAACAATCGTCGTTCAAAGGACGTTTGGAAAACCGGAAGTTCGTAGACGCGATTGCCGATGTCATTGGCAGGCGAATGGAAACCGATCCACGGGTGATCGTCCTGGGCGAAGATGTGCATCGTTTGAAAGGCGGCACGAACGGTGCGACACGCGGTCTGAAAGATCGTTTTCCAGACAGGGTACTTGGCACACCAATCAGCGAAAACGCATTCTTCGGGCTCGGAACAGGCATGGCGATGGATGGCCGATGCCGTCCGATCGTCGAATTCATGTACCCCGACTTCATGTGGGTGGCGGCGGACCAGGTCTTCAACCAAGCCGGCAAGGCTCGGCACATGTTTGGGGGCGATTCCTCCGTTCCGCTTGTGCTGCGGACCAAAGTCGCCATGGGGACCGGTTACGGGTCACAGCACTCCATGGATCCGGCGGGTATTTTCGCGACCGCGCCGGGTTGGCGGATCGTGGCTCCGTCAACGGCGTTCGACTATGTCGGGTTAATGAATTCCGCGCTCAAGTGCAACGACCCTGTTCTCGTGATCGAGCATGTAGATCTTTACCAGCAGACGATGCCCGTTGCCGTCGACGACATGGACTATTTCATTCCATTCGGCAAAGCTGCTGTCCGCAGGACCGGCAGCAGGGCGACCGTTATCACTTACCTGTCGATGGTGCATCGTACGGTGGAAGTGGCCGAAGAGCTTGGACTGGACATCGAGATCATTGACGTGCGAAGCCTCGACCGGGCCTCCGTCGACTGGGCGACGCTTTCGGACAGCATCAAAAAGACGAACAATGTTGTCGTTGTCGAGCAGGGCGCGCGCGGCACCTCTTGGGGTGGTTGGATTGCGGATGAGATCCAGCGCAGGCTGTTTGACTGGCTCGACCAACCCGTCCAGCGGGTGACCGGTGGAGAAGCCTCGCCGTCGATCTCGAAGGTCTTGGAAAGGGCTGCTTTCGTAGGCAAGGAAGAGGTTGTCCGTGCCCTTCGGGAATATGTTGCCTGAGCCTCGAGGATAGCGACGCTCTTGATCACCTCTGCTGACAGCAGAAGTGGCGGCTAAGGATCTTGTCTACACACAAGTTCCTTGGCCGGTGGTGTCCGCTCGAAATGCATGACCGGTATGGAAGTTTCAGGTGAATTTTCTCCCGATCCCATCGCGTCCTTGCGTATCGTTTTGTTATCTGGCAGCGCTTTTTGCCTTCGCTGCCGTTGTGGCCACCTCGTCACTTGATCTGAACAACGTCCTAATCGCCGCCACGCCGCTTGTAATCGCAGCTGTCGCCCAGACGCTGCCACTCGCGACGGGTGGGCATGGGCTTTCAGCCGGCGCGATTGTGCTGTTGGGAGCGACGATCGTTACCGCCTTGCCCACGCGTGGGGCGGAAGAATTGTTTAAAGCCTGCGGCCTGGCAGTTTCCATTGGCGCCGTCTTGGGGGCAGCGACAGGCATTCTTGTTGGGAAATTCAGGGCAAAATCGAGTGTTGTGACACTCTCAATGGGCGCGGCGGCCGTGGCTCTTTCGCTCGACATCGTCAACGGCGCATCCGCGCCGGCCGGAAGTGCACTTTACGACGTGCTGTTCGGGATGGAGATTTCTGGAATAGCGCTCATACCCTTGGCGGGTATTGCCGTAATGTGCGGTATTGCCTCCTACGCAATGAAAATCCTGGAACTAGATCGGCACTCATGGCTTGAGCCGACAAACGCACAAATAGTTGGAAGCTATATCGTGGCGGGGATGGGATCGGCGGCAGCCGGAATTTTCCTCGGTGGTTCTTTGGGGTCAATGAATGCCTCTCTGGGCGTGCCCGTTCTACTGCAGGTTCTGGCGGCAGTAGCTCTGGGTGGCAGCCTCTCGAACTGTGGGACAGGCGCTATCCTTGGGTCGCTGCTGGGGGCAACAGTGGTAGTCGTGACGGAGTACATGGCGGTACTGTGGGGTGTTCCAGAATTCTTGTCGACTTCTCTCGACGCATTTTGGCTTTTCGTCGCTGCAGCAACAGGCGGCGGTCTAAAGCGTCTTGCCACCGGATCACACCAAGCGGTCCAACCGATACGTAGTTTCCGTACCGGAGATATCGCGGAAGCGATAGTCCTTCTGGCTGTCGTGTTTCTCGGATGGAAGTTGGTCCAGGTCGATATTGTGACGACCATCATCGGACTGGCGCTGCTGGCGGCAGGACAGGCCGCGGTGGCTCGCCTCGGTTATATCGATCTCTCGATGCCAGCCGTGGTTAGTCTTGCGTCCGTGGCGGTGATTTCGTTGACCGGCGGGAGAAACCTCTGGCTTCTTGGTATAGTACCCGCGTTGTTGGTTACAGCAGCTGGAGTTGGCATTCTTCACGGCGTTTTGGCGAGCAATCTGAAAAGAGCCGTCGTCCCAGTCACTGTCGCGACAGCCGGCGTTGTGCAATCCGTTTCGACCGCACTACTGTTCTATTTTCCGGGAAGTTATGCGCCATCGTTCCTGACGCTGCTGACTGAACACCGCTCGGGTGGCTTTGCCATTTTTCCGTTCATCGCCGTGGCCGTGTTGTTCATTCCGGTCGTGTTTTGGCCGGAGACGTCCTCCGGAAACAGGCGGTTAGCGTCCGTGATGGCTTTCGTCTACAGCGCGCTATGTTCGGCAACTTACGGCATCCTGCTGGCCGGTCTAAATGGAACGGCTCATTTTGTTTTAGTGGACGTGAATACCTTTCCGGCCCTCGCTGCCGCGTTCTTGGCCGTGAATCTTAAATCGTCCTTGCTGACGTTTGTAGGCGCAGCGGCCCTATCTGCAACTGCAATAGTCTTCATGGACACATATTTGATTGCTGCGGGTCTTGGCCATTTCCCAAGAGTATTGGTCCTTGCCGCCGTGGTGGTGGTCGTTGAAGTCCTAAGTGCTGGCCGGCAACGCAATTAGATCGGCCCACGGGCGCGTATAACCCGATGCGATCAGTGCATTGGGGCACTACGAAACAGGAACGTCATGCGATAAAAGTGCGAACGTTCAGCTGGCTGTCATTTCAGTTGTTGCCACTGTGTATTTGGCGATTGCATCCCAATCGAAGTGCCAGCCGGCCCCGGGTTCGTCATCGAGGTGGATGTGGCCTTGCTCGACGTTCATCGGCCGGGTCAATATTGCAGCGGGCGTGGCACGCTCTCCACGATGGATGAACTCGACCGCCTCGATGACGGAAAACGCGCCGGCGAGCTGTGCATGTAGCTCCGGAGAGGTCAGTGGAACAACACCGCATCCTTGAATGTCGGCCAGACTGAGCGCTTTGATTGCCCCTGTGACGCCCCCGCATCGCGTGGCATCAAGGCGATACAAACCGAGTTCGTTTACGGCGCGCTTGATATCGTCGAAGTCCGTCATGTCCTCGCCGGCCGCTAGCGGCGTCTGCAATTCTCTTGAAAGCCTGCAAGTCAAATCGACGAACTGTGCGGGAAAAGGATCTTCGATGAAGTGAAGACCCATCCGATCAAGCGACCGGCATGCGGAAAGCGCACAATTGTAGTTGAGGAACGACCAGTGATAGTCGACGCTGAGTTGGCCATCGACGAGCTTGAAAATCTCTTCGACATACTTGGTTTCGAACTTCACATTTCCCACGATCGGTAGCTTGAACCTGAGATAGCCTTGATCGAGTAGTTCCTTCGCCTCATCTTTGACGCTTTCGATGCTTCGCTCTGCGATGAAGTTTCCGATCATCGGCATCAATGGCACTTTGGTTCGCGATCCCCCCAGCAACTGGTAAAGCGGAAGCTTGGCGTGTTTCGCGACGATATCCCACATTGCGACGTCGAAGAGGCTGACAGTCGGTCGCAGAGCACGGAAATTCGGTCGGTGAAGCTGCTCAAGGTCGGAAGATGCGGCCGTGCGCATTAGCGGATCCCTGCCGAGATAGTAGGGAGCAATCATCTCGATATAGCTCAGAAGCGGCGTGCCGTTCGGGCGGCTGATCGCGCCTCCTAGTATGCCTGTGTCAGTCTCCAGCCTCAGGAGGTAATAGGGGCGGTTTTGTGGAGAATGTCCGGTCACCGGTCGTGGAGGGACCGACACTTCGAAACCTAAGATGCGTGTGATCTGCATTGCGTTACCCTTGTCTCTTTATGCCTGCCTCAGGCCGGATTGATGGCTGTCATGGGATCGGACGCCGCAAGTGCCAGTCAGTCGCTCGTTGAAACGCATGCCCAGCGGCAAAGAGCGTTTCCTCTGCTTCATGTTTGCCAACGAGTTGGATGGAGATGGGTTTGCCTTCTTTCGAAAACCCGCCGGGCATGACAAGGGTGGGATTCCCCGTCATGTTGAAAGGAATGGTGTACTTGGTCATTTTGACCAGGACGTCGTCTCCTATGCCAAAGGACTCGACTTCGGCCAATGTTGGGACCGGCGTGTCCAGGGTGGGAATGAGCATAACGTCGACATCCTTTAGCGCCGCGGCAACAAGTCCCCTAAATTCCAGCCGTGTCACCCATGCTTGCCCAAGCTTTATGCCTGAGGTTCTGATGCCGTGCTCAATGAGTTCGCTTAGCCCGGTATCATATCGCTCGGCCATCAAGGGGTAGGTCGGTTTATGGAAGCTTGCTGCCTCAGCACCGCAAATGTCCCTCCATGCCAAGATAGCTTCGCGCACAACAGGAAACGACACCTCACGGATTTTGGCGCCCGCAGCTTCCAGAACAACGCTTGCAGCCTCCACTGCAGTGACAACTTCGACATCGTTCGCATCGAAGGCGTATTTGGGATCAATCCCGACACGCAAGCCTTCCACGCCTCGGCGCGTCGCTGCGAGGTAGTCGGGAACAGGCGCTGTTAAGGTTGTGGCATCCTTGTCGTCGCCCCCGGCAATCACCGAGAGCATTATGGCCGCGTCTTCGACCGAACGCGTAAAAGGACCGACATGGTCTAGGGAATGAGCCAGGGGGAAGGCGCCATGTCGGCTGACGCGGCCCCATGTCGGTTTGATCCCTGTGATGCTGGCACAGGCAGATGGAAACCGGATCGAGCCGCCTGTGTCGGTGGCCAGAGACCCAAACGCCAAGCCTGCGGCAGTGGCGACGCCAGATCCATGCGAGGAAGCGCCCACCCAATAGGAATCGTTCCAAGGATTGATTGGCAGTGCGAAGGCACGGTGCTGCTTGGCATGCGCTCCTTCTGTGAGATTTGTTTTGCCAAGCAGGTAGGCTCCGGCCTCATAGAGGCGTTCGACGACGGTCGAATCCGATGCTGGGACGAAATCCTTGAAAATCTGCATGCCAGCAGTGGTCGGCGCGTCCTGAGTGTCGAACAGGTCTTTCGCAGCCAACGGAATTCCATGAAGGATCCCGCGTTCTTTTCCAAGTGAGATTTCCTCGTCAGCGGCCTTGGCACGTGCCAGCGCCCGGTCAGACATCACTGAGATGTAGGAATGATATTTAGTGTCAATTTCGGCGATACGCGCCAGCATATGTTCGGCAACTTCAACTGCCGAAATTTTCTTCATCTGCAGGGCGGTCGAAAGCTCGAGAATCGACCAGTAGTGGAGTGCGGTCACATTTAACTCCGTTGGCAAGATGATGGCCGGCGCTAAACTACGCGGTGCGTCGTTCTTGAGAACGAGTACGAAGTGCGGTCTCGATCCCGTTCAATGCACAAGCCAGCACGCTACGCGGACACGCTGCGTTGAGCCTCATGAAGCCGGACCCTTCAGCTCCAAAAAGCCGGCCACTATGCAAATTCAATTTCGCCCTATGGCCGAAGAATGACCGGAGATCATCGTCTGCAAGACCCAGGTCCCGGCAGTCGATCCAAAGGAGGTAAGTTCCTTCCGGCCGCTGCGCGACGAGCGGTTCGCATCTGCTCGCGAGGAAATCACACGCGTATTGGAGATTTGCCTCTAAGTATTCGTTCATAGAGGTTACGTAAGAACCACCGACGGACAAAGCTGCTTCGTAGGCTGCTACCGCAAACGGATCTGGATGATAATTTCCAGTGGCCTTTATCGCGCTATCGATCCGCGCGAGCAGTTCTGGAACTTCACAGATGACTGCCGCAGTGGGAAGGCCGGGAATATTAAAAGTTTTGCTGGGCGAGACAAGTGTGACCGTGTTCGACGCCGCTTCGGAAGAGAGGGACGCTATAGGCACATGCTTGTTGCCGAACATCACGATATCCGAATGGATCTCATCGGAGATAATTGTCACTCCATGCCGAACGCACAGGCATACGACAGTTTCCAGCTCGGTGCGATCATAGACACGCCCGACTGGATTGTGTGGATTGCAGAGTATCATCGCCTTGGCTTCGGGGCGGCGTAATTGAATTTCCAAGCTGTCATAGTCAATTGTGTAGCGCCCCTCCTTCGTGACAAGAGCGCTGTCATAAACTTGGTAGCCGTTCGATTGCGGAAGGTGAGCGAATGGCGGGTACGCCGGCGTAGTTACTACCACGGCCTCACCTGAATTCAGGACTGAGGCCAACGTAGCCCGCAGGCCCGTGAGAACACCCGAACAGTGGAGCACGGCGTTCCCAGAAGGCCTCCAACCGTGGCGGCGCTCCAGCCAATCGACTGTTAGCTGTCGAGCGCTTGTAGGCCAAAACGTGTAGCCAAATACGTCCCGCCGAGCACATTCGCTCAAAGCCTCGCGGATGAACGGAGCCGTGACGAAATCGGCGTCGGCAACAGACATAGCTATTACGTCTGGTCCGCAATCGAGATCCCATTTGTGGCTGTTGGTACCGCGACGCATCGGCACAGTGTCGAAGTGTGACATCGCTTAGACCTCGACGATCTGGAGTGGGTCGCGAGTGAACATCTCGTAGCCATTGGGAGTGATAACAAAATTGTCTTCTGGCACGAGACCCCCAAATCGTGGGCTGTTGTAAGGGGTCTCCAAGGCCATGACCATTCCGACTTCGAAGACGGCGTCCGAGCCAGGTGAAATGTATGGCAGCTCCTCGGACAGTTTGTAACAGCCAATCGAATGCCCGACGTGGCCGCGATTGTAATCGGGCAAGCCGTTGCGTCGTACGATCTCCTGCGTTTCCTTGAAAACGTCGGCCAGTCTTACGCCAGGTCCTATCATGCCAAAGGCGTGGCGGTATCCGGCGGCCAGTGCATCATAGATTCGCCTTGCTTCATCGGATGGCCTGCCTAGACAAAAGACGCGGGCGATGTCGCTGATGTATCCTAAGTATTCCGGGCCGGTATCGAATCTTACGAGATCATTCTTCTTGAGCCTTACGTCTCTAGGCACAACGGCGGGCGAAAAGAGCGTGCCGAAGGAATGGCAGTCAGATAGTCCCGTCACTCCAGGACCTTCCTTGTAGCAATTGATGGCATAGAGCTGCATCAATTCGCCTTCCGTCATGCCTTCGCGAAGTTCGCGGCCGGTGGCGTTCATCACCCTTTCGCACATCTGGGCACCTGTGCGGAGGACCTCGACTTCCCAGGGCGTCTTGATGGCACGGACCCTGGCAAGCAGGGCCGCGCAATCAACAAAGGTTGCGCCACCCGCGTTGGCCTCGAGATAGCTGAGCGCCGCCGGGGTGAGCAGCGAACGCTGGATACCGATAACGCAGTTGGCCTTGCTACTGCGCGCAAGATCGAGCGCGAACACAAAACCCTGTGTGGCACCCACCGTCGCAGGACGTTGGGCATGAGAACCCTCGATCCCCAGGTCGGAGTAGTGATCGATGTAAATCCCGGTTCGCTGTGCTAACACTTCGACATCCGCAAGATTTTGCGCGATCTGGAACTCGAAGTCGGGGCAGATGATCGTGCATGCGCCCTTTGCAGGAACAATTGCAATCGTGTAGCCGGCGGTGTTGGCGCGGGTCTGCATGATGCTGTTGTGCCCTGTGGCGTAATAGATTGCGCTCGCTTCGGTTACGATGAGCGCATCGATTTTCGAACGCTCCATTTCTTCCTGGAGTTTGAGCTGGATCGCGATTTGATCGCGTTCCTCCAGGGCTGGACGACGGTTTAATTGCTCACTCATGGCTGACCTCTCATATGGCCGTTGCTTGTTCGGCCGGTCCGGCGGCATCCCAATGGAGTTGACGAAGGAAGCGGCGCGTCCGCTCGCGCTGTGGGTTGTGAAAGATTTGGTCCGGTGAGTTGGCTTCGATGATGCTGCCCTGGTCGGCGAAGATGACGCGCGTGGCGACCCGCTCGGCGAAACCCATTTCATGGGTCACGACGACCATCGTCATTCCCTCATCGGCAAGCTCCCTCATGACGCTCAGGACATCCCCCACGCGCTCCGGGTCCAACGCCGAAGTGACTTCATCGAACAAAACGACCTCAGGCTGCATGGCGAGGGCGCGTGCGATGCTGACGCGCTGCTGCTCACCGCCCGACAGTGTGGCCGGGTACTGGTGGACACGCGCTGATAGCCCAACCTTGCCAAGCAGCTTCATCGCTCGGGCCTCGGCCTCTTCCCGAGACAGCCGAAGTACGGTTCGCGGGGCCTCCATCACGTTCTGGAGGGCTGTCATGTGCGGAAACAAATTGAAACTCTGGAACACCATACCGACGCGCCGGCGCAACTGCCTCAGTCGACGCGGATCGTCGCCAACTTCAACGCCGTCGAACAAGATCTGTCCTGATGACGGCTTTTCGAGCTTGTTCAGGCATCTCAGCAGCGTGCTTTTGCCCGAGCCGCTCGGTCCGATCAGGACCGTGACCTCGCCACGATTGATGGTCAGGTCGATGCCAGCGAGCACCTCCCGTTGTCCATAACACTTTCGCAATTGCCTGACTTCAATGATCGGAGTTGTCATGTGAGCGCTCCTAGGCGCGTGTTTGCATTTTGCGCCGCGAGTAAAAGTGCTCGACCAACAGTGCTTGCGGATAGGCGAGCGCCAGGTAGATCAAGCCGACGGTGATGAAGACCTCGAGCGGGCGGAAGGTCGCCGAACTGATGACCTGTGCCTGGGTCAGGAGTTCCGGTACTCCGAGAACCGCCAGAAGTGATGTATCCTTGAAAGCACTGACCCACCCGCTTCCTAAGGGCGGAAGGATTGTTCGAAATACTTGTGGCCCAATAATTCTCCTCATCGATTGCCAAGGCGTGAAACCAAGTACGGCCGTCGCTTCATATTGCCCTTTTGGAATTGAGCGCAGACCGGAGCGGAAGATTTCAGCCAGAAACGCTGCGGAATTCATGCTGAGGGCAAACAGTCCTGCCACGAATGGCGACAGGGCGATGCCAGCTATCAAGGCTAGGCTGGTGTAGATCCAAAGCATTTGCACGAGGAGCGGCGTCAACCGCATGAACTCGATATAGACGCCCGCCAAGAAAGCTATCGGCCGAACCGAAGAAACGCGCAATCCGCAGATGATCATTCCTAAAAGGACGCTGAGCGCAAAGCTCAGGATTGTGAGCAGGAGCGTGTAGCCAAGGCCGACGAGCAGCTTCGGCCATTCTACCCAAACGACACTGAAATCCCATACGTATTGCATCGAAAATTTCCTCCCTTCTTTCATGACCGTTCGTGCGTCTGGGCGACTGCCAGGTAATGCGAAAGGATTGCCAAGGGGGCCGTGATCAACAGGTACAGCACGGCCACGACGGTCAGGACTTCCATGCTGCTGTGCATGACGGACGCAACGACTTGGCCGTTGCGCATAAGATCGCTGACGGAAACAAAAGATAGCAGCGCGGAGTCTTTCACCAGAACAATCGCGCTAGAGGTGAGTGCAGGCAGCATATTGCGGATCGCCTGGGGGAGTACGATCCGGAAGAATGCGAGCATTGCTGGCATGGCCAGAGCTTCTGCCGCTTCCAATTGTCCCCTTGCGACCGACCCTATGCCGGCTCTAAACACCTCCGCAAGATATGCGCCGGCATAGAGGCTCAATCCAATTAGCCCCGATTGAACACCGTTGAAGGAGTATCCCGTCAACACTGGCAGTGCGTAGAAGATCAGCAGCAGTTGGACCAACGGCGGAGTGGATCGGAAAACATTGCTGTAGACAGCGATGGTACCCCGCAGCAGTCGGTTCCGACTGCTGCGTCCCACGGCGCACAGGAGGCCCACGATCGAACCTCCGACCATAGCCCCGAGGCTCATAAGCACGGTCCATCCAAGCCCGCGTAGCAGGAAGGGCCAATACTGTAGCAATTCCATGTGGAAGTTCATTGGCTGGCCTCGAGGCTATGCGTCGGGTGATCACTTGCTGTTGTTCTTGACGGCAGCTTCGATCTCGGGGGCAGCGGCTTCAATTACTCCTGAGAGATAGGTCTCGAACGCTGGATCGCCCCTGTTGACCGCAATGCCGATTTCGATCGGGAAGTCAGGGCTCGCCAGGCATTGCTCGATCGACGGAACCACCTGGAGATCGGGATTCAGGGCGGCGACCTGGGGCGCAAGGACGCCCTCGATAATCGTCAAGTCATAGCGGCCCGTGCGGACATCGTCGAAGAAGTCGTTGGCACCCGGAGGGAAGGGCTTCGTGGCGACTTCAATCTGCGGATATGCCTTGGAGAAATCCTGTGTGAAAGATGCTCCAGCCGGAATGACGATCGATAGCTTCGTACTGCGCATTTCCTCGCGAGTTGCTACCTGTCCGGCGGACTTCAGCGATACGTAGCAAACGCCAGAGCGGGAGAAGTTGACGAACTTTGCCACCTTTTTACGCGTCTCGGTCGCATAGACGGCGGTGCCGAGCACTTCATACTGGTTCGCCTGCAGGCCAGCCATCATTGTGTCCCAGTTGACCGGCACCCACTCCACCTTTGCCCCGAGCCCTTTCGCAGCCGCCTCCATGAATACCGGGATGGGGCCGGTATAGCCGTCCGCGATCGGGTCTTGCATGACGAAAGGCGGGCTTACGATAACCCCGACTTTTATGACGCCCTCGGCGCGGATCTGATCAACCACGGCGCTTTGTCCTTTCTCAGGCGGTTCCGCGGCGGCAGCAAGTGAGGCGCATAGGTTTGCTATTACCAGGCCAAAGGTCAGCGACAGTCGTCTTTGTCCGTACATCTCAGTTCCCCTTTTCTTTGTGTATTGGGCGTCAACGCCGTAGCGAAGATGAAATTAACATCCGCGACGAAACACTGTCCGTCAAGCTGATTGTATCCAACGTGAGAAATTATGTCGAGAAATCCCGGATTATGCCTTGACGATCGGCGATATTGGATACATGTAGGGGTAGCTGCAGAGGACAGCGATCAGCGGGAGATGAAGCAATGGGATTACCGTTGGAAAATAAACGCGCGGTTGTTACCGGTGCCGGAAGCGGGCTTGGTAAGGCTATTGCGATCGCCTTGTCGCGTGCCGGCGCGGACGTCGCTGTGCAGGATCTCAATCCGGACGGTGCAGACGCAACGACCAAAGAACTCCTGGCGGAAGGAGCCCGCGCCTTCTCATTGTCCGGATCTGTTGCCAACGCGACCGATGTCGCCAGAATTTTCAGCGAGATTGACCAAAGGTGGTCCGGCATCGACATTTTGGTTAACAATGCCGGCATCAACATGAACAAGCCTACGCTTGAACTTGATCCTGAAGAGTGGCGGCGCGCTATGACGGTCAACCTCGATGGCACTTTCTATTGTGCGCGCGAAGCAGCGTTTCGGATGAAAGTTCGCGCAAGCGGTTCCATTGTAAACATTAGCTCTATCTACGGACTGGTTGCGGCACCCAATCGCGCGGCCTATTGCGCCAGCAAGGCGGGCGTTGCGATGCTGACGAAGTCGCTGGCGGTCGAGTGGGCGGAGCTTGGTATTCGAGTGAACGCGGTTTCGCCCGGTTATTCCTTGACGCCCGCGGTGCACGCTCTGGCCGAGCAGGGCCGGCTCGACATCGATGCGCTTACGCGAAGAACTCCGCAAAAGCGACTGGCCGAACCGGCCGAGATCGCGGATGCCGTCTTATACCTTTGTGAGCAACGCTCTCAGCATATCACCGGTCAAGTCTTGGCGGTTGACGGCGGATGGACTGCGTATGGATACATTTGACTTCGTGGTCTTTGCCGGCCGGGGAGAGTGTGGCGGTTCGGCGGCGTGAGCCAGCTTCGGGAGGAGTTCCATGCGCATTGAAGTGCTAGTTGACGTTAAGACCCACCTGGGCGAGGGCCCGCTTTGGGATGTCGACGATCAACGGCTTTATTGGATCGATAGTACGGGAATGGATGTTTTTCGCTGCACGGCGGATGGACGCGAAATTCGCGCCTGGGATTTGCCGCAGCCGGTCGGCTCTATGGCCATCCGAAAGAGTGGTGGTGCAGTGTTGTCGCTTCAACGCGGCTTTCATTTTTTAGACTTCAAAACCGGTGAAGTTGACCTCATCTCTGATCCAGAGCCGGAAAAGCCGGATAACCGCCTGAACGACGGTAAAGTCGATAAACGGGGGCGCTTTATTGTTGGCGCCATGGATACAAAAGAGACAGGAAAAAACGCCGGTCTCTACCGGCTGGACCCTGATCTGTCCGTCCATAAACTGGATGATGGGATCATCGTTTCCAATGGGCCCTGCTGGAGCCCCAACGGTGACACATTCTATTTCGCCGACTCTTGGTCGGGGGAAATATGGGCATACAATTACAACTTGGAAACCGGGGCGGTTTCCAATCGGAGGGTGTTTGCCAAACTGGACACATCGTCCGGTGGAGCCGCGGACGGTTCGACTGTCGACGCAGAAGGGTATGTTTGGAATGCCCAAGTGTTTGATGGCAAGATTGTGCGATACGCACCCGATGGAACTGTCGACCGTGTGATTGAGATGCCAGTCAAAAAGGTCACGAGTGTGATGTTTGGAGGGGAGAACCTCGATATCCTCTACGTAACATCGATGGCCAAGGCGCACTTACCGCATTTTCCGGCCGACCCGGTGGAACGCGGCGCGCTTTTCGCGGTCCATGACCTTGGCGTACGAGGACTCCCCGAGACAAGATTTGGTGGTTGACCGGCATATTCGCTCAGCAAGCCACACGAAAATCTTGCTGCATAAACCGAGGAACGAAATGTCAAAGAACTCGAATGGAAGTCCCGGCAAAGAGTCTGCGCGCACAACGATGCCAGGGCTGAGGGGGATCGATCACATCGGGATCACTGTTCCAAGCATTGATGAAGCCGTCGACTTCTTCGTAAATGTTCTCGGCTGTGAACCCTTCTACGAGCTTGGTCCGTTCGTTTTCGCGGATGATTGGATGTCGCGGCAGCTTAACGTGGCACCGCAAACGACAATGCGAAAACTGAAATTTCTCCGCTGCGGCAATGGGTCGAACATCGAGCTATTCGAATATGAAGCGGTAGACCAGAAGACAATCCCGCCGCTTAATAGTGACGTCGGCGGGCACCATCTTGCTTTTTATGTGGATGATTTCGACGCGGCCCTAATCTTTCTCCAGGAGCGCGGAGTGAAGATCCTGGGCGAACCGGTCGAAAGGACCGTTGGTCCAAGCGCAGGTCAGACGTGGATCTATTTCCTCGCGCCCTGGGGCTTGCAGTGCGAACTCGTAAGCTTTCCTCGCGGGAAAGGGTATGAGCGGGAGACGGAGCGGAGACTATGGAGCACCTGCGATCCGTCATTGTGACCTCGTTCTATTTGATGGATCTAAATTGGATCCAGTGGACGGTTTTTGATCAAACGTGTCTGCCCCGACGACGAGAATGGGTGAGGAGAAATATCTATGAGCAATGCCACGTTGGACCTCGGCGATCCACTCAAGCTTCCTTGCGGTGCCGTTTTGCCGAATAGACTGGCAAAAGCCGCCATGACCGAGGGCTTGGCCGATCCGTGGGGCCGAGCCACCGAAGGCCATGAAAGGCTTTATGAGCGTTGGAGTAAGGGCGGTACCGGTCTGATCCTCACCGGAAATATCCAAATCGATCGCCGATCGTTAGAGCGAGCGGGCAACATTCGCATTGAAGGTCCGCAGGATGCTGAGCAGATGCGCAGACTTACTCGTTTGGCTCAGGCGGGAAAAGTTGGTGGCAACCATTTCTGGGCTCAGATCTCGCATGCGGGTAGGCAGGCGCCCGCCGATGCGTGTCCTGACCCGGTAGCGCCATCGGCCGTGCCCATGGCGATGCTACGGTGGACCCAAAAGGCGCCGAGAGCTCTCTTAAATGACGAGATTGAAGACATTGTGCTGCGTTTCGGTGCTGCGGCAAAAGTGGCTCAATCCGCAGGTTTTGATGGCGTTGAAATCCATGGTGCACACGGATACCTGATCAGTGAGTTCTTAAGCCCGACAGTCAACCAGCGAACGGATCGGTGGGGAGGGTCTCTCGAAAACAGGGCTCGTCTTCTCTTCGAAGTCATCCGAGAAGTCAGGCGATCGGTTGGGATAAGTTTCTCGGTCGGCCTCAAGTTGAACTCGGCGGATTTCCAAAAAGGTGGCTTCACCTATGAAGACAGCATGAGAGTTGTCGAATGGCTCAACGACGAGGGGCTCGACCTGCTTGAGATTACAGGTGGAACCTACGAGCACTTGAGCATGATTGGCGTCAAGAACGACAATCAGTTCGAGCGGGAACCACCTCGAACGACCACCAAAGCGCGCGAGGCATATTTCGCAGTCTATGCAGCCGATGCGAGAAGAATTGCCAAAATGCCGGTGATGGCAACCGGCGGCTTTCGGAACAGAGAGACGATGGTGGGTGCGTTGAACGAAGGCACCTGCGACATGGTCGGTCTTGGAAGGCCGCTTTGTGTTGACACGGATATCTCGCGCAAGCTCATCACGGGACAAGCCGATACGACAATGGCACTTGAACATCACCTGACGCTATCGGAGGAAGAGAAAGAGGGCCTGAGTGAAGCGGAAATCCAGGTAACGAATGTTCTAGGTCAGCAAGCGTTTTTCTTTTTGACGCTTTTCGACCTCGCAGCTGGACATGACCCCGACCTTGGTCGGACGCTGCCTGCCGCGCAGGCGGAACTTAGCCGCAAAGAGGAAGCGATTACAGCCGCGCTGGTCTAAACGATAGCGCGCAGATGCACCGAAGAACTCTTACTAAGGAGGCGCGGGAAATGACCGCAAAAAAATTACCGGAAATACTCGCCCATTCATAATTGTTGCTGATCCTGTGCATCATCTGCGCACACCCGAAGTGTTCAACGATTATCTTGCTCGAAGCGCATTCGATGGAGTTTTGATACCCGCCAACGTGCCGGCAGAAGGGCTGGCAGCATTTGTCGATGGCGTAAAGCAGATGCGCAATCTAGCAGGACTTATAATTACGGTCCCACATAAAGTCGCCATCGTCCCATTCTGCGACGAGCTCAGCCCCACAGCACGAAGGGTGGGAAGCGTGAATACCATTCGCGTCGTAGCCGGCCGACTTATAGGTGAAAACTTTGACGGTGTCGGTTTCGTCAAAGGTCTTCTCCTTCAAGGATACGATGTGAGTGGGCGTAGTGCCCTTCTTCTGGGAAGTGGTGGGGCCGCAAGAGCCATCGCGTTTGCCCTCGCCGATGCGGGAGTGCGTCGTCTGATTATTTCAAATAGAAATATCGAAAAAGCCAGAGAGCTTGCTGCATCCGTCGACAGCGTTCAATATATCGAGGTTCATGCCGCAGCAAACCCCGACACAGACTCCGTTGATTTGATTGTCAACGCAACGTCGCTCGGTCTGCTTCCCGACGATCCATTGCCGCTCGATCAAAGGCAAATTCATGCGAACCATATGGTCGCTGAGGTCGTCATGTCACCGGAGGTAACGAAGCTTCTACTTGTGGCCAAGGACCGTGGAGCCTCCATCCATTTAGGAAGGCACATGCTTGATGCCCAAATAGTCGAGATAGGGAACTATTTGACCGCCGTTTAGCCGACTTGCCAGGATGACAGAGGAGGAGGAGGAAGCAGGTGTTCGATTTTCAGCGACGGGTACTTTGGTTGACGGGCGCAAACGGAGGAATATCCCGAGCTATCGCGCGCACGTTCTTCGAGCTAGGCGCCACTTGCGTTCTCACTGATCTCGACGAGCGCGGTGTCGTAGCTTTCGCTCAGGAGCTCGATCCGTCGGGGGCGCGGTGCTTGGGCGTGCGGCAAGACGCAAGCAATTCAAGCGACGCAGCCGCGGTAGCTTCGATCATTGGCTCCAAGTATGGACGGCTGGACTTTCTGGTTAATGCGGCGGGCCTGTACAAGGATCAACTAGTACACGACATGTCTGACGACCAATGGCATCAGTCGATCGCCGTCAATCTTGATGGTGTTTTTTTTGCATGTCGCGCAGCAATCCCACTTTTTGTTGACGGTTCATCTATTGTCAACATTGCTTCGATGGCGGGCCATAGGGGCAGCTACATGCATTCGCACTACGCGTCCTCCAAGGGGGCGGTTTTGACTTTTTCGAGATCGCTGGCCCTGGAACTCGCGCCAAAGACAAGAGTCAATGCTGTCTCGCCGGGAATAATCGACACGCCATTGGTTCAACCTCTCTTGGAAAAGCAGGGCGCCAAGCTGATAGACTCAACGCCGATGAAGCGGTTCGGTTCACCCGAAGAAGTCGGCAAGCTGGTTGCTTTTCTTTGCTCCGACTGGGCTTCATTTATTACTGCGGAGACGATCCACATCAACGGCGGGCTGTACGTCGCAAGTTAAGGGGCCGCCGATAGTTGTCCTTTCGAGTTTCTCCCAAGAGCGTCGCCGGGCCCCATCTAAGGGGTCCGGCAGGGTTCGGGGGGTCAGGTCTCGGCTGTTGCCGGTGTAAAGGCCCATCTTTCGCCGGCGCCGATCACGCAAAGTGCAAGAGGAGGAAATGTAATGTTGTTTTTAAGTGAAGGCTGGATGCAGGCTTTCAAAGCTGAGCTGAATAGCGACGTAGGCTGGTCGGAGGCGTCCAAATACTTCTCCGCGCGAGTTTCATTCAAGGGTGACAAAGCGATCGGAACAATAGACGTCCGAGATGGCGTTATAGTCTCTGCTATCGCTTCAGCTCATCCCTTGGGGGCAGATATTACGATCACGGGTCCCGACCGGGAGTGGGATCGCATTTCGAGCGGTGAAACGGACTGGTTTCAAGGGATGTCGCCGGGCCTGGGAGAGTTGGCGATTGAAGGCGATGCGGTTTGTGCCCTTCGAAACGTCAAGACCATGTGGCTCGCGCTTTCCGCTATGCGGCGTATCGGCCGTAGCGAGAAACAATACAAGGATTTCTCTCCACCGCCAAAGCCCTCTGGAAGGCCAACAACAGGGCACTACATTGAAGTCGACGGGATCCGAACTTATTATGAAGAAGCTGGCGAGGGATACCCAATCATTTGCTTCCATGCCGCCTGCCAAGACACGCTTATGTATCGGCATGTTCTCGATGGGCTGTCCGATGAATTTCGGGTCATTTCCGTGGACGCACCTGCGCACGCAAAGAGCCTCGAGCCGGAAGGCGGCGAATTCAAGAGCCTGACGAGTCACTGCGCATTCAATGAAAAATTAATCGCTAAACTTGGTCTCGACAGGCCGGTCCTAATCGGTTGTTCCATGTCCGGCAACCAGGTACTCGAACTCGGAAGCCGGAACCCGGACGGATATGCGGCGATCATTTCGAGCGAGGGAGCCGACTATACTCCTACCGTATCGCAGTTCCTCCTCGACATGCTTCTCATTAACGGGCAGCAAGTCCTAGAAGGATGGTCCCAGTCACTTACGGGTTATCGAACGCCTCCGGATCGAGCCCGAGAGGTGGTTTGGCAAATTCGTAAGACGAACCCCGAAGTGATGCGCGGAGACCTAACGGGTTACGCAGGTTTCGATAGGCGTGGTGAAGTAGGCAAGATCAAAAGTCCGGTCCTCCTCTTGCGAGGCGACGCAGACTGGCTGGTCTCCCAGCAACAGGTTGAAGACACACAAGGCCGAATTCCAGGGAGTGAGATTTCTGTTCTTGCTGGTACGGGACACTATCCAATGATCGAGAATCCCTTTGAGTTCAATGAAGCGGTGAGATCCTTCCTACATTCCAAAGGAATCGGCAAAACTGCAGCTACATTCGACTGAGGTTTTGTGGGCCCCCGCAGCAATACCTGCTGCGGGGCTTAGGCTCGTTTCCGCTAGATCGACGGACAGTGGATCGGCAGAGATGCTGCAGAGATCGCCATAAGCGAGGAGAGTTGGCGAAGCCCTCCAGTAGGAAACGCTTCTGCCAACACCGGGATGATTTTAACTGAAGTCGCGGCCACTTGCGGCATTAATCTGAACGGAGTTGTGTGTCAGTGGCTGTGCCGTGTGTTAGATGAATATCTAGAGCGCGAGGGCGTGCTTAGGTGTGGATTGGGGGAACGTCAGAATTGACGTGAGATCAGCTTGGATTGATGCGGCTCACTAGGTCAAGGCGTGTCCGGCGGATATGTCCAAGCAGTATTCTTTCAGCCTCATCCTGATCCCTTCGACGAAGCGCTTCTACTAGTAGACGATGTTCTGCATGTATTATCCATCTGCGTTCATGACTGGCATTTTCTGTGAACATCCGTCGATAATGCTGCGTCGTATTCCAAAACCGCTCGATCATGTCGATCAGATTAGTCATGCGTGCGCCTGAATAGGTCAGCAGATGAAACTCCCTATCCATTTGGAGGAAGTCCTCGACATTTGTGTCTTCGGCCATCGCCGCTCGCAACTCGTCCAATCGAGCAATCTGATCGTCGGTGAGATGGGGCACGCTTTCGCGGAGTGCCAGGGGCTCCAATCTTTCGCGGATTTTGTAGATCTCGATGAATTCTTGAACGTTGAGCTTCGCAACCCACGCACCGCTATTGGCGCGAAGTGTAACCAGGCCGTCACTTTCAAGCTGTCGCAGGGCTTCGCGCACTGGTATGCGGCTAACTTCAAACTGGTGCGCAAGCTCTTCTTGTCGGATGCGGCTGCCAGGTTCCAGCCGACCAGATAGTATCTCGTTGCGTATTGCCTCTACTACTTTCCGGCTCAGCAATGACGACTCGCTTTCTACTCCTTCAGTCTTCTTCGCTCTCGCCATGGATTGCCGCTCTCCTGCTCACATGAAATGTAGTACACGGTAGCAGATTCTCGACGCGCATGCCTATGCCTTTGTATCCATTCGTCACGCAAATCCTTGGTCGGTGCGCAACCAGCATCCTTTAGTGGCTCGACATCCAGTTTCCGCCTCTGGATCCAAAGTGGATATGAATTCAAAGGGATCGTTGCGAGATACCCTTGAGGACTAACAAAATGGATCCAATCAAGTTGGCCTGCAGAATGTTTTTATATCTTCTCATGCTTGGGGACGCTTCCGCTGACAGCTCCCGTCATGAAAAGGGGATAAGCCGATATTCATTTGTGGATACATTTAGATGCCGGAACTCAGTGTAAAGGTGGCGGCGTCGTCGGCTTAGCTGCTTACGTTCAGGCGATTGAAGAAAAAGAAGTACCGCACGCTATTATTGTGCCGTTGCCTCAGGCCACGAACGAGAAAGTCAAGCTCTGCCTGTAAGGGACGTTCGAGGAAATGAAAGCTGGCTGTAACGTCTTTCAGCCGTCGATTGTACCCAGCCCATTGGTACTGCGAAATGAGTGGTCTCACGTTCTTAGAGGACGGCGGGTCCTTCGCAGGCCCGCCATTATGAGCGGTACTGCAAAGGGACCCGTGACCGCTCCTTCATGACATCATGTATCCAAAATGACTATCCATAAAGGAAATAATGACGATATAACGCTCGATTGGATACATATGTTGACCTATTGAACATCTGAAGTTAGAATTCGCGCGACACTAAAAGTGTCAATATTGCATTGGGAGGATGCACATGAGCTTTACTGGTGGAATTCGAGTTAACGATACGACGCTTTGGGTCGAGGATAGTGGCGGAAACGGTCGGCCAGTGGTTCTTTGTCTCCATTCCTTGTTCTTGGATCGTCGGATGTTCCATGACTTCAGAGAAAGGGCTGGAAGGCGTTTTAGAACCATCCTCGTGGATTTCCGCGGGCAGGGCAAAAGTGCTCCGGCGAGTTCCGCTCTTGTAGACATGGATTCCAACGCGAGTGACATCCTAAAGCTGTTGGACGAGCTCGGTGTTAAACGAACAAACGTTCTCGCCCAATCCATGGGCGGCGATGTCGCGATACGGATGTTCGCGAGACGTCCTGAGCTATTCACCTCACTTGTGCTTGCGGGGTCGTCGGCTAGAAACGAACCGGCCGATCAACTACAGAGTTTTCGGGAATGGGTAAACAGCGCTTGCACTGGCGGATTTGTGGGTGAAACGCTCGACTTTACGATGAAAATCATGTTCGGCGAAACCACGCGCAATAATCCCGCCAAAGCTGAGATGTTGGCTCTGTGGCGGACCCGAATATCCGAGCTTCCGTTGTCTCTTCACCCCGCAATGTCGGGCGTAATTGAACGTACCGATGCTCGCCCTTACCTACCGTTGGTAAAGAGCCCTGTTCTCGTTATCTCCGGAGAAGAAGATATGCCAAGGCCTCCTGCTTGGGCAAAGGAGGTTGTGGATGGACTGCCGAATGCCGAGCTTCTGTACCTTGAACGCATAGGACACAGCCCAACCTTGGAGGCACCCGAAGAGGTTATGCCGCGCATTCTGGAGTTTTTCGATCGGCATTCCGGTTGACCGGGCTCGTATTGAATATGTGGGGAGCGGAAAAGAGTTCCCACCACACATACAACTTTTGCAGCCTCTATCAATCGGGACGCCGTTTTGGGTATTCGACAAAACAGCCGCCGAATGACAGCTGTATTTCTCGAGGGCGGGCTTCTTTGTTTCCGCGTGGTCTCGGTGGGCCTTATCCGCTTTGATGAGGACGTTGCTGGGATAAAAACGCGGGCGGGGGGAAGTCCGCCCACACAGGCGAGAAGGGCGGACCATCCCGTGGTCCGCCGGTAGCGTGGGCTAGGCCGTCGGCTCATAAACTTTGACACCTGGTTCTTGCGGCGACTCGTCGTCGAGGCTCCCTCATTCGGATGCCTTGAATAACGACAGGCGGTAAGCACATCCGTGACGTTATGAGTTTACCTAGGATTCCCGAATGCGTACGAATCCATCGTTGTCCGAGAATTTCAACTCGACGCCTTTTCAAACACCACGGCACTCCCGTCGCGTTGGCGGCGTTGGACCTTCCCAGACCAGGTTTCTGGACCCGCCAGGGTTGGAGTTTCCCGTCGCAGGCTTTACGCAAAATCTCGGTGGCCTGGCAAAGCTCGCGGTTCTCCCGCACCAGAGCCGTCACCTTCTCTGCGACATCGCCGCTTTCGACCTCGGTTTTCAGGAGCCGAGGAGCCAACCTCCGCCGCGCTCGATAAATGCGTCACGCCCCCGGATCAGATCGGGAAGGCGCCCTCTTCGTCTCTGACAAGACTGCCAATGGGTTGGTCGTATCCATCCAATCGAACGTCAAGGGCGATCAGGTCCATGGGTCTACCGAGGATTGCCGAACAAGGTGATCCCTGCTGCGTGGGCTACCTTGAGGGCCTTGCCGAATTCAAGTGTCTGTTTTCCGTTTTCAAGCTCAGAGATGAAGCGACGGCCAACGCCTGCGAGGTCCGCAAACTGCTGTTGCGAGAGCTTCATGTCTTCGCGGGCTTTTCTTACCAATTGACCAAGGTCTGCCGGCGTCAGTATAGAGCGAGCGGCGGGCGGTTGCTTCGTGGCCACGATAGGGAGACTGTCTTCCAAATAGCCCGTATAAGCCGGGTTCTCTTCGCTATCACGGATTGCCTTTTTCAGTTGCGATGCCATCGATGAGATCGTTGGAGGCGAACTGTCAGGCCTCGTCTCGATTTTCACCTGAGTACCATGCCGCTCCAATGCGGATCGTGCGAGATAACGGGCAAAGTCAGCTGCCTTGATGGTCCCTGTCGGCGGGCTTTTAGGGGATGGGGGCTTGTTCATCATTTTGCTCCTGTACGGGAACATATAAGGTCGGAGCTTGCTTTTCAACTGATTTGCTCCTGAACGGGAGCATGGCTTCGAATTTTTGGATCCCGTACACGGTGCGGGATCAGTCAGGGGAATGTTTGTTTCTGTAATTCCGCACGATTGGGTCAAGGACCTGAAGTGGGTGCCAGAATGTGAATCGCGCTGGCCCTGTCGCTTCACGAAACGCAAAGGCGCGAAGTAGCTCAAGAACAGGTCGTGCACGGCATCGAATGCTTTTGCCTATTCCCATTGGACCGAAGCCGACACCAGATCGTGTCCAGGGAGTGGTTGCATTGGGGCTCGCCGTGCCTCTGGTCGGGGGGGCGGGAACGGATCAACTGCAGTAGCTGGCAAACGCCTTCTCGTTGTCGATCTCCCCCTCAACCTTGAGACCTTGCTCCTGGAGATGCCACTGTCGCTCATCGCTTTGATCAGATCGTCGACCGAACGGATCGAGAAGCCGCCCTGGACGTACGTCTCCTGGATGGCGGCCGTCAGAGTCTTGTCGGCCATGCGGCGTTGTCCAAGGAAGCTCCGGAAGTAGCCGTAGTCCGCGCCGGTCTTCGCGGGAGGAAGAACGCGTACAGGCCTGCAAGCCGCGACGGCTACCGCGATCGGGAACACGCGCTGGGACCGTCGAATTCCGAAGCTTCGTTCAGGCAATTTGGCAGGATAGAGAAGACTGTGGTTATCGGGAAGGATTTTTTCTGCAGTTCTATGGAAGACGGGTCACGCGATCACATGATCGAGGGAAGCAATTTCGGGAACTGCAAGTGTTATATTCTTTTTGGGGCACCAGGCCATTTTCTGTTCCCTGACTATAGATTTTACGTCCGGTCACGGCGCCACCCGTACCCGGCTTTTGATGTATATAAGCAATCTGACACAGGAAACCCTGTTTCAATGTCTCCGCTAGGGCGAGGCCCGTGGATGGGATCTGCGAGGCCCCGGTGCGAGGGCCTTGTTCTTGAAAAAACACGGGGGCGAGCCTAAGCAGCCTGGGATCCTCGATATCGTACCGTAAGCCGCCAAACATCATGAAAACAACCACGGAGACATAGAAAGTGGCGAATTACGACCCGCCGACCAGGTTTCGGACGTGGCGCTGTCGCTTTTGTCATAGACGCTGTACCAGATTTTGTCGTCTCTCTGTGAAGGCCCAGCGCGGTTGCTAGGGGGATCCTCGCTCTCAGCCAGTGCTCCACGGTGACGAGGTCCTGTCGCATCCGTTTGAATGCCTTCGACGCGATGGCGCGCGGCGACCCAGCACCTCCCGATGATCGAATTCTTGATGGAACAGATACACATCTGTGAAATAGTTTAGTGCGGCGGCGCCCCATAGACCGACAACAAGGCGGGCCAACTCCGATGACAGTCTGGTAGGAACGTTTGCGTCAGGGGACACGCCGGAAATTAGTCCCATCGTGTAGCCGAAAAATGGCCTCCAATGGCAGCCTGAGGGATCTGCTGTGCCAATCTTAGAGGGTACTTCAGCGACCGGACACGCTCGATGTGGCCGCCCGCCGCCCGCGTGCGATGACCTGGGCGGCGAGCCATGCCAGGCGGCAGCGCTCGTAAGCTTCGTGAGAGCCTGCCCTTAGCCCTTGACGCTTCCGGCGGCCATGCCGCGCACGACGGTGCCCTGAACGAGCATGCCGAGGATGATCATGGGGAGCATGATGAGGGTGGCAGCGGCTGTCAGTGCACCCCATTCTATGCCCTGGAAAGTCAGGAAGGATGTGATGGTGACGGGCAGTGTCTGGGTGTTGCGACCGCTGAGCACCAGCGCGATGAAGAACTCGTTCCAGGTGAACAGAACGCACAGGATCAACGTCGCGACCAGTCCGCCACGCACCACCGGCAGTACGATGTGCCAGAAGATGCGTAGCTCGCTTGCGCCATCCATCAGCCCCGCCTCTCGCATTTCCTTCGGTACCTCCTCGAAGAAGGTGACGAGCAAGGAGATGGCAAAGGGGATGTTGATGAAGGCGTAGACGGCGATCAGCAGGCCATGGGAGTTAAGAAACCCCATGCGCATGGAGAGATAGTAAGTCGGGATGACGAACAAGATCGCCGGCGCGATGCGCAGCGACAGGATGAAGCCTTCGAGCGACCGGCGACGCTGCGGACCTTGTTGAACGATGCCATAGGCCGCGAAGGCGGCGATGGCGATTGCCAGGATGCTTGCCGTGATCGATATGATCATGCTGTTGGCGAAGCCCTTGATGAAGGCCGGATTGGTCAGCACCTTGCCGTAGTTTTCCAAGGTCGGCGAAAACAGCCAGACCGGCGGCATGGCGAAGGCATCGCGCAGCGACTTCAGCGAGGTCGTCACCACCCAGTAGAGCGGGAACAGCGTCGCGAATAGGAACAGCGCGAGAATTAGATAGAAGACGACTTTGCGCAGCATCAGCGCACTCCCTTCGGCATCGCGAAGCGACTAAGCAGCATCAGCGCGATATTCGTCACGATCGTCAGGAAAAGCGCGATCGTCATGGCATAGGATATGTCGAAGTTGGTGAAGGCGACGGTGTAGCCGTAGAGGTTTTGCGTCTCCGTGGACAAGGCCGGCCCCCCCTTCGTCATGATGTAGAAGAGATCAAAGGCCTTGACGCTGTCGATGGCGCGGATGAGCGCGGCCACCGCGAGTGTGCGCCTGAGCATGGGCAGGATGACGTGCCAGATGACGCGGACTTCGCTCGCGCCATCCATGCGCGCCGCCTCGACCAGATCCTTCGGAACGGTCTCGAGCGTCGCCATGGCAAGGAGTACGACGAACGGCGTCCACTGCCAGATGTCGGCGACGAGCACGGCATAAAGTGCCACGTTCGGATTGCCGAGCCAGTCGACCGGCGCGATGCCCACGGTTGAAAGCCAGTAGTTGATCATACCGGCCTGTGCATTGAATAGGAAGCGCCAGGTCAGGCCGGCGATGACGGGGGTCATGATCATCGGCACGAGGATCATGGCGCGGACGAATTTCTTTCCGCGGAATTCCTGATCAAGGAAAAGCGCGATCGCGATGCCGAGGACGACCTCAAGCGATGTGGCGAGAACGACGAATAGGACCGTGCGCCAAAGGGCCTGAAGGCCGCGCCAGTCGGTCGCAAGCCGCACGAAATTCTGAACGCCGATGAACTGCGTGCCGCGAGTGCTCATCAGGGAAATGTTGTGCAGGCAAAGCCAGACCGCATAGCCGAGCAGCGCGACGGCGGCGAGAGCGAGAAACCCGATGACGGGCTGATAGAACATGCGTGTGGGATTACGGGAGATTTGATGCATTCCATGCCTCTTCTCAAATAAAGCTCCCGTCGCGCCTGGGAGGGAGCGCGACGGGACGCGCGAGCCCTATCGGGACAGGGTCGCGTTGTTCAGATCGTTGGCTTCCTTGAGGGCGTCGGCAGCCGACGTGGTTCCGGCGAGCACCTTGGAGACGGCAATACCGATATTGTTCACAAGCTCGTTGGCCTGGGGCACCGTCGGAATGTATTGCGGATTGCTCTTGGAAAGCGAGGTGAGCATCGCTTCCTTGAAGGCGCCGTAGCGCTTCTCAAAGGCGGGGCTTTCCATCGCGGCAAGTGAGGTCACGCCGGAATTCGGATCCGTATCGAGGGAGTGAATCTGCTGCTTCTTGGAAGTTGCCCAGGAAACGAAGAGCCAGGCGGCTTCCTGCTGTTGCGAGGCGGACGCAATATTCAGTCCGAAGACGGAAAGCGACGATGAGCCGCCCTTCGGATTGTCCGTCTGCACCGGAACCGGCGCGTAGCCGACCTTGCCGGCGACCGTCGAGACGGAGGGATCCTCGTTGAAGGCGCCGTTGACGGTGGCGTCGAGCGTCATTGCGGCCTTGCCTTGCTGGAACAGGAGGCGGTTCTCCTCCCAGCCCATGTTCGCCACACCGACCGGCCCGTATTCGCGAAGCACATGCGCGAACTTGCCCAGTGCGTTAGTCGCCTCCGGCGTGTCGAGCGCGGACTTGCCGTCGTCGGTCAGGAACGAGCCGCCCATGCCCCACAGATAGGATGCCCAGATGTAAACGCCTTGGATGCCCTGCTGGCCGCGCATCGTGATGCCGACGATCTCGCCGTTCGACTTCTCCTTAACGGTCCTGGCGGCAGCCTCGATCTCGTCGAAGGTTTTGGGAACGTCGATGCCATACTGTTGGAAGAGATCCTTGCGGTACATCAAGAACGAACTTTCGCCAAACAGCGGGAGCCGTAGAGCTTGCCATCGACGACGTTGGGTGTCAGATAGCCGGGAACGAAGTCCGTCTTGTCGTAGAATTCGCCGTACTTGGCGGCGAGTTCGTCGAGCGGGACGATATAGTCAGCGCCGACGAAGCCTTTGACATGTATCGAGTTGGCCTCGACCACGTCGTAGCGGCCGGATCCGGCCGAAAACTCCAGCATCATCTTCGGAACGGAATCGGCCTCGGGAACGACCTCGAGATCGACGTCGATGCCGGTCGCGGCCGTGAAATCAGGCAGGGCCTTGCGGACCGCGTCGGTGGTGGGGTGGCCCACCATTAGCACCGAAAGCCGCTGGCCGGCGAACGGCTTCGCCTGTCCCATTGCGGCGTCCGCCCAGGTAGTAACTGCAGCAAAAGCCGCAGCCGTAGCGATGCAAATGCTCCTTGATACAGAGCCGGTCTTCAACATTGCTTTTCCTCCTCCATTTAATCGAGCCGTGGCCGAGCAAAACGCCACTGTTCTGCTGTGAGGCTTCCTCCAGCCATCCTCGGGGCTATTTCCCCTAAACATGCAGGGGATGTCAATAACTAAATCACTCTGAATTAATTGCCGGAGAGGGTAAAATTCGCAACGATCCATCCGACGGGCGGCGCTCAGCCGTTCGCGCGTGCGAAGACTGTTCGTCCGGATAGTATCGATCGAGCAACGGCAGGCAGGCGGCGCCCATGGCGATCGACTTGCGCGCCATCGATCCTTCCCGCGCGGTGATGTCGGCAGCGTCGAGAACATTCAGCTGGGCGATCGCCGACCGCAGCTTGGCCATGACCAGCCGCAACTTGTGCGCCGGCAGTGGCCCGTCGACGATCACCGACTGGCAGGGTATCAGCGCTGCGCAATTGGTGATGGCGTAGGCAATGCCTTCCGCGAGTTGGCCGATTGAATTCGCATCGCCATCATTGCCAATGGCGAGATTCTTGAGTTGCGTCGGTCGCGCCTTTCCGCTGGGAACCAAGAGTTTTCCAAGGTTCGGGCCTGTTTCGTCCCGCGAAAACCGGATGCGCCGGTCCTGGACCAGCCCCCCGCCGACGGCGTCGTCCAGAAAAACGTAGAGAAAATCGGGCACGGTGGGCCCGAGGCCATAGATGAGCTCGGCGCTACAGGCAGCCAGCGCATCGCTCGATACCGTCACGGGGAGATCCAGAGAGCGACCGAGTTGGTGCAACGACGTTTCGATCTGGTCCCACGCGACGGATGAACGCTCGCCGCAAAAGCTTCCGTTCGCAATGGAAACGCCAATTGCCTGAAAGCGGGTGCGCTCGTCCGGGTCGCATTGCTCCCGGATCTGGCCTGCGCGCTCCTGTACATGCTTAATCAGTTGGTCGAGATCCGGATCGCCCATCGGCGCGACGGTCTCGGAGATGACTTCCCCGACGAAATTAACGTGCGCCGTCCGAATCTCGCGCTTGTCGACATGAACACCGAGAAACGAGGCGCCGGTCGGATTGAGACTGAGGGGAACGTACGGCTGCCCCACCTTGCCGCGTACCGGCGACCCGGCGAGAAGCAGGCCGGCCTCGATCAGGCTTCGGGAAATCACCGACGCGGTCTGCGCGGCGAGCCCCGAAAGCTCGGCGAGCTGCGCCTTGGAGAGTGAGCCGTGCGTGCGGATAAGCGCGAGGACGAGGCGTTCGTTGACGGCGCGCAGGGCGACGTGATTGGTGCCGGGACGATTGCCATCGACGGGTCGGCTGCCGCGAAGCACGGTGGTTCCTGGGATATGTCCGGTCAATGCCTGCCAGCCTTCTTATCGAAACGACGCATATTTAATTCAGTCTGTTTTATTTATTGACGGGGACGAACGTCAAGCTTACGCATATGCGCATTCAAAGCTTTTCGGGGAGGATAATTCGTGAACACGCGCTGGATCGCATCGTGGAGCGCTGCGCCAATGAACGTCTGGGGTCCTGATGCTCCCCTGTCGGGCTTTTACAGGCAGACCGTTCGCGAAGTGGCGCGTCTGAGCATCGGCGGGTCGGGCATCGTCGTTCGCCTGACGAACGAGTATGGCGCAAGCCCGATCCGCCTCGACGCCGTCTGTCTCGCTTACGCGGCCGAACATGGCGGCATCGAGCCGCTGACGAGCCTGCCACTGACCTTTGGCGGAAACCGCGCCACGGTCATCCATCCCGGCTCCTCCGTCGTCAGCGATCCCCTCGACATGGACCTGCGGCCCTTCAGCCGGCTTGCCGTCAGCTATTATGGCGAAGGTCTCGTCCCGGTCGAGACACACCATTTCGAGGCCCAGCAGACGGCATACATTTCCGTGCCCGGCGACTTCTCCGCGGCCGGCGAAATGATCGTGCAGCAGACCACGACCAGCCACTACCTTCTGTCGGCTATCTACGTGCGTACAAGCGGCGATGCGCGCACCGTCGTGTGTTTCGGCGATTCGATCACCGACGGCTACGGTTCGTCTATCGATGCCGATAGGCGTTGGCCAGATGTCTTTGCCGAAAGGTTCGTCGCAGGGGAGGGGGAGGGTACGGGAGACATTGCCCTCCTTAACCAAGGTATCGGTGGCAACCGGCTGTTGCACAACTGCCGCGGCAGCAGGGCCGTAACGCGTTTCGATCGCGACGTGCTTCGCTACCCCGGTGTCAGCCACCTTGTCATTTTAATTGGAATCAACGACATCGTCTGGCCCAACACTGTTCTTGCCGGTTCGCACGAGGCCGTCGGCGCCATCGACATGATCGCCGCCTATCAGCAATTGCTTGCGCGGGCGCGCCTGGCCGGGCTCAAGACCATGCTCTGCACGCTCCTGCCCTTTGAGGGAACGAACCCGGAATTTCCGAAGGGCGGTTACTATACGAGTGCTAAGGAGCGCATCCGCCAAGCAGTCAACCACTATATCCGCAACGATGCCGACGCCGACGCTATCATGGATTTCGACGCCCTGATGCTCGACCCCGCCCGGCCGACGCGCCTCAGGCCGGATTATGATTGCGGCGACCACATCCATCCGAACGACGCCGGCTACCGCGCAATGGCAGAGGCGATCGACCTGTCGTTCCTAGATTAGCGTTCAATAGCATCCGATCCCGTCGCGCTTTCGTCGACCTCACATTCCGCCCCGCCGAAACGCGAAAATTCCAACCGCCAAGCCGTGATCGCTCTTTCGAGTTTCCCAAAATGAGCGAGCACGATTTTGTGGCTTGCAATGCGCTACCTAGTGGCACGGCAGTATTCCTATTGAGTCAAACACATGCTTGAATGGATCGCAGACAAACTCGGCCTCGCCTCAACCGCCCCTTCTTGAGTGGTATCGCGTTCGCTTTGTTGGCTACAGGTAGCCTGCACATTTATGCGGTAAACGCGAAGAACCGAAGCGCGTGTCGGTCCGGCGCCCCGCACATTGCATCATCATGTAACATTCTGATTGTTTGATCTTATTGTTCGACTGCGACAAATGCTACCGCCCGTTATTCCTTCGGGATGTAGGTTCGGGGTTTTTCCGCGACGGCATTTTGGCAGGATACAGGCACGTGTAAACACTTCTAACCCTAACCCTGTGAATGAAGCCAAAAATTCGGGGGGCAAGTGGACAGATCGCGCTGTCGTCGTCTAGGTTTTTGTATATATCCCGAATTGCCATAGTGTAATGGCGTTAGTCCCAGGGGGTACCTTCACGAACAGTCACTAAAAGATTGGGAAAACTGAATTTCTGAAATCAACTTTTTATTTCTACCTTGAAAACTATTTCCGGACACGGCCCCTCGTCATCATCTCACCCATCAATTTCCTTCGGCCGCACCAAGAGAGACTGCCTGCTGGGTCAAAAGTCCCAGGCTGAGGGCGGCATCGGCACGATAGTACTCCTGCGCAAAATAATCGGTATGAGGAACGGTGGGGGCGACCATGTAGGAGGTGTTGTAAGCGTTCTCTTCACGAAAGGCGTTCATCATGGTCGTGTGGCACAGGATGGACTGGATATTGCCGATAAATTCTTCAACTCCAACGGACTTGCTGGACTTCTCGAAGCGCTCAAGGTCACGGATGCTGTGGCCGGGCTCCTCTGTCCACCAGCGGCGAGGAGCAACCTTTGCGAGATGCTCGATGACCTGATCGGTGGGCAAGTCGTTGCCAAAATGATGGTCCCTGCCGAGCTTCGCGACGACGAGCGCGCGAATTGTGGTTCGGAGACAAGAATTGTTGTCGATGTGAGCGCGGTTCGAAACACCATAGCCAGCTTGGTAGGAGAAATCGATAAAAGCGAGATGCTGGAGGAGAACGGAAAGCTCCCTTTGGTCGAAGTCGAAACCCAGGACGCCTTCAAGGTTAATGGGGCGCTTCTTTCCGCCCGTCGCCGTAGCCTCAGGCCAGTAGTCGGCCAGAGGTTGACGCTCTTCAAGTGATCCACCCCACACCAAATCCGCATTAGCGAGTTCTGGATGAAGCTTGTCGCCGACCATCAATTTTTCAAAGTCGCTCTGGGGATCGCGGTAGACCCGCTCATTGCACAGTGCGTCGCCGAAAGCGCTCTTGACCACTGTCGCATCCAGGCTCGCGATGGTATAGGGGTTGTAGTTCACCTCAAGGAACTGAACAGGACCATCGGCCTTGTCGTCGGGAACGACGACCAAGGTTGCGTGCATGAGAGTGCAGCGTCTGACCGTGCTGCGGTACTGGTTCTGGAAGCAGAGGTAGACCTTGGCGCCAGCGTTGGCCCGGATGTTGCTCAAATCATTCCAGAGATCGAGTGTGAGGATGGCGGAGTTGGCGATCCAGCCTTCATGCATGTCCTTGAACAGCTGCTGTGGCTGGAAGCTGATGCGGAGCGCGTCGCCCGGCGTGTTGGAACTGCGCTCGAGCATTGCCGTGTTGATTTGACGGAAAGCACTTACCTGATTGGCGGTAAGCAATCCTACGCCGAGAATTCCGGACCCGGGAGCGTTATCAACTGAAAGCGTAACGCGTTCAGCGTCGGTCTCGAGCATGCCGCGTTCGGTCCAAAGCGCCTTGAAGTCGACGCCCCCATGGGCAGCTTCGCCGGGCGTGGGGACACCCTTGAGCCATGCGGGAAGCTCCAGATCGGCAAGAGGGTCGGGGAAGCATCTGGCGATCAGCGGAAGGGTCCGGTTGAACTTCTCCATGACATAGGCGGTCGTGTAGCTGCCGGCGTTGACGAAGAAGACATCGCTGCCTTCCACGAGCGACTTGGGCATCTTGACAATCTGCTCCTTGAAGCAGACGCCTTTGCTGTCGCAGGTATCATCGACAATGCGGCAGGGGATCACCTCGTCGTCAGGCTTGAAGTAGGCTGCCATCTTGTAGGTTAGGTTGGTACGCTCCATTTCGAACAACCCCTTGAAAGGCCCGATGTTAAGAACCAGGGTCCATCGGGCACCATCCTGCATGGGAGCCTTGAGCGTGATGACTTTCGCGCGGATGATGCCGCAAGTCGTGCCGAGGCTGCGACCGGGCTCGAAGGTGATGTCCTTCGGAGCAATGCCGTGTTCCTCGCAGGCGGCGCGGATCCGTCTGCCGATGGTCTCGAAGGTCGGGGCGCCGGCTGCGGTCTGGGCGGGCAGACCACCGCAGTAGGTGAGGCCCTTCATGGTGATGACACCGGCCTTCCTGCACAGCCTATTGGCTTGGGAAGCGATCTCCACGCCGACTTCGAAGGCGCCGGGATCGGTCTGGCCACCGCCTACGGAAAGTCCGACACCATAGGGTACGAGACCCTGCTCCTTCGCGAAGACGGCCAGTTCGGGGAGAGTATCGATGGGAGCGCCGAACTTGTTGGTGAAGACGCTAATGGCGGTCTCCTGGGTGCTATCGACATGCGTGCGGAGGTACACCCTCGCTCCCTTGGCGACGTGGGACATCTTGGCAATCTCCTCCTTGCTATCGACGGAAAACATGCGGACGCCTAGATCGAAAGCAGCCTTGATGTCGGAGGTCGTCTTGTTGGGGTTGCCATAGGAGCATCGACCCATGACATCGGTGAGATCCTTCTCCAGGGCCTTAGCGACTTGCTCCACCATAAGGATTTCGCCGAGGGAGGAGCAGTCGAGGCCGTGGCCTTCGAGGATGGTGATGGCAATCAGCCCAAGGAGGTCGTTGGTCTTCATGGCATACTGCCACTTGCCCTCGGGGAGCGCAGCCGTCATGGAGCGGATGGATTGCTTGAAAATATCCGCAGAGCAGAGGAGGAGGGGAGCCTTGACGTTGGTGCTCTTGCCGAATTCCTGAGAGAACTCAAGAGGAATGAGGACCTTGGCGTCGCCACAGGCGGCGTGGTCGTGGATGTCATTCATGGTGGAAGCCATCTTGAGAAGTGGTTCTGCTTGGATTGAAAGAGTTTGAGAAAATTGGTTGCAATGATGGGAAAGCTGAGTGCTGGATCGTTGCTGAGGGTTTGGAAGTAATGGGCGACAGGCGGGTTTATATGCCTGAGATGACTAAGGCTGGGTCAATCCTGGACCGAGCTCTTCGGACATCGGAAGTTGATCGGCAACTTCCCCTGATTTCTGATGACGCGTCCTGCGGTTGAGCATATTTGCGCAAGTTTTCAGTCACGCGGACATAAGTCTGCGGCTTGGCACGAAAATACGAGACTGAAAGTGGGGC
The DNA here is from genome assembly GCF_003024455.1 of Ensifer sp. NM-2. Taxonomy (NCBI): domain Bacteria; kingdom Pseudomonadati; phylum Pseudomonadota; class Alphaproteobacteria; order Hyphomicrobiales; family Rhizobiaceae; genus Ensifer; species Ensifer sp. NM-2. Next base: position 79,710 of record NZ_PVZR01000025.1, read on the forward strand.
GATGTGCCGCTGGTGGCCTGATTTTTGCTGACCTGTCCTGCGGCTGAGCACATTTGAGCAAGTTTTTCAGTCATGCGGACATAAGTCTGCGGCTTGGCACGAAAATACGAGACTGAAAGTGGGGCGGTGTGCCGCTGGTGGCCTGATTTTTGCTGACGTGTCCTGCGGCTGAGCACATTTGAGCAAGTTTTTTTCGGTCATGCGGACAAGGGTCGGCAGCTTGGCACGAGAATACGAGACTGAAGTCGGGCAATCTGCGGGAGTGAGCTCGTTTCCAGCTGACGTTGCTGAGGCGGGAAGAAAGGACAAGCTCGTATTCGCGATCGCATCGCATGTCCGTCGGCTGATTTAACCTGTGCGCGCCACCCCTTTCTGAGGTCACTTCCAACTAACATCGAGCTGCCCATCCATCTACTCCAAGTCAGAAATCAACATGGATGCTAGCAAGAACGACACTTCCTTTGCGCTCGCCATTGTGCAAGCGAGCATCAAGCGGATCGAAGCGATCAATCCTTTTAAGAAAAATGCCGGAACACGGCCCAATGACCTCCTCGATGAATTGGCGGCTACGTTGGAGGCCGTCGATGAACTCAAGGCTCTTGCAAAGGCATTTAAGGGCGGTAAGGCCGCCGCTGAGCTGCGCAAGGCCGCCGCCGAATTCGAGCCTTTCGCCACTTTTAAGACGGCCGCCAACAAATCGTTCTCTGGCGTATTACCGCAGGAAAGCGTCGGGCAGTTTTGGCAGTCGGTTAGCAATGACTGCATGATGGTCACAAGGTCAGACCGCGACGCGGCAGTGGGACCTCCGCTCGTCTCTGATCTGGTGTTGCACGACGCCACGCCGGAGGAGATCAGCTGGTACAAGTGGACACTCCTCGTTGTGCTCTATGCCGTTGAGTTCGCTCTCCTTTACGGACCGATGGTCACGATCTGGAACCTTATTCGCCAGTTGGGCGGAGTTTCATTCAAGGACCCCACGCGGATCGCCACCGAGATCGGCGCCGCCATTTTGGTCGCGATGACACTCCCGGACTTCCAGCGCCTGCTTCGACACATCCTTGAGCGCGTCCAACTCGCTGCTGACTTCGAAGGTAATGTCGACAAGGGCAAGGAGCATGTGCAGATGATCGCCACCGGAATTCTGGGTGGAGGCACCATCGACATGGGGATCAAGGCGGGCGCGGCGATTGCCGGCGGCCATCCGGACAAAATCAAGTATGCCATGTTCCTCGGCAACTTCATGGCATTCTTCACTGCTGGTCTCATCAATGTGGCGGGCCAGATGGCCATCGGCAGGAAGCTTGTTGTCGGAGCGGCGGGAGATGTATTTCCCGGTGATGCGATCGATGCTGTGGAAGCATTTGGGAGGCATTATGTCGACATTGATGTCCTGATGTATGAGCGCTTGGTGCATTGTCTGAATTGGGGTTGCTACGAGGTGTATGGAGGCGGTCTTGCACTGTTGGCAAAGGGGGCAGCGGCCAAGGAGATCGCACTTGCGGGCAGTTTGGCGATTTTTGTTTCGGGCTTTAAGGTGTCTTTCTATTGGGCGGAGCGACTACGTGCGCGCCGGGCTGTAGATGCTTAGTCGTATCTGAATTCAATATTCGTTTTAGGTTCATCGCTTCGTTCCCATGCATGGTCGTCTCTTCGCTCCAATTCACAGGATCGGAGGGAATTTTCTGGTCCCGTGCCGAGACTTCTGACAAGCAGTTTGCCAAGACGCGGCGCCAAGCCTGTTTTAGAGGGTTGGCAGGATATAAGTGTCAGTAGTGTCCGTTCATATAAACCTACCTCTGTACCTCTGTACCTCTGTACCTCTGTACCTCTGTACCTCTGTACCTCTGTACCTCTGTACCTCTGTACCTCTGTACCTCTGTGCGTCTGTGCATCTGTCGCTACCCCGCTCGTTATTGAACCGTCTTGCAGGTGCGATCTTACTTTCGCATGTCGATCGTGTTGGCTTCCCAAGTCTTGCTGATGTGAGGCAAGTCTAGATCTTCAGGGTCATTTAAAATCAGGCTTAGGACCCTCGGCGGCGTGAGGGGCAGAGTATACACGGGCTTTCCGATAGCCCTTGAAACTGCGCACGCAATTGTAGCGCCTACGTTGAGAATAGGAACCTCACCGGCTCCTTTAGTGCCAAGCGGACCGATTGACGGTGCCCCTTCATGTAGCTCTATCTGAACCGGGACGACATCAACCGCGAGCGGCAGTCGATACGTCTCGAAGCCACTCTGCAGGATCCTACCGGTCGGACCGACCGACATCTCCTCATGAAGGGCATAGCCCAGGCCCTGTACGACGCCGCCCTGTATCTGGCTATGGATGGCGCGTGGGTTAAGCGCCCGTCCAACATCCTGTACGACGCGGTAGCGCAGGACCTCGACATGCCCTGTGTTGGGATCAACGGCGACCTCACATTCATGCACGGAGAAGACTGGGATATCGATGGCGTCTATGAAATGCCCCATAGCGCACCCTGCCATGGCTTCGACGCCAGGGTTGGTGAAAGACCCGGTTCCTGATACCGGTCCAGTCGTCGCCTGAATGTGGGAGGCTACCGCTGCGACCGTCATTCCTGAGCCCGGCACGCCCCGGATCTCGACCCGTCCGCCTCCGAGCTCTAGATTTTCCACCGACGTCTGCGACAATTCGCTAGCGGCTGCGAGAACCTTATTGCGCACTTCGTCTGCCGCCGCCGTGCTGGCGGCGCCGAGCGATACAGTGGCGCGACCGCCGCCGACGCCGAGGTCGAAGCCCGCGGCATCGGTATCGGCCGCCTTGACGTTTACCTCGTGCGGCGAGATACCCAGTCTCGCCGCAACGATCTGCGGCAGCGACTGCATCATCGTCCCCGAACCGATCTCTACGCCGGAGGTGATCAGCGTGGCGCTACCGTCAGCGTTGAGATTGATCGTTGCTGCGGACGGCCCCACGAAGATAAACCAAGTGCCTACAGTCGTTGCGCGGCCGAACAAGCGCCGGTCGCCCTCCTTCTTTAGCGGAGACGCCAAACGCAGAACATCCATCTTATCAAGCATCGGCCGAAGCACTTCCCCCTGGAAGACTTGGCCAGTTGAGCCAAGATCTCCATCACCGATGACGTTGCGGCGACGAAACTCCATCGGGTGCATGCCGATCGCCTCACAAATCTCGTCGGTATGCCGTTCGAGCGCAAAGGTGTTGTACACACCGTTGCAGGCGCGGAATGCGCCGTTCGGCGCAGTGTTGGTATAGATCGCGCGGCTGGAGAGCCGTACGGCGCCGAGTCTATAGTTTCCACCCAGGGTGTGTGCCGTCATCGTCGTCAGGAAAATCTGCTCGCCCCCATAGGCACCGCAGTCCATCAGAACGGTGGCCTCTCTGCCGACGATTTCACCTTCGCTAGTGACCGCGGAGCGGATACGGATTTCCGCGTTTTCTCGGCACAGGCACGTCAGCATTTCCTCGCGTCGAGAATTAACCAGCGCGACCGGGCGTCCCGTCTTCGCGGCCAAGATTGCGGCGAAGGGTTCCAACGAGCAGTCGAATTTCAAGCCGAACGCGCCGCCGACCGGCGGAACCGTGACGCGAATTTTCGAGGCAGGGACCCCAAGCGCCCGAGCGGTGACGTTACGCACTGTCCAGGGAACTTGGGTCGAGGTCTTGATGTGGTAGCGGCCATCCTTGAAGGTTGCTACGACGGCGCGCGGTTCGAAGGGCACCTGGTTTTGGCGGCCAACGGTGAAGCAGCTGTCAATGATCTTGACGTCGGGACGGGCGAAGGCCGCGACGGTATCTCCCCTCACGACCTTCGCCTCCCACGCAATGTTGCCGCCGCGCGCCGCGCCCTCTAGCAGCACTTCGTAAGACTTCCAATCCTCATGAACAAGGGGCGCCTTTTCGGCGAGTGCCTCCGCCATAGTCAGCGATGCAGGAAGCGGCTCGAGTTCCAGTTCGACCGCAGCGACTGCTGCCCTTGCCTGCTCCAGCGTCTCGGCCGCAACCGCGGCGATCGGCTCGCCATCGTAACGGATAACGTCTTTTGCAAAGAGCGGATGGTCCGCTATGCCGATCCCAAAAAGACCGGGTGCATCTTCAGCGGTCGCGATCCCACGCACACCTGGCATTTTACGCGCCTTAGAGCAATCGAGGCGCAAGATGCGGGCAGACGCCACCTCCGAACGAAGTATGAAGGCCTGCAATACCCCGGGCTTAACGTGATCAATGGTATATTGCGTGCGGCCGCGTAGTTTATCGCGCGCATCACGCCGTGCAAGGTTCATGACGGCGGGCTCTTTTACCGACACGGTCATTGCGCAGCCTCCACCCCGTTTGTTAAAGAAAGTACTGCATCGATAATCCTCTCATACCCCGTGCAACGACAGATGTTGCCGACTAGCGCCTGTTTGATCTCGTCGCGCGTTGGGGCGGGATTATCTTTCAAGTACGCCGTCAGCGTCATGACCATCCCTGGGAAGCACATGCCGCACTGGACGACATCGTGATCTTCGAGGATCTGCTGAAGCGGCGTCACCTCGCCCTCGATGCCGAGCCCCTCAATCGAGGTAATCTCGCACCCGACGGCAAGCCCCGAAGGCTTCAGGCAGGACGGCGTCGGAACCCCGTCGATATGGACCATGCAGGCGCCGCAGAAACCTTCGCGGCAGACGGCCTTGGCGCCGGTCAGCAGCATAGCCTCCCGCAAGACGTCGACAAGCGGTGTCATGGGATCGCCGTAAAACAGCCGTTCCTCACCGTTGATCGTCAGGCTCAGCGTCATCTCAGGCTCCCATGTTGTTTGTAAGCAGACTCTCGAAGGCCAGCCGGACGAGAGCCGGCAGAACCTTGACTCTGTACCATCCCGGCGCCTCGACGCCGTCGCGTCCACGGAAATCGCCACAGACCGTCGCTGAGCGGGCGGCAATGCTCTCCGGGTCGACGGGCAGCCTCGTTACCGCCTGCTCCAGCGCCACCCATCTTCGCGCCACGTTCTCGACCGACCCGACGAATATTCTCGGATTGGCGATCGTGCCGTCGGCATCAAATTGGATGGCGACGCTGACGATCGCGACCGGGTAGTCGCCGGCCTTCTTGAGCGGAAGGCGCGCATGGGCCGAGCGGCGCTCGTGATGGCGAGGCACCACGACTTTCGTCACGATGCCGGTAGGGGGCGAACATCGAACCGCTAGGAATTCATTGAGCAGCATGGTCCGGCGTTCATCCTTCACGGCGGTCTCTACTGTCGCGCCGAGGCACAGCAGCGCCGGCACCAAATCGGGCGCGGCGAAGGCCGCAGCGCAGATGTTGCCGCCGACCGTCGCCATGCTGCGGATCGCCGGATTGGCGGAACTTGCCGCAGCGCGATTGAGCCCTGCTAGATCCGGCAAACCGGCAATAGCTTGCGCAAGCTTCGCATGTGTCACGCAAGCACCGATCTCGACCCGGTCTTCGGTGACGTCCACCTTCGTCATTCCATCGAGATGCGCGATCGCGACATAGCTACGCGGGTCGAATTCCTCGCGATGATCGGCGCGCATGATCCAGGTCCCACCGGCGAAGAATTCCGCCGTGTCCCCGAAGCGTTGATAGGCGTCGAGTGCATCGTCGAGCGAACCTGCGATATAGAGCTGACGCGTGGCGGGAGGCTTCATCGCGTTGTTCCTTGCAGTAGTGGCTGTGTGGCACCAACCTTTGGCGGCGCACCGAAAGGTAGCTGGTCGATCCTGTCGTCATTGGCGTGCCGATCGAGCTGCACGACCTGCGCCAGGATCGACAAGGCAATGTCGGCGGCACTCTTCGATCCGCCGAAAATCCCGGCAGGTCCATGGATGCGGTCGACGTCGGCAGTTTCGACACCGCGGGCGCGCAGCCGCTCGACGCGTTGCGCATGGGTTCGACGACTGCCGATTGCGCCGATATAGAAAGCCTCGCTCGCAATGACGATTGGCAGCAATTCCTCTTCCCAATCGTGATCGTGGAACAGGAAGGCAATGGCTGTGCGCGCATCAATGGCGACGTTGGGCGCGCGCGCCTTGCTGAGCAGGCGGATGGCATCCGCTCCTGCCTCACGCCCATAAGCCAAAGTGGAGTCCTCGTTGGAATAGAGCACGACCTCGAAGGCAGAGGTGACCGCCAGACGGCAGAGCAGCACGGCGACCGGGCCTGTACCGAAGATGATCAGGCGGCGGCGCGGCAAGAAATTCAGGCTGAGGTTTTCCGTCTCCGCGCTGTTGGCCGTGCCGTCGAAGGTCAGTCGACCCTCCTGCCGCGCCAACAGGGTCCGGTCGATTGACAGCATCTCCTGTTCCGTGCGTTTGACGTCGAACAGCAGTTCGATGGCGCTGCCGCAGGGGAGCTGGATATCGATATAGGGAGATCCCTTGCCGTAGCGGATGCGGCGGTTGCGCCCTTCCCGGATCGCTTCCGTCGCCTCGGTGACGATCGCTTGCTCGATGCAGCCGCCGGAAAGGTAGCCGACCCATTCTCCATCTTGGTCCACCGCCATCTGCGCGCCGAGCGCCCGGGGCGAGGACCCGTCGATCAGAACCAGCGTGACGAGAGCGAAGCGCTTGCCGGATTTCGCCGCATCAAGGGCGAAGTCGACGACGTAGTCATCAAATTTTTCCCAGGATCCATCGGGGTTTCTCATGGCCGGCGCTCCGCTCTCATGGACCTTAGCGCCGGAGGATCATCTTGTAACGCATCTGGTCGATGATTACAGCAAGTACCAGCAGGCTGCCGAGTAGCACCATCTGCATGTAGGAGCCGATCTGCATCACGTTCATGCCATTCTGGACGAGCACGATGAAGAAGGCGCCGAGGACAACATTCTCGACTCGGCCGATGCCTCCGCGTAGCGAGACCCCGGCGATGACGCAGGCCGCGATCGATTCCAGCGCGACCGTGCCACCGAGATTGGTTTCGCCACTTTCAACGCGCGCTGTCAAAAGGATGCCGGCCAGCGACGCGAGGAGTGCGCAAACGACATAGGCGATGAACAACGTCACCTTGGTGTTGATGCCGGACAGATGCGCCGCCTTGATGTTCCCGCCAACCGCATAGACCTGGGCGCCGATCCGCAGTCGGTTCATCACCAGCCACATCACGACAATTGCCATCAGAGCGATCAGCACCGGCACGGGAATGCCGAGGATGCGGCCGAAGCCGAAGAAATCGCTGAACTCGTAAGGCAGGTTACCGATCGGCACGCCACCCGTCAGGAACAGCGCGGTGCCTGCGCCGATCGACTGAACGCCGAGCGTCATGATGAAGGGCGAGACCCCGAACACCGATATGCCGATGCCGTTCAGCAGTCCGATAACCAGCGCCGCCGCGAAGCCAGCTAGCAGGCCCAGCGCGATGACAAGCCAGACGGCATCGGGAAACATCGTCGCGGCGGCCACCATGGCCGAGGCGGAAACGACGGAGGTCAGCGCGATCGCTGTGCCGACGGAAAGATCGAAGCCGCCGGTGATCAGCACCAGCATCTGCCCAAGCGAAACGAGCACGAGATAAACGGATTGCCGGGCGACGTTGGTCAGGTTTTGCACGGTCAGGAACTGCGCCGAAGCGAAGGCGAACACGACAATCGCGATCAGCAGGAAGAAAGGCAGGACGCCGGCGCGAAGGAAAACCTGCCTGACGAACAGGAGCGGCGAAAACCCGGAACGGATCCCGGTATCCTGAATGGTTTCAGTTCTGCCGGTCATGCGGCTTTCCCTTCTGTCTTGAAGAATGCTTTGAGTACGTTGTTCTCGTGGATATCGGCGCCCGAGAGTTCCGCCGTGATCCGGCCGCTGGCAAAGACGATCAGCCGGTGCGCGAGGTTCATCGCTTCAGGCAGGTCGGACGAGATGACGACGACGGCCTTGCCGGCTTCCGCCAGTTCCTGGATCAGCCGGTAAAGGGCTGCGCGCGTTCCCATGTCGACGCCGACCGTCGGTTCGTCGAAAACATAGACGCGGTAATCACGCCCGAAGCCCTTGCCGAACAGCGCCTTCTGCTGGTTTCCACCGGACAGGTTGGCCACCGGCCGGGCCATATAAGCATCTGTGAGATCGACCTTGCGGCCGATGCTCGTCGAAAGCGCATTCTGCCGCCTGCTCGACAGACCGGTCGCCGTCGCGATGTCGTTGCGGAACAGAAGGCCGAGATTGATGTTGCTGCGCGCCGTCGCGCCCAGCATCAGCCCTTCGTTCTTGCGGTCCGGTGGCAAATAGAAGACGCCGTCGCGCAGGAAGCGTCGGGTCGGCGCGCCGGTGAAATCCTTTGCGTCGAGATGGACCGTGCCAGCATGGATCGGCGCCAGGCCGAGGGCCGCGCGAAATGCGCGCGACTTGCCGCTGCCGACCAGGCCAGCAACGCCCAGAACCTCGCCGGCCCTGATCTCGATATCGGCGCCACGGACGCCAGCGGCATGAAGTCCGCGGATCGACAGGACGGACTTGGGATCGGCGGCCCGCGCGATCGTCGGGTAGATCTGGCCGATGGCGCGGCCGGTCATCATCTCGACGAGCTTGTCGGACGTTGTGTCGCCGATATCGACGGTTCCGATCAGCTTGCCGTCGCGCAGGACGGTGATCCTGTCGGCAATGATCGAGAATTCCTGAATGCGATGGGAGATGTAGATGATCCCGACGCCCCGCGCCTTCGCGTCCATGACGATACGGAAAAGCGTCTCGGTCTCCCGCTCCGTCAGCGATGCTGTCGGCTCGTCCAGAATGAGGACACGCGCATTGGAGTGGATCGCCTTGGCGATTTCCGTCATCTGCTGCTCGGCACGTGACAGCGACACGACAGATGCGCGCACATCTATGTCGAAACCAAGATCGTCGAAAAGCTTCCGCGCCTCGCGCTCCATTCGGCCGCGATCGATGAACGGGCCGATCATCGGTTCGGCGCCGAGAAAGATGTTCTTCGCGACGCTGAGCGTCGGCACCAGGGAAAATTCCTGGAAGACGGCGGAAACCCCCTTGCGCTTGGCGTCGGCGACGGAAGCGAAAGCGATCTCCTCGCCATCGAGCTTCACGCTTCCCGACGTCTGCGGATAGACGCCGGACAGGATCGAGATCAATGTCGATTTCCCGGCGCCGTTCTCGCCGAAGAGGACATGCACTTCCCCCGGCATCAGTTGAAAATTGACCCCGTCGAGCGCCGTCACGCCCGGAAAGGTGCGGCTCACCTGTGTCATCTCGACGAGCGGCCTGGTCGCGCCCTGCATGACGAAATCTCCTTCTCCTGCTCCGGCATGGCTTGCCGGAGCGCCCTTTGTGATTTTCAAGCTCAGTTCACGGCGAACGCGGGCTTGAAACCATCGGGTGGGAGGATGGTATCCTTGCTGACTGTGTCGATGTTCTCGGAGTCGAGCACGAAGATCTTCGGTCCGACATGCTTGATGAGGTCCTTCTTCTCCAGAGCGCGGACGACCTGATCGACGGCGACACGTCCCTGGATGACCATCGAGTCCGCCGGTGATGCGGCGATGAAACCGCGCTTGATGCCTTCATAGACGCCGGGCGTCATGTAGAAGGACAGAAGATCGACCTCGCCCTTCAGCCCACGCTCTCGGATCACGCCCTGCGCGGCTTCGGCCGTGACGGCGGTGCCGGCGATGTACTTGACGTCTGGCTCGGCCTGCAGGAGATCCTCGACCAGCTTGAGCTGAACTTCCTTGCCGGTATCGCCGAACTTCGGATCGAGGACCTTGAGGGACGAGCCCCTGACCGCGTCGAGGAAGCCCTTGTTGGCCGCCTCGACCCAGCCGGCGCCGGCCGGGCCCGGGAACCAGCCGACCTTGACGGGATCGCTGCCGGCCGGATGCTTCTTGGCGAGATAGGCGCCGGTCTCGTAGCCCATTGTGTAGAAGGATACGAGCGACTTGGCGGTAACGTTGGGCGAGGAGATGCCGTTGATGACGTCGATGACCGGAATGCCCTTGGCGGTGATTTCCTTGACGAGGTTGTTCAGGCCGTCGAAGGAGATAGCACCGATGATCACGGCTTCCGCGCCACTCGACACGCAGTCCTCGATCTGCGAGATCTGCTTGGCGAGCTCGGTGTAGCCTCCGGCTTCGACGACGTTCAACTTGACGCCGAGGTCCTTCGCCTGCTCGACGACGCCATAGTCGACGCCCAGCCAGTAGGCGTCCTTCATGTGCGGGAAGGAAACGCAGACCTTCCACGGTTTTTCCGCCTTCTCCAACGGCGTATATTCGACATCCACAGCCTTGCCGTCGGCCGCGAAGGGCGGCTCGATTTGCTGGGCTGGAAACGGATACCAGTTGTCGGCATGAGCATTCCCCGACAGGCCCGTCAGGATGGCGGTGCAGGCGGCGAGATAAAGTCCCAGTCTACGCATTTTCATTCCCCTTTTTTGCGTGCGCGTTGATCAGTTGAAACTGGAGCGAAGTCTCCCGAGGAGTGCAGTTCGCTCCTGCCGAGCCCCCAACGCTTCATCCATCGTCACTTCGATGAAGCGGGTCGGCGTGTTCGGCTGAAGCTGGGCGATGAAATCCATGTCGGCGGAGATCACCGTGCCTACCATGAAGTATCCGCCGCCGGAAACGGCATCCCGGTGCAGGATGATCGGCTCGGTACCGCTCGGGATCTGGATCGATCCGTAGGGGTAGCAACTGTCGACGATGTTGGAGGGATCGGAACCGGCGCCGAACGACTGCTTGCGCTCGACGAATTCGATCTTGCGCCCGCCCTTGAAGCGATAGCCCATGCGGTCCGCTTCGTTGGCAACCTTCCAGGTGTCAGCGAAGAAGTTTTCCTTCGCGGCATCCGTCAACCTGTCCCAGTACAGGCCCGGAAGCACACGCAATTCCGCGGGAGTGCCCGGCCGGCGGCGCAGGTTCGCCGCGACAGTCCATCCTTCCGTCGCCAGCGAGCCGTCCCCGACAGGCAGTTCATCGTCGATCGCAAGGGCCCTGCCCTTGTAGCCGCCCAGCGCGCCGATTGGGTAGGTCGAGCGGCTGCCGAGCGCGACCGGCACATCGATGCCGCCGGAAACAGCGATGCAGATGCGGGCGCCAGACTTCAGGAAATCGAAGGTCAGCACCTGCCCCGCCTTTACCTTGAAGGCCGTCCAGTCTGGCACGGGTTCGCCATCCACCTTCGCAGGCATATCCGCCCCGGTCACGGCGACGAGCGCATCCTCGGTGAATTCGAGCTTCGGGCCCATGAAGACCGCTTCCAGCCCGGCCGCGCCCTCTTCGTTACCGACGAGCAGGTTCGCCGCCCGCATGGCATAGCGATCCATCGCGCCACCCATCGGGATGCCGAGGTGGAAATAACCGGGCCGACCGAGATCCTGAACGCTCGTAGCCACACCGTGGTGGAGTACCTTAATGGGCATAGAGAGCCTCCTCCAGCGTTTGGTTGTAACCGTCGATATCCTTCTGGAATTCGCGCAGGTCGAACTTCACCTCGCGGATCGGCGGGGCGAAACGGCCCTTGTCGACATCCTCGACGGCCTGATCGTAGGCGTCGCGATCGATCGGCTTGAACTTGACGATGTCGCCCGGCCGGAAGAACACCATGAAATCGCGCAGGTAGCTGGTCGTCTGCGTCGCGTCGAAGATCGGCATCGGCGTGATGCCGAACATCTGGTAGCCGCCGGCGCCGCGAACGGAATAGATGCAGCCGAAGCAGCCGCCATGACCGACCGTCAGCCTCGGCGTATCGGTGCGCGGCCGCAGGTATTTCGGCACCTCGATCTGGCGTTGGCGCTCGACCATCTGGAACATGAACGGTAGGCCGGCGACGAAGCCGACCATCGAAACGAACCATGGCGAACCGTGGTGCGCTCCAATGAAGCTCGCGACATCCGTATAGCCGTTGATCTTCGCGCCATAGTCGAGATCCGTGCCGCCGGGCTCCTGGTGGCGCTCGCGGAACCGCATCAGCGTCTCGTACGTCCAGGGATCGTTGTAGAATACCGGGATTTCGACGATCCGGGTCTTAATAACGGGCTCGGCCCGTTCCGCCGCGCCCTCGATCCGCCGGACCTCCTTCAGGATGTCGTCCGGCTTGATGACATCAGGATTGAATTTGATCTGCAGGGAGGCGTTGGCCGGGCAGATCTCGGTCACGCCGTTGATCCTGCTTTCGCGAATGCCCGTCGCTATGGACAGGCTCTTGAAGAAGGCCTCAAGCGACATCTCGTCACTGCATTCGACGAACAGGTGCTCATCACCGCCGAACGTATAGCTTGCGGGCATCAGGCGACCTCCGGCTTGGTGGTGTCGTGTGGAACAAAATCAGTTTCCAGCCACCCTTCCAGGAAACGCGTGTGGAACGCGCCAGAGCGCACGGCGGGTGCCGCGGCCAGTGCCTGATGCAGGGGAACTGTCGTGGGAACGCCGTCAATCGCCAGCTCGTCCAGCGTCTTGCGCAGCCGATCGAGGCATTCGCTGCGGGTCTCGCCCCAGACGATCAGCTTGCCGAGCAGCGAGTCATAAAATGGCGGTATCGTATAGCCCTCGTAGAGCATGGTATCGAAACGGACATGCTCACGATCGGGAACGGAAAGATGCTCGATCCTGCCCGGCGCTGGCGCAAAGCCCTTGAAGGGGTCCTCCGCGTTGATGCGGCACTCGATCGCATGACCGCGCGGCGCGATATCGTCCTGCGTCACCGAAAGCGGCGCCCCCCCCGCTACCTTGAGCATCTCCTGGACCAGGTCGAAGCCCGTGATCATTTCTGTAACCGGATGTTCGACCTGGATACGGGTGTTGACTTCGATGAAGTAGAACTCGCGGGCATCCTCGTCGTAGAGGTATTCGACAGTGCCGGCGCCGGTATACGCGACCTCGCGTGCAAGTGAGATGGCACTCTGGCAGAGCTTCTGGCGCACGATCGGTGGAAGTTGGAAAGCGGGCGCTTCTTCCCAAACCTTTTGCCGGCGGCGCTGCAGCGAGCATTCGCGCTCGTAGAAGTGCACGAAGTTTTCTCCGTCGCCAAAAATCTGTACCTCGACGTGACGCGCCTTGGTGATGACTTTTTCGATATAGAGACCGCCATCGCCAAAGGCGGCCGCAGCTTCCGCGGAGGCGAGCGGAAACTGCTTTTCGAGTTCCGCCGTCGTGTCGACGATCCGGATGCCGCGGCCGCCGCCGCCGGCCGCCGCCTTGATCATCAGCGGAAAGCCGGTACGCTCCGCGATGTCGCGCGCGGCGGCGATATCCGTTACCCGACCGCCGCTGCCCGGCACAGTCGGTACGCCTGCTCGGGCTGCGACTTCACGGGCCGCAACCTTGTCACCCAGCAGCCGGATGGCGTCTCCGCTCGGGCCGACAAAGACCATGCCGGCGGCAGTGACAGCGTCGGCGAAGTCGCCGTTCTCGGAGAGGAAGCCGTAGCCCGGGTGCACGGCATCGACCTTTGCCGCCTTCGCCGCAGCGATCACCGCGTCGATGTTGAGATAGGATTTCTTCGGCGCTGGCGGACCGATGTCGATTGCTTCATCGGCGAGTCTGACCGCCAGCATGTCGGCATCGGCGGCGCTGTGGATCTGGACGGTGCGGATGCCGAGCGCCTTCGCCGCCTTGATGATCCGAACCGCGATCTCGCCGCGGTTCGCAACGAGGAGAGATCTTATCGTCATGCTTCGACCTCCGCGATGACCTGGCCGGCCATGATCGGCTCTTCGTTCTCGGCAACGAACACGATGTTCTTGCCGGTCACGCCGGCAGGGATCTCGTGGAAGGTCTTCATCACCTCGATGACGCCGACGACGTCCCGCTCGCCCACATCGTCACCATCGTTTTTGAACAGCGGGGAGTCGGGCGCGGACGCCCGGTAGAAAGTGCCGGGAAGCGGCGAACGGATCTCAAGCTTGCTCATGATGTTCCCTCATTCTCATTGATGTTCGAGTTGCGAAACCGGCCCGATCCGGATGCCTTCCGTCACCAGCGCCTCCCGCAACTCGCGGACGATATCGAGCGCCCCGAGCGTGTCGGAGTGGAAGCAGATCGACTCGAACTCGATGTCGACGTCATTTCCGTTGATGGTCTGCACCTTTCCTGCTTTGCAGGCGCGCAGTACCTTGCGGGCGATGGTCTTCGGGTCCAGCCGCCCGGCGTCGCGCGTGAATGCGATCGAACCGCTGTCATCATAGTCGCGATCCGCATAGAATTCGCGGACAACCGGGTGACCGAGCAAGCGGGCGGCGGTATAGGTGGCCGAAATACCCATGCAAAGAATGGGAACGTCCGGCGCGGTGATACGCATATACTGCACGAAGGCGTCGGAAAGGTCGGGATTGACAGCAAGCTCCATGTACAGAGCGCCGTGCGGCTTTACGTGACGAATGCTCGTGCCGTGACGACGGCAGAACTCCCGCAGCGCACCGACCTGGTAGACGATGTCGTTGATGATCTCCTTGTTGCTTCCGGAGATCTTTCGGCGGCCAAACCCTTGAAGATCGTTATAGCCTGGGTGAGCACCCACAGCAACGCCATGCTGGACGGCAAGCTTTACTGTATCGTCAATGAGATTAGGATCGCCAGCATGGAAACCGGCCGCGATATTTGCTGAGCTTATATAGGGAATGAGACGGCTATCCGTCGTGTCGCCGATGCGCCATTTTCCGAATGCCTCTCCCATATCGCAGTTGATGTCGACGGTTGTTCTCAAGTGGATGCCCTTCTTGATGCAGGCGAACCCGCCTATACGTCAGCCGATGAAATACTGACTGGGCACCACGGTAGAAACAAATCTTTCGTTTGAAAAATAGATTCTTTTTCGGAACAATATCAAAAAATCAGAACGACGCTGCCATTCTGGCAGCAGAAAATAACGTTTAAAAACAGGAGGATGTGCTCGTTGCCAAAAAAATAGGATCTGAAATGACGCTTTTGTGCGCAGCAATATTCGTTTTTGCGCTGCGAAGTAAGAAAACTTGTGTGGGGAAAGTCGATGTCGTTTAGTGTCCGCCAGCTGCGATATTTCGTTTCGACGGCAGAATATGGCCAAGTATCGCAGGCAGCGATTAATCAGAATATTTCGCAGTCCGCTATCACGGCTGCCATCAAGGGCCTCGAACAGATCGTCGGGGTGCCGCTATTCAACCGTACCACCCACGGGATGGAACTAACGGCGCCGGGACGCCAGTTTCTGTCGCATGTGTACGAAATCCTTGCCAAGATCGACGAAGCGATGCATCTCAACTTCATCAACAGCGATGTCGAGGGCGAGATCGTCGTGGCGGCGACCTATACAGTTATTGGCTACTTCCTGCCGCTGCACATCGAACGGCTCCGGCGATTGTTTCCTAAGATCTCGGTGCAGCTTTACGAGATGAACCGCGATGCGATCGAAGAGGGGCTGCTCACCAACCGTTACGACATGTCGGTGCTGCTCACTTCAAACATCACCAACCCGCTGCTGACAACCGAAACCCTATTAAGTTCGCCCCGGCGGCTATGGGTGCCGGCGCAGCATCCTCTCCTGAAGCTCAAGAGCGTCGGCTTGAAGGAGATATCAAACGAATCCTACATTATGCTGACTGTCGATGAGGCTGCACAATCAGCACTCAAATACTGGACCCAAACGCAGTGGCAGCCGAACGTCGTTTTGCGAACATCCTCCGTAGAGGCCGTCCGTTCCATGGTCGCCAATAATCAGGGAGTCGCGATCCTATCCGACATGGTCCACCGCCCGTGGTCGCTGGAAGGCCGGCGCATCGAGACGATCAACATCGAGGAGAACATACCGGCGATGGATGTCGGGCTGGCCTGGCGCGCGGGCCTTAAACTGACACCAGCGATGCTTGCATTACGAAGCTATTTCCAGCAGGTTTTCGGTCTGCCGGGAGGCGCCGCAGCAAAACACGAGTTGCCACTGTAAGACTGGCATTAAGAACAAGCATGCCACTTTGCCATGAGAGCGGTCTCCAGCCGGTCTCGATCACGATTCGCCGGCAAGCGGGCGCGTCTGCCAGCGAGGCTGCGATCGCTTCAGGTGACGATGCCGTTTTCGCCTCGTGAACGAAGGTCTCGTCCCGGTTGAGGCACACCATTTCGAGGCCCAGCAGACGGCATACATTTCCGATAGGCGTTGGCCAGATGTCTTCGCCGAAAGGTTCGTCGAAGGGGGGGGGAGGGTACGGGAGACATTGCCTGACGCGCACGCTGGTCGGGGTCCGCAACCAGCTCCTGAGTATCTCAATCCAGCTGAGCAACCAGATCCGCGGCCTGATGAAAACATTCGGCCTCATTGTTCCCAACGGAAGGGGTAGGGTGTTTGATGGTAAAGTGAGGGAGCTATTAGCTGGGAATGACGACCTTGCAGCAATCATATTGCCTCTACTTGAGGCATGGCGCGACATACGCAAGCGCACGGCCGATCTGGATCGCCAGCTGCTCGCAGTGGCACGGCAGAGCCAGTCGACGAAGCTCCTGATGACGATCCCGGGTATCGGCGCCATCACGGCGGTGTCCTATGTTGCAGCGATTGAAGATCCAGAAAACTTCAAAACGTCGCGCTCGGTTGGTGCCTGGCTCGGGCTGACAACCCGGCGCTACCAGTCAGGTGAGGTCGACTATAACGGCCACATCTCGCGACGAGGCGACAGCCATCTGCGGGGACTGCTGTATGAAGCGGCAACGGTCCTTCTCACGAGAACCAGGCCCAGGAACGAAAGCAGTCTCAGGAGCTGGGGGCTGAAACTGCGCGAGCGGTTGGGCTTCAAGCGCGCTGCGGTGGCAGTCGCCCGGAAGCTTGCGGTTATCATGCACAGCATGCTCGGGACAGGAGAAGTGTTCAACGCCTCGGCTGGCGCTACCGCTTAAGCGACAATGGTCCGAGACGATCGCGCCGCGAGCGTGACCCTCGTATATGGGGAGGCAGCCCTAATTTAAGGTACTGCGTCGATTACATTGAGGCACCCACGTCCCGAACGCTAACATGCGGCGACCCAGTGTTAACCGCGAAGAGAACCATAGAGCCGGCGGGAACATATAAGTCAAAAGGGAACTTGCAATCAATTCCGCGATCAGAGAAACTCATGTCTTGTAGTCGGTGCCGATCGTTCCACGCGACGATCCGTCTTATGCAGGAGCGCCGACCTCAAGGATCTCGATGCGCAGACTGCCTCGGAGGCGGAGACACAGGACCGGGTCGAGACTATCCAGGCGGTCACGCTTCAGATCATGCAGTCGCGCAAGATCGTGATTGCCGCGGTGCACGGCTGGTGTGTCGGCGGAGCGCTCGAATGGGCCATCAACTCATCGGAACTCGAAGCGCAAAAGAGCAGCATTAACACGACCGCTTAGGATGGCAGGATAGAGACGACTGTAGTTCTGTGCTTTTTCGGGTTCGCCTTCCGTCGCTACGCTCGAGAGAGTGCAAGCACACTTTTCCGAAAATGCGCGCGATACCTACCGTCGTCCTTATCGGGAATAGCTTAAATTCTTGGTGCTCTAGTGGATCAGTCGCGCAATCCCCTCAGGGGAGGCAAGACATGTTTCGGGAACCGCAATGTAATTTCTTGGGGGGGGCGCCAGGCCAGTTTTGTTCCCCTATTTGATGGGGTACGCCGCACCAAGATAACCGGTCAAAGGAGCGTTACAAATCAATCTGACAAAAGAGATCCTCCATCCCGCGTCCCAATAAAACACCAGCAACGAATTGGCAGGCCCGCTGCCAATTTCTTCCGCGCGTTGCGATGGCAGCGTTCACTTTCGCGCTAATCTGAGAGTGCCAACAGCAGGTCGATGTATTGAATTGGATCGTTCTCCATTTCCTCGAGCCCTTGTTGAAGATTTCCAATCAAGGAATGGATGTCGTCGTCGGGCTTGTCGAAGCGCTCCAAAAGCTCTTTCTTGAATGCTTGGATTTCTGCTTCGGCGTTGACGCGCACCGAAGCCAGTGTATGCCGGCGCAGCTCTTGATGGGGATCGGCTCGTGCCCGGGGTGCCAGGTCAGAAAGTTTCTGGATGGCGGAGCGTTCATCGTTCAATCCGGCGAGAATTTCTTGCTCGTCCTCCGCTGTCATTGCGCGAAGATTGGCGTCCATTTTCGCAATAAGAGTTGGTACATGAGTTGCGGCCCTTT